>NZ_JBVIPK010000003.1:0-454524 GCF_055577965.1 Streptomyces sp. NPDC033165
GTCCCGTTTCACCGGGGCCCTCCGGGCGCTTCCCTTCGTTCTTGCGTTTCCGACTCTATCAGACTCTTTCGTGTCCGATTCCCGGTCGAAGCGGGGTGCTTTCGAGGTTCTTCGCTTTCGCGTTTTCCCTTTCCGGCGAGTCCGACTCTATCAGATCCTTTCGGGCCTGATTCCCAGTCAGCGGGGTTTGTCTTCCCGGCTGTTGGGCCGTTCCGACGAGTGAGACTTTAGCGGAATCATGGGCCCCGACGCTAATCGGGGTGCGTTCCTTCGAACGCGGATTCCTCATTTCGCGCAGGCACACGAAAAGGCATGCGACACGAGGTCGCGCGTCTTGTCGTGGTTACTGCGGAATGGTTGTCCGGGGACCGACCGGGGTCGGCGCTCACGTCGGACAACTCGGAGCACACTACGGATCTGCTCGGGGTGTGTCAACCCCCGGCCGGAGGTGGCGGCGGCCGGGGGCGGGGGGGGGTGGGTCCGGCTGGGTGTCAGCCGTTGCCGGAGGCCAGTTCGCGGCTGCGGTCGCGGGCGGCCTCCAGGGCGGCGATGAGGGCGGCGCGTACTCCGTGGTTCTCCAGTTCCCGGATGGCGCTGATGGTGGTGCCGGCGGGGCTGGTGACGGCCTCGCGGAGCTTGACCGGGTGTTCGCCGCTGTCCCGGAGCATCACGGCGGCGCCGATGGCGGCCTGGACGATGAGGTCGTGGGCCTGGGCGCGGGGCAGGCCGAGCAGGATGCCCGCGTCGGTCATGGCCTCGACCAGGAAGTAGAAGTAGGCGGGGCCGGAGCCGGAGAGCGCGGTGGCCGCGTCCTGCTGGGACTCCGGGACACGCAGGGTCTTGCCGACCCCGCCGAAGATCTCCTCGGTGGTGGTGAGGTGGGCGCCGGTGGCGTGGCTGCCCGCCGAGATGACGGACATGCCCTCGTCGACGAGGACGGGGGTGTTGGGCATGACCCGGACGACCGGGGTGCCCGGGGTGAGCAGGTTCTCGATGAACGCGGTGGTGATGCCTGCCGCCGCGCTGATGACGAGGCGGTCCGCGGTGACGTGCGGGGCGAGTTCGTCCAGGAGCCTGCCCATGTCCTGCGGCTTGACCGCGAGGATGAGGACATCGGCGTTCTTGGCCGCCTCCGCGTTGCTGACCGACTCGACTCCGTACCGCGTGTGCAGTTCCTGGGCCCGCTCGCTGCGGCGGGTGGTCACCAGGAGGTCGGCCGGTCGCCAGCCCGCCCGGATCATGCCGCTGAGGAGGGCCTCGCCGATCTTGCCGGTGCCGAGGACTGCGACTGTCTGGGTCATGCGTTCACCCTCCGGGCTGTGCTCTGCTGTCGAGTGTCTGGTTCGGGCTGTCCCGCCGTCCCTCCCGTCATCCTCGCATCGGGGCCCTCACGGCGTACGGCGGCGGAGGGTGATCGCGCCCAGGCAGAGGACCAGGAGCGCACTGCCCGCGACGACGGCCACGTCACGGACGAAGTCGCCGGTGATGTCGGGGTGGTGGAGGACCTGGTTCATGCCGTCGACGGCGTACGACATGGGCAGGACGTCGGAGATCGCCTCCAGGACCGGGTGCATCGCGTCGCGCGGGGTGAACAGGCCGCACAGCAGGAGCTGGGGGAAGATCACCGCCGGCATGAACTGGACCGCCTGGAACTCGGACGCGGCGAACGCGGAGACGAACAGGCCGAGCGCCGTGCCGAGCAGCGCGTCGAGCAGGGCGACCATGAGCAGCAGCCAGGGCGAGCCGATGACGTCCAGGCCCAGCAGCCAGATGGAGACGGCCGTGGCGAGCACTGACTGGACGACCGCGACCGCGCCGAACGCGAGGGCGTAGCCCGCGATCAGGTCGCCCTTGCCGAGCGGGAGGGCGAGGAGGCGTTCGAGGGTGCCCGAGGTGCGTTCGCGCAGGGTCGCGATCGAGGTCACCAGGAACATCGTGATCAGCGGGAAGATGCCGAGGAGGGAGGCTCCGACGGAGTCGAAGGTCCCGGGGCTGCCGTCGAAGACGTAGCGGAGCAGGGTGATCAGCAGGACCGGGACCAGCAGGAGGAGTGCGACCGTGCGGCGGTCGTGGGTCAGCTGGCGCAGGACGCGGCCCGCGGTGGCGGTCGTACGGGACGGGGTGAGGGCGCGGGCCGGGGTGGGGGCGGTGGTCGTCATCGCGGGAGCTCCTCGGGTGTGGGCGGGGTGTCGGCGCCTGCCTCGTCGACCAGGTGGAGGAACGCCGCCTCGACCGTGTCCGTGCCGGTGCGGTGGCGCAGGGCGTCCGGGGTGTCCTCGGCGAGGATGCGGCCTTCTCGCATCAGGAGCAGGCGGTGGCAGCGTTCGGCCTCGTCCATGACGTGGGAGGAGATGAGGAGGGCGGCGCCTCGGTCGGCGGCCAGGCGGTGGAAGAGGTCCCACAGGTCGCGGCGGAGTACGGGGTCGAGGCCGACCGTCGGTTCGTCCAGGACCAGCAGGTCGGGGGTGGAGAGCAGCGCGACGGCCAGGGAGACGCGGCTGCGCTGGCCGCCGGAGAGCGCACCGGCGAGGGCGTCGGCGTGGCTCGTGAGGTCGACGTCCCCGATGGCGCGGGTGACCGCTGCGCGGCGGGTGTCTCGGTGGGCGCGGCCGGGGTGCAGGACGGCGGCGAAGTAGTCGAGGTTCTGGCGGACGGTGAGGTCGGTGTAGACGGAGGGCGCCTGGGTGACGTAGCCGATGCGGGTGCGCAGGGCGGGGTGTCCGGCGGGGCGCCCGAGGACGTCGAGGGTGCCGGTGGCCCGGGCCTGGGTGCCGACCACGGTGCGCATGAGGGTGGTCTTGCCGCAGCCCGAGGGGCCGAGGAGGCCGGTGATGCTGCCGGGGCGGACGGTGAAGTCGAGGGCGCGGAGGACGGTGCGCGTGCCTCGTACGACCGTGAGGCCCTGGGCCTCGATCGCCGGGGGCGGGGACGAGGGCGGGGGTGGGTTCGGGGGGCTTGTGGGGGTGGCCGGTGTCGACCCGGGCTCATAATTCATCATGTGATGAATTCTTCGCCCGATGGCACCGCCCGTCAAGGGGCGGGAGGAGTGAAAACGGCTCAGCCCGCCGACGGGCATCGGCGGGCTGAGTGAGCTGAGTCGTTCGTGGGGCGGGCGGGCCCTCAGGTGCGCTTGGGGCGCTTGCGGCCGGAGGACTTGCGGGCCGCCGGGTTGCCGGTGCGGGCCGAGCGGCGCTTCTCGTACTGCGTGCGGGCCGTCTCGTACTCCGTACGGCGCAGCTTCTCGCCGGGGGCCTCCACGAGCGAGCGGACGAAGTAGGCGAGCAGCGAGCCGATGAAACCGATCGACTTCAGCCCCCGCAGGGCGTCCTCGCGTGCCGGGTCCTTCGGGCGGGCGCGGAAGCCCTCCCAGGTCTTGCGGAACGCGATGGCGCTACAGATCGCGAACATCACGATCACCAGCATCCCGACGAGGTTCCCGACCTCCGCGATCTCCAGGCCCTGGAAGGCGAAGCGCAGCACGAAGCAGGCGGCCACGGCGGCGGCCAGCGAGCCGGCCGCGACGCCGGCGCGGCGCAGCCCGTAGCCGCCGTCGTGCTCGACCCAGGTCGTGCCGAAGAAGCGGATGGGCTCGGGCTGCGGGCCCGGGGGCGTGGGGGCGCCGCCGGAGGGCTTCCCTCCTGCGGGCGGGGTGCCGGGGGCTTCGCTGTTCTCGCTCACGGGGTCGATTATCCGCCATGCCCCGTCGCCCCCGGCCCTGCGGCGGGGACCGGTCAGTCGCAGCGCGGTGCGATGTAGCCGTCGCGGCCGGTGTAGACGTACGCGTCGGAGACGAACTGGCCGTTGGCGATGTTGTCCCAGAGGTTCGACGTGCCGTAGGGGCCGGTGACCCGCTCCCCCGGCTTCTGGCAGTAGATCGGGATCTTCTGTCCGTACGGCAGGGTCCGGACGATGCGGTAGTTGGTGCCGGGGCCGGTGCGGACGTTGACCCGGTAGCCCGGGGCGATCGGGTACCGCGTGCCGGATGCGGCCGCCGTCGTGACCATCGCCCCGTCCGGGGCGGCCGCCCCGTCGGTGACGGCTTCGGCGTGCTCCGCCATGCGCTCCGCCGTGTGCTCTTCAACGCCCATGAGGGCCTCCCCCGTTGAGAAACGCGTACGCGCGTACGGCGTACGACGCGCAGGCTAGCAAGCCCCGTGTCTCTCGCACGCACCATCGACTAGGCTCCGTGCGTCGCATGCGCACGAGCACACGGGGGTGGGCGATGCCGCCGCTGCGAGGAGCCGGAGTGCATCCGGAAGCGGAGTTTCCGCGGTACGCCGGCGCCTACCGTCTTGAGGCCTGTCTCGGCTCGGGCGGCATGGGGGTCGTGCATCTGGCGCGCTCGGCCTCGGGGATGCAGCTCGCGGTGAAGGTGGTGCATGCGCCGTACGCGGCGGACCCCGAGTTCAGGGCGCGGTTCCGGCAGGAGGTGGCGGCCGCGCGGCGGGTGAGCGGGGCGTTCACCGCGCCGGTCGTCGACGCCGATCCGGAGGCCGGCCGGCCCTGGATGGCCACCCTCTACGTCCCCGGGCCCACCCTCTCCGAGCAGGTGAAGCGGAACGGCCCGATGGCCCCCGCGGAGCTGCGCAGGCTGACCGCCGGGCTGGCCGAGGCGCTGCGGGACATCCATCGGGCGGGCGTGATCCACCGCGATCTCAAGCCGAGCAACGTGCTGTTGACCGACGGCGGCCCCAAGGTCATCGACTTCGGGATCTCCCGGCCGTACGACAGCGATCTGCGCACGGAGACGGGCAAGCTGATCGGCTCGCCGCCCTACATGGCCCCCGAGCAGTTCCAGCGGCCGCGCGAGGTGGGCCCGCCCGCCGATGTGTTCGCGCTGGGGTCCGTGATCGTCCATGCGGCGACGGGGCGGGGGCCGTTCGACTCGGACAGCCCGTACATCGTGGCGTACCAGGTGGTGCACGATCAGCCGGATCTGGGCGGGGTGCCCGAGGAGCTGGCCCCGCTGGTCGGGCGGTGCCTGGCGAAGGACCCGGCGGACCGGCCGACTCCGGGCGAGGTGATGGCGGCGCTGGAGCCCCCGTCGTACGAGGCCGACGCGTTCATACCGGCGCAGCGGCGCCGGGCCTCGGTCGCCGCGGCGGTCCCGGCGGCGCCGGACCGGGACGGTGCGGAGGAGGACACGCATGTGCGCGCCGCGCGTCCGGTGCGGCGCCGGCGGCCGTCGCGCGCCCGGCCGGCCCTCGCGGCGGCGCTGCTCCTGCTGGTGGCGGGGGCCGGGGCGTACGCGGTGTGGGGCGGCGGGGAGGGGCCGGGCCGTACGGGGCCGGAGCGGGCGGGCGGCGGCGACCGGGCCGCCGAGGCCTTCGCCCCGTGGCGTACCGAGCTGAGGCGTACGGGGAGCGCCACGCCCGTCTGTGCCTCCGCCGGGTCGGGGGCGGCGCTGTACTGCTCGGTGGCCGGGACCGGCACGGCCAGGATCGATCCGGCGGACGGGCGCGTGCTGTGGTCGGCCGACGCCACATCGGCCGGGGCCGTCGCCGCGCCGATCGTCTCCGGCGGGGTCGTGCTGTCCACCGGCCCGGACGGGAAGCTGCGCGCGCTCGACCCGGTGAAGGGCACCGCTGTCCGCGACACCGTGCTCTCCGCGAGCCCCGGTGGCGTGTTCCCGGCGGGTGACACCCTGCTGGCCGTCGCGGACGGCGGCACGGTGACGGCGCTCGACGGCACGAGCGGTGCGGAGCGCTGGAAGCGTCCGCTCGCGGGGCACACCCGGCCGGACTTCGCCCTGTACGACGGGGCGTCCGGGCTCGCCTACGCCTTCGAGCACGCCTCTTCCGGCGCGTCGACCCTGGTCACCGCGGTGGACGCCCTGAGCGGCCAGGCGTCCTGGCAGCGGCGGCTGGACGGGGTGCTCACCCCGGTCGGCACGGCGGGATCGGGGGATCTGGTGCTGACGGCGATGAACCGCGACTCGGACACCTCCGGGCTCGTGCGGTACGCCCCCGGGACCGGCGCCGCCGTACGCCTCGCGCTGCCCTTCACGATGGACGGGCCCCAGGTGGTGACGGCCGGGGATGCCGCGTATCTGCTGGCGCGGGGCGGTTCGCTGCTGGCCGTGGACACCGCGGCGGGCGGTACGGCGGAGGCGGAGCTGTGGCGGCTGGAGACCGGGGTCGGGCGGGCTTCCGCGCCGGTGCTCGGGGAGGGCGGGCGGCTGTACTTCTCCGCCGCGGACGGGCGGCTGCTGGCCGTCGACACGGCCCGGGGTGCGCTGGTGGGGCAGACCCGGGCGCGGCTGAGCGGCGGGAAGCTGACGTACGCGTCCGACCTGCCCGCCCCGGTGACGGCGGGGCGGACGGTCGTGGGAACGGCGCCGGACGGGTCGGTCTTCGCGGTGGACGGGCTGGCGCCGGGGGGTTGGTGAGGCCGGGGGGAGCCTGGGGGCGGGCTGCCCCCGGCCCCCGCTCCTCGAACGCCGGACGGGTCGGACGACAGACGTCGGAGGGGCGGGAGAGCGGGAGAGCGGGGGTGGGAGGAACAGCTTCCGGGGGCCGGAAGCGTCAGCCCAGCTTCGAGACGTCCCTGACCGCGCCCCGGTCCGCGCTTGTCGCCATCGCCGCGTACGCGCGCAGCGCCGCCGAGACCTTGCGGTCGCGGGACTTGGGGGCGTACACGCCGTTCAGCGCCTCGCGGCGGGTGGCCAGTTCGGCGTCGTCGACCAGCAGCTCGATGGAGCGGTTCGGGATGTCGATCCGGATGCGGTCGCCGTCCTCGACGAGCGCGATCGTGCCGCCGGAGGCCGCCTCGGGCGAGGCGTGGCCGATGGAGAGGCCCGACGTGCCGCCGGAGAAGCGGCCGTCGGTGACCAGGGCGCAGACCTTGCCCAGGCCCCGGCCCTTGAGGAAGGACGTCGGGTAGAGCATCTCCTGCATGCCGGGGCCGCCGCGCGGGCCCTCGTAACGGATGACGACGACGTCGCCCGCCTTGATCTCCTTGCGGAGGATCTTGTCGACGGCCTCTTCCTGCGACTCGCAGACGACCGCCGGGCCCTCGAAGGTCCAGATCGACTCGTCGACACCGGCCGTCTTCACGACACAGCCGTCCACGGCGAGGTTGCCCTTGAGGACGGCGAGGCCGCCGTCCTTGGAGTAGGCGTGCTCGACGTCGCGGATGCAGCCGCCCGCCGCGTCCAGGTCGAGGGTGTCCCACCGCTCGGACTGCGAGAAGGCGGTCGCGGAGCGGACGCAGCCGGGGGCGGCGTGCCACAGCTCGATGGCCTCGGGCGACGGGGAGCCGCCGCGCACGTCCCAGTTCTTCAGCCACTCGGCGAGGGTGTCGGAGTGCACGGAGTGGACGTCCTCGTTGAGCAGGCCGCCGCGGTGGAGCTCACCGAGGAGGGCGGGGATGCCGCCGGCGCGGTGGACGTCCTCCATGTAGTACGTACCGCCGGGGGCGACGTTGGGGGCGACCTTGGACAGGCACGGGACGCGGCGCGAGACCTCGTTGATGTCCTCCAGGTCGTACGCCAGCTCCGCTTCCTGGGCGGCGGCCAGCAGGTGGAGGATCGTGTTGGTGGAGCCGCCCATGGCGATGTCCAGCGCCATGGCGTTGTCGAACGCGGCGCGGGTGCCGATGGAGCGGGGCAGGACCGTCTCGTCGTCCTGCTCGTAGTACCGCTTGGTGATCTCGACGACCGTGCGGCCGGCGTCCTCGTACAGCGCCCTGCGGGCGGTGTGGGTGGCGAGGACCGAGCCGTTCCCGGGGAGGGAGAGGCCGAGGACCTCGGTCAGGCAGTTCATCGAGTTGGCCGTGAACATGCCGGAACAGCTGCCGCAGGTGGGGCAGGCGTTCTCCTCGATGCGGAGGATGTCCTCGTCGGAGATGGACTCGTCGACCGCGTCGCTGATCGCGTTGACCAGGTCGAGTTTTCGCACGGTGCCGTCGACGAGGGTGGCCTTGCCGGCCTCCATCGGGCCGCCGGAGACGAAGACGGTCGGGATGTTGAGGCGCATCGCGGCCATCAGCATGCCCGGGGTGATCTTGTCGCAGTTGGAGATGCAGATCAGCGCGTCCGCGCAGTGCGCCTCGACCATGTACTCCACGGAGTCGGCGATCAGGTCGCGCGAGGGCAGGCTGTAGAGCATGCCGCCGTGGCCCATCGCGATGCCGTCGTCCACGGCGATGGTGTTGAACTCACGCGGGACCGCGCCCGCCGCCAGGATCGCTTCGGAGACGATCCGGCCGACCGGGGCGAGGTGGGTGTGGCCGGGGACGAACTCGGTGAACGAGTTGGCGACCGCGATGATCGGCTTGCCGATGTCCGCGCTCGCTACGCCCGACGCGCGCATAAGGGCGCGCGCGCCCGCCATGTTGCGTCCGTGGGTGACCGTGCGGGACCTCAGCTGCGGCATCGTCGCTCGCTCCTTCGGCAGGGGGACTGCCTCCGACAGATAAGAAAAGACTGTCTTCGAGCGTACGCCCCGAATCCAAGATCTGGACAGGCTGTCCGGAATGCGGGATGCCGTGGTCGTTCCGTGGGCATGCGCTGTGCGCGTCAGCTCTCCGCCAAGTATCGCTGGAGCGTGGGGGCGACCATCGCGACGATGTCCTCCGGGTCCGCCGAGGCGAGCGGCTCGGCGCGGACCACGTACCGCAGCATCGCGATGCCGAGCATGTGCGAGGCGGCCAGCTCGGCCCGGAAGGTCGGGTCCGGTACGTCCAGCTCCGCCGCGACCCGCTCCAGCAGCCGCCGCAGCACGAAGTCGCGGAGCACGTTGGCCGCCGCCTCGTGGGTGACGGCGGAGCGCAGGATCGCCAGCAGGGGCGTACGGGTGCCGGGGTCCTCCCACACGGAGAGGAAGAAGCGCGCGAGCCGCTCCCCCAGGCCCTCCGGCGGGCCGCCGAGGACGGTGGGGATGACCAGGGCGGGTTCGAAGGTGACCTCGACGGCGGCGGCGAAGACCTCGTCCTTCGTACCGAAGTAGTGGTGGACGAGGGCCGCGTCGACCCCGGCGGCCTTGGCGATGCCCCGGATCGACGTCTTGTCGTAGCCGCGCTCGGCGAACTCCGTACGGGCCGCCTCCAGGATGCGCGTACGGGCATCGGGGCCCTCGGACGCGGCCTTGCGGGAGGGGCGGCCCCGGCGGCGGGGTGCGGGGGCGGGCTCCTCGGGGTTCTCCTCGGTCACGGGCGGCGGATCTTCGAGGACGGGTCGGGGGCGGCGGCGGTGGTGGCCAGATGCAGGCGGGTGAAGGCCAGGGCCTCGGCGAGGTCGGCCTCGCGTTCGGCGGAGGACATCGCCCGGCGGGTGTTGACCTCGACCACGACATGGCCCTCGAAGCCCGTGCGGGCCAGACGCTCCAGCAGCTCCGCGCACGGCTGGTCGCCCCGGCCGGGCACCAGGTGCTCGTCCTTGGCCGAGCCCTTGCCGTCCGCGAGGTGGACGTGGGCGAGGCGGTCGCCCATCCGCGCCGCCATGGCGAGCCCGTCGGTGCGGGCGGTCGCGGTGTGCGAGAGGTCGACCGTGAAGTGGCGGTAGTCGTCGTTGGTGACGTCCCAGTCGGGGGCGTACGCGAGCATCTCGCGGTCGCGGTAGCGCCAGGGGTACATGTTCTCGACGGCGAACCGGACGTCCGTCTCCCCGGCCATCCGCCAGATCCCGGTCACGAAGTCCCGGGCGTAGTTGCGCTGCCACCGGAACGGGGGGTGCACCACGACGGTGGAGGCGCCGAGCTTCTCGGCGGCCGCCCTGGCCCGCTGGAGCTTGACCCAGGGGTCGGTGGACCAGACGCGCTGGGTGATCAGCAGGCAGGGGGCGTGGACCGCGAGGATCGGGACCTGGTGGTAGTCGGAGAGCCGGCGCAGGGCCTCGATGTCCTGGCTGACGGGGTCGGTCCAGACCATGACCTCGACGCCGTCGTACCCCAGGCGCGCGGCGATCTCGAAGGCCGTCGCGGTGGACTCGGGGTAGACCGAGGCCGTTGACAGCGCGACCTTCGCATCGGGGATGCGCACCACTGGTTCTGCCACCTGGACAGCCTACGGGCACCTGTGCGCCGCGCCGAGGGACCCTGGCGGAAAGTGATCAGGGCCATGGGCGTACGCCTCCGCCGCCCCGTCACCCACCGCCCGTCACCCGGGCAGGGCGACCCGCTCCACCGGCAGGTGGTCCAGGCGGCGCAGGATGACGCCCTCGCGCAGGGCCCAGGGGCAGATCTCCAGCTCCTCGACGCCGAACAGGTCCATCGCCCCTTCGGCCACCAGCGCCCCGGCGAGCAGCTGGGCCGCTCGGCCCTCGGAGACCCCGGAGAGGCGGCCGCGCTCCTCGACGGTCATGGTCGCCAGCTTCGGCACCCAGTCCTCCAGCGCCGCGCGGCTCAGCGTGCGCTGGACGTACAGCCCCTCGGCGGAGCGGGCGGCGCCCGCGATCCTGGCGAGCTGCTTGAAGGTCTTGGAGGTGGCGACGACGTGGTCCGGGCGGCCGGCCCGGCTGAACTCGCCGACCGTCCGGGCGATGCTGGCCCGTACGTGCCGGCGCAGCGACCTGACCTGTTCGGGGTCGGCCGGGTCGTCCGGCAGCCAGGCACCGGTGAGGCGGCCCGCGCCGAGCGGCAGCGACACCGCGATGTCCGGCTCCTCGTCGATGCCGAAGGCGATCTCCAGCGAACCGCCGCCGATGTCCAGGACCAGCAGCTTCCCCGCCGACCAGCCGAACCAGCGGCGCGCGGCCAGGAAGGTCAGCCGGGCCTCCTCCTCGCCGCTGAGAACGGCGAGGTCGACGCCGGTCTCGACCTGTACGCGCTCCAGCACCAGGTCCGCGTTGGTCGCCTCGCGGACCGCGGAGGTGGCGAAGGCGAGCACGTCCTCGCAGCCCTTGTCCTCGGCGGCCTGGACCGCCCCGGCGATCGTCGCCACGAGCCGGTCGACGCCGAGCGGGCCGATCGCACCGGTCTCGTCGAGCAGTTCGGCGAGCCGGAGCTCGGCCTTGTGCGAGTGCGCGGGCAGCGGGCGGGCACCGGGGTGGGCATCGACCACCAGCAGATGAACCGTGTTCGATCCCACGTCGAGGACTCCGAGTCTCATACGGGAACGCTACTGCTCCATCGGACTTACTCTGGGCGCGTGCCAAAGACGAAAAAGGCTAAGCAGGACAAAGCCACGAAGAAGCAGAAGACGAACAGGGAGACATCACCGTCGGAGGCGAGCGGCCCCGGCCCGTCCGACGAGAAGGGCATCGACTTCGCGCGGGCCTGGGTGGAGTTTCCCGACCCGGCCGACGACGAGCAGGTCTTCCGCTGCGACCTGACCTGGCTGACCTCCCGCTGGACCTGCATCTTCGGCAGCGGCTGCCAGGGCATCCAGGCGGGCCGCGCGGATGACGGCTGCTGCACGCTGGGCGCGCACTTCTCCGACGAGGACGACGAGAAGCGGGTGGCTGAGCACGTGGCGCGGCTCACCCCCGAGCTGTGGCAGTTCCACGATGTCGGTACGGAGACGGGCTGGGTCGGCGTCGACGAGGACGGCGAACGGCAGACACGCCGCTGGGAGGGCTCCTGCATCTTCCAGAACCGGCCGGGATTCGCCGCCGGGGCGGGCTGCTCGCTGCACATCCTGGCGCTGCGGGAGGGCAAGGAGCCCCTGGAGACCAAGCCGGACGTGTGCTGGCAGCTGCCGGTGCGGCGGACGTACGACTGGATCGACCGGCCCGACGACACCCGGGTGCTCCAGGTGACGATCGGGGAGTACGACCGCCGGGGCTGGGGCCCGGGCGGTCACGACCTGCACTGGTGGTGCACGTCGGCGACCTCGGCGCACGGGGCCGGGGAGCCGGTGTACGTGTCCTACCGCCCGGAGCTGATCGAGCTGATGGGCAAGGAGGGGTACGACCGGCTCGTCGAGCTGTGCGAGGAGCGGCTGTCCTCGCTGCTGCCGATGGCCCCGCACCCGGCGGACCCGCCGCTGCCTCCGAAGAAGCGCTGAGTCCGGCCGGCGGGCCGTCAGCCCGCCGGGGCCGGGTCGGAGGGCCCCGGGTCCGTCGGGTCCGGGTCCGGGTCCGGGTCCGGAGTGCCCGGGTCCGTGGGCCCCGGGTCGGTCGGGTCCGGCGTCGGGTCGGGCGGGTCCGTGGGGTCCGGCGGATCGGTCGGGTCCGGCGGGTCCGTGGGGTCGGTCGGGTCCGGGCCGGGGTCGGTGGGGCCGGGCCCCGGGTCCGTGGGGCCGGGGTCGCTCGGGCCGGGATCGCTGGGGCCGGGGTCCGTGGTGCCCGGGTCCGTGGGACGGGGTGAGCCCGTCCCGGGGTGCGTGGGGCGCGGGCCGCCCGTCGTCGGGGAGGCCGCCCCGTAACCGTCGATGAGCACGACGGAGGCGGACGGGGTCAGCGAGATCCGGGCCCGCCACGGGCCGCTCGGCTGCGCCGCGTGGATCACCGAGACCGCGATCGTGGTGGACTGCCCGGCGGCGAGCGTGCCGGACGTACGGCTGAGGCGCAGCCAGGGCGCGTCCGTCGCCGCCGACCAGGCGACCGGCCCGCCGCCGGAGGCGGTCAGCGTGATCGTCGTGACGGCGCCGGAGGTCCGGGCGGTGACCTCCAGGCGGGCATCGCGCTGCTGTGCGCCGCCGACGCTGATGACCTCGGCGGTGACGTCCGGGACGCGGGCGCCGAACCGGTCGCCGGGGCGGGCGTTGCCCGCCGCCTCGTACGGGTCGCCGCTCATGCCGCCCGCGCCGTCGACCTCGGTGGCGGTGACGGATGTGCCGTCGTGGCCCTCGCCCGTCTGCGGTGCTCCCCGGTACGCGGCCCACAGGGCGATCACGGGGGCGGCGACCACGGTCGCGACCACGGTGGTCGTCACGACCCGGGCGCGCAGCCGGTCCCGGCGGGCGGCGTGGTCCTTGGGGTCCAGGGGGAACCCGGTGCGGTCGAAGCGCGGGCCGCCGGAGCGGGAGCGCTGGGCCTGGGCCATCGCCACGTACACGGAGGGCCGGGGGGCCTCGACGAGGGGGAGGGCGGCGGCCGGGGCCAGGGCCGCTCCGGGCCAGGGCCCCGCGGCGTCGGCCCGCTCGGCGGCGCGGCGGCAGCGCGGGCAGTCGTCGACGTGCCGGACGAGCTCGCGGCGCAGGGCGGCGGAGAGCAGCACCTGGTGGTCGCCGGTGAGCCGGGCGACGGTGGGGCAGTCACCGGTCTCGACGACGGCGAGGGCGGCGCGGGTGCGCTCCACCTCGCAGGCCGCGGCGGCCAGCAGCTCGCGGGCTGTGACCGGCTCCATGCCGAGCACGGCGGCGACGGCGCGCGGGGTGAGCCGGTGGCGTACGGCCAGTTCGAGGGCTTCGCGCTGCTCGGGGGTGGTGCCCGCGGCCTCGGGCCAGGCGAGCGTGGCGAGCTCCCGGCGGCGGGCCTCGGCGGCCGGGGACTCGGCGGGTGCGGGGGTGGTGGCGTCCTCGGGGGTGGCGGGGCGGGCGGTGGCGGAGGGGGTTGCTGGTGCGGTCTTTCCCCGCGGGTCCGCTGCGTGCTTTCCCTGCGGGCCCGCTGCGTGCTTTCCCTGCGGGCCCGGTGCGTACTTCTCCTGCGGGCCCGGGGGCGTGGGGGTCGCGGAGGCCTTGGCCGTACGGGGTGGCTTGGCCGGTCCCGACGGGCGGCGGTGGGCCTGGCGGCCGCGCTTGCGCTCGGTGAGGGTGCGCAGGCAGGTCCATCGGGCCAGGGCGTACAGCCAGGATTTACGTTCCTCCTCGGCCTCGGGACACCGGGCGTCCTGCCGGTCCGCGACCGCGAGGACCGCGCCGAGCGCCTCCGCGGCCGCGTCGTGGTCGCAGAGCACGGAGAGGCAGTAGGTGAACAGCCCGTCGAGATACGGCTCGTAACGTGCGGGGGATCGCTGTGCCGCGGCGTGATGGTCCCGGCGGTGCGCCCGGTGTGCGCCGGTGGTGTGCGTGGGGGTCTCCAGCCTGCTGCTCGTCACCCGGCGACCGTAGGCAGAGGAGCGCATGCCCTTAGCGCCCCTTGAGCACTTTTAATCCCAACGGGTGAACGTATCCCTCGAAAGGGGACAGGGATCAGCGGTTCCCGCCCGGGGCGCTCAGGAATGCTCCGGGATGCCTCCGTGCGCCCTCCGTGCGAGCGGGCCGGGTGACGGACCGGATGCGCGGACCGCGCGGGCGGGACTGTCGGACCCCACCGCTACGGTGGCGCCATGGCTGCCCGTACGAAATCCGCGAAGGACCGACCGTCCTACCGCTGCACCGAGTGCGGCTGGACCACCGCCAAATGGCTCGGCCGCTGCCCCGAGTGCCAGGCGTGGGGGACGGTCGAGGAGTTCGGCGGCGCCCCCGCCGTGCGCACCACCGCGGCCGGGCGGGTCTCGACCGCCGCCGTGCCGATCGGCCAGGTCGACAGCCGGACGGCCACCGCCCGTTCGACCGGGGTCGGCGAGCTGGACCGGGTGCTCGGCGGCGGGCTCGTGCCGGGCGCGGTCGTGCTGCTGGCGGGCGAGCCGGGGGTCGGCAAGTCGACCCTGCTGCTGGACGTGGCGGCCAAGGCGGCGAGCGACGACCACCGCACGCTGTATGTGACCGCCGAGGAGTCCGCGAGCCAGGTCCGGCTGCGGGCCGACCGCATCCGGGCGATCAACGACCACCTCTACCTCGCGGCGGAGACCGACCTGTCCGCGGTGCTCGGGCACCTGGACGCGGTCAAGCCCTCGCTGCTGATCCTCGACTCGGTGCAGACGGTCGCCTCGCCCGAGATCGACGGCGCGCCCGGCGGGATGGCGCAGGTCCGGGAGGTCGCCGGGGCGCTGATCCGGGCGTCCAAGGAGCGCGGGATGGCCACGCTGCTGGTCGGCCACGTGACGAAGGACGGCGCGATCGCCGGGCCCCGGCTGCTGGAGCACCTGGTCGACGTGGTGCTGTCCTTCGAGGGCGACCGGCACGCCCGGCTGCGCCTGGTGCGCGGCGTCAAGAACCGCTACGGGGCGACCGACGAGGTCGGCTGCTTCGAGCTGCACGACGAGGGCATCACCGGCCTCGCCGACCCTTCG
Source organism: Streptomyces sp. NPDC033165 (assembly GCF_055577965.1). Taxonomy (NCBI): domain Bacteria; kingdom Bacillati; phylum Actinomycetota; class Actinomycetes; order Kitasatosporales; family Streptomycetaceae; genus Streptomyces; species Streptomyces sp. NPDC033165. The sequence goes on from NZ_JBVIPK010000003.1 coordinate 14,994, forward strand.
GGCCTCTTCCTGACCCGGCGCGACGTGGCGGTGCCGGGCACCTGTCTGACGGTGACGCTGGAGGGCAAGCGGCCTCTGGTCGCGGAGGTGCAGGCGCTGACCGTCGACTCCCAGATCCCTTCGCCCCGGCGCACCACCTCCGGCCTGGAGACCTCCCGGGTCTCGATGATGCTGGCCGTGCTGGAGCAGCGCGGCCGGATCAGCGCGCTCGGCAAGCGGGACATCTACAGCGCGACGGTGGGCGGTGTGAAGCTCACCGAGCCCGCGGCCGACCTGGCCATCGCGCTCGCGCTGGCCAGTGCCGCCAGCGACACCCCGCTGCCGAAGAACCTGGTCGCGATCGGTGAGGTGGGGCTCGCGGGCGAGGTCAGACGGGTCACCGGCGTGCAGCGGAGACTGGCCGAGGCGCACCGGCTGGGCTTCACCCACGCCCTCGTCCCGACCGACCCGGGGAGGGTCCCCGCCGGTATGAAGGTCACGGAAGTCGCCGACATGGGCGACGCCCTGCGGGTCCTCCCGGCCCGCTCTCGCAAGGAGGCACCGCAGGAGGACAAGGCGCGCCGGTAGACTTTGCCCTGGTCTCGCCCGCCCGTGGACACGGCATGGCGGACGCAAGGGCACCGCAAACCTGTGACCGGAGGAGTGCAGTGGCAGCCAACGACCGGGCGACGACGCCCGGAAAGTCCGGCCAAGGCACCGGCAACGAGGCGCTGATGCGCGCCTCGTTGAGCGCGGTCGCGCCCGGTATGGCCCTGCGGGACGGCCTGGAGCGCATTCTCCGCGGCAATACCGGCGGGCTGATCGTCCTGGGCATGGACAAGACCGTCGAGTCGATGTGCACCGGCGGATTCGTGCTGGACGTGGAGTTCACGGCGACGCGCCTGCGCGAGCTGTGCAAGCTCGACGGGGCGCTGATCCTCGACAAGGACATGACCAAGATCCTGCGGGCCGGCGTTCAGCTGGTCCCGGACGCCTCGATCCACACCGAGGAGACGGGCACCCGTCACCGTACGGCGGACCGGGTTTCCAAGGCGTGCGGCTTCCCCGTCGTCTCGGTCTCCCAGTCGATGCGGCTCATCGCGCTGTACGTGGACGGGGAGCGGCGGGTCCTGGAGGAGTCCTCCGCGATCCTGTCCCGGGCCAACCAGGCGCTCGCCACCCTGGAGCGGTACAAGCTCCGCCTCGACGAGGTCGCGGGCACGCTGTCCGCGCTGGAGATCGAGGACCTGGTCACCGTGCGGGACGTGACGGCGGTGGCGCAGCGGCTGGAGATGGTGCGGCGGATCGCCACGGAGATCGCGGAGTACGTGGTCGAGCTCGGCACCGACGGGCGGCTCCTCTCGCTCCAGCTGGACGAGCTGATCGCGGGCGTGGAGCCGGAGCGGGAGCTGGTCGTCCGCGACTACGTCCCCGAACCGACGGCGAAACGGTCGCGCACGGTGGCCGAGGCGCTGACGGAGCTGGACGCGCTGAGCCACACCGAGCTGCTGGAGCTGCCGGTGGTGGCGCGGGCGCTGGGCTACAGCGGCTCGCCCGAGACGCTGGACTCGGCGGTGTCCCCGCGGGGGTTCCGGCTGCTGGCGAAGGTGCCGCGGCTGCCGGGGGCGATCATCGAGCGGCTGGTGGAGCACTTCGGGGGCCTGCAGAAGCTGCTGGCGGCGAGCGTGGACGACCTCCAGACCGTGGACGGCGTCGGCGAGGCGCGGGCGCGCAGCGTGCGGGAAGGGCTGTCGCGGTTGGCGGAGTCGTCGATCCTGGAGCGGTACGTCTGAGTTCGGCTCGGATGGGGAGGGCGTCCGGGCGGGCGCCCTCTTTCGCGTGCCGTCCACCGGGGCGGGGGTTCCGTTCTCAAGCCGGACGGGCTGGGATTCACGGGCCCCCAGCCCCAGCATGGGCGCCACCCGCCCGGGCGGAGGGTTCCGTCCTCAAGCGCCGGACGGGCCGGAAGGTGCTGCGCTGGGCTGGATGCGGCCCGGACACGGGCTGAGGCGTCAGTCCTTCGACAGGACGAACGACGCGCGCTGGACCGGGCCGCCCTCGGGCTTCGCCTCCAGGAGGTACGTTCCCGGGCCCGCCTTGCCCGGCGGCGGGGTCGCGCAGTCGGGGGCGGAGCGGGTGCGGTTCCAGTCCACGGTGTGCACCACCGTCTCGCCCGCCGGGACCTTCAGGAACAGCGGGCCGGGTGCGGCGGGGCAGTCCTTCGAGGACCAGACCGTGTCCTCACCGTCGCCGCCCGCCTCGGTGACGGTGAGGACCACGTTCTTCGGTCCGAGGTCGGTCTTGCAGGTGGCGGACGAGGTGTTCTTGGCGATCAGTTCGAACTTCGGCTTGTCGTCGGGGCCGTAGCTGACCTTCGTACGCAGGCTCAACTGCACCGCGCCGGGCTTGCAGTCGGGCAGCGGGGAGTTCGCCGGAACCTGCTGTCCGCCCGCACCGGCCGTACCCGCAGAGCCTGTTGACGATCCGTCGGACGACGCTCCGTCACTCGCGCCGTCGGAGGACGCACCGGTGTCGCCGTCGCCGCCGTCGGAGCCGCCGGGACCCTCGGAGCCGCCGTCCTCGCCCGACTCGTCGCGCCCGCCAGGCTGTTGGCTGATCGCGGGGCCGGTGCTCGACGGTCCGGGGGTGATCGACTTGACCGGGTCGGAGCCGCCGGACTTGCCGTCGCCCGTGCTCCCCCCGCCGCCGGCGGAGGTGACCGCCCAGGCGACCAGCGCAGCGAGCAGCGCAACCAGGAGTGCCGCTACCGCCCTCCGTCGCCAGTAGATGCTGGAGGGAAGCGGACCGACCGGATTACGCATAGATCCCACGGCCCAAACTGTACGAGAGATCCGGGGCCGCTCGGGCCCCACCCGCCGCTCGGGGCACAAGTTTTGCTGATCATCATCACGGGCGGCGCTCGCGCAGGCCGGGGCACAGGGGACAGAACGGGTGGCCGTTGTCACTCGCTGAGCCGCGCGTGCGGCCGACACCCCCGCACCCGTGACCGGCCGCCCCTCTTCCGTGCCAGGATCGGGAGTGCGATGACTGCCATGACTTCGACTTCACCTCAGACGCCCCCCGCCGCCGCCTCCCTCCACACCCCCGTCATCGGATGGTTCGAGCAGCACGCCCGCGATCTGCCCTGGCGCCGCCCCGAAGCGGGCGCCTGGGGCGTGATGGTCAGCGAGTTCATGCTGCAACAGACCCCGGTGAGCCGGGTCCTCCCGGTGTACGAACAGTGGGTGGCCCGCTGGCCCCGCCCCGCCGACCTGGCCGCCGAGGCGCCGGGCGAGGCGGTACGCGCCTGGGGCCGGCTCGGCTACCCGCGCCGCGCGCTGCGGCTGCACGGGGCCGCGCAGGCGATAACGGAACGGCACGGCGGCGACGTACCGAGCGAGCACGCGCAGCTGCTGGCGCTGCCCGGGATCGGCGAGTACACGGCGGCGGCGGTGGCCTCGTTCGCGTACGGGCAGCGGCACGCGGTGCTCGACACGAACGTCCGCCGGGTGTTCGCCCGCGCCGCGACCGGCATCCAGTACCCGCCGAACGCCACCACGGCCGCCGAGCGCAAGCTCGCCCGGGCCCTGCTGCCCGAGGAGGAGGAGCGGGCGGCGCGCTGGGCGGCGGCCACGATGGAGCTGGGTGCGCTGGTGTGCACCGCGCGCAACGAGGACTGCGACCGTTGCCCGATCGCCTCGCAGTGCGCGTGGCGGCTGGCCGGGAAACCCGCGCACCAGGGGCCCGCGCGGAAGGGGCAGACGTACGCCGGTACGGACCGCCAGGTGCGCGGGCGGCTGCTCGCGGTGTTGCGGGAGGCGCTGAACCCGGTCCCGCAGGCCGCCCTGGACGCGGTGTGGGACGAGCCGGTGCAGCGGGCCCGTGCGCTCGACGGGCTGGTGGCCGACGGGCTGGTCGAGCCGCTGGCCGACGGGCGTTACCGGCTGCCGCTGACCTGAACCCGGGCCCCGGGCAGGGCGCTGTGAAGGGTCCCGCCCGGGGCTGTTACACAACCGATGGACAGCCGTGCACCGTCCTACGGCTGCTCCGCACATCGCCGTGACAACGCCTCCGTAGCGTCTCCGACAGCAGTGCACGGGGATCGAACGGGGACGGAGGCGGTTGTCATGGCGCAGGGCGAGGTGCTCGCGTTCGAGGACTACGTACGCACACGGCAGGAGGCCCTGCTGCGCAGCGCGCGCCGCCTGGTCCCCGACCCCGTGGACGCGCAGGACCTGCTCCAGACCGCCCTGGTGCGGACGTACGGCCGCTGGGACGGCATAGCCGACAAGTCCCTGGCCGACGCCTATCTGCGCCGCGTCATGATCAACACCCGTACGGAGTGGTGGCGGGCGCGCAAGCTCGACGAGGTGCCCACCGAGCAGCTGCCCGACGCGAGCGTCGAGGACGGCAGCGAGCAGCGCGCCGACCGCGCCCTGCTGATGGACATCCTCGGGATTCTGGCTCCGAAGCAGCGCAGCGTCGTCGTACTGCGACACTGGGAGCAGATGAGCACGGAGGAGACGGCCGCAGCGCTCGGCATGTCCGCCGGTACGGTCAAGAGCACGCTGCACCGGGCGCTGGCGCGACTGCGTCAGGAGCTGGAGAGCCGCGAGCTGCACAGCCGCGAGGCGGTCGCCCGGGAGACCGGGAGCCACCGCGCGGCGGCGCCGGTCGCCTCCGCCCGTGTCGTCGCCCAGCGATCGCCGGTCACGGTGGTTCCGGGCGGTCGGGCACACACACCGGCGCAGCGGCACGGGCGTCACGACGAGCGGGGGATGGAGCGGTGCGCGGCCTGACAGGCAGCAGCGGCGGCATCAGCGGGAGCGGGGGCGGCAGCCCCGAAGGCGGCTCGGACAGCGGTTCGGGCGGCGGCTTCGACGGTGCGGACGGCGACGGCGCCCCGGGGAGATCCGGCCGGGGCCGCGGGCTCCGGACCGGTATGGCGGCGAGTGGCACGGCCTTGGCCGGACTCGTCGCCTTCGGGCTGTTCAGCGTCGGCTGCACCACCGGCGGCACCGGCACCCGGGACGAGGGCCCCGCGGGCAGTCAGCCCGTCGCCCAGATCACCCCGCAGCCCAGCCCCTCCGGTACGGCCCCGGCCGCCAAGCGGGTCGACAGCGTTCGGCTCCTCAAGAACGACCCCAAGGTGGGCGAGCGGATCAAGAAGGGCCTTGAGCCCTGCGCGGGCAAGGCCTACCCGGTCGACACCTCCTACGGATCGCTGACCGGCGGCCCGGCCGCCGACGTCGTGGTCAACGTGACGAGCTGCGCCGACCTGGTGGGCGTCGGGACCTACGTGTACCGGGCCGACGAGAACGGCTCGTACGAGAACGTGTTCGCGGTCGAGGTCCCCGCCGTCTACGGCACGATCGACCGGGGCGACCTGGTGGTGACGACCCAGGTGTACGGGGCGGACGACCCGATGACGTCCCCGTCCGGCTCGGAGGTGGTCACCTACCGTTGGGCGAGCGACCGCTTCACCGAGCACGACCGGGTGCACAACGACTTCAGCCAGGGCTTCGCGGGCGCGGACGGCGATCTGCCGGTTCAGTCGGAACCGGAGGAGCCGGCGGAGGAGCCGAGCAGCAACTGAAGCAGTCACCCCGGAGGAACCGGGGTGACAACTGAAGCGGTGGCCCCGCCCGGCACCACCGCGCAGGAACCGAAAGCGAGAAGCAGCGTCCATGGCCGAGACCCACGTCCTCTTCGTCGAGGACGACGACGTCATCCGTGAGGCCACCCAGCTCGCCCTGGAGCGGGTCGGCTTCACCGTCACCGCGATGCCCGACGGGCTCTCCGGCCTGGAGGCCTTCCGGGCCGACCGGCCGGACATCGCCCTGCTCGACGTGATGGTGCCGGGCCTGGACGGGGTGAGCCTGTGCCGGCGCATCCGGGACGAGTCGACCGTCCCCGTGATCATGCTCTCCGCGCGCGCCGACTCGATCGACGTGGTGCTGGGCCTGGAGGCCGGGGCGGACGACTACGTCACCAAGCCCTTCGACGGCGCGGTCCTCGTCGCCCGCATCCGCGCGGTGCTGCGCCGCTTCGGCCACGCGGCCGGGCCGGACGGCGGACAGCAGCCCGGCGGCGGTGCGGAGGGCGAGGGCCAGGTGCTCGGCGGGGTGCTGGTCTTCGGCGACCTGGAGGTCGACACCGACGGTATGGAGGTGCGGCGCGCCGGTGAGCAGGTGGCGCTGACGCCCACCGAGATGCGGCTGCTGCTGGAGTTCTCGTCCGCGCCGGGCACCGTCCTGTCCCGCGACAAGCTCCTGGAGCGGGTGTGGGACTACGGCTGGGGCGGCGACACCCGGGTCGTGGACGTGCACGTCCAGCGGCTGCGCACCAAGATCGGCCAGGACCGGATCGAGACGGTCCGCGGCTTCGGCTACAAGCTGCGCGGCTGATACGCGGATGAAGCGACCGGTGAGGCGCCTGGTGAGGCGCGGATGAAGCGGCGGGCCCTGCGGACGGGTGTTCGCTGGAAGATCAGCATCGCCATCGCGGCGGTCGGCGCGCTCGTCGCGGTGGCGCTGAGCCTCGTGGTGCACAACGCGGCCCGGGTCTCGATGATCGAGAACGCCCGCGAGGTGCAGCTGGAGCGGCTGCTGGGCGCCCAGCGCTTCTACGAGGCGACGAACATGCAGAAGGGCGCGCCGAAGTTCGGCGCCAAGCTCAACGACCCGACGATCCCGCCGAGCCTGCGCGAGGAGGTCCGCAAGAACCGCCGGGCCACGCATGTGGCGGAGGGCTCCGACGGGGTTCCCGACGTGTGGGCGGCGGTGCCGCTGGCCAACGGGGACGTGCTCTCGCTGCACACCCGGTTCGCGGACCGCTCCGCCACGATCATGGACGATCTGGACCGGGCCCTGATCATCGGCTCGGTCTCGGTGGTCTTCGGCGGCTGCGCCCTCGGCGTCCTGATCGGCGGCCAGCTCTCGCGCAGGCTGCGCAAGGCCGCGGCCGCGGCGGGCCTGGTCGCCCAGGGGCAGACGGACGTCCGGGTCGGGGACTCGGTCGGCGGGGTCGTCCGCGACGAGACGGACGAGCTGGCGCGGGCGGTCGACGCGCTGACCGACGCGCTGAACGAGCGGATCGAGGCGGAACGCCGGGTCACCGCGGACATCGCCCACGAGCTGCGCACCCCGGTGACCGGCCTGCTCACGGCGGCCGAGCTGCTGCCGCCGGGCCGCCCCACCGAGCTGGTACGGGACCGGGCCCAGGCGATGCGGACGCTGGTCGAGGACGTGCTGGAGGTGGCCCGTCTGGACAGCGCTTCGGAGCGGGCGGAGCTCCAGGAGCTGCCGCTCGGGGAGTTCGTCAGCCGCCGGATCGGGGTGCTGAACCCCGAGGTGACCGTACGGGTGGTGCACGAGTCGTGGGTCTCCACCGATCCGCGCCGTCTGGAGCGCATCCTCGGCAATCTGCTCGGCAACGCGGCCAAGCACGGCTCCACCCCGGTGGAGGTCACGGTCGAGGGCCGGGTGGTCCGGGTCCGCGACCACGGTCCCGGGTTCCCGGAGGAGCTGCTGCGGGACGGGCCGAGCCGCTTCCGTACCGGCTCCATGGACCGGGCCGGGCACGGGCACGGTCTGGGGCTGACGATCGCGTCGGGCCAGGCCCGGGTGCTGGGGGCCCGGCTGACCTTCCGGAACGCGGCGCCCTCGGGTGCGGCGGAGGGCACGGGCGGGGCGATCGCGGTGCTGTGGCTGCCGGAGCACGCGCCGACGAACACGGGGAGTTTCCCGGTGCTGCGGATGGCGGACCAGCGGCAGGCGTCGGACTGAGCCGCACGCCGCACGGCACCGGGGGGGGGAACGCCGACGGCGACCCCGAGGAGTGAGCCGTGAGGCTGTCCTCGACGTCGCCGTCGGTCGGGTGACCCGGGCGCACGCCCCGGGTACCGGGGTGTAACGGGTCCACTGACTCTGTTCGGTTGTGCTGCGCGGCCGACGGGTGCCCGGGGTGCCGGGTGCCGGCGGAGTCGCGCGGTAGGGGGTGTCCGGCGGGTCATGACCGGGGTCATGACCCGGGCGCCCCCTGGGCCGGCCGGATCAGATGGAGACGTGCACCGAGCGGAGGAACGCGGCCGGGTTCAGCGCCGAGCCGTAGTTCGGGGTGGTGCGGATCTCGAAGTGAAGGTGCGGGCCGCTGGAGTTTCCGGTGTTGCCGGACAGGGCGATCTTCTGGCCCGTCTTGACCTGCTGGCCGATCTTCACGTTGATCTTCGACAGGTGCGCGTACTGCGAGTACTTGCCGTTGGCGTGCTTGATCACGACGGCGTTGCCGTACGCGGGACCGTCGCCGCCGCCGTTCGGGCCGGCCTTCACGATGGTGCCGGTGTGGGCGGCCACGACCGGGGTGCCGACCGGGACGGCGAAGTCCTGGCCGGAGTGCTTGGCGGCCCAGCGGGCGCCACCGGTGCCGTAGCTGGCGCTCAGCGTGTACTTCTTGACCGGGGCCTTCCAGGAGGCGGCGTTCTTCTTGGCCGCCTTCTTCTTGTCCTCGGCCTTCTTCTTCGCGTCGGAGGCCTTCTTCGCGGCCGCCTTGCCCTGCGCGGCCGCCTGCTTGGCGACCGAGTCGGCGGTGGCCCCCACCGCGAGGGGGGCGGTGCCGGCGGCACCGGTGGTGCCGGACGCGAACGCCGTGCCAGCACCCAGCACCACGGACGCTCCCAGGCCGGCGGCCAGGACGGCGCCACGGACACGGAAGGCGGACGGGCGGATGGTGTGCTGGTTCGATGCGCGCTTCATACGGTGAAGTCCTCCGAAGGTGAGTGGACCCGGCGTGCTGTCCGGGCTTGCTCAACCTTGGTAACCCGCACCCCCACCCATGCTCAAACCCCCCATCTACGAAGAAAAGCCGTAGAGAGGACCGGGGGAATTCACCTCGCTTGTCCCCTTACGAGAAGTCGGCGCGAGCTACGGAATCCTTCGCGCGGACGAGGTCCGACGCCTGCTTCATGGGGATTTTTCGGACATTAAGCCGCGAATAGCTTGTATCGCCCAAAACATCGAAAGTGCCTGCCGGTGCCGGGCCGAAGGCCCTGCGGCCGATCATGGCGCTTTCTCCTAGCGCGGGTAGTAGGCCTGTTTCGGGCTGTGCGCCTTGTCACCGCTGGTGGGACCTTGGTCCTTCCGATTCGGGACCTTCGGCCCGCTACATCACTACGCTGACGGGAAAGCGACGCCGCACCCCCGGGGGACCCCATGACAGCCGAGAACACCCACGCCCTGGACGGCATCGAGCTCGCCGATGCCGTCGCGTCCATCCGCAACCAGCTCATCGACGCGGCGACCCGGGCCACGGACCACCCCGTCTCCTTCGCGGTCGGCGACATCCAGATGGAGTTCACCCTCGAACTGCGCCGGGAGGCCAGGGCGGGCGGCAAGGTGAAGGCCTGGGTGGTCGAGGCGGGGGCGGATGCCGCCCGCGCCACGGGACGCACGCACAAGGTCGCCTTCACCCTGACCCCGCGCAACGCCACGACGGGCGAGGCGTGGGAGATCGGGACGGAGGACGACGGCTCGACGGCGGGGTTCGGTGCGGACCCGGCGCACGGCCACGGCACGGCGGGGTCCGGTGACGGGGCGGACGGGCCCTCCCGCACATGAGCACGACCGTCACCCATCCCGCCGACCGCACGGTGGCCGTCTCCGCGATCCGCCAGGGCAGCGGTGTCCTGCTCACCGACCGGCTGGTCCTGACCTGCGCCCATGTGGTCAAGTCCGGGTCCGTCCTCATCGCCCACCCCGCACTCCCGGACCGGATACGGGCCACCGTCGCCTGGATCGACTACCAGCTGGACGTGGCCCTGCTGGAGGCCGTCGAGCCGGTGCGGCGGGTCCCCCCGGTGCGGCTCGGCGTGGTCGACACCCGCCAGGCGATCCCCGACTGCGAGATCACCGGCTTCCCCCGCGTCCAGCGCTACGGCCCCGACCGGCGGCTGGAGGCGGACCAGTACACGGCGACGGTCCTGCCGATGGCGGGCCGGGTCCGCGATCTGCTGGTCTGCGATCTGGACGGCCCGCCCGCCGCGCTCCCCGACGACGAGCCCGCGGCCCTGTCCGGGCTCTCCGGCGGCCCGGTCTTCATGGGGGACGTGCTCCTCGGCGTCGCCCGGCAGGTCCCCCGGCAGCGCGAGGGCCGCCGGGTCGAGTGCGTCCCGCTCGGCCCGGTCCTCGCGGCGGCCCCCTTCCGCCTGGTCTTCCGGCGCAACGAGGTCGCCCTGCGCCAGGAACGCGTCCACGGCAGCTTCCCGAGGGACCTGCGGTACGAGGCGGAGTACGCGCAGGCGCTCGGCGTCGCGTACCGGCGTACGAAGATCTTCGGCCTCGACGAGCTGAGCAGGCACGACTCCGAATGGGACCTGGACACCGCCTACCTCAGTCTGGAGGCGCAGACCGAGGACCGGGCCGCTCCCGGCCCGCCGCTCCCCCGGCGCATCGACGCCCTCCTCACCGGCCGCCCCCGGGCCCTGCTGCGCGGCGAGGCGGGCGCGGGCAAGACGACCCTGCTGTGGTGGCTGGCCGCCCACGCCTCGGCCCGCACCCTGGACGACGACCTGGCCCCGCTGAACGGCCTGGTTCCCTTCGTGGTGCCACTGCGCACCCTGCGGGCCCGTGGGGTGACGTTCCCGGGCCCGGCGGAGCTGTCGGGTGCGGCGGGGCTGGTGGTCGACACGGCCCCGGAGGGCTGGGCGGGCCGGGTCCTGGAGTCGGGCCGGGCACTACTGCTGGTGGACGGGTTGGACGAGGTGCCTCCGGAGGACCGCGAACAGGCCCACACCTGGCTCACACACCTGCTGGCCCGCTACCCGGACACCCGGTGCGTCGCGACCGTACGGCCGCTCGCCGTCGAGCCGGACTGGCTGCGCTCCGAGGGCTTCGCGGAGCTCCGGCTGCTGCCGATGCGGAACGAGGACATCCAGGCGTTCGTGACCTCCTGGCACCGGGCGGCCCGGCTGTCCGAGGAGGACGACGCCGAGCGGCTCGACGGACTGGAACGCGACCTCGCCCGCCAGTTCGCCCAGAACCCCACGCTCCGTGACCTGGCCCGTACGCCACTGCTCTGCGCGGTGATCTGCGCCCTGCACCGCCGCCGCGACGGCTTGCTCCCCGAGACCCGGTGGAGCCTGTACCGCTCGGCCCTGGAAATGCTCCTCGGCCACCGCGACCGCCGCCGCCGGATCGGCGACCCCGAGGGCGTCGAACTGGACGTCGAGGAACACACCCAGCTCCTCCAACGGATCGCGGTGTGGCTGGTGCGCGAGGGGCAGTCGGAGTTCACCCGCGACCAGGCGCTGCGCCAACTCCGGCGTGCGCTGGCGGGGATGGAGCGGGTGGGTGCGCAGGGCCCGCCCGAGAGGATCCTGACGCACCTGCTGAACCGCAGCGGCCTGCTCCAGGAACACGGCGACGACACCTACCAGTTCATCCACCGCACCTTCCAGGACTACCTGGCCGCGAAGGAGTTCGTCGAGGACGACCACCTCAACGAACTGCTGCGCCACGCGGACGAGGAGACCTGGCAGGACGTGATCCTGCTGGCGGCGGGGCACTGCGGGCGACGCGAACTCGCCGTGCTCGTACGCGGGTTGCTGAACGCGGGGCTGCGGCACGGGGCCGGCACGGCGGACCGCACCGCCGCGCATGTCCTGGCCGCACTGTGCGCGCAGCACGCGGCCTGGCTGGACGGCCCCGTCCGGGCGGCGGTCCGGGAGAGCACGGCGGCGCTGTTCCCGCCGACCAGCGACAGCCAGGTGAGCTCCCTGGCCCGGCTGGGCCCGGCGGCCCTGGCCTTCCTGCCCGCCCCGCACACGATGTCCGACTCGGAGAGGCACGCCCCGTTCGTGGTCTCCCTGATCCTGGACATCGGGGGAGCCGCCGCGGTTCCCCACGCCCGTGAGTGGGCGCTGGCCCACCCCTGGCTGGGCACCAGATTCGCGGACAAGTGGGAACGCTTCCCGCCCGAGGAGTACGCCGCCGAGGTCCTGGCTCACTGCACCCTCCAGGGCACGCTCCTCATCGTGAACGACCGCAAACAGCTGCGGGCGCTGCGCCACCTCCCGTCCGTGTTCGCCCTGTTGCTGGGCTTGGAGCTGTCCGACGCGGAGATCGGAGCGGCGCTGGAGGGCACCCGGCTCCACGCGCTCTTCCTGGGGACGAACGCCCGGCTCCACGCGCTCTCGTCCCTGAGCACCGTCGCGGACTCCCTGTCGGTGCTGGACATCGGGCGGTGCCAGGCGATCTCGGACCTCACTCCGCTCGCCGGGCTCCACAAGGTCGTGCAACTGTTCCTGGACGCGGAGGGGACGCGCCCGGGCGACCTGGCGCCCCTGGCGGACCTGCCCGGTCTGCGGGAGCTCAGACTGAAGAACCTCGGGACCGGCCGACTGAGCGAGATCGCGGCCCACCCGGGTGTCACCGACCTGACCGTGACGAGTCGGCGTCCGCTCGCCCTGGAGGGGCTCGATGGCTGGAAGTCCCTCACCCGCCTGAAGGTCTCGGAGCTCGACGCGTTCGACGACGCCCTCACCGCGCTGCGGGAGCACTCCCGGATCACCGTTCTCGGCCTCACCGCCTTCCCCTGGGCGCACCGGCCCGCCCACTCGGTGTGCGTGCCCACCATCGAGGAACTGTCCGTGCAGGCCCCTGACCACGGCGGGGACCTCGGGATGCTGCGGCCGCTCTTCCCCGGGGTCACCCGTCTCACCCTGGACGCCTCCGCCCGGCGCGTACTGGACCTCACGGCGCTGCACTCCTGGCCGGGCCTGCGGGTGCGGGTCGCCGGGCTGACCGAGCGGCGGCTGATCGGGGCGGAGGAACTGGGCAACCGGCTCGACGCCCCTCGCGGCTGACGCGTACGAAAAGGGGCTGCCCCGAACCGGTACGGATACCGATTGCGGGGCAGCCCCTCAGCCCGGGCTCACGCCCTGGGCGTGTGCGTCACGCGTCCTTCGTCAGGTTCGGGCCGGTGCCGCCTGCCGCCTGCTCGATCGGGGGGACGTCGGGCAGAGCCGACTTCTCCTCGCCGCGGAACGAGAACTTCTTCTCGTCACCCTCGCCCTCGACGCCGACGACCACGATGTGACCGGGGCGCAGCTCACCGAAGAGGATCTTCTCGGAGAGGATGTCCTCGATCTCGCGCTGGATCGTCCGGCGCAGCGGCCGGGCGCCCATCACGGGGTCGTAGCCCTTCTTCGCCAGGAGCGACTTGGCGTCCGAGCTCAGCTCGATGCCCATGTCACGGTCCTTGAGGCGCTCGTCGACCTTGGCGAGCATGAGGTCGACGATCTGGATGATGTCTTCCTCGGTCAGCTGGTGGAAGACCACCGTGTCGTCGACACGGTTGAGGAATTCCGGCCGGAAGTGCTGCTTGAGCTCTTCGTTGACCTTGACCTTCATGCGCTCGTAGTTCGTCTTGACGTCGCCCTGGGCGGCGAAGCCCAGGTTGAAGCCCTTCGAGATGTCCCGGGTCCCGAGGTTGGTCGTCATGATGATGACCGTGTTCTTGAAGTCCACGACCCGGCCCTGGGAGTCGGTCAGGCGGCCGTCCTCCAGAATCTGGAGCAGGGAATTGAAGATATCGGGGTGGGCCTTCTCGACCTCGTCGAAGAGGACGACGGAGAACGGCTTGCGGCGCACCTTCTCGGTGAGCTGGCCGCCCTCTTCGTAGCCCACGTAACCGGGGGGCGAGCCGAAGAGGCGGGAAACCGTGTGCTTCTCGCTGAACTCCGACATGTCGAGGGAGATCAGCGCGTCCTCGTCGCCGAAGAGGAATTCGGCGAGCGTCTTGGAGAGCTCGGTCTTACCGACACCGGACGGACCGGCGAAGATGAACGAGCCACCGGGGCGCTTGGGGTCCTTCAGGCCGGCTCGCGTACGGCGGATCGCCTGCGAAAGGGCCTTGATGGCGTCCTTCTGCCCGATGACGCGCTTGTGGAGCTCGTCCTCCATGCGCAGCAGACGGGAGGACTCCTCCTCCGTCAGCTTGAAGACCGGGATACCGGTGGCCGTGGCCAGGACCTCGGCGATGAGCTCGCCGTCGACCTCGGCGACGACGTCCATGTCGCCGGCCTTCCACTCCTTCTCCCGCTTGGCCTTCGCCGCCAGCAGCTGCTTCTCCTTGTCGCGGAGGGAAGCCGCCTTCTCGAAGTCCTGGGAGTCGATGGCCGACTCCTTGTCCCGGCGGACACCGGCGATCTTCTCGTCGAACTCGCGGAGGTCCGGCGGCGCGGTCATCCGGCGGATGCGCATCCTCGATCCGGCCTCGTCGATCAGGTCGATCGCCTTGTCGGGGAGGAAGCGGTCCGAGATGTACCGGTCGGCGAGCGTCGCCGCCTGCACCAGGGCCTCGTCCGTGATGGAGACGCGGTGGTGGGCCTCGTAGCGGTCGCGCAGACCCTTGAGGATCTCGATGGTGTGCGGCAGCGACGGCTCCGCGACCTGGATGGGCTGGAAGCGGCGCTCCAGCGCCGCGTCCTTCTCCAGGTGCTTGCGGTACTCGTCGAGCGTGGTGGCACCGATGGTCTGGAGCTCACCGCGGGCCAGCATCGGCTTGAGGATGCTCGCCGCGTCGATCGCGCCCTCGGCGGCGCCCGCACCGACCAGCGTGTGGAGCTCGTCGATGAACAGGATGATGTCGCCGCGGGTGCGGATCTCCTTGAGGACCTTCTTCAGGCGCTCCTCGAAGTCACCCCGGTACCGCGAACCGGCGACCAGGGCGCCGAGGTCCAGGGTGTAGAGGTGCTTGTCCTTGAGGGTCTCGGGCACCTCGCCCTTGACGATCGCCTGGGCCAGGCCCTCGACGACCGCCGTCTTGCCGACGCCGGGCTCGCCGATGAGCACCGGGTTGTTCTTGGTCCGGCGGGACAGCACCTGCATGACCCGCTCGATCTCCTTCTCGCGCCCGATGACCGGGTCGAGCTTGGACTCACGAGCGGCCTGGGTGAGATTCCGGCCGAACTGGTCGAGCACCAGGGACGTGGAGGGCGTGCCCTCTGCGGGTCCGCCCGCGGTGGCCGCCTCCTTGCCGCCCGAATACCCGGAAAGCAGCTGGATGACCTGCTGCCGGACCCGGTTCAGGTCGGCGCCCAGCTTCACGAGGACCTGGGCGGCGACGCCCTCGCCCTCGCGGATCAGGCCGAGCAGGATGTGCTCGGTGCCGATGTAGTTGTGGCCCAGCTGAAGAGCCTCGCGGAGCGACAGCTCCAGGACCTTCTTGGCTCGCGGGGTGAAGGGGATGTGCCCGGAAGGAGCCTGCTGCCCCTGCCCGATGATCTCCTCCACCTGCTGGCGGACCGCCTCGAGCGAAATCCCGAGGCTCTCCAGGGCCTTAGCGGCGACACCCTCACCCTCGTGGATCAGGCCCAGGAGGATGTGCTCGGTGCCGATGTAGTTGTGGTTGAGCATCCGGGCTTCTTCCTGAGCCAGGACGACAACCCGCCGCGCGCGGTCGGTGAACCTCTCGAACATCGTTAATCGCTCCTCAGAGCGGTCGGTCAGTGAGGGGTCGGTCCCCTCCCAGTCCTTCCGCATGCTAGTCCCGCAGGACGGGACAGCTCATTCCAACTGCCGACATCCGTCCGGATCACCCCCGCACCGGCGGGGATTCTTACTGCCGAACAGCTGACAACTGCTCCAACCCGATGGTGCGAGACGATGTTCCCGCAGGCCAGGCAGATACCCCTGTCGCGAGTACGCCGATGGCGAACGTGAGACGCCTCGGCCAGCGTGTCGCCCCTTCCCACTAGGAAAGTCTTACCCGCAATCACTGACAGTCCATGCGGCGCGCCCCGGTTCCCTCCGCTACGGGCGAACAACCTTGCGCTGCTGAATGCTCTCGCGCGCCCCCGCGACCGGAACGTGACGTGATCACTTGCGGACCCTGCGTAACTTCGGGGGGTGTCCGGCGGTTCATCGACCATGGCCCCCACCGTCCCGCAGCCCCGGTCGTCACCCGATGCGCCACCCGACACCGCTCCGGGGTCGGCCGAGGCCGTCCTCGCACGCAGGTACGAACAGGAGCTGGGGTGGGCCACCGCGGGATGCGCTCCGCTGCGGCTGCTCACCGGTCTGCGCTTCGATGTGCTGGAGCTTCCGGCCGAGGCCGGTCACGCCGTGCTGCGGCGCGGGGTGCGCACCGGTCCGGTGCTGCTGTCCGGGGCGCGGATGGGACTGCTGGTCGCCGCGGGCGGCGCCGATGAGCTGCCGGGGCTGCTCGACTGGCTGGAATGGGGTCCGGTCGCCGTGGATCTGACCGCCGTGGGTGCGGGGGGCCGCGTCACGGCCCCGCCCCTCCCGGGCGGACCTGGGGACTCGACGGGGGCCGCCGTATGGCTGCGACCCCCAGAGCCGAGGCACGTGCCCGAGTCGGCGCTGCCGGCCCTCGCGGGCTTCGGGAGCAGCGGTGGGGATGCCCCCGATCTCGTACGCCTGGTGGACGCCGCGGCGACGGAGTGCCATCGGGTCCGGTTGGTGCGCGCCCGCGTCGGGCCACTGACAAGAGGTGCGGCGGATCAGCCGTTGGCCTTCTCGTAAGCCTCGCGGATCTCGGCGGGAACACGGCCGCGGTCATTCACATTGTGGCCGTTCTCCCGCGCCCACCGGCGGATTTCCGCGGTGTCCTTGTTGCCACCGGACACGGCGCGGCCCTTGCCGCGGCCCGTGGCGGCGCGGCCACCGGTGCGGCGTCCGCCCTTGGTGTAGGGCTCAAGAAGGCCGCGAAGCTTGTCCGCGTTGGCCGTGGTGAGGTCGATCTCGTACGTCTTGCCGTCAAGGGCGAACGTGACCGTCTCGTCCGCCTCGACGCCGTCGAGGTCATCGACAAGAAGGACCTGAACCTTCTGTGCCACGGTGATTTCCTTTCATCGAAAATGGAGTACGCGGAAAGGAAACCGCTTTTCCCCGGAAAACACAAACCCCCGGGAGAGGTTCAGGAGCCCGAGAAGACGGGAAACGTGCGCGATTCGGACATAGGGATGCAGGCCCTTCTCCCGTCACAGGTGCAGAAGCATCCGGCTGTTGCCCAAGGTGTTCGGCTTCACTCGTTCGAGACCGAGGAACTCCGCGACACCCTCGTCGTAGGAACGCAGCAGCTCACTGTAGACATCGGTGTCGACCGGCGTCTCTCCGATCTCGACGAAGCCGTGCTTGGCGAAGAAGTCCACTTCGAAGGTGAGGCAGAAAACCCTGCGGACACCGAGCCAGCGCGCGGTCTGCAAGAGCTTGACCAGAACGTGATGCCCCACTCCGGCCCCCTTGACGCGGGGGTCGACGGCAAGGGTCCGCACTTCCGCCAGGTCTTCCCACATGACGTGAAGTGCCCCGCAGCCGATGACCGTTGCGTCCTCGTCGCGCTCCGCCACCCAGAACTCCTGGATGTCCTCGTAAAGGGTGACGGTCGCTTTGTCGAGCAGGATGCCTCCGGACGCGTACCCGTCGAGGAGTCGGCGTACGGACGCGACGTCACTCGTCCTGGCCCGCCGGACGGTGATGGCGGGCTTATTTACCGACGGGTCGGTATGGAGTTCGGTATCCGGATTGCTTTGCGGCTGCTCTGAGGACATGCCCCGACGCTATCGTCCGCTCTCCGGCTCCGCGGCATCGGCCGGGGCGGCATCTCCGGCGGTCTCCGCGGTCACTTCCGCGGGGTTGGCGGAGGTAGTGCCAGGGGCACTTTCGGCAAGGTCGGGGGAAACCATACGAACGGCATCCTGGAGTGCTTCGCGCTGCTCGGCGGACATCATGCCGAAGAACGCGACAAGTGCGGCGGCGGGGTTGTCGCTCTGTGACCAGGCTTCGTTCATCAGTGCGGCCGAGTAGGCGGCCCTGGTGGAGACGGCGGTATATCGATAGGCCCGGCCGTCGACTTCCCTGCGCACCCAGCCCTTCTGATGGAGATTGTCCATTACCGTCATCACCGTCGTGTAGGCGATGGACCGTTCCTGCTGGAGGTCCTCAAGGACTTCCCGCACCGTGACCGGTCGGTTCCATCGCCAGACGCGGGTCATCACGGCGTCTTCCAGGTCTCCCAATTGGCGGGGCACGGGATCACTTTAGTGCCCGATGTCCCGAATAGCCTGGTATTTACACAGCAAAAGAGCGCACGGCTCTCATCGAGTCGTGCGCTCCGGGGCGTACGTCGCGGAGGTGCGGGGCGGGCGGGCCGCTCCAGCGGTCAGGCATTCTCCGGACGAGCGGTCTGCTTTACGGAATCCGCGTGGGCGAGAGCCGCGTCCACGATGGCGTCTTCCTTGGCCTTGTTCGGACCACCCTGACTCTTGACGATCGTCACGATCAGGCCGATGAAGAAGACGGCCATCACCACGGGGGGCACGAGCGCGGATACATAGTCCATGCCGTCCAGAGTAGCGAGCCCCGTGCGGCCCGACGCGGCGACCTCCCGGTGGAGGCCGCCGCGTCGGGCCGGGCTGCGGTACGGGCGGGGTCAGCCGGCCGCCCGCTCCTCGGACGGCGGCGGCTCGGGCCGGCGGCGAGGGGGGAAGACCTCGGAGGGCTTGGGCATCGGGCGGTCTCCGGGCGCCTGGGGGCGGCTCGGGGCGGCGGGGGTCTTGGGCCGGACCGGTTCCCGGTCGGCGGCGCGGCCGCCGGGCAGGGCCAGCAGTCGGCTCCGCGGGCCGGGGGCCGAGAGACCGGCGGAGCGGCCCGCGAGCCGGGCCCGTACCGAGCGCTCCGCGAGGAGCTGGCAGCGCTCCAGGAGGGCCGCGGCGAGCGGCCTGCCGCGCAGGGCCCGCAGGGCGGCCAGATCGTCCGGGCGGGGGTCGTAGCCGGCCGCCAGGGCATCCTGGAGCAGCTCCAGATAGCCGGCGACGGAGCCGGGGAGGGCGTTGCGGTAGCGGGCGAGGTCGGCGAGGAGGAACGCTCGCAGCCGACCGGCCTCGCCGACCGCCTCGTCCACGGAGCCCGCGAGCCGCAGGCAGTCCTGGACATCCTCGTCGGACAGGGGCATGGGGTGGAGGGCGATGGCGAGGGCACGTCGGAGCACCCGCAGCTCGTCCGCGCTGAACGCCATGCCGCCTCGTGAACCGTAGGGCGTGGGCATAGTGCGACAATACGTGCTAAATGGACAAAATCCGTTTAACTGGTCGCCGGTGGCGCGGCGAGCCCGCCCGGGGCCCGGCCGCCGCCACCGCACGTTGTCGCAGGTACGCGGAGCGCGCCCGGGGCATCCCCTACGACCGGGGCATGTTCCGCTCGTAGACCAGGCGCAGTCCGATGAGTGTCAGCCACGGTTCGTGCTCGTCGATCGCGGCGGACTCCCCCAACACCATCGGAGCAAGGCCGCCCGTCGCGATGACCGTGACGTCGTCCGGGTCGGCGGCCAGCTCCTTCTTCATCCGCGCCACCACCCCGTCGACCTGGCCCGCGAAGCCGTAGACGATCCCGGACTGCATGGCCTCGACGGTGTTCTTGCCGATCACGCTGCGCGGCCGGGCCAGCTCGATCTTGCGGAGCTGGGCGCCCTTGACGCCGAGCGCCTCGACCGAGATCTCGATGCCGGGGGCGATCACCCCGCCCGCGTACTCACCGCGCGGGGAGACCGCGTCGAAGGTGGTGGCGGTGCCGAAGTCGACGACGATCGCCGGGCCCCCGTACAGCTCGACGGCGGCCACCGCGTTGATGATGCGGTCCGCGCCGACCTCCTTGGGGTTGTCCATCAGGACCGGCACACCCGTCTTGACGCCGGGCTCCACGAGGACGGCGGGCACGTCGCCGTAATAGCGGCGGGTGACCTCGCGCAGCTCGTGCAGGACCGAGGGAACGGTCGCGCAGATCGCGATGCCCTCGATGCCGTCGCCCAGCTCCATGCCCAGCAGCGGGTGCATGCCCATCAGGCCCTGGAGGAGGACCGCCAGCTCGTCGGCGGTACGGCGGGCGTCGGTGGAGATCCGCCAGTGCTCGACGATCTCCTCGCCGTCGAAGAGGCCGAGGACCGTGTGCGTGTTGCCGACGTCGATGGTCAGGAGCATCAGGCGTCGGCCCCGTCGGTGATGGTGTCCTCGGCCGCGTCGGCGTCGCGGAAGTCCAGGCCGATGTCGAGGATCGGCGAGGAGTGGGTGAGCGCCCCGACCGCCAGGTAGTCGACGCCCGCGTCCGCGTAGGCGCGGGCCGAGTCGAGGGTGAGGCGGCCGGAGGACTCCAGGATCGCGCGGCCGGCGACCAGGGCGACCGCCTCGGCGGTCTCGGCCGGGGTGAAGTTGTCCAGCAGGATCAGGTCGACACCCGCGTCCAGCACCTCGCGGACCTGCTCCAGCGTGTCGACCTCGACCTCGACGGGCAGGTCGGGGAACTCGGCCCGGACCCGCTTGAACGCCTCCGCGACCCCGCCCGCCGCGACGACGTGGTTGTCCTTGACCAGGGCCGCGTCGGAGAGCGACATCCGGTGGTTGACGCCGCCGCCGCAGCGCACCGCGTACTTCTCCAGCGCGCGCAGGCCCGCCGTCGTCTTGCGGGTGTCGCGGACCTGGGCCCCGGAGCCCTCCAGCACGTCCGCCCAGGCGCGGGTGGCGGTCGCGATGCCGGAGAGACGGCAGAGCAGGTTCAGCGCGCTGCGCTCACCGGTCAGCAGGTCGCGGGTGCGGGTGGTGACGGTCAGCAGCTTCTGCCCGGTAACGATCCGCTCGCCGTCCTCGACGTGCCGCTCGACCTCGAACTCCTCGGTGCAGACGATCGACAGGACCGCCTCGGCGACCCGCAGCCCCGCCACGACGCCCGCCTCCCGGGCGGTGAAGTCACCGGTGATGACGGCGTCCTCGGGGACGGTCGCCACCGTCGTGACGTCCACCCCGCCGTCGAGGTCCTCCTCGATCGCCACATGGGCGACGTCCTCGACCTGGACGGGGTCGAGCCCCGCCTCGGCCAGCAGCAGGGCGAGCGCGGGGTCCAGGCCGCACTCCAGGGCTTCGGCGTCGAATCCGTCGTCACCGCCACAACCGCAGCCGTCGCCGCAGCCGCCCCCCGAGGCCTCGGACGGGGCGGGCGCGCCGACGCTGATCAGCGGTACGTCCACGGGTGTGGGGCGCGGATTCTCTTCGGGCGTGCTCACGGTGACGGCTCCTCGGGGGCGTGGCGGGTGGTGCGGGTACGGCTGGTGCTTCCGGCGTTGCTGGTGCCGCCCCGCGGTGTGCGGCGGAGCGGCTGCTTCCAGCAGTGTGCTCAATCCGACGGGCGTACGGGCGGGAATGCGGCGGTCTCCGTGCGGTGGACGACCGGGGTGCGGTCGGGCGCGATCCGGACGACCAGGTGGCGGCGGCCGTGGGCGTCGTCGCGGTCGGGCCGGTCCTCGCGCCAGTGGCAGCCGCGGGTCTCCTCGCGGTCCCGGGCGGCGGCGACCAGGACCCGGGAGACCAGGAGGAGGTTGGTGACCTCCCAGGCGTCGACCCCGGGGACGACCGCCTTGGCCCCGTCCCCGTCGGTGGCGGCCTCGCGGTGCAGGGCCTCCAGCTCCTCGGCGGCGGCGGCCAGGCTCTCGGCGGAGCGCAGGACTCCGGCGCCGCGGGTCATGGTGCGCTGGATCGCCGTACGGGCCTCGGGGGCCAGCAGCGCGACCGGATCGCCGGCGCCCGGGACCGCGGCCGGTTCGGTACGGGGCGGGCGGGCCTCGGCGATGTCGGCGGCGATGCGCTCGGCGAAGACCAGGCCCTCCAGGAGGGAGTTGGACGCGAGGCGGTTGGCCCCGTGCACCCCGGTGCAGGCGACCTCGCCGCAGGCGTACAGGCCGGGCACCGTCGTGCGGCCCCGCAGGTCGGTGCGGACGCCGCCGGAGGCGTAGTGCGCGGCCGGGGCGACCGGGACCGGCTCGGTGACCGGGTCGATGCCGTGGGCCCGGCAGGCGGCCAGGATCGTGGGGAAGCGCTGCTCCCACATGGCCGCCCCGAAGTGCCGGGCGTCCAGATACATGTGCTCGGTGCCGTGCTCGTGCATCCGGCGGGTGATGGCCTTGGCGACGATGTCGCGGGGGGCCAGCTCGGCCAGCTCGTGCTGCCCGGCCATGAAGCGGACGCCGTCGCCGTCGACGAGATGCGCGCCCTCGCCGCGTACGGCCTCGGAGACCAGCGGCTGCTGGCCCTCACTGTCCGCGCCCAGGAAGAGGACGGTCGGGTGGAACTGGACGAACTCCAGGTCGGAGACCTCCGCCCCGGCCCGCAGCGCGAGCGCCACCCCGTCGCCGGTGGAGACGGAGGGGTTGGTGGTGGCGGAGAAGACCTGGCCCATGCCGCCGGTGGCGAGGACGACCGAGGGCGCCCGGACCGCGCCGACGCCGTCGTGCTGGCCCTCGCCCATGACGTGCAGGGAGACCCCGGCCGTACGGCCTTCGGCGTCCGTGAGCAGGTCCAGGACGAGGGCGTTCTCGATGGTGTGGAGGGCTGCCTCGCGGACCGCCCCGACCAGGGCGCGGGAGATCTCCGCGCCGGTCGCGTCGCCGCCCGCGTGGGCGATGCGGCGGCGGTGGTGGCCGCCCTCGCGGGTCAGCGCTATCTCCCCGCTGTCCGTGGTGTCGAAGTGCGCGCCGGTGGTGATCAGGCGGCGTACGGCGTCGGGGCCCTCGGTGACCAGGGTGCGGACGGCCTCCTCGTCGCAGAGGCCCGCGCCCGCGACGAGGGTGTCGTCGAGGTGCTGCTCGGGGGTGTCGCCCTCGCCGAGGGCCGCGGCGATACCGCCCTGTGCCCAGCGGGTCGAGCCGTCGTCGAGCCGGGCCTTGGTGACGACCACGGTGTCCAGTCCGGCGGCCGCGCAGCGCAGCGCGGCGGTGAGCCCGGCGACGCCGGAGCCGACCACCACGACGTCCGCGTCGATGGCCCAGCCGGGGGCGGGGGCGGTCAGCCGTATTCCGGTCACGTCAGGGCTCCGAAGGTGAGGGTGATGTTGTCGATGAGGCGGGTGTCCCCGACCCGGGCGGCGACGGCGAGGATCGCCTCCCCGCTCTCGCGGTCGTCGGGGATCTCGGTGAAGTCCGCCGGGTCCACCAGGGCCAGATAGTCCACGGCGAGCGGCAGCCTGCCCCGGGCCGCGGCCTCGTCGAGCACCGCCTGGGCGGCGGCCCGGACGGCGGCGGGCGCCCCGTTGGGCCGGGCCAGCGCCACGGCCTGGGCGTCGGCGGCGGCACGTGCCTCGCCCATCCTGTTGAGCCCGGCGGCCCGGTCGGAGCCGGGGGCGGTGGCCTTGGCCCGCTCGTGCAGCGCCTGCTGGGCCGCGAGCCGGTCGCGGGCCGCGAACAGGGCGCGGGGCAGGGCGAGCGCGGTGTGCCGCTCCTCGGTGGAGAGGAACCTGTTGCGGCTGGAGAGCGCGAGCCCGTCGGGGTCCCGCACGGTGGGCACACCGGTGATCCGGACGCCGAAGTTCAGGTCGCGGACCATGCGGCGGATCAGGGCGAGCTGCTGGGCGTCCTTCTGCCCGTAGAACGCCTCGTCGGGCCGGGTGAGGTGGAGGAGCTTGGCGACGACGGTGAGCATCCCGTCGAAGTGCCCGGGGCGGGCCGCGCCTTCGAGGCGTTCGCCCATGGGACCGGCGGTGATCCGGACCTGGGGCTCACCGCCCGGATAGACCTCGTCGACACCGGGAGCGAAGACCGCGTCGGCCCCCGCCGTCGCGGCGATCTCCAGGTCGGCGTCCAGGGTGCGGGGGTAGCGGTCGAGGTCGGCGGCCTCGCCGAACTGGAGCGGGTTCACGAAGACGGTGACCACGACCTGGCCGTCCGGTCCGGCGGCGGTGCGGGCGGCGCGGATCAGGGCGGCGTGGCCCTCGTGGAGGGCGCCCATGGTCATGACGACGGCCCGCTCGGCCCCGGCGGGGCGGGGCAGCGCGTCGAGCTCGGCGGCGGTGCGCAGGAGGGCGGGGGCCCGGCCCGGGGCGGCGGGGCCCCTGTCTCCCGTACGGCTGGTGGTCGTCATCGGGTCTCCCCCGGTCGTGGTCCCGGGCCGGAGCCGCCGGGGCGGGTCTCCTGGTCGGCCGCCAGGACGACGAGCAGGTCCTCGGCCAGCTCCGCCTTGAGCAGGCCGTGGGCGAGCGCCCGGTCGGCCGTGGCGCGGGCCATCGCGAGATACCCGGCCACCGCCTGCGGGGCGTGGGCGCGCAGCTCGCCGATGTGGGCGGCGACCGTGCCCGCGTCCCCCCGCGCGACCGGCCCGGTCAGCGCGGCGTCACCGGAGCGCAGGGCGTTGTCCAGGGCCGCGCCGAGGAGCGGCCCGAGCATCCGGTCCGGGGCGGCGACCCCGGCCTTGGTCAGCAGCTCCATCGACTGGGCGACCAGGGTGACCAGGTGGTTCGCACCGAGGGCGAGGGCCGCGTGGTAGAGCGGGCGGGACTCCTCGGCGATCCACTCGGGCTCGCCGCCCATCTCGATGACCAGCGCCTCCGCGGCGAGCCGCAGCTCCTCGGGGGCGGTGACCCCGAAGGAGCAGCCCGCGAGCCGCTGGACGTCGACGGCGGTGCCGGTGAACGTCATCGCCGGGTGCAGCGCGAGCGGCAGGGCCCCGGCCCGCAGCGCCGGTTCCAGCACCTTCGTCCCGTACCGCCCGGAGGTGTGGACGAGCAGCTGGCCGGGCCGCACGGCGCCGGTCTCGACCAGGCCCTCCACCAGGGTGGGCAGCACATCGTCGGGGACGGTCAGCAGCACCAGCTCGGCGCGGGCCAGCACCTCGGCGGGCTCCACCAGGGGCACGTCGGGGAGCAGCTCGGCGGCGCGCCGCCGGGAGGCGTCGGAGACGCCCGACACGGCGACCGGGCGGTGTCCGGCGAGCTGGAGGGACGCGGCGAGTGCGGGGCCCACCCGGCCCGCGCCGACGACCCCGACCGTGAGGCGGGCGGGGCGGTCCCTCGCGTCGAGGGGTTCCTTCGAAACTGATGCGTTCACGCGGCGATGGCCTTCCGTTCCAGTCCGCGGGGGGTACCGGACGATTTCTCTGCATGCTACGCCAGCGTTTCGGGGAAGCCTCCCCGCCGCCCACAGCCTGTGGACAACTCCGCGAACCGAGGGAAACCCACGGGCGCGCTGTCAGAGGTCCGGGTGATGATCGTCCCATGGCGACGGTGGATGAGCAGGAGCAGCGGCGGCGCAGGCTGGCCGCGTGGCGGGGGTCGAGCCGGGTGCTGGCGCGGACGGGCGCGGACGGCACGCTGGGCGAGCGGCTGGCGGCGCTGGCGGCCGACGCCTCGTCCGTACACGACCCGGAGGACTGGACCGATGTGTACGGGGGCGGGGTCGTCGCCGATCTGGAGCGCCGGGCGGCCGGGGTGCTGGGGACGGAGGCGGCGGCGTTCTTCCCGACCGGCACGATGGCCCAGCAGGTCGCCCTGCGCTGCTGGGCCGGGCGTACGGGCGACACGACGGTGGCCCTGCACCCCCTGTCCCACCCGGAACTGCACGAGAGCGGGGCACTCGGCACGGTGAGCGGGCTGCGCACCGTGCATCCGACGTCCGCACCCCGGCTGCCGAGTGCCGAGGAGATACGGGAGTTCCCCGAGCCGTTCGGGACACTGATGCTGGAGCTGCCGCTGCGGGACGCCGGGTTCGTGCTGCCGTCCTGGGAGGAGCTGACGGCGGTGGTGGAGGCGGCCCGGGAACGGGACGCGGTGGTCCACTTCGACGGGGCGCGGCTGTGGGAGTGCGGCCCGCACTTCGGGCGGGAGCTGCCGGAGATCGTGGCGCTCGCCGACAGTGTGTACGTGTCGTTCTACAAGTCGCTGGACGGACTGTCCGGGGCGGTGCTGGCGGGCCCTTCGGTCCTGGTGGAGGAGGCCCGGGTGTGGCGCCACCGGTACGGCGGCCAGGTCTTCCAGCAGTATCCGGCGGCGCTGTCCGCCCTGCTGGGACTGGAGCGGGAGCTGCCGAGACTGCCGTCGTACGTGGCGCACGCGAAGGTGGTGGCCGGGGCGCTGGCGGAGGGGTTCACGGAGGCGGGGGTGCCGTGGTTCCGGGTGCGTCCGGAGCCGCCGCACACGCACCAGTTCCAGGTCTGGCTGCCGTACGGCACCGAGGTGCTGGACGAGGCGTCGGTGCGGCAGGCCGAGGAGAGCGGCGTGACGCTGTTCCGGCGCTGGTTCCCGGGAGCGGTCGGGGGCGGGCTGCCACCCGGGGTCTCGTTCACGGAGGTGACGGTGGCGGCGGACGGGCTGGAGTGGACCGCCGATGACGTACGGAAGGCGGTGGGGGCGTTCACCGGGTATCTGGCGTAGCGGGCCCTGTCCGGTGGCCTGGCCCCGGCCCTCAGGGTTCCGTCCTCAGACGCCGGACGGGCTGGGTTCGCCGGACGGACCGGTCCGGCGCGTCGGCGGGTGGGTGAGCCAGTACCGGTACAGGTCGCGCAGGGTCGTGCGGTCGTGTCGGCCCGGCGGCGGAGGCGCGGGCTCCGACAGCTGGGCCGCGCGGTAGGTGTCGAGCATGTGCTGCTGAATGGCGTCCATGCATCCAGCGTGCGCAGGTCGCAGCGATGCCGCGCGTTGATTGACGGCTCGCGTCAAATGGAACGTCGGCCCGTGCGCGTACCCCTCAACATGGGGGGATGAGCGTGCACATAGACATCGCTGGACTCCCCGCCGACCGCGTCGTTTTCGCGACCTCGCCCCTCGGCGAACTGGGGCTCGCCCTGCATGCGCTCTCGGAGCCCGGGCACCACCCGGGCCTGCACGGATGGACCACCGCGACCGCGGCGGCCCTGGAGCCCGACCTCGCCGACCGGCTGGTGGAGGCGGAGTTCCTGTGGCGGAACACCTTCTCCGACATCTTCCTGCCGTTCTCCGGCATCCGCGGGGGCGACGGCAGGACCGGGGCGGACCTCGCGGAGGACCTGGACATCCTGGACCGGCTCGACGACGAGCGGTTCGTCGCCGCGGCCACGGAGTTCACCTGCTCCAGCATGTACGGCAGCGACGCCTCGTCCCCGCTGACGGACCCGGTCATGCGGGCCCGGGCCCTGGACATGGCGGCGGCACGCGGGCCGCGGCAGGTGGAGTTCACCGAGCGGCTGCTGGCCGACCCCGTCTCCGTACGCGCATGGATCAGGCGGCTCCTGGAGGACTGCGACCAGGCATTCTTCGCGGACACCTGGCGGCGGGTCTCCGTCCAGCTGGCCGCCGACGCCCGGCACAAGACGGAGCTGCTGCGGCACAAGGGGCTCGCCGACGCGATCGGCGCGGTCTCCTCGGCCGTGACACTGGACGAGGCCGTGGACCGGATCACCATCGACAAGCTGTCTGAGGGCCGGACCACCGCCGTCGACCCGGACGTCGGCATCGGCCTCACCCTCATCCCCACCAGCTTCGGCTGGCCGCACCTGACCGTGCTCCACGCCCGCCGCTGGCGCCCGGTGATCCACTACCCGGTCCGGATGCCGGATCTGCCGTCCCCCGCCTCCGTCGAACAGCTCCAGCGCCGGATGGAGGCCCTGGCCCACCCGATGCGGATGAGGCTGTGCCGCAACCTCGCCCGCTCGCCGTACACCACCGGCGAACTGGCCGAATCGCACAGCATCACCCCGCCCGAGGTCTCCCGGCATCTGTCGGTGCTCAAGAAGGCGGGCCTGGTCACCACACGCCGACGCGGGCGCTATGTCCTGCACCAGCTGGACCTGACCGTCGTCGCCCGGCTCGGCAGCGACTTCCTGGAGGGCGTGCTGCGGTAGGCCCTCGGGCCCGGTCCTGCGCCCTCAGCCCGCGCCGCCGCCCGCACGGACCAGCCCGGTCTCGTAGGCGAGGACGACGACCTGGACCCGGTCGCGCAGGTTCAGCTTGGTGAGGATGCGGCCGACGTGGGTCTTGACCGTCGCCTCGGAGAGCACGAGCCGGGCCGCGATCTCACCGTTCGACAGGCCCTGCGCGACCAGGAGCATGACTTCCCGTTCGCGTTCGGTGAGCTTGGCGATGTGCTTGTTCTTCGGCTCCTTCTGTCCGCTGGGCAGCAACGGCGAGAACCGGTCCAGGAGGCGGCGGGTGGTGGACGGGGCGACGACCGCGTCACCGCTGTGCACCGAGCGGATCGCGGCGAGCAGCTCGGCGGGCGGCACGTCCTTGAGCATGAAGCCGCTGGCCCCCGCCTTCAGCCCGGAGAAGGCGTACTCGTCCAGGTCGAAGGTGGTCAGGATGAGCACCTTGGGCGGGTTCTGCTGCGCGCAGATGCGGCGGGTCGCCTCGACGCCGTCGAGCCGGGGCATACGGACGTCCATCAGGACCACGTCGACGGCGGTGGACCGCAGGATCTCGATCGCCTCGGCCCCGTCCCCGGCCTCGGCCACGACCTCCATGTCGGGCTGGGCCGCGAGCACCATCCGGAAACCGGTCCGCAGGAGAACCTGGTCGTCTACGAGCATCACGCGGATGGCCATGGCCATGGGGATCGTGTCCTGTCCTGGGTTCGTGGTGGTCGAAGCGGTCGTGGAGTGCGCTCAGCCCGTCGGCTTGAGCGGCAGCAGGGCGCTGATGCGGAATCCGCCGCCGGGCCGCGGCCCGGCGTCCAGGGTGCCACCGACCATGCCGACCCGCTCCCGCATCCCGATCATCCCGTGCCCGGCGCCGTCCGCGCCGCCGTCCTCGTACAGCTCGTGGGCCGCGCCCCGGCCGTCGTCCTCGACCAGCAGCCCGAGGCCGTCGTCGAAGTAGACCAGCCGGACGCTGGCCCCGGCGTCGGGGCCGCCGTGCTTGCGGGTGTTCGTCAGGGCTTCCTGCACGATGCGGTACGCGGTCAGCTCCACGCCGCTGGGGAGCGGGCGCGGGGTGCCCTCGACCTTGAAGTCGACCTCCAAGCCGGTCTGCCGCACCTGCTCGACCAGGTCCTCGATCTGCTCCACGTCGGGCTGGGGGACGTACTCGCCGCTCTCCGGGGCGTCGCCGGTGCGCAGCACCCCGAGCAGCCGGCGCATCTCCGCCAGGGCCTGGCGGCCGGTGCTGGAGATGGTCTCCAGGGCCTGGCGGGCCTGGTCGGGGGCGGCGTCCATGACGTAGGCGGCGCCGTCGGCCTGGACGACCATCACGGAGACGTTGTGCGCGACGACGTCGTGCAGCTCACGGGCGATCCGGGCGCGCTCGGCGGCCACCGCGACCTTGGACTGCGCCTCGCGTTCCCGCTCCAGCCGGGCGGCACGCTCCTCCAGCTGGCTGAAGTAGGCCCGCCGGGTCCGCAGCGAGTCACCGAGAACCCAGGCCAGCACGAACGGCACGGTCATGACGATGGTGACGAAGACGGCCTGGGCCCAGGAGCCCCCGGGCTCGGCCTCCCACCGCAGCTGGGACAGGGCGGCCGCGCTCAGGCTGCACACCAGGGCGAGCCGGGACGCCCAGCGCTCCCCGACCGCGGCGACGGTGTACGTGATCACCAGCATCGCGAAGTTGCCGATGCTCGGCCGGACGCCGAAGACCAGCTGGACGACGCCCACCGTGATGGCGAGCAGCAGCATCTTCTCCGGGGCACGCCGACGCAGGGCCACCACCGTGGAGAGCCCCAGCGCGACAGGAACCGCGACGATCTCCTCGCGCCCCGCGTCGTACATGCCCGAAGCCATCGACATGCCGGAGAGCCCGAGGAGGACGAACGCCCAGAAGACGTCGACGCCCGTCGGGTGTCTGCGGAGAAAATCGTAGAGGCGCTGCACGTAACCCAGCGTAGGGACAGCGGATAGGTACCCGGGTCAACCGGAGGATCGATCCGGGTTCTGGGACCGTACTCCCCAAGGTGGAGACTTGCCTACGTGAGGGACAGCGTGGCGGACGGCGTGACGGGTGAGTGGCGTGGGTGGCGAGGGGCGGCGCAGGCCGCTCTGTACGGCGACGACGGCTTCTACCGCAGCCCGGACCGGAGCCCCGAGGGACCCGCGGGCCACTTCCGTACGTCGGTGCACGCCTCACCGTTGTTCGCGGCCGCGGTGGCCCGGCTGCTGGCCCGGACGGCACGGGAGCTGGACACGGACACGGTGGCGCTGGTCGACGTCGGGGCGGGGCGCGGCGAGTTGCTGACCGGGGTGCTGGCCGCGCTGCCGGAGGGGCTGGAGGTGACCGCGTACGCCGTCGAGGTGGCCGCCCGGCCCGAGGGGCTGGACCCCCGGATCGAGTGGTGCGCGGAACCGCCCCGGGGCGTCACCGGGCTGCTGTTCGCCAACGAGTGGCTGGACAACGTGCCAGTGGAGGTGGCGGAGGTGGACGGCGACGGTGTCACCCGGTACGTACAGGCGCGGACCTCGGACGGTACGGAGCGCCTCGGACCGCCGGTGACCGGGGCGGACGCGGCGTGGCTGGAGCGGTGGTGGCCGCTGTCCGCGCCGGGTGAGCGGGCGGAGATCGGCCGCCCCCGGGACGCGGCCTGGGCGGGGGCCGTCTCCTCGCTGGCCGCCGGTCTCGCGGTGGCGGTGGACTACGCGCATGTACGGGGCGGGCGGCCGCCCTTCGGGACGCTGACCGGCTTCCGGGACGGGCGCGAGGTGCGGCCGGTGCCGGACGGCTCCTGCGACCTGACGGCCCACGTGGCGCTGGACGCGTGCGCGGCGGCGGTCCCGGACGCCGCCGCCGAGCTCACCGACCAGCGGTCGGCGCTCGGGCGCCTGGGCATCGGCGGACAGCGGCCGCCGCTGAGCCTGGCCGCGACCGATCCGGCGGCTTACGTCCGCGCGCTGGCGGCGGCGGGCGAGGCCGCGGAGCTGACCGCGCGCGGCGGACTCGGCGACTTCGGGTGGCTGCTGCACCGGGTGGGGGCACCCCGGCACGGGTGACCCCCGCGCCCGGTCACGGTCAGGGAATACTGGCCCCCATGACGGAGACCACCATCGGCATCGGCGGCGCGGCGGAGAGCACCGACATGGTGCTGAACATCGGCCCCCAGCACCCTTCGACGCACGGGGTCCTCCGGCTGCGGATCGTCCTGGACGGCGAGCGCGTCCAGCACGCGGAGCCGGTCATCGGCTATATGCACAGGGGTGCGGAGAAGCTCTTCGAGGCCCGCGACTACCGGCAGATCATCATGCTCGCCAACCGCCACGACTGGCTCTCCGCGTTCTCGAACGAGCTGGGCGTCGTCATGGCCGTCGAGCGGATGCTCGGCATGGAGGTGCCCGAGCGTGCGGTGTGGACGCGGACGCTCCTCGCCGAGCTGAACCGGGTCCTCAACCATCTGATGTTCCTCGGCTCCTACCCCCTCGAACTCGGCGGCATCACCCCGGTCTTCCACGCCTTCCGCGAGCGCGAGGAGCTCCAGGCGGTGATGGAGGAGGTCTCCGGCGGCCGGATGCACTACATGTTCAACCGGGTCGGTGGGCTCAAGGAGGACGTCCCGGCGGGCTGGTCGGGGCGGGTCCGCGACGCCGTGGCCTCGGTCCGCTCCCGGATGGACGTGTACGAGAACCTCGTCCTCGGCAACGAGATCTTCCGGGGCCGTACCCGCGATGTGGGCGTTCTGTCGGCCGAAGCGGTGCACGCCT
Source organism: Streptomyces sp. NPDC033165 (assembly GCF_055577965.1). Taxonomy (NCBI): domain Bacteria; kingdom Bacillati; phylum Actinomycetota; class Actinomycetes; order Kitasatosporales; family Streptomycetaceae; genus Streptomyces; species Streptomyces sp. NPDC033165. The sequence goes on from NZ_JBVIPK010000003.1 coordinate 46,393, forward strand.
ACGGGGTGTCGGGGCCGATCGCCCGGGCCTCGGGGGTCGACTTCGACCTGCGCCGCGACGAGCCGTATCTCGCGTACGGGGAGCTCCAGGACACCCTGAAGGTCGTCACCCGGACCGAGGGCGACTGCCTGGCCCGCTTCGAATGCCTGCTGGAGCAGACGCTCAACTCCCTGGACCTGGCGGACGCCTGCCTGGACCGGATGGCCCACCTGGAGCCGGGGCCGGTCAACCAGCGGCTGCCCAAGGTCCTCAAGGCCCCGGAGGGCCACACCTACGCCTGGACCGAGAACCCGCTCGGCGTCAACGGCTACTACCTGGTGTCCAAGGGCGAGAAGACCCCGTACCGGCTGAAGCTGCGCTCCGCCTCGTTCAACAACATCCAGGCGCTCACCGAGCTGCTGCCGGGGACCCTGGTCGCCGACATGGTGGCGATCCTGGGCTCGCTGTTCTTCGTCGTCGGGGACATCGACAAGTAACGGCCCGGCGCCTTTCCTCAGGACACCGCGCCGCGCAGCTCCGCCAGGTCGATCTGCTCGGTCTCGTCGTGCGCGGTGAGGTCGATGACCTTGCCGACGGCCCGGTTCTGCGCCGCTCCCGTGCGGTGCGCGGCGAGCGCCTCCTCACCGACGACGTCCGCGAGGTCCTCGTTCTGGACGGACTCGATGGCCGCGTTCGCCTTCCGGGCGTTCTGGGTCCCGAAGAAGTCGAAGCTGCCCTGGGGCACGAGGTGGCGGCGGGCGGCGGCGTACGGGGCGAGGGCCGAGGCGGCCGGGATCGCGCGCGCCACGGGCACCGGAGCGGCGGAAGCCTTCACGGGGGCCGGGGTATGCGGGGCGTCCGGGGCCGGGGCGTCCGGAGCCGGGGCCGGGGCGGGCAGGGCGCTCGACGGGCGGCGGTGCTGGTGGTCCAGGTGCTCGCCCGCCCCGGTGGCCGCCGTGTGCTTCCCCTTCGGGTCCCCCTCCTCCGCGTCCCGTTCTCCGGCGCGGGTCGCGAGGTCGCGCTGCCGGGCCGCCTCGGCCGTACGCCGGGCCTCCTGGAGCGCCACGTTGCGCGTGAGGTTGAGCAGAGCCTCGTCCGCGCGCCGGTACGACTCGGGGGTCGGCGTGGACCGCGCGGGCAGCAGCTCCCGGGGGGCGGCGGCCTCCATGGCGAGCCGCCGGCGGCCCTCCAGCGCGCTGGCCCGCTCGGTCTCGGCATTGGCGTAGCGGCGCAGCAGTCCGGCGTGCTCGCCGCGCAGTCCGGCGAGCTCCACGCGCTTGCGGCGGAGCTTGGTCTCCAGACGGGTGCGCAGCTCGCGCGACTCCTCCAGATCCTGCTCCAGCTCGGCTATCCGCTCCTCGGCCCGCCATTCGTCACTGGCGCGGGCCCGCGTCAGCTCGGCGACCCGCAGCCCCGCGGCCCGGTCCCAGCTGCGCATCAGATACGCGCCGGTGAGCGCGGCGGCCGCGACGGCGGCCACGAGGCCGCGCAGGACCAGGGGTTCGGCGAGCAGCCAGGCGCCGGCGGCACCGACGACCGACACACCTGCCACCACGGAGGGGGGCAGGATTTTGTGGAGGGGCGGCGAATGGCGGTGGCGTCCACGTGGCATGGCCTGAAATTTACCGTGTGTGCGCGCCACTTGGGGGGCCGCCCGGCAATCTGTTCCCCGCCGGTTACCTCGCGGCCCCCCGAAGACCCTCTGAAGGTCTTCCAAAGACCCCTGCACCGGGCCTTTGCGTCTTGATCACATCGCGCTTCCCGGCCGAGCCCTACTTCTTGATCAGGCCCTTCGACTCCAGATAGCCCTTGGCCACATCGGCCGGCTTGGCCCGCTCGGCGTCGACCTTCCGGTTCAGCTCGGCGAGGTCTTCCGTGGTGAGCGCGGCGGTGAGCATGCCGAGGGCGTCGGCGATCTCCGGCGCGCCCGCGTCCTTGGTATTCAGCACCGGAAGAACATTGTCCGCGTTCTGGAGCTTCTTGTCGTCCTCCAGGAACACCAGCCCGTCCAGCACCGCGTCCGTGGTGGTCGTCAGGACCAGCTGGACCTTGCCGTCACGGACGGCCTGCTTGGACTGCGGGGTGCCGACGCCCTTGGGGTCGATCCCGGTGACGTCGATGCCGTACGTCTGCTTCAGGCCGGGTGCGCAGAACGGCCGCACCTCGCACTCGTCGCCCGCCGCGATCTTCACCTTCAGCTTCGACTTCCCGAGATCGGAAAGCGTCTTCAGGTTGTTCTTCTCGGCGAATTCCCTGGACACCGCGAAGGCGTTCTGGTCGACGGCCTTCCCGGCCGGGAGGACCGTGAGACCCAGCGGGGTGGCGAGCCCCCTCAGGGCCGTGACCGTGGCTTCGATGTCCGCGGAGGCCACGGGCTCTGCCTGTGCCTTGCCGGCCCCGTTGACCTTGGCGTTCAGGAATTCGGCGAGGGTGGCGGCGTATTCCGGTACGACGTCGATCTCGCCCTTCTCCAGAGAGGGCTCGTACAGCTCACGGTTCTTCACCGTGGTGATCGAGGTGCTGTACCCGGCGTCGCCGAGGATCTGTGCGTACAGCTCGGCGAGCACCTTGGACTCGGTGAACGAAGCCGACCCGACGACCAGGGACCCCTTCTTGCCGTCACCGCCGGCCGAGGAGCCCGAGCCGTCCTTCCCCTGCTCCAGGCTGTCGCCGCCGCAGGCCGCGAGCGCCCCGGTCAGCGCCGCCATGCCGATGAACGCTCCGGCTATCCGCGAGGTCCTGCTCATGTGTTGTTCTCCGTCCGAACAGAAGAGGCAAGAAAAGTGACCAGAAGAAAGATGTGCCCTCAGGCGGGCCTGCGGCGGCGGAGCGGGGACAGCACCCGGTCCAGCGCCACCAGTGCGCCTTCCACCAGCAGGGCGAGCGCGGCGACCAGCACCGCGCCCGCGAAGACCTGCGCGGTGTCGTACGTGTTGAATCCGGCGGTGATGATCCGGCCGAGGCCGCCGAGCCCGACCATGGCCGCGATGGACGCGGTGGCCACGACCTGGACGGCGGCGGACCGCAGCCCGGTCATGATCATCGGGTAGGCGAGGGGCAGCTCGACCCGGACGAAGAGCTGGCCGCCCGACATCCCCATGCCGCGCGCGGCCTCCACCACGGCCCGGTCCACCTCGCGCATCCCGACGTAGGCGTTGGTCAGCAGCGGCGGCACCGCGAACAGCACCAGCGCGATGATCGTGGGCCAGTACCCCGAGTTGCGCAGGGGCGTGACCATGAACAGGGCCAGCACCGCGAAGACCGGCACGGCCCGCCCCACGTTGGAGACGTTGACCGCGAGCACGCCGCCCTTGCCGATGTGCCCCAGATACAGCGCGATCGGCAGGGCGATCGCGCAGGCCACCGCGAGGGAGACCCCGCTCACGTACAGATGCTCGCCGAGCCGCTGCGCGGCCCCGCCGTCCCCCGACCAGTTGGACCCGGTGGTCAGCCAGGTCCAGGCGTCGCCGATGACTCCCACGGGTCAGCCCGCCTCCGCCTTCGCCGGGGCGGGCAGGGCCGCCGTGGATATGCGGGTCCAGGGCGTCAGCAGCCGCTGGAGGCCGAGCAGCAGCAGGTCGGCCGTGACCGCGAGCAGCACGCACAGCACCGAGGCGGTGAGCACCTGGGCCTTGAAGAAGCTCGGCAGCGCGTCCTCGATGAGGTTGCCGAGGCCGCCCTTGCCGACGAGCGAGCCGACCGTGGTCAGCGCGACCGTCGACACGGTGGCTATCCGCAGCCCCGCCATCAGCGCGGGCAGCGCGAGCGGCAGCTCCACCTCCCACAGCAGCCGCGCCGGCCCGTATCCCATGCCCCGGGCGGCTTCTTTGGCCTCCTGCGGCACGGCTTCGAGCCCGGCCAGGATGTTGCGTACGAGGATGGTGAGCGAATAGAGCACCAGGCCCGTGACGACCAGCGCGGCGGACAGCCCGAACAGGGGCAGCAGCAGCGAGAACATCGCCAGCGAGGGGACGGTGTAGAGCACGGTCGTCAGCCCGAGGACCGGCGCGGCGAAGCGCCGGCCCCGGCGCGCGAGCAGCGCCAGCGGAAAGGCCACCGCGAGCCCGATCAGCACCGAGGCCACCGTGATCCCGGCGTGCTGGACGGTCGCATCGGCCAACTCCTGGCTGCGGGAGCGCAGATACTCCCCGCAGATCCAGTCGTTCGTCACCAGGCAGCTCTGCTCGGCCATCCCGCCCCCCACCTCCCGTTTCGTGCCGTCCGGTTTGTCTCGTCGCATGCGGATCGAACTGACGACTGACGACCCTATCCTCGACCACTGACAATCGCGGAGGCTGTCGCATTGCGGCAACATGCCCTTCGCGGAACGCCCTCCACAATGGGGAACCATGATCCGTTTCGAGCACGTCACCAAGCGGTACGCCGACGGCACCACCGCCGTCGACGACCTTTCCTTCGAGGTCGCCGAGGGTGAACTGGTCACGCTCGTCGGACCTTCCGGCTGCGGCAAGACGACCACCATGAAGATGGTGAACCGGCTGATCGAACCGACCGAGGGCGGGATATTCCTCGGCGGGGACGACATATCCGCCATCGACCCCGTCCAACTGCGCCGCCGTATCGGCTATGTGATCCAGCAGGTGGGACTCTTCCCGCACAAGACCGTCCTGGAGAACACCGCGACCGTTCCCCATCTGCTGGGCTGGAAGCGCGGAAAGGGACGCGACCGCGCCGCCGAACTCCTCGACCTCGTCGGACTCGACCCGTCCGTTTACGGTGACCGCTATCCGGAACAGCTTTCCGGTGGCCAGCGCCAACGTGTGGGCGTGGCCCGGGCATTGGCCGCCGACCCGCCCGTTCTGCTGATGGACGAGCCTTTCGGGGCGGTGGACCCGGTCGTCCGCGAGCGCCTCCAGAACGAATTCCTGAAACTCCAGGCCCAGGTCCGTAAAACCGTGCTGTTCGTCACCCACGACATCGAGGAGGCCGTCCGCCTCGGCGACCGGATCGCCGTCTACGGCCAGGGCCGCATCGAGCAGTTCGACTCCCCCGCCACCGTGCTCGGCGCCCCCGCGACCCCGTACGTGGCCGACTTCGTCGGCGCCGACCGGGGGCTCAAGCGCCTCTCGGTGACGCCCATCGAGGAGAGCGACCTCGACCAGCCGCCCGTCGTCCACCTCGACGACCCGCTGAGTGCGGCCACCGGGCGGCTCAGGTCCGAGGGCGCGCGCTGGGCGGTCGTCCTGGACGGCCGCGACAACCTGCACGGCTGGATACCCGCCGACGCGACGGCCGCCGACGCCACCGCCAAGGACACCGTCCGCGAGCACGCCCGCCGTATGGAGGCCTGGCTGCCGCTCGGTGCCCCCCTCAAGCAGGCGTTCGCCACCATGCTCCAGCACGACGCGGGCTGGATCGCGGTGATCGACAAGGAGAGCGAGGGCCGTTTCCTCGGCGTACTGACCCCCGCCCGGCTGCACGAGGCCCTGCGTCGCTCGATCGACGCCGACGCCCAGGACGTACCGCGTGCGGAGGTCGCGGTGGAGACGGTGGCGAAGATCGCCGCCGCGTAGCCGGCGCCGGGCGGTCAGTTCTCACTGAGCCGGGCGCTCAGCCACTCCAGGGCCGGCGGGATCTCCCGCCGCCAGGTCGTGAAGTTGTGCCCGCCGCTGTCGAGCACGATGGACGACACCTTCGCGGGGGCCTTCACCTTGTCGATGAACCTCATCGTGCTCCTCAGGTTGCCCTCGCCCTTCCGGGACGTCGTCACCAGGAAGGACCCGCCGGACGGCGGCCGGTTCTCCAGGGTCCACATCAGGTCGGCCCGGTCGCGCAGTGCCTGGTCGCCGTGGAAGAGGTCCCCGGTCGTCGGGTCCTCGGCGGCCTTGTAGTACGCGGAGAGCCCGGCGCTCGCCGCGTACCGGTCCGGGTGGTGCAGGCCGATCTTCAGCGCGCAGTAGCCGCCGGTCGAGTTGCCGATGATGCCCCAGTTGCGGGCCTTGTCCCCGACCCGGTAGGAGCCCGAGACCGCCTCGGGGAGGTCCTTCGCGAAGAACGTCTCGGTCTGCGGGCCCTTCGGGATGTCCACGCACTCGGTGTCCCGGGGCGGCGCGACCGTGGGCCGCAGCATCACCAGGATCATCGGCTGCGCCTTGCCCGCCTTCACCCGCTCGTGCGCCGTCTGCGGATAGCGCAGCCCCTTCAGCAGGTTCTCCGCCGTCCCCGGGTAGCCGGTGAGGACCACGACCGCCGGGAACTTCCGCCCGGCGTAGGCGCTCTGGAAGTACTCCGGCGGCAGATAGACGTACGCCGGGGACTCGATGCCCGACGTGCGCCCCGAGACGACCACCTTGTCGATCCGCCCGCCGACCGCCGGGACCCGCCCGCCCGGCACGTCCGGGTGCTGGGTACCGATCCGTGCCATGTGCCGGGAGCCCGGCCCACCGTCCGCGTGGTCGGTGACCACGCCGACGTCCTGCTTCCGGCCGAAGAGGTCGGCCCAGGAACCGTAGAAGAGGAAAGCGTTGTTGGCCGCGAGGCCCACCGCGGCGAACAGCATCAGCTGGGTCGCCAGCAAGAGCCCCACCCGGCCCGTGACCGCGGCCGCGCCGCGCCGGGCCAGGCGCGGCCAGAGCCAGACGGTGGCGGTGAACAGCACGACGGCAGAACCCGCCACGACCGCCAGAACTGTTTTGCTGGTGAGACCCATGAGTGAGCTTTCTTCTCGCTGATTCCGTGCGGGAAATTTCCGGAATGTGGAGGAACCCGCACTCCACAACCCCCGTCCTAGAGGGCGCACATCGTCCGCAGAGGCTCCGGCCGGCGGACTCAAGGAATCTCTCGCGAAGCCACGGGAAGCGATGTCTGTCACGCTAGATGGGGATAAATCGGTAGCGGTTCCGCAACGGGTCCGCCGGTTGCTGCGCGGGCCGCGTCCCGAATCCGTGCCGGCCGTCGTCGGCACCGCCTGCACCGTCGTCGGGCTGATCGATGTCGCGGCGGGGGTCTTCCCCCGCTTCCGGCACAGCCGGATGCACACCGTCGCCGAGGTGCTCCCCGGAGCGCTCGGCCCGTTCGCCGCCGCGCTCTCGCTGAGCGCGGGCGTGCTCCTGCTGCTGCTCGCGCACGGGCTGAAGCGGCACAAGCGGCGGGCCTGGCGGGCGGCGGTGATCCTGCTGCCGGCGGGGGCCGTGGCGCAGTTCGCGTACCGGCACTCGATCGTCGGGGTGCTGGTCTCGCTGACGCTCTGCGCTCTCCTGGTCCGCCACCGGGACCAGTTCCGGGCGCTGCCCGACCCGCGCAGCCGCTGGCGGGCACTGGCCAACTTCGTGCTGCTCGGGGCCGGTTCGCTGACGCTCGGGCTGATCATCGTCAGCGTCCACCCGGGCCGGGTCGTCGGGGCCCCGTCCATCGCGGACCGGCTCCAGCACGTGCTGTACGGCCTGTTCGGCGTCGAGGGCCCCGTCGACTACGCGGGCCGGACCGGCTGGACCGTGGCGTACTCGCTGGGCGCACTCGGCCTGCTGACCGCCGTCACCACCATCTACCTCGCCTTCCGCCCCGAGCACCCGGCCGCCCGCCTCACCGAGGACGACGAGAGCAGGCTGCGGGCGCTGCTGGAGACGCACGGCGGCCGCGACTCCCTCGGCCACTTCGCACTCCGCCGCGACAAGGGCGTCGTCTTCTCCCCGAGCGGCAAGGCCGCCGTCTGCTACCGGGTCGTCTCCGGCGTGATGCTGGCCAGCGGCGACCCCATCGGCGACGTCGAGGCGTGGCCGGGCGCGATCGAGCGGTTCATGGACGAGGCGAAGGCGCACTCCTGGACCCCCGCCGTGATGGGGTGCAGCGAGACCGGCGGCCAGGTCTGGACCCGCGAGACCGGCCTCACCGCGCTGGAGCTGGGCGACGAGGCGGTGGTGGACGTCGCGGATTTCTCCCTCGCCGGACGGGCCATGCGAAACGTGCGCCAAATGGTCAAGCGCATCGAACGCAACGGCTACGAGACCCGGGTCCGGCGGGCACGTGACATCGGCGACACCGAGCTGGACCGCATCCGCCGGGCCGCCACCGACTGGCGCGGCACCGACACCGAGCGCGGCTTCTCCATGGCGCTCGGCCGCATCGGCGACCCGGCCGACGGCGACTGCGTCATCGCCACCGCCCACCTCCCCGGCTCCGGCACGGAGGACTCCCCGCACGGCGACCTGAAGGCCGTCCTCCACTTCGTCCCCTGGGGGCGCGACGGGATGTCCCTGGAGCTGATGCGCCGCGACCGTGCCGCCGACCCCGGCATGAACGAGCTCCTGATCGTCGCCGCCCTCCAGGCCGCCGGGAACCTGGGCGTCGAGCGGGTCTCGCTGAACTTCGCGATGTTCCGCTCCGCGCTGGCCCGCGGCGAGCGGCTCGGCGCGGGACCGGTACTGCGCTGCTGGCGCGGGCTGCTGATCTTCCTGTCGCGCTGGTTCCAGATCGAATCGCTGTACAAGTTCAACGCGAAGTTCCGCCCGCGCTGGGAGCCCCGCTTCGTGGTCTTCCGCACCAGCCGCGACCTGCCCCGCATAGGCATCGCGGCGATGCAGGCGGAGGGCTTCGTGAACCTCTCGCTGCCCCGCCCGTTCCGCTCCCGGGGCGCGCGCCCGTGCGGCCACGTCCGGCGCACCGCACCGGAGCAGCACGAGGTGAGCGCGGCGTAGGGGTGCCGTACGGGGCCTAGGCTGGTGGCATGAGTACGTCACGCACACGGGGCACGGTCCGAGGGCTGCCGGAGTGGGACCGCTGTGCGGTCATGGGTGTCGTCAACGTGACGCCCGACTCCTTCTCCGACGGTGGCCGCTGGTTCGACACCACGGCCGCCGTCAAGCACGGACTGCACCTGGTCTCCGAGGGTGCGGACCTGGTCGACGTGGGCGGCGAGTCGACCCGCCCGGGCGCCAGCCGGGTGGACGAGGCCGAGGAGCTGCGCCGGGTGGTCCCGGTCGTGCGGGGGCTGGCCTCCGAGGGCGTCACCGTCTCCGTGGACACCATGCGCGCCCGCGTCGCCGAGCAGGCCGTCGCCGCCGGTGCCGCCCTGGTCAACGACGTCAGCGGCGGACTGGCCGACCCGGGCATGATCCCGGCGGTCGCCGCCGCCGAGGTCCCGTTCGTGGTGATGCACTGGCGCGGCTTCAGCGAGTCGATGAACAGCCGTGCGGTGTACGGGGACGTCGTCGCCGAGGTCCTCGACGAGCTGCGGCAGCGGATGGACGCGGTGGTCGCGGGCGGCGTCGCCCCGGACCGCGTCGTGATCGACCCGGGCCTCGGCTTCGCCAAGGACGCCCCCCACGACCTGGCGCTCGTCGCGCACCTGACCGAGCTGCACGGCCTGGGCCGCCCGCTGCTGGTGGCCGCCTCCCGCAAACGCTTCCTCGGGCACGTCCTGGCCGCCCCGGACGCCTCACCGCCTCCCGCCCGCGAACGGGACGCGGCCACCGCGGCCGTCTCCGCCCTCGCCGCGCAGGCCGGCGCCTGGGCGGTCCGGGTCCACGAGGTACGGGCCACCGCCGACGCGGTCCGGGTCGCCCGCGCGGTCGAGGGAGCCGCGTGAACGAGGAGCACGCCCGGGCCGCCGCCGACATCGCGGAGGTCGAGGCCGCCAACACCGCCTTCTACGAGGCGCTGGAACGCGGCGACTACGAAGAGCTGTCCGGGCTCTGGCTGCCGGGCGAGGACCTCACCGTCTCCTGCGTCCACCCGGGCTGGCCGGTGCTCTCGGGGCGGGGCGAGGTACTGCGCAGCTACGCCCTGATCATGGCGAACACCGAGTACATCCAGTTCTTCCTCACCGACGTCAACATCTCGATGACCGGGGACACCGCCCTGGTCACCTGCACCGAGAACATCCTCAGCGGCGGGCCCGCCGAGGACGGCAACGCGCTGGGCCCCCTCGTCGGCCAGCTGGTCGTCGCCACGAACGTGTTCCGGCGCACCCCGGGCGGCTGGAAACTCTGGTCCCACCACGGTTCACCCGTACTGACGGAAACCGACGAGGACGACGACGGGGAAACACCCTCCTGAGTGGGTACGGGACGGATAGGGGTTGGCATCCGGAACCCCGGGTAGGGCGGCTACCAGCCCCGTGGGCGCTCCCTGGGCCCCACGGGCGAGCACTGTCGGTGCCCGCAGGTAGATTCACAGGACGGCACCTCGCCGCCCGCACGCGGCCGGGTGCCCCTCGACCAACGACAGCAGGAGTGATTCGCGTGGATCGTGTCGCGCTGCGCGGCCTCAAGGCCCGTGGGCACCACGGCGTCTTCCCCCGGGAACGGGAAGAGGGCCAGACCTTCATCGTCGACCTGGTGCTCGGCCTCGACACCCGCCCCGCGGCCGCCGCCGACGACCTGGCCCGCACCGTGCACTACGGCGTGGTCGCCGAGGAGGTCGTCGACGTGGTGACCGGCGAACCGGTCGATCTGATCGAGACGCTCGCCGAGCGCATCGCCCAGCAGTGCCTGAAGCACGAGGGCGTCCAGGAGGTGGAGGTCGTCGTGCACAAGCCGGACGCGCCGATCACCGTCCCCTTCGACGACGTGACCATCACCATCACCCGGAGCCGAGCATGACTGCATTTTCCACCGAAGGGCAGAGCGACCCGACCGTACAGCCGGTCCCGACCGCCGTCGTCCGGCAGGTGGACGCCGCGGACGTCACGCTCTCCAACCCCAAAATGGCCGTGATCTCCCTCGGCTCGAACCTGGGCAACCGGCTGGAGACCCTCCAGGGCGCCATCGACGCCCTGGAGGACACCCCCGGTCTGCGGGTCAAGGCCGTGTCCCCGGTGTACGAGACGGAGCCCTGGGGCGTCGAGGCGGGCTCCCAGCCCGCCTACTTCAACGCGGTGATCGTCGTGAAGACGACGCTGCCCCCGGCCTCCCTGCTGGAGCGCGGCCAGGCCATCGAGGAGGCCTTCGACCGGGTCCGCGAGGAGCGCTGGGGCCCGCGCACCATCGACGTCGACATCGTGTCGTACGCGGACGTCCTCTCCGACGACCCGGTGCTCACGCTCCCCCACCCGCGCGCGCACGAGCGGGCCTTCGTCCTCGCCCCCTGGCACGACGTGGACCCCGAGGCCCAGCTGCCCGGCGCGGGCCCGGTCGCCGAGCTGCTCGCCGACGTCGGCCGCGACAGCGTCCTGCCCCGCGCCGACCTGGAACTGCGCCTGCCGGAGTAATCGTTAGGCTCGACGGACGACGGTCCGGCGCACGGCCGGGCCGGGCACAAGCGGCGCGAAGGGCGGCTCACTCGGTGAAGCAACTACGGCTCGGGGTACTGGCGGGCCTCTTCGCCGCCGCCGGTGTCCTCTCCTGGGGCGGGGCCCGCCTCTGGGACTCCCTCGGCACCCTGCCGAGCGTCCCGCTGGCCGCGTCGATCGTGCTCGCCGCGATCGCCGCGATCCTCCTGGCGACCGCCCTCTCCACCCGCGCCCGCCTCCGCGCCCAACGCGAACGCCGTCCCGGCGCCAAGGGCGTCGACCCGCTGTTCGCGGCCCGCGCGGTCGTCTTCGGCCAGGCGAGCGCCCTGGTCACCGCCCTGGTGGCCGGGATGTACGGCGGCGTCGGCGTCTTCCTCCTGGGCTACCTCGACATCCCGCCCCGCCGCGACCAGGCCATCTACGCGGCGGCCGCCGTGGTGGCCGGCATCGCGGTCATCGCCGCCGCCTTCTTCCTGGAACGCGTCTGCCGCCTCCCGGAGGACAGCGACGACGACCGCGACGGCACGGGCGCGGCGGCGGCGTAGCAGGGCGGGCCGGCCAGCGGTCAACCACGGTCGGATGCGACGCCGGTCCCCTTCCTCGCGGAAGGGGACCGGGCGGCCGAGGACTGTCCCGCCGTCCTTCAGCGCGCCAGTATCAGGCTCATGGCCTCAGCACGGGTGGAGGCGTCGCGCAGCTGCCCGCGGACAGCCGACGTCGTGGTCTTCGCGCCGGGCTTGCGGATGCCCCGGACCGACATGCACATGTGCTCGGCCTCGATCACCACGATCGCGCCCCGCGCTTCCAGGATGCGCATCAGGGAGTCCGCCACCTGCGTGGTGAGGCGCTCCTGCACCTGTGGCCTGCGGGCGAAGACGTCGACCAGCCGGGCCAGCTTCGACAGGCCGGTGATCTTGCCCGTGTCGGCCGGGATGTAGCCGACGTGCGCGACACCGTGGAAGGGCAGGAGGTGGTGCTCGCACAGGGACATGATCTCGATGTCCTTCACCAGCACCATTTCGTCGTGACCGAGGTCGAACGTCGTGGTGAGCACGTCCTCCGGCTCCTGGCGCAGGCCCGCAAGGATCTCCTTGTACGCCCGCGCCACCCTCCCCGGTGTCTCCCGCAGGCCCTCACGGTCCGGGTCCTCGCCGACGGCGATGAGCAGTTCGCGTACGGCCGCCTCGGCCCGCTTCTCGTCGAATTCGCCGATCGAACCCTGGCCGTACAGCGTCACCGGGTCGGTCATCTGTGCCTCGTTCCTCTGTGCTGTCCTGTGCGCGGGTTCGCGCTCAGACATCGCAGGCATACGGAAAAGCCGCGCCCCCACAGGCTAAAACCTGGGGGGCGCGGCATCCATTCCGGGCCCGGTCCGGCCCCTGTGACAGGGGTCTCACCGGATGTCGGGGTGGCGGTCTAGCTGTCCGGACGCTCCTCGGGGATCGCCTCGGTGGACGGGGCGATGTCCTTCGTCAGGTCCGTCGGGGCGATCTCCGGCGGAGTGGCCGAACCGTTGGCGGTGCCGTTGGTGAGAGCCAGCTCCTTGGGCGAGAGCACCGGGGGGCGCGTCGACGGGGTACGTCGGGCGGACCCGGTCCAGGCCGGGCGGGCGGGACGCTTCACGATCGGGGCGAAGATCTCCGCGATCTCGTCCTTGCCCAGCGTCTCCTTCTCCAGGAGTTCGAGCACGAGGGTGTCGAGGATGTCGCGGTTCTCGACGAGGATCTCCCACGCGTCGTTGTGGGCGGTCTCGATGAGCTTCTTGACCTCCTCGTCGACCAGTGCCGCGACCTCTTCGGAGTAGTCGCGCTGGTGGCCCATCTCGCGGCCCAGGAAGGGCTCCGAGTTGTCGCCGCCGAACTTGATCGCGCCGAGCCGCTCCGTCATGCCGTACTGCGTGACCATCGCGCGGGCCGTTGCCGTGGCCTTCTCGATGTCGTTGGCAGCGCCGGTGGTCGGGTCGTGGAAGACCAGCTCCTCGGCCGCACGCCCGCCCAGCATGTACGCCAGCTGGTCGAGCATCTCGTTGCGGGTCGTGGAGTACTTGTCCTCCTCCGGGAGCACCATCGTGTAACCGAGGGCGCGGCCGCGGGAGAGGATCGTGATCTTGTGGACCGGGTCCGACTGGGGGGAGGCCGCCGCGACCAGGGCGTGTCCGCCCTCGTGGTACGCGGTGATCTTCTTTTCCTTCTCGGACATGATCCGGGTCCGCTTCTGCGGGCCCGCCACGACACGGTCGATCGCCTCGTCGAGGCTCTCGTTGTCGATGAGCTTCTTGTCGCTGCGCGCCGTCAGGAGCGCGGCCTCGTTCAGCACGTTCGACAGGTCGGCACCGGTGAAGCCGGGCGTGCGGCGGGCGACGGCGCCGAGGTCGACGCCCTCCGCCACGGGCTTGCCCTTCTGGTGCACCTTGAGGATCTCCAGGCGGCCCTGCATGTCGGGGCGGTCGACCGCGATCTGCCGGTCGAAGCGTCCCGGGCGCAGCAGCGCCGGGTCGAGGATGTCCGGGCGGTTCGTGGCGGCGATCAGGATGACGCCGCCCTTCACGTCGAACCCGTCCATCTCGACGAGCAGCTGGTTGAGCGTCTGCTCGCGCTCGTCGTGACCGCCGCCCATGCCGGCGCCGCGGTGGCGGCCGACGGCGTCGATCTCGTCGACGAAGACGATCGCCGGGGCGTTCGCCTTGGCCTGCTCGAAGAGGTCACGGACCCGGGAGGCACCGACACCGACGAACATCTCGACGAAGTCGGAACCGGAGATCGAGTAGAACGGCACGCCCGCTTCGCCGGCGACGGCGCGCGCGAGCAGTGTCTTGCCCGTACCGGGCGGCCCGTAGAGCAGGACGCCCTTGGGGATCTTGGCGCCGACGGCCTGGAACTTCGCCGGCTCCTGGAGGAACTCCTTGATCTCGTGGAGCTCTTCGACCGCCTCGTCGGACCCCGCCACATCGGCGAAGGTCGTCTTGGGGGTGTCCTTGGTGATCAGTTTGGCCTTGGACTTGCCGAACTGCATGACCTTGGAGCCGCCGCCCTGCATCTGGTTCATCAGAAACAGGAAGACGACCACGATGAGGACGAAGGGCAGCAGCGAGAGGAGGATCGAGACGAACGGGGACTGCTTCGACGGCGAGACGGTGTAACCCTTCTCGATGTCACCGTTCTCGAACTTCTCCTGGAGCGTGTTGGCGAGCTCGACGCCCTGATTGCCGATGTAGCTCGCCTGGAACTTGCTCCCTGACTCACCTTCGAGCTTCTGGCCGTCCTTCAGCTCGATCTTGAGGATTTGTTCGTCACCGGTGGTCAGCTTGGCCTGCTCCACCTGGTCCTTGCTGATCGCCTGGATCACCTTGGCGGTGTCCACCGTCTTGTAGCCGCCCGACGAGCCGACGACCTGCATCAACACGACCACGGCGAGGACGGCCAGCACGATCCACATGACCGGCCCACGGAAGTATCGCTTCACGTCCATCCATACGGAGCGAAGACGCCCCGTCCCTCCTGCCCGTAGGTAAATGCTGCTGTGAGAAAAGACTGTTCTTCGGACGGTACCCCAGCATCGTCACCGACGACTGCCGGGTACGGCGGAGAATCCTGCTTTCGAAGCTTCAACGGTCCGGAGGCGGTGAGGGTTCCCCGCCGGGCCGGACTCGGGTCTGCCGCGGGTCAGCCGCCGTAGACGTGCGGCGCGAGCGTGCCGACGAAGGGCAGGTTGCGGTACTTCTCCGCGTAGTCGAGCCCGTAGCCGACGACGAACTCGTTGGGGATGTCGAAGCCGATCCACTTCACGTCGATCGCGACCTTCGCGGCGTCCGGCTTGCGCAGCAGGGTGCAGACCTCCAGGGAGGCCGGTTCCCGGGAGCCCAGGTTGGACAGCAGCCAGGACAGCGTCAGACCGGAGTCGATGATGTCCTCGACGATCAGGACGTGCTTGCCCTTGATGTCCGTGTCCAGGTCCTTGAGGATCCGGACCACACCGGAGGACTGGGTGCCCGCGCCGTACGAGGAGACGGCCATCCAGTCCATCGTGACGGGGGTGGACAGCGCGCGCGCCAGGTCCGCCATGACCATCACCGCGCCCTTGAGCACGCCGACGATCAGCAGGTCCTTGCCCGCGTACTCCGCGTCGATCTTCGCGGCCAGCTCGACGAGCTTCGCGTCGATCTCTTCCTTGGTGAGGAGCACCGACTGAAGGTCGGTACCCATGTCCTTCTCGTTCACCCACGTCTCTTTCTCTGCCTGCCGGTCCGGGGCGCGCCCCGGACCGGGCCGGCTGTTCGCCTGCACTTCAGCCGCTTGCGCGTCAGCTCTGCCGAATGACCAGTCTGCCACCCTGCCGCAGGGCCTCGACGCGGCCGGGCAGGTTGATGGCCCGCTGGCCGCGCCAGCCGGTGATCAGCCGGTCGACTTCTTCGAGGTGGCGGGCGAAGAGGGAACCGGCGGGCGCCCCGGCCTCGATCACGGCCCGGCGCAGCACCCGGCGGCGTACCGCGGGCGGCAGGGCGTAGAGCTTGGCGCACTCCAGGCGGCCGGTCTCGTCGCGCACGGACAGCTCGGCCTCGGCGGCCCAGGTGTCCAGGGCGTCGGCGTCGTCGCGGGAGAGCTGGGCGGTCCGGGCGAGGGCTTCGACGACGCCTTTGCCGAGCGCCTTCTCCAGGGCGGGCAGGCCTTCGTGGCGGAGCCGGGAGCGGGTGTAGGCGGGATCGATGTTGTGCGGGTCGTCCCAGACGGGGATCGACTGGACGAGGCAGGCCTTGCGGGCGGTCTGGCGGTCGAGCTGGAGGAAGGGGCGGCGGTAGCGGCCCGCCGGTCCGGAGGCGGCGGCCATGCCGGAGAGCGAGCGGATGCCGGAGCCGCGGGCGAGGCCGAGGAGGACGGTCTCGGCCTGGTCGTCACGGGTGTGGCCGAGCAGGACGGCGGCGGCGCCGTGGCGCTCGGCGGCGGCGTCCAGCGCGGCGTAGCGAGCGTCACGGGCCGCGGCTTCGGGGCCGCCCTCGCGCCCGACGTGCACGGCGACGGCCTCGACGGGGTCGAGGTCCATGGCGGTGAGCCGGGCGACGACCTCGGCGGCGCGGAGGTCGGATCCCGGCTGGAGGTTGTGGTCGACGGTGATGCCACCGGCCCGGACGGCGAGCTTGCGGGCCTCGAACGCGAGGGCGGAGGCGAGCGCCATGGAGTCGGCGCCGCCCGAACAGGCGACGAGGACGAGCGGGGTGTCGGGCCGTTCGGGGAGGGCGGGCCGCTCGGGGAGAGCCTGCCTGCCCGAGGCGCCGGCCTCGGCGTAGTGGGAACGGGCGGCGTGCGCGGGGCGCCGGGCCGCTTCGGCGGGCCGGCCGTGGCCGTCGTGCCGGTGGAATTCGGTGAGGACGTCGTGGAGTACGCGGCGGACCGCCAGGCGTATCGCCGCGACCGCAGGATGGGGACCCATGTCCGGTGCCCTTCGTGGAGTTTCGGGAGGAGCGTCGAGCGCCGGAACGCGTGAGTCCCGTCACTCAGAGTGCGTCGATGGTGACAGAGGCAAGCTGTTCATCGAGCATTGCACGCCTTCCCGTGCCCCTATGGTCCCTCGGATGGGTGATTGGAGGGCAGTTTCCCGGTCCCGGGCCGGAAAAGGGTCACGATTCCGCCTTGCGGTGCACCCGTGCGACCCAGTCGGCGGGCTTGGCGATCTCGGCCTTGGTCGGGAGGGTGTTGGGTGAGGTCCAGACGCGGTTGAAGCCGTCCATGCCGACCTCGTCGACGACCGATCGTACGAACTTCTCGCCGTCCTTGTACTGCCGGAGCTTGGCGTCCAGGCCGAGGAGCTTGCGCAGGGCCTGGTCGAGGCGGCCTGCGCCCCGGGCCCTGCGCTGCTGGAACTTCTCCCGGATCTCGGCGACGGAGCCGACGACCTCGGGGCCGACGCCGTCCATCACGTAGTCCGCGTGTCCTTCCAGGAGGGACATGACGGCGGTGAGCCGGCCGAGCACCTCGCGCTGGGCGGGGGTCTGGACGATGTCGACGAGGCTGCGGCCGCCGTCCTCGCCCTGTTCGCCCTCGGGGCGTCCGGCGCCGGAGAGGGACTGGGCGGCTTCGCGGAGCCGTTCCAGGAAGGTCATCGGGTCGACGTCGGTCTCGTCCAGAAACGTCTGGATCTCGCCCTGGAGGTGGTCGCGGAGCCAGGGCACGCCGGTGAACTGGGTGCGGTGGGTCTCCTCGTGGAGGGCGACCCAGAGCCGGAAGTCGTGCGGGGCGACATCCAGCTCGCGTTCGACGTGGACGATGTTGGGGGCGACCAGGAGCAGCCGTCCGCCGCCGTTCGCGGAGGCGGGGAGGTCGCGGGTGGCGGGGGCGAACGTCTCGTACTGGCCGAGCACCCGGGAGGCGAGGAACGAGAGCAGCATGCCCAGCTCGACGCCGGTCACCTTGCCGCCGACCGCACCGAGGACGGCGCCGCCCGGTCCGCCGGGGCGGCGGCTCTCCATCTTGGCGAGCAGGGGGCGCAGCAGCTCCCGGAAGCCCGCGACATTGGCCCTGATCCAGCCGGCCCGGTCGACGACGAGGACAGGGGTGTCCTCCGGTTCGGTCCCCTCGGGGATCATCCGGGTGAAGTGGCGGACGTGTTCCTCGGAGGCCCTGGCGTGCCGCCGGAGCTCCGCGACGACGGCGCGGGCCTCCTCGCGGCTGATCTCGGGCCCCGGCCGTACGAGTCGGGTCGCGGTCGCCACCGCGAGATTCCAGTCGACCATCTCGGCACCACCGATGCTCGTCATGCGTCAACCGTACGGGAGCGGATCGCCCGGTGGTGGGGTGTTGCACCGCTCTTCGGGTGCCGGGTGCGGCTCAGCGGGCCGGTCCGGCGACGGCCTCGGCCAGGGCGTCGAGGGCGGCTTCGGCCTCGGGGGCCGAGGCGGTGCCGGAGGCGAGGAAGGCGAAGGCGAGGAGGCGGCCCCGGTCGTCGACGACGGTTCCGGCGAGGGCGTTGACGCCCCGGAGGGTGCCGGTCTTGGCGCGGATCAGGCCGGTGGCGCCGGGGGCGTCCTGGTAGCGGGTGCTGAGGGTGCCGCTGAATCCGGCGACGGGGAGGCCGGTGAGGACGTGGCGCAGTCCGGGGCGGTCCGGGTCGGCGGCGCGGGCGAGGAGGGCGGTGAGGAGGGCGGTGGTGACCCGGTCGGCGCGGTCGAGCCCGCTGCCGTCGGCGAGGTGCGCGCCCGCCACCGGGACCTGGAGCTTCTTCAGTTCGTTGGTGACGGCGCGGCGGGCTCCGGCGAAGTCGGCGCTCTCGCCCTTGGCGATGGCGGTCTGCCGGGCGAGGGCCTCGGCGATGTCGTTGTCGCTGTTGGTGAGGGTGCGTTCGACGAGGGCGGACAGCGGCGCGGAGTGGTGGGTGGCGACCGTGCGGGCCTCGGCGGCCGCGCGGGCCTCGCGGGGTGTGCCGGTGACCTCGACGCCCGCCTTCTTCAGCTGGGCGGCGAAGGCGCGGGCCGCGTCGCCCGCGGGGTCCTCGCTGCGGGGGGCGGGGCCGCGGTCCGTGTCGTCGAGCCGGCCCTCGTCGACCATCAGCGCGGTGACGGGGGCGATGTTGGTGTTGGGGCTGATCGGGTGGAGCACGGGGCCGGTGTAGCGGGAGGTGTCGTAGGCGAGCCGTACGGAGTCCTTGCCGTCCTCGCGCAGGGCGTCGGCGGCCTCGGTGGCCATCGAACGCAGGGCGGCCCTGCTCAGGGTGGGGTCGCCGCCGCCGACGAGGGTGAGGGTGCGGGCGTCCTCGGAGAGCCGGGCGGTGGTGGCGATGCGGTGGTCGGGGCCGAGGGCGGAGAGCGCGGCGAGGGTGGTGGCGACCTTGATCGTGGAGGCCGGGGTCATCGGGGTGGTGGCGCCGTGCCCGTACAGCTGCTTGCCGGTGGCGGTGTCGATGACGGAGGCGGCGACCCGGGTGCCGAGTTCGGGCACGCCGATGAGCGGGGCCAGGGTGTCGCGGAGGCCCGCGGGGTCCTGGGGGGTGTCGCGGGTGACGGTCCCGAGGGCGGGAAGGACGGGCGGGGCGCTGGGGGCCGCCGGGGGCGTGTCGGGCGTGGGGCGGCCGTGATGTGCGCCACCTGTGGGGTCCGCGGCGGCTGCCACCTCCCGCTCGGCCTTACGCTGACCGTTGTCCCAGGGGCCGGCGGCGAGGACGGCGCCGGCAGCGACGACCAGGCCGAGCGTGGCGGAGCCTGCGATGACCTGCCAGGTGTGCGAGCCGTTGCGCCGATGCGTCAGGCTCTTCAGCCTGCCCCACGGGTCCGACGGACGGTTCGACGGTCTTTCCACCGGCTCGGCCACCGTTGACCAGCCCCTTTCGCGAGCACTCTTCTGCGTGGGGGACACTTAATCACCAGTCGTATGTGTTGATCATGGAGGAGCCACCCGTGGAGTTCGACGTCACCATCGAGATCCCGAAGGGTTCGCGGAACAAGTACGAGGTGGACCACGAGACCGGTCGGATCCGCCTGGACCGTCGACTCTTCACCTCGACCAGCTACCCGGCCGACTACGGCTTCGTCGAGAACACCCTCGGCGAGGACGGCGACCCGCTGGACGCGCTGGTCATCCTGGACGAGCCGACCTTCCCCGGTTGCCTCATCAAGTGCCGTGCCATCGGCATGTTCCGGATGACCGACGAGGCGGGCGGCGACGACAAGCTGCTCTGCGTCCCGGCGTCCGACCCGCGGGTGGAGCACCTGCGCGACATCCACCACGTGTCGGAGTTCGACCGCCTGGAGATCCAGCACTTCTTCGAGGTCTACAAGGACCTGGAGCCGGGCAAGTCCGTCGAGGGCGCCGACTGGGTCGGCCGCGCCGAGGCGGAGGCCGAGATCGAGGCCTCGTACAAGCGCCTTGAGGCGCAGGGCGGCGCGCACTGACGTCCCTCTCCCGGTTCCGTTTGTGAGCCGGACGGCCGTACGGGAACGGGCGGTACACCTTCGCGGGTGTGCCGCCCGTTTCGCTGTCCGCACTCCTGCGTGTGCGGGGCCCATGCCGGTGGCCATACTGGGCAGACGAGTGCCCGGGACATGCAGCCAAGGAGGAACGAGGTCGAGTGGTGGCGGAATCGGGCGGTCCAGAGGACCAGAAGCCCCAGTCCGACGAGGCACGGAGTGCTTTCGCTCCGCCTCCGGGGACAAGTCATCCGGCCTCACCGCCCGAGGAGGACCATCCGACGTCGGAGTTCGCGCTGCCGAGCGGGGTGCACCAGGACCCGGGCGGCCCGGCGTCCTCGGGCGGTGGCCCCGGAGGCGCTTCGCACTCCGACACGCTGAGTTCCGCTTTCACCCCGCCGAGCACGTACAAGGCTCAGCAGTCGCCGCCCGCGTTCACTCCGGCGCAGGGCATTCCGATGGTCAGGATGACCAAGGAGGCGCCCTGGCAGGACCGGATGCGCACGATGCTGCGGATGCCGGTGACCGAGCGGCCGGCCGCGGAGACCATTCAGCGCACCGACGACGAGACCGGCCCCGCCGTGCCGCGCGTGCTCGACCTGACGCTGCGTATCGGGGAGCTGCTGCTCGCGGGCGGTGAGGGCGCCGAGGACGTCGAGGCGGCGATGTTCGCGGTGACCCGCTCGTACGGTCTCGACCGCAGCGAGCCGACGGTCACGTTCACGCTGCTGTCCATCTCGCACCAGCCGTCGCTGGTCGACGATCCGGTCACGGCGAGCCGTACCGTACGCCGCCGGGGCACCGACTACACCCGGCTGGCGGCGGTCTTCCGGCTGGTGGACGACATCACCAGCGAGGACACCGACGTCTCCCTGGAGGAGGCCTACCGGCG
Source organism: Streptomyces sp. NPDC033165 (assembly GCF_055577965.1). NCBI lineage: Bacteria > Bacillati > Actinomycetota > Actinomycetes > Kitasatosporales > Streptomycetaceae > Streptomyces > Streptomyces sp. NPDC033165. The sequence continues at coordinate 67,342 of NZ_JBVIPK010000003.1, forward strand.
GCTCGCGGAGATCCGCAGGAACCGGCACCCGTACCCGGGCTGGGTGCTGACGGCGGCCGCCGGGCTGCTGGCGGGCTCGGCCTCCGTGCTGGTCGGCGGTGGGGTGCTGGTGTTCATCGTGGCGGCGACGGGCGCGATGCTCGGCGACCGTCTCGCGTGGCTGTGCGCCGGGCGCGGACTGCCGGAGTTCTACCAGTTCACGGTGGCCGCGATGCCGCCCGCCGCGATGGGGGTGGCGCTGACGCTGACCCATTCCACGGACGTCCGCCCGTCCGCGGTGATCACCGGTGGGCTGTTCGCCCTGCTGCCGGGGCGGGCGCTGGTGGCGGGGGTGCAGGACGGCCTCACCGGCTACTACATCACCGCCTCGGCCCGGCTGCTGGAGGTCATGTACTTCTTCATCGGGATCGTGGCGGGCGTGCTGATCATCCTGTATCTCGGGGTGCAGCTGGGGGCGCAGCTCAATCCCGAGGCGCAGTTCGTGCCCAACGACCGGCCGGTGCTCCAGATCCTGGCGTCGATGGCGCTGAGTCTGGCCTTCGCGGTCCTGCTCCAGCAGGAGCGGTCGACCGTGCTGGCGGTCACCCTGAACGGCGGTGTCGCCTGGATCGTCTTCGGGGCGATGGCCCGCACCGGGGACATCTCGCCGGTCGCGGCGACGGCGGCGGCGGCCGGTCTGGTGGGCTTGTTCGGGCAGCTGTTCTCGCGCTACCGGTACACGTCCTCGCTGCCGTACATCACGGCGGCGATCGGGCCGCTGCTGCCCGGTTCGGCGACGTACTTCGGTCTGCTGGGCGTGGCCCAGAACGACGTGACCCAAGGGCTGACCTCGCTGTCGACGGCGGTCGCGACGGCGCTGGCCATCGCGATCGGGGTGAACCTGGGGAGCGAGATCTCCCGGCTGTTCATGGGGGTGCCGGGGGCGGTCGGCGGGGCGAGCCGCCGGGCGGCGAAGCGGACCCGAGGGTTCTGAGGGAGCGGCGGTCCCGTCCGTTCCGCCTGCCGACCCCTCCTCGTACGGCCACTGCGGCGCGGCGCCCGAGGGCTGTCCCGCAATCCTCGTGCGCCCGCCAGGGGTTACGGGACAGCCCGTAGGATGGTCGCCTGCTCCCCTCAAGGCCGAGAGCCGAACCATGGCCGAGAGCCGACAGTCGAAACAGGAGATCATGGCGAAGCCATCCGGCCACCACGTCTTCAACGCCTTCCGCGGCGCTCTCATCGGCACCGCGGAGGCCGTCCCCGGCGTCAGCGGCGGCACCGTCGCACTGATCACCGGCGTGTACGAGAAGCTGATCGACGGCGCCGGTCATATCACCAGCGCGCTGCGCATGGGCGCGTCCGACCTGCCCCGCGGCCGCGGGACCGCGCGCGCCAGGGCCGAGCTGCGGAACGTCGACTGGACGGTCCTGCTCCCGCTCCTGGCGGGCATGGCGGTGGCCCTGGTGCTCGCGGCCAAGCTGATCGCGCCCCTGGTCGAGGAGCACCCCCAGTCCGCCTACGCCCTGTTCTTCGGTCTGGTGCTGGCCTCCCTGTGGGTGCCGTACTCAGGCTCGGGAAAGCGCTGGACCGTCGGGAACTACGCGCTCTGCGTGGTCGTCGCGTTGGGCGCCTTCACTCTGACGGGGCTGCCGCCCGGCGACATGCCGACCCACCCCGTGGTGGTCGCGCTGGCCGGCTCGATCGCGATCTGCGCGCTGGTCCTTCCCGGTATCTCCGGCTCGTTCCTGCTGCTGACCATGGGCCTGTACGAGCCGACGATCGAAGCCGTCAACGAGCGTGACTTCGGCTATCTCGCAGCCTTCGCGCTGGGCTGTGCGGTGGGGCTCGCGCTCTTCGTCAAGCTGCTGAAGTGGCTGCTGGCGAACTACCACCACATGACGCTGGTCGTGATGACCGGTCTGATGGCTGGTTCACTGCGCGCGCTGTGGCCCTGGCAGGACGATGACCGCGGGCTGCTCGCCCCCAGCGGCTCGGTCGGCCTGAGCTGCGCCCTGTTCGCGCTCGGCGCCGCCGTGGTGATCGCTGTTCTGGTGGTGGAGCACCGGGCTCAGGGCAAGAAGGCGGAGCCGTCGGCCGCCGCACCGAAGCGCGGTCGGCACGCGCGCGTCAACTCGGGCTCCGGGCGGGACTGAGCCCGGTCACCTCAGGCTCCCGGCGGGGCTGAGCCCGGCCCGACGAGCCCCTGGGGCAGGGCACCCGCCGACGGGCCGTCGCCGCCCGCCGCCGCCTCCGCGGCAGCGGCCTTCTTGCCCTGGCTGCGGGCCCTGAGGACCTCGATCACGATCGGCACCACGGAGATGAGCACGATCAGGACGAGGATCTTCTCGATGTGCTCGTGCACGAAGTCGATCTTGCCGAGCATGGCGCCGAGCACGGTGACGCCGACGCCCCACAGGAGCGCGCCGACGACGTTGTAGATGACGAACAGACGGTAGTTCATCCGGCTGACGCCCGCGATGATCGGCGTGAACGTGCGGACGATGGGCACGAAGCGCGCCAGGACCAGGGACTTCGGGCCGTGCTTCTCGAAGAACTCGTGGGCCTTCTCCACGTTCTCCTGCTTGAAGAGACGGGAGTCCGGGCGCTTGAAGAGGGCCGGGCCGACCTTGCGGCCGAAGAGATAGCCCACCTGGTCGCCGAGGATCGCGGCGATGGCGATCAGGGTGCAGACGAGCCACAGCGGATACTTCAGCTGCCCCGTGGTCACCAGCAGCCCCGTGGTGAACAGCAGGGAGTCGCCGGGCAGGAAGAAGCCGATCAGGAGTCCGGACTCGGCGAACACGATGAGGAGGAGGCCGGGGAGGCCGAACGTGTTGAGCAGATAGTCCGGGTCCAGCCAGCTCGGGCCGAGGGCAAGCGTATTCAAGGGTCCAGGCTCCAGAGTGACGTGTGTGATGGGGGCCGCGCGGCAACCGAAGCTACCGACGCCCGGTGAACGCCCTTGGTTCCGGTGGCGCACAGCGGGAATGCGCATCCTGCGGAGTAGAACGAAGCTGATCGCAGGAGGTGCCACGAACATGGGCATTGAGGAATTCGGCGGCGGGCAGACCGCCCAGGCGGACGTGCTGGTCGTCACCACAAACGACGTACCGGGGTATCAGGTGACGCAGGTCATCGGTGAGGTCTTCGGGCTGACCGTGCGGTCGCGCCACCTCGGGAGCCAGATCGGCGCCGGGCTGAAGTCGATGATCGGCGGCGAGCTGAAAGGGCTGACCAAGACGCTGGTCGAGACCCGCAACCAGGCGATGGAGCGGCTGGTGGAGCAGGCGCGGGCCAGGGGCGCCAACGCGGTCCTGATGATGCGCTTCGACGTCACCGAGGCGGCGGACGTGGGGACGGAGGTCTGCGCGTACGGGACGGCGGCGGTGATCAGCAAGGTGTGACGCGGCACCACCGGATGGACGATGGGGCTTTTGGTCCGTTTTCTGACTCTATGGTGAACCGGTGGCCGCCTCCGAACCCCCCGCGCCCCCGTCGCCCGCTCCCCCGCGTCCCCCGGCCGCCCCGGCCCGGCGGCTGCTGGCGCTCGTCCTGCCCGCGATCGTCGTCGGGGTGGCCTGCGCGCTGATCCTGCTCGGGGTGAGCCTGCTGGCGGAACGGCTCCAGGACGTGCTGTGGGAGACCCTGCCCGACGCGCTCGGCGTGGGCCGGTTCTCCTCACTGTGGATGATCACGATGCTCACCGCGACCGGCCTCGCGGTGGGCCTGGTCCTGCGGGCGGTGCCCGGTCACGGCGGACCCGACCCCGCCACCACCGGACTGGTCGACGCCCCCATGCGGCCCGGCATCGTCCCCGGGCTGCTCCTGGTGACCGCGCTGGCGCTGGCGGGCGGGGTGAGCCTCGGGCCGGAGAACCCGATCACCGCCGCCAACATCGCGCTCGCCTTCTGGTTCGGCCGCCGCGTCGCGCCCGGCGCACCGGCCGGGCTGTGGGTGTCGCTCGCCGCGGCCGGGACGATCGGGGCCCTGTTCGGCACGCCGATCGCGGCCGCGCTGATCCTCTCCGAGACGCTGGCCTCGCAGCCGGGCCCCGGGGCGTTCTGGGACCGGCTGTTCGCCCCGCTCGCGGCCGGGACGGCGGGGGCGCTGACCATGTCGCTGATCGCGCACCCGAGCTTCGACCTGTCCCTCCCCGCGTACTCCGGACCGCACTGGGGCGACCTGCTCTCCGCCCTCGTGATCGCCTCGGCGGGCGCACTCCTCGGCATGCTCGCGGTGTACGTGTTCCCGGTCGCGCACCGGGCCTTCCGCGCACTGCGGTATCCGGTACTCGCCCTGACACTCGGTGGGCTGGCGCTGGGGCTGCTCGGGGCGCTGGGCGGCCATCTGACCCTCTTCAAGGGGCTGGAGGAGGTGAAGGGGATCGCAGGGGACCCGGACGGCTGGTCCGCCGGGGAGTTCGCCGTCATGGCGGTGGTGAAGATGGCCGCCCTCGTGACCGCGGCGACCTGCGGCTTCCGGGGCGGGCGGATCTTCCCGGCCGTCTTCGCGGGGGCGGCGCTCGGACTGTGCGCGCACGCCCTGGTCGACGCGGTCCCGGCCGCGCTCGCCGTGTCCTGCGCGGTGCTGGGCGTACTGCTCGCCGTCACCCGGCAGGGCTGGGTGAGCCTGTTCACGGCGGCGGTGCTGGTCGGCGACGCGTCGGTGCTGCCGCTGCTGTGCGCGGCGGTGCTGCCCGCGTGGCTGCTGGTCACCGGGCGGGCCCAGATGCAGCTGGACGGGGACGGCAAGTCGCTGCGGTGAGGGGTACGGGGGCGGGGAGCGTACGGGAGCGGGGCATACAGGGACGGGGGGCTACGGGGACGGGGGGTGGCCACGGGGGCGGGGACGGCTCGACCTGGCGCGCGGAGACGGCTCAACCCGGCGCGCCGGACACCGCAAGCATCCGTATCGTCGGCTTCATACGCTCACGTAACGCTTCATTCTGCTGCATACCGATTTGAAACGATACTGCCCCGACCGCGTCGGCCGAGAGAAGGGCTTCCCCCATGCCGCTGCACCGCGGTGCCCACCCGGAACAGGACGAACCCTCCGCGGAGCGGCGCAGGCTCGCCCTCAACCCCTTCTACGGCGAGGCCGATCCGACGGCCGCGATGACCGCCGCGCCGCCCCGGCACCGGCTGCCGGACGGCCCGCTGCCGCCGATGACGGCGTACCGGCTGGTCCATGACGAGCTGATGCTCGACGGCAACTCCCGGCTCAACCTGGCCACCTTCGTCACCACCTGGATGGAGCCGCAGGCCGGGGTGCTGATGGGTGAGTGCCGGGACAAGAACATGATCGACAAGGACGAGTACCCGCGCACCGCCGAACTGGAGCGGCGCTGCGTGGCGATGCTCGCCGACCTGTGGAACGCCCCCGATCCGGCGACCGCCGTGGGGTGTTCGACGACCGGGTCGAGCGAGGCGTGCATGCTGGCCGGGCTCGCCCTGAAGCGGCGCTGGGCGAAGCGGAACGCGGACCGTTATCCGGCGAGCGCCCGGCCCAATCTGGTGATGGGCGTCAATGTGCAGGTCTGCTGGGAGAAGTTCTGCACCTTCTGGGAGGTGGAGGCCCGGCAGGTCCCGATGGAGGGCGGCCGCTTCCACCTGGACCCGGAGGCAGCCGCCGAGCTCTGCGACGAGAACACCATCGGGGTCGTCGGCGTCCTCGGCTCCACCTTCGACGGGTCCTACGAGCCGATCGCCGAGCTGTGCGCGGCCCTGGACGCCCTCCAGGAACGCACCGGCCTCGACATCCCGGTCCACGTCGACGGGGCGTCCGGCGCGATGGTCGCGCCCTTCCTCGACCCGGACGTGGAGTGGGACTTCCGGCTGCCGCGGGTGGCCTCGATCAACACCTCCGGCCACAAGTACGGGCTGGTCTACCCGGGGGTCGGCTGGGCGCTGTGGCGCTCGTCCGACGAACTGCCGGAGGAACTGGTCTTCCGGGTCAACTACCTGGGCGGCGACATGCCGACCTTCGCGCTGAACTTCTCCCGGCCCGGGGCGCAGGTGGTCGCGCAGTACTACACGTTCCTGCGCCTCGGGCACGACGGCTACCGGGCGGTCCAGCAGGCCTCCCGGGACGTGGCCTGCTCACTGGCCCGCGCGGTGGCGGAGCTGGGCGACTTCCGGCTGCTCACCCGGGGCGACGAGCTGCCGGTGTTCGCCTTCACGACGAACAGCGACGTCCACGCGTACGACGTGTTCGACGTCTCGCGCCGGCTGCGGGAGCACGGCTGGCTGGTGCCCGCGTACACCTTCCCCGCCAACCGGCAGGACCTGTCGGTGCTGCGGGTGGTGTGCCGCAACGGGTTCTCCTCGGACCTGGCGGAGCTGCTGGTGGAGGACCTGAAGCTGTTGCTGCCCGAACTACGCTCGCAGAAGCACCCGTTGAGCCATGACCGGCCGACGCCGACGGCCTTCCACCACTAACCAGCTGCCCTGTGATCCCTGGCGGGCGCACAGGACCGATCCGCCGGCGTCCGCTACCGGCTCAGCCTCGCGAACTTCCTCACCGCCAGCGGGAAGAACACCGCGATGATCACCACTGGCCAGAGCACCGCCAGGAGTTGGGCGTGCTCGGCGGCCCAGGAGCCGGTCGCGCCCCCCGGGTTTCCGAACAGCTGCCGTACGGCGGTGGCCGTCGCGGACATGGGGTTCCACTCGACCACGGCCCCCAGCCAGCCGGGCATGGACGCGGGGGCGGCGAACACGTTGGAGAGGAAGCCGACCGGCCAGACCAGGATCTGGACGGCGGAGACCAGCTCGGGCCGCCCCGCCACCATGGCGAGCTGGATGCCCACCCAGAGCATCGCGAACCGCAGGAGAAGCAGCAGCCCCACCGCCCCCAGCGCGGCGGCGGCCCCGTTGTGCCAGCGCCAGCCGACCGCGCAGCCGACCCCGGTCATCACCCCGAGCGCGGCCACCGACTGGAGCATGTCCGCGGCGCTTCGGCCCACCAGCACCGCGCCCGGGACCATCGGCATCGAACGGAAGCGGTCGATGACACCCTTGCCGAGGTCCCGGGTGACCGCGAGCATCGTGCTCTCCAGGCCGAAGGCCATGGTCAGCGCGAGCATGCCGGGAACCAGGAACGCGGTCGGGTCGCCCTCCACGCCCCGGCCGCCGCCCACCAGATAGGTGAACATCACGAGCAGCATCACCGGGAAGGCCAGGTTGACGAGGACCGCGACCGGCTGCCGGGCCCAGTGCGCCAGTTCGCGGCGGGTCATCGTCCAGGAGTCGGCCAGCGCCCAGCCGAACCGGGAGCCGCCCCCCTGCTCGGGGACCACCGTCGTCGTCACCGCGCTCATGCCGCCGCCTCCGCCTTCTCCGTACGCTGCTCACCCGCGGGCTGTCCGGTCAGGGACAGGAACACCTCGTCCAGGGTCGGGCGGCGCACCGCGATGTCCTCCGCCTCGATGCCCGCCTCCTCCAGCGCCCGTACGGTCCGGGTCAGGGCCGCCATCCGGTCCGGGGCGGGCGCGCCGATCAGCCGCCGGTCGTGGTCGAGCGTCAGATCCGCGCCGCCGAGCAGCGCGGCCGCCTCCACCAGCCGGGACGCGTCGCGCAGCACCACGTCGATCCGGTCGCCGCCGACGCGGGCCTTCAGCTCCTCGGGGGTGCCCTCGGCGACGGCCCGGCCGCCGTCGATCAGCGAGATCCGGTCGGCCAGCTGGTCCGCCTCGTCCAGATACTGCGTGGTCAGCAGCACCGTGGTGCCGCCGCCGACCAAGGAGCGCACCGCTTCCCAGACCTCGGCCCGGCCGCGGGGGTCGAGCCCGGTCGTCGGCTCGTCCAGGAAGAGCACGTCCGGATCGGTGATCAGCGAGGCGGCCAGGTCGAGCCGCCTGCGCATCCCGCCGCTGTACTGCTTGACGGCCTTGCGGCCGGTGTCCGCGAGGCCGAACCGCTCCAGCAGTTCGTCGGCCCGGCTGCCCGCCCGGCGTGCGCCCAGGTGGTACAGCCGCCCGAACATCTCCAGGTTCTGCCGCCCGCCGAGCTGCTCGTCCACCGCCGCGTGCTGCCCGAGCAGCCCGATCCTGCGGCGCACCTCGCCCGCCCGCTCGCGGACGTCGAGCCCGGCCACGGAGACCCGGCCCGCGTCGTGGCGCAGCAGCGTCGACATGATCCGTACGGCGGTGGTCTTGCCCGCCCCGTTGGGGCCGAGCACCCCGTGCACGGTGCCGCCGCCGACGACCAGGTCCAGCCCGTCCAGGACGCGCTTCTCCCCGTACCTCTTGTGCACGCCGTCCATGACGATCGCTTCGGTCACGTTCACCGCCACCCTTCCAACCCCTTGTAGTCAAACTTGACTAGCGGCTCGACGGTAAACCCCGATCCAGCATTCGTCAAACTTGATTAGTCGTGGTCCCCGGGATCAGGGACACCGGTGGCGTACGGGTTCTCCTCGCCCTCGGCCAGCACCCCGACGAACGGGTCGCCCTCGCCCGCGAAGGTGTACGCACCGCCCTCGATGCGCTCGATCAGGCCCCGCGTCCACTCCGCGCCGGAGTCGGCCGAGTGCACCCACAGGTTCATGATCTCGCCGATATGGCCGAGGGATTCGGGACCGTCCTCGGGGGTGTAGTAGTCGGTGACCGCGTCCCGCCATTCCTTCATGCCCTCGATCCGCTCCTTGAGCAGCGCGACGGCCTCCTCGCGGGGCAGGTCGACGATGAACCCGATGGCCGCCGAGAGGACGTCCAGGTTCTGGTCGTAGGAGCGGATGGCGTTCCGCAGCAGGGTGCGGTACTCCTCCAGCCCCTGCTCCGTGACCTCGTACTCCGTGCGCGGCGGGCCGCCGACGGTGGAGGGCGCGGTCTCGTGCGCGAGCAGCAGCCCCTGCTTCGCCATCTGCTTCAGGGCGTGGTAAATCGACCCGGGCTTGGCGTTGGACCACTCGTGCGCGCCCCAGTACTCCAGGTCGTTGCGGACCTGATAGCCGTGTGCGCGGCCGTGCATGCGCACGGCACCGAGGACCAGCAGCCGGATCGCGGACATGACACCCATCCCTTCCCGGGGTTTCGCACGGGGTCCTATTCAACTTTGACTAGGGTATCCCGTGCGACCGGGGCGGCCCGCACCACGCCGTACGCGCCTGTCAGAACGGGAACACCGTGCGGCCGTGCTGGATCGACATCCACTTCTGCGTGGTGAACGCCTCCACCACGGCCTCGCCGTTCAGCCGCCCCACCCCGGACGTCTTCTCGCCACCGAACGCGACCAGCGGATCGTCCTGCACGGTGGAGTCGTTGACGTGGAACATCCCGCTGACGATCCGCTGCGCGAACCGCACCCCGCGCTCGGCGTCCCGCGTGTGGACGGCGCCGCTGAGTCCGTAGGGGCTGTCGTTGACGATCCGTACGGCCTCCTCCTCGCCGTCGAACGTCATCAGCAGGGCCACCGGGCCGAGGATCTCCTGTGTCAGCAGCGGGGAGTCCTCCGCGAGGCCGGTGAGGACGGTCGGCCCGACCACGTTGCCGACGGTCCGTCCGCGTACGAGCGCCCGCGCGCCGTCCGCGACCGCGCGGTCGACCAGGGCGCCGAGGGCGTCGGCCTGGAAGGCGTTGATGACCGGGCCGATCCGGGTCTCCGGATCCCTCGGGTCACCGGTCCTGAGAGCGGCCACCTCGGCGGTGAACCTCTCGGTGAACTCCGCCGCCACCGACCGGTCCACCAGAATCCGGTTGGCCGCCATGCTGACCTGCCCCTGATACAGGAAGCGGCTGAAGACGGCCGCCTGGACCGCGTAGTCGATGTCGGCGTCCGCCAGCACCACCAGGGCGCTGTTGCCGCTCAGTTCGAGGATGGTCCGCTTGAAGGCCCCGGCGGCGGTGGCGGCGATGTGCCGGCCGACCCGGTCGGAGCCGGTGAACGAGATCACCCTGGGCACGGGGTGCGCGATGAACGCGTCGCCTATCTCCGCGCTGTCGGTGATCACGACATTGAGCAGTCCGGCGGGCAGACCGGCGTCCTCGAATATCTTCGCGATCAGTCCGCCGCCCACGACGGGCGCATTCTGATGGGGCTTCACGACGACCGCGTTGCCGAGCGCCAGCGCGGGCGCGACCGACTTCATCGTCACGAGGAAGGGGAAGTTGAAGGCGCTGATCACGCCGACGACACCGACGGGCAGCCGGTAGAGCCGGTTCTCCCGGCCGTCCCCCACGGCGGGCAGCAGCCTGCCCGTGGGCCGCAGCGCCTGGCGGATCGCCTCGCGCAGGAACTCCGTCGCGCCGCGCACCTCGTACGCCGCGCGCAGCCGGGTGCCGCCCAGCTCGTCGGTGATCGCCTCGGCGATCTCCTCGGCGCGCTCCTCGGTGATGCGCAGGGCGCGTTCGAGGACGGCCCGCCGCTCGTACGGGTTGGTGGCGGCCCACTCCTGCTGGGCGCGTTCGGCGGCCCGGTAGGCCCGGTCGACCTCCGCCGCGGTGGCCACGGTGACGGCGGCGAGTTTCTCACCGTTGTAGGGATTGAAATCGATGATGTCCCACGAGCCGCTGCCGGTCAGCCACTCGCCGTCGATGTACTGGTGGGCCAGTTCATGGAAGAAGGACATGCAATCCCTTACTTGCAGGCGTTCGCAGACTCCTGATCTGACGTCATCGTACTGAGAAATCAGGTCAGTTGGAGTAGTCCACGCAGAAGATCCCGGCTCTCTTCCGGTGCCGGGCTGTCCTGGGCGAGGCCCGCCATGGCCTTTTCGTACTGCGCGACTTCTTCGGGCTTGTCCAGATAGAGCGCACTTGTCAGCTGCTCCAAATAGACAATGTCCGACAGATCGGATTCCGGGAAACGCAGCATCGTGAATGAGCCGCTCTCACCGGCATGACCGCCATGACTGAAGGGCATCACCTGAAGCGTGACGTTCGGCTGCTCCGACATGTCGATCAGATGCCGCAACTGAGCCCGCATGACCTCGCGGTCGCCGTACGGGCGACGCAGCGCCGCCTCGTCGAGGACGGCGTGGAACGTCGGGGCCCGCTCGGAGACGAGGGCCTTCTGGCGCTCCAGGCGCAGGGCCACCCTGCGGTCGATCTCGGCGGGCGAGGCCCCGCGCATGCCGCGCGAGACGACGGCGTGGGCGTACGCCTCGGTCTGCAACAGACCGTGCACGAACTGGACTTCATAGATACGGATGAGGGAGGCCGCACCCTCCAGGCCGATATACGTCTGGAACCAGCCGGGCAGCACATCTCCGTAACTGTGCCACCAACCGGCCACGTTGGCCTCGCGGGCCAGTCCGAGGAGGGAGTCGCGCTCCGCCTCCTCCGCGACACCGTAGAGCGTGAGCAGGTCCTCGACGTCCCTGGCCTTGAAGCTCACACGTCCCAACTCCATGCGGCTGATCTTCGATTCGGAGGCCCGGATGGAGTAGCCGGCCGCCTCACGGGTGATTCCGCGCGACTCCCGCAGCCTTCTGAGCTGAGAGCCCAGGAGGATGCGCCGCACCACCGATCCACTCGACTCGCCTGCCGACACTGGTCCGACCCTCCCCATCGCCTACCTGACACCGGCGCCCCCCGGAACCCCAGGTCCCGGATTCTGCCACCAAAACGCTTCAGCCCGTACTCATTCGATTACGGAAATGGGAAGACGTCCAGAAAGCTCCGAAACTACCCCCGGGAAGAAATGCCCCGCAACCACCACGGTATCGGGCAGGTCCGGCGCGTGCACGTGCATCTGCCCTTGCATCTGCCCTGCGCATTCGGAACCATGGTCCCCGCGCACCTGCGTGCTCGTGTTGTGCCGCTGTACCCCCCGCAGTACCGCTACAGGCAGTGCCGCTACAGCCGCGAATCCCGGGAGTGCCTCGTATGGGGACGAATGGATCGACGATGCTCGAGCCGTTACGGCAGGGGCTTCCCCCCACCGACCCCTCAGGGGTTGCCGGATCGGCGTCCTGCGCTCTGCCCGCCCGCTACGAAGCGGTCGGCGGGGCGCGTAAGTTCACCCGGTCCACCCTGGAGCGGTGGGAGCTGAGCGACCGCTTCGACGATGTCGCGCTGGTGGTGTCCGAGCTCGTCACCAACGCCCTGCGCCACGCGCTGCCCGACGAGCCGCCGCGCGAGTTCCAGGACCCGCCGGTGCGGCTGCATCTGATGCGCTGGACCTCGCGGCTGGTGTGCGCGGTGCGCGATCCCAGCCGGAGGAGTCCGGTGGCGGGCGAGGCCGCGGATTCGGCCGAATCCGGACGCGGCCTGTTCCTGGTGGAGTGCGTCAGCGACAGCTGGGGCTGGCACCCTTCCCCCGTACCGGTGGGGGAACTCCCCTCCGGCCCGCTGTACGGCAAGGTCGTCTGGGCCCTTTTCCGGCTTCCGGAAAACCCGAAGACACAGGCCTGAAGACACACGCGTAGCGACCCCGGGCAGGCCGACCGCCCGGGGTCCTGCCCGTTCGGCCGCCGGCCGCCGTTCATCCGTCGGCTGCCGTTCAGTCGCCGGCTACCGTTCATCCGCCGCCGGTCATCGTTCAGCCACCGGTCGCCAGGTGGTCGAACTCGCCGTCCTTGACGCCGAGCAGCAACGCCTCGATCTCGGCCGGCGTATAGACCAGGGCGGGCCCGTCGGGATGGCGGGAGTTCCGCATCGCCACATTCCCTCCGGGCAGTTTCGCGAACTCCACACAGGACCCCTGGGAGTTGCTGTGCCTGCTCTTCTGCCAGACGACTCCGCGAAGCTCTGTGGCCGCCATGCCGTTGTACACGTGGTGCACAGGACGCTCCCCGAGTTGCAAGGTGCAAGTGTCAACTAGCTCGGATCATAGCTGTGTTCATATGCCAATGCATGAGCAGATGCACGTGCACGCGGGGTGTTCCTTCGATTACAGGCTTTCCGTGTACGCGCGCCCACCGGGAAGAGAGACGAACGGCACGTCCAATTCGCTCCCGCTTAACGGAGTTGGCGGCAGGACCCTTGGTAGCGTGGCGCGGTCTTTCGCCCGGAAAACAGCAAGGGGGAACTCCACGTGACCAGGTTCGTACGCACCGGTGCCGTCGTGGTCGCCGGTCTCGCCGCCTCACTGGCCCTGACCGCATGCGGCAGCGACGACGAGCCGGGCAAGGGCTCCGGCGCGGACGCGTCGGCGAGCGCGACGCCCGGCGCCGACGGGAGCAAGGACTCCGGGAGCGGCGGCACGGACGCCGCAGCGCTGGAGGGCACCTGGGCGGGGCTGACGGACGGCAAGAACGTCACCGTGTCGATCGCCGCGCGCAAGGTCGCCCTCGTCGCCGACCAGTCCGTCTGCCAGGGCGAGGTGAAGGACATGGGCGGCGAGCCGATGCTGGCCCTGACCTGCCCCGACGGCGGCAAGGAGCGCACGATGGGCGCCATCGACTCCGTCGACGGCACGAAGCTGGTCGTCTCCTGGGACGGCGGCGCCAAGGACTCCCTGACCAAGGTCGACCCGGGCAAGCTGCCCACCGATCTGCCGTCGCTCCCCGAACTCCCGGACCTGCCGGAAGTGCCCGCGCCCTGACCGCCCGTCCGCCGACAGCCCGCTCCCTGTCTGCCTGCCCCCTCGCCCGTCCTCCCCGCCGAGGCCGGGCTCAGCCCTCGGCGAGGGTGCTGCTGACGCGGGTGCTGCCGCCGCGTTCGTCCAGAGCGCGGGTGAACTCCTCCAGCGCGTCCTGGAGCAGCGCCGCGCCCCGGTGCACCACCGGGTCGCCGCCGGACGGGGCGGCCTGCTCGTTCGGTACGTCCCAGTGGGCCACCGCGTCCGCGACCATCCGCCAGTCCGGCAGGCGGCGTTCGCGTACCGCCTTGGCGCCCTTCTCCGTGGCCCGGCGCAGCGCGTCGGCCAGTTCGGCCGCACCGGGCACCGGGGCCGCCGACGCCGAGGGCAGGTGGGCCTCCAGGACCATCGCGGACCGGCCCAGCTGGGCGAGCGCGTGCTGGGCGTCGGTGGCGGCGGCCCGGGAGATGCCCCGGTGGCGTACGGGTTCGTGCTGGGCGGTCGCCAGGGCCTCCTGCCAGGCGACACGGGCCTCCCGGGTGGCGATCAGGGCGTCCCGGACGTCCTCGACGTTCCGGGAGGCGGGGTCGGCGTACTGGTCGATCACCGTGGCCGCGTACCGCCCGTCCGCCGCCAGCCACTCGGCCAGCCGGTTGCGCAGGCGCGGGGTCTCCCAGGCCGGATAGACGGCGTACGAGATCATCGCGAGGAGCCCGCCGACCAGCGTCAGCACGATGCGTTCGGTGACGGTCTGGGACCAGTCGTCACCGGCCATGCCGAGCAGGAAGACGACGTACGCGGCGACGCAGACCTGGCCGACCGCGTAGCCGGTGCGCATCAGCAGGTACATCAGCCCGGCGCAGACCACGGCGAGCAGGGCGGAGAGCCGGGCGTCGGGGTGGGCGGTCTGCACGACGGCGGTGGCCAGCCCGACGCCGACCAGGGTGCCGCCGAAGCGGCCCGCGGAACGGGCGTACGTCTGCGAGAACTCGGGCCGCATGACCATGACGGCGGTCATCGGGGCCCAGTAGCCGTGGCCGAGCGGCACGGCCTCGCCCACGAAGTACCCGCAGACGGCGACCACCGCGACCCGGATGGCATGGCGCATGACCGACGAGCCGTGGTGCAGCTCGCGGCGCATCGAGGTCAGCACCACGGGGATCAGCTTCACCAGGGTGGGCCGGTGCCGGGTGTCCGGGGCGAGGTCGGAGGGGATACCACTGTCGGTGCCGGTGCCCTCCGCGATCTCCAGGACGTCGTCGAGCAGGGCCGCGAGCCGGTCGGCGGCGCGGCGGGCGGGGCCGACGAGGATCACGTCGTTGTCGGGGGTCTTCAGGACGCCCAGGTCGGTGGCGGAGAGGTGGACCGGTTCGCCGTGCCGCACGGCCCGCGCGGCGGCGTCCAGGACCGAGCCCGCCGCACCCAGCAGCTCGTTCACCCAGAGCCGCTCAAGTCCGTCGCCGGGCACCCCCATCGCCGGGTCCGCGAGCGAGGCCAGCACCGGGCGCAGCCGTTCGGCGACGCCCCGGGCCCCGTGCAGTTCGGCGGGGCGGCGGCGGGCCTGGCGGGGAGTGACGGCGGCGGCGCTGCGGGCGGTCATCAGGGGCAGCGGGTCGAAGGGGGCGACCGGGTCGTACCGCAGCCGCCGGGCATAGTCGGCCTCGGCGGCCAGGGCGTCGGCGAGCGCGTCGCGCTGGGCGCCCCATCTGCGGACCGGGAAGAGGACGATGAGCGCTGCCTGCACGAAGCCGCCGGCGGCGATCATCCCCGCGTGAGCGGCCGCGTCGACGACCGAGGTGGGCAGGGTGATCGTCACCAGCATGATCGCGACGTTGGAGGAGGCGATGATGCCGCCCGTCGGGCCCGCCGCCCAGGCTAGCCCGGAGAGGAAGGTCCAGACGCCGAGCAGACAGAGGAACAGCACGACGTGCGTGCCGCTGACATAGCCGACGAACGTCGAGACGGCGAGGCTGGCTCCGGAGACCAGGGCGAGGACCGGGCGCGGGCGCCAGCTGCGCTGGAAGGTGGCGATGGCCGCCTGGAACGCCCCGAACGCGGAGCTCGCGGCGATCTCCGGCCCGAACAGGACGAGGCTGGTGCCGACGACGAGGGCGAGCCCGGCCGCGCCGCGGAGGGCGACGAGGGGTTCCAGTCTCTGCCGCTCGATCTCCAGCCCCGAGCGGGCGGTCTCCTTCAGCGCCCGGAGCCAGCTCATGGGCCGAGCTTAACCGGAATAGCCGATCTTAACCGGAATAACGGACAAGCCGGACTATGGGCAGGTCAGTTCTCCGTCATGATCTCGCCGGGTCCCTGTGAGGTCCCGCTCCGGGAGCCGCCCATACGGGCGCGGTCGGCGGCATCGGTTCCGTGCGTCCAGCCGTCCGGGTCGGAGACGCCACGCACCCGGGCGGTCGTGGTCCTCGGGAACATCCGGTCGGCGGTCTCGGTGACGGCGACGTCCCGGGCGGCGAGGACGGGCAGCAGCCCGGCACTCGCACCCGTGTCGGCGGCCGTGGTGACCCGCTCGGCGTCGGCCGCGAGCCTGCTGCCGAGCCGCTGGGCGTACGCCATCAGGAATGACTGCCGGAAGGTCTTGGTCCGCTTACGGCCTCCGGCGCGCTGCCCGGCCTCGGCCCGGGTCATCGCGGCCGTCCCCTGGACGAGCAGCGAGGTGAACAGCAGCTCGACGGCCTCCAGGTCCGGCTCGAAGCCGACGACCGTGCTGAAGCCGAGGTCGTCGTTCCACACGGCCCGGCAGCGGTTGGCGGAGGCGACGGCGTCGAGCAGGATCGCCTTGGCGCTCTCGTACGGGGGCTCCACCCCGATCCGGCAGGCGCCGGGCGTCTCGCGGCTGTGCGTACGGGCGGCGAGGAGGGCCTCGTCGATGCTGTGCCGGGCCATCAGCTCCTGCGCCTTGCCGGTCAGCGCCTCGGCCTCCTCCGGGAAGCCGGTCGCCTCCGCCTTCGCCAGCAGCGCCCGGATGCGGGTGAGCATGCGGGGCTCGTCGGCGGCGGGCGGCCGGTGGAGGTGGTCGGCGGCGGTGCCGGGCGGAGGGCCGACGGGCTCGACGGCGGGCAGCCGCAGCAGCAGCCGGTACAGCTCCAGCAGGTCGGCGGCGTACGAGAACCGGTCGGGTCGGTTGCGCGGTACGGGCTCCGGAAGCTCGGCGAGCTGCTGCCGCCAGCGGGGCGGCAGCTCCGCGTACCGGGCGGTCTCGGCGGCGATCAGCGTCCCGGCCAGCGCCGCCCGCCGCTCGTCCAGCTCGCGGCGGACGAACCGGACCAGGTCGGCGGGGTGCCAGCCCCGCTCCCAGGCCCGCCGCAGGAACTCCTCGCCGCGCCGGTGCGCAGCCGCGTCGGCGTCCGGCGCGGCGGCGAGCAGGGAGGCTCCGGTGTCCAGGGCGGCGTCGCCGTCCACGTAGAGCGCCGCCGCGCACGCCCGGTCGATGACCGAGTCCGCCGATCCTGCCGACCCCGCTGATCCCGCTGATCCCGCTGATCCCGCTGATCCCGCTGATCTCATCGGACCAGGGTAGGCGGGGGGGCTCGCGGTGGAGGGCGGGGCATTGTCGATGTCGGTGCCGGGGCGTTGTCAGTGGGGGGTGCCAGACTCGTATCCATGACCGAACGGTGGGCGCTGGGTGTGGCGGAGGGGGGCGGCGCGCTGCTCGTGCCGCTGGCCCGGGACGGCACGCCCGCCGGCCCCGTCGTGGCCGAACCCGATCTCGTCGAGGCGGTCCGCTCCCGCCCCGCGGTGGGGCGCTGGGTGTGGCGGTCGACCGCCGAGGTCTACCCCCGGCTGCTCGCCGCCGGGGTCCGCGTCGAGCGGTGTTACGACATCGAGTGCGCCGAGCTGCTGCTGCTCGGGCACGCCGGACGGCTCGGCGAGCCCCGGTCCGCCGCCGCCGCGCTGGCCCGGCTGGACAGCGCCCCGGTGCCGCCGGACCCTCCCGCCCGATCCGCCGAACCGGGCGCGCAGTCCTCCCTGTTCGAGCCGTCGTCGGGCCCCGGGGTGCCGTTCGAGGGGCTCCTCCGGGTCTACGCGGACCAGGTGCGCCGCCATGACGCGGCCCTGCACCCCGACCGGATGCGGCTGCTCACCGCGTCGGAGTCGGCGGGGATGCTCGTCGCGGCCGAGATGCACCGGGCCGGGATTCCCTGGCGGGCCGACGTCCACCGGCAGGTCCTGCACGACCTGCTGGGCGAGCGGTACGCGGGCGGCGGCGAGCCCCGCAGACTGGCCGAGCTGGCCGACGAGGTGTCGGCGGCGTTCGACGACGGGGCCTCCCCCGACTCCTCAAGAGCCAGGGGAAGGGTCCGCCCCGATCTGCCCGCCGATGTGGTGAAGGCGTTCGCCCAGGCCGGGATCGCGGTGAAGTCGACCCGCCGGTGGGAGCTGGAGGAGCTGGACCACCCGGCGGTCAAACCGCTGATCCAGTACAAGAAGCTGTATCGGATCTGGACCGCGCACGGCTGGTCCTGGCTCCAGGACTGGGTACGTGAGGGCCGCTTCCGCCCGGAGTACCAACCGGGCGGCACGGTCAGCGGCCGCTGGACGACCAACGGCGGCGGGGCCCTCCAGATCCCCAAGGTCATCCGGCAGGCCGTCGTCGCCGACGAGGGGTGGCGCCTGGTCGTCGCGGACGCCGACCAGATGGAGCCACGCGTGCTGGCCGCGATCTCCCGCGACCGCGGCCTGATGGAGGTGGCCGGTCACGACGGCGATCTCTACAAGGCCCTGTCCGACCGGGCGTTCCACGGCGACCGCGAGCACGCCAAGCTGGCGCTGCTCGGGGCGATCTACGGTCAGACCTCCGGGGACGGGCTGAAGAATCTGGCCGCGCTGCGCCGCCGCTTCCCGACCGCCGTCGCGTACGTCGACGACGCGGCGCGGGCGGGCGAGGAGGGGCGCGTGGTGCGGACCTGGCTGGGCAGGACCAGCCCGCCGGTCGTGGTGGCGGGCCAGGACGAGGAGGCGGGCATCCCCCAGGAGGGCCCCGAGAGCACCGGGACCGCGTCCGACGGCGGCCTGGCCCGGGCCCGGGGGCGCTTCACCCGTAACTTCGTGGTGCAGGGCAGCGCCGCCGACTGGGCGCTACTGCTCCTGGCCGCGCTGCGCCGGTCGCTCCACGAGCAGGGGCTGCGAGCGGAGCTGGTGTTCTTCCAGCACGACGAGGTGATCGTGCACTGCCCGGCCGAGGAGACGGCCGCCGTCACCGAGGCGATCCGCGCGGCCGGTGAGCTGGCCGGGCGGACCGCCTTCGGGGAGACGCCGGTGCGTTTTCCGTTCACCACGGCGGTGGTGGAGCGGTACGCGGACGCCAAGTGACACGGTGAGGCGGGTGGAGGGCGGTGTGCGGCGGTGTGAGGCGGCTACCGCTGCTGGAGCTTCAGCCATTCCGGGCTGGTCGCCAGGGCGACGAGCTGGTTCATGGTGAGCGCGGGCTCCGGGCGGGTGGCGGGCGTCGACTGGGCACCGGAGTTGAAGGCCGAGACAACGACCCGCATTCCGTCCTGACGCATCGTGTCGGCCGTCCACCAGACGACCCCTTGGCCGCCCTTCTCACCGGGCACCTTCGAGGTCGCGAGCAGGGTGCCGTCGGGCAGGGTGGTCGCATCCCTGTAGAGGTGGTCGGCGACGTCTCTCATATCGGGCTGCACATTGATCTGTACGAGGGTGCTGCCCTTGCCGTCGTCGACGACGACGGAGGCGAACTCGCCCCCGTCGTTCGTCTTCTCCCCCACCGAGAGGCCCTCGGGCAGCAGCTTGAGGAAGGTGGGCATCAGCAGCGTGTAGTCCAGCTCGGGCGCCGGCTCCCCGTCGTCCTCCGAACCGGGCGCCGGCGGCTGCGGTGAGCCCTCACCCTCGCGAGGGCCGTCCGTGGGGGCGGTCGTCGGCTCGTCCGTGGGCGTGGGCGTGTCCGAGGGTGTGGCCGTGGGTGCGTCGGTGGGCTCGGAGGTCGGCGTGGGCGAGACGGCGTCCGTGGCCGGGGCCGTCGGCGTGGCCGGACCGCTGCTCGCGACGTTCGCCACGGCATCGGGCCCGTCCAGCATCCCGGCGGCGACCGCACCACCTCCCCCGACGAGAGCCAGGGCCAGCACACTGCCCGCCACGGCGGCGACGCGACGGCGGCGGAGCGCACGGCGCCCGTCCTCCAGCGCGCCGTCCACCACCGCGGTGCGGCCGGTCAGGTCGAAGGCCGCGCCCGTACGGCGAAGCTCCTCGCTGAGTTCGTCTTCAAAAGGCATGGGGAACCACCACTTCTCGTTGTGGGTGCACAACAGGTTTCAACGGGCTGGCAGGTCAGCCGGGGACGCGGGGCCTGCGGGGCCTGCGGGATCAGCGGGGTCAGCGGGTGGCGAACTCCGCGACGCTGCCGCCCAGATGTTCACGCAGCCGCCCGAGCGCCCGCACACAGCGGGTCCGTACGGCCGCCGGGCTGACCTGGAGCGCGGCGGCGGTCTCCTCGATGCTCCGGTCCTCCCAGTACCGGAGCACCACGACCGCGCGGTCCTTGGGGGCCAGCTGGGAGAGCGCCCCGAGCAGCGTCATCCGCAGCGCCGGGTCGTCGTCGGCGGCCGAGGCGCCCTCGGGCAGTTCGGCCAGGGGGCGTTCGCTCGCGGAGCGCCTTCGCCGGTGGGTCAGAAAGGTCCGGACGAGCACGGTCTGTGCGTATGCCGCCGGGTTGTCGATCCGGCGGGCGCGGCCCCACGACACGTACATCCGGCTCAGGGTCTCCTGCACCAGGTCCTCGGCAAGGTGCGCATCGCCGCTGGTCAGCAAGCAGGCCGAGCGGAACAGATGGCCGGCCCGACCGGCCGCGAACTCTTTGAACTCCTCGGCGCGCGACGACTTCATACTCTCCCCCGTCTGTCCGTCCACTCCGCCCTTCCCCCCTTACGACGCGACGGGAACACGGAAATGTTTCAGTCCCCGACGAAAACCTCTTCCGAGCTTCCCGGGGGCTTCTGCGACGGCATGCGAAAGCGCCCCGTTCACGCGCCGGACGGCGTGAACGGGGCGCGGGCGGTGGTGCGCGCTCGCTGTTCCCGGTCTACCCACGTTCCCACAACGCGGGGACCTGCGGCGGTTCCCAGCCCGGCATGGCCAGGTGCGCCTGTAGGCAGCGGTAGGCGACCCCGCCGTATGTGACGCGGTCTCCCGCGCGGTAGGAGGTTCCGGACTCCCAGCTGGTGCCCGGCTCGGTGGGTGGATCGGTGGGTGGGTCGCTCGGCCCGGGCGTCTGGGCGACGTCCAGGACGAAGTCGAAGGTGCCCTGGCGCCCGTTCCCGACGTTGCGGACGGTCATCAGCAGCTCCGGGTCGAACAGCGCGTCGGTGTTGTTGCGCGGCTCGCCCGGGAAGTACAGCTGCGTGGTGAGGATGCGGCCCCCGGGGGCCTGGGCCTTCACATGGAGGTGCCGGGTACGGCCCGGGTAGAGGCCCGGCACGACGGTGGTGAGGCTGAAGCCCCCGTCAGGCCCGGTGAACTGGTGTCCCCGGAAGGCGTATCGGGCCATGTCGTACGACCCGTTGGTGTCGGCCTGCCAGAAGTCGAGCAGGGCTCCGGGGATGGGCCGGCAGGCCCGGCCGAAGACGTAGCCGCTCACGGTGAGCGGTACGCCCGGGGTGCCCGGGGTGACCAGGCTGGTGCGGCGCGGGGAGTTGGGCTTGAAGTACGGCCCCTCCATCTGCGGCGGTGTCGTGTCGTCGCCGTCGTCGCACTGCGGGGTGGGGGCCAGGGGCCCGTTCCCGGCGGAAGCGGCGTCCCGGGCGAGCGCGACGCCCCCTCCGGCGAGGAGGGGTGCCGCGCTCGCCACGATCGCGGCCTTCAGGAGACCTTTGCGGCTGATGGGCCGCCCTCCCGATGTCTCATCAGGCTCGCTCGACGCATGGGGGGTTGGGTTATCCATTTGTGAGGTCATGACGGAGTCCTCGGAGTCCTCGGTGCGGGGAGGCGGAGAGGTTCGGGGAGGCAACCGTGCCTGGAGGCCCGGAGGTCAGACCCGCTGCCAGAGGGCGGGTACGACGGGCGGGGTCCAGCCGGGCTGGGCCGTGTGCCCCTGGAGGCAGCGGTAGGTCGCTCCGCCGTACGTCACCGTGGCGCCGGTGGCGTATGTGGTGCCGGCCGCCCAGGTGCCGCCCGGCGGGTCGGTGGGCGGGTCGGTCGGCGGCGTGGTGGGCGGGTCGGTCGGGGTCCCGCTGGTGACCAGCGTCAGCCCGTACGCCTGGAGCGCCGGCAGGAGCGGCTGGAAGTACGTCGTACCGCCGCTCCGGCAGTTGCCGGAGCCGCCGGAGGTGACGCCCTGGGCCTGGCTGCCGGAGATGTACGAGCCGCCGGAGTCGCCCGGTTCAGCGCAGACGCTGGTGCGGGTCACGCCGGAGATGGTGCCCTCCGGGTAGGTGACGCTGGTGTTGAGCTGCTGGATGGTGCCGCAGTGCCAGCCCGTGGTGGAGCCGGAGCGGCAGACGGAGGCGCCGACGACGGACGGGGTGGAGCCAGTGACGGTGACGTCGCCGCGCCCGTAGCCGTTGACCAGGGGCTTCGCCACCCAGTTGGCGTTGGTGGCGACCCAGGCGTAGTCCCGGCCGGGGAAGGTCGAGCCCTGGAAGGTGCCCTGGGCCTGCTGGTTGACGCCGTTGGTCGTCGTGCCGGCGCGGCCGCAGTGACCGGCGGTGACGAAGCCGTTCTGGGTGCCGCGCTTGACCGAGAAGCCGACGGAACAACGGCCGGAGGGGTTCATGTAGTACGCGTCGCCGCCCCGGATGTCCGCGAGGGCGCGGGGCTGCTCGGCGGACCGGACGACGGTGACGAGGTCCGTGCCGACCCCGGCCTCCTTCAGGAACACCCGGGCCGCCGAGTCGCTGGCGGCGTTCACGACGACCTTGTTGGCCTCGACGTCGACGTACCAGACGGGTACGTCCTTCGGCGCCTTGCGCAGCGCGGCCTTGTCGAGGGTCTCCTTGACGCCTTCGAGCCGGTCGAGGCTGTGTCCGACGACCTCGGCCCTCGCCCCGGCATCGGTGATGCGGGCGGTCTGGGAGGCGTCGGTGGTGGCGACGGTCAGAGCCGCCTCGTCGCCGCTGACCCGGGCCCCGGCGAAGCTGGCGCCGAGGGACTTCTCCAGCCCGGTGGCGACGGCGGCGGCGCGGTACTCGTTCGCTATCCGGGCCCTGGCGGCCTCCGCGTCGAGCCCGAGGTCGCGCTCCATGGCGGCCAGCAGTCCGGGCGACAGGCTGTCGGCGGAGACCGGCGGGGCGGCGGGTCCCGCGGAGCCGGCCGACGCCACTCCGGTCAGCCCGGCGAGGGCGAGTGCGCCCAGGGCCACCGTGGCGGTGCCGGCGGCGAAGGCACGTCTGCGGAGCGTGGTTCTCTCCACGTAACTCTCCTTGGTTCAGGGGGTGTCCAGATCCGGCGGGGGTTGGTCCGGACCAGGGAATTGCCGAAACCGTAGCGGCGGCGCCGCCGGTCGCAGGAGATCCCGTTCACCCCCCTCCCTCGGCGTTATGGGGCGCTCTCGGGGCCATGGAGGCCTCCCTGCGCCCGGCTCCGCCCGGTCAGCGCCCCCGGACACCACCCCCTGAGCACCGGCCGGGGCCGGAACGCGTCTCCCCTTCCCTCCTGCGCCCGGCCAGCTTCGGCCCCATACACACAGGGCAACTGCCGGGCTCGGGACGCACCGCCGACGTGTACGCACTCGACGGCTCCTGGGGCCTTCGCCGCTACCGCGACCACACGGGCAGCACCGAGGAGCTGGCGGTGATGGCGTACGTGGGCGCCTTCGGCTTCCCGGTGCCGCGCATCGGCGTGCCCATCGAGGGGGTCCGCCCCACGGAACTGGTGCTCCAGCGGCTGTCCGGCCCCACCATGGCCGAGGCCCTGCCGGCCGGGACGCTCGGTGCGGCCGAGGCGGGTGCCCTGCCGGCCCGGCTGCTGCGCGAGCTCCACGCGATTCCGCCCCGGGCGTCGGTGAACCCGGAGGACCGCGTGCTCCACCTGGACCTGCATCCGGAGAACGTGATGCTGACGGACGAGCGGTGGTGATCGACTGGTCCACCGCGGCGGAGGGTCACCGGTAGCGCTCTCTCCCGACCCCTGGCTGTGCCCCCATCTCCGGCGGCGGCCCCCCACCTCGCGCGCGGCGGCCCCGCGCTTGACAGCCATCCGCCCTCAACACCATGATTCCATTAATTGACTAGTGGAATCGAGGCGAGGCGCGTGGCGTACACGAGCACTCCGAACGGGACTTCGGGGACCCCGGAGACTCCGGGGTCACCGGGCAACTGGGCACTGGAGGCCCGCGGCCTGGGCAAGCGCTACCGGCGCGGCTGGGCGCTGCGCGACTGTTCCTTCCGGATTCCGGCCGGACGCATCTGCGGCCTGGTCGGCCCGAACGGGGCGGGCAAGAGCACTCTGCTCGGGCTTGCGACCCGCCAGGTGCAGCCGACGGCCGGCGAACTGCGGATCTTCGGCGTACCGGTCCACGACCCGGCCGTCATGCCGAGATTCGCCTTTCTGGGCCAGGAGAAGCCGCTGTTCAAGCGGTTCACCGTGGCGGACACCCTGCGGATGGGCGCCGAGCTGAACCCCGGCTGGGACGCGGCGGCCGCCGACCGGATCGTCCGCTCGGGCAATGTCCCGCCGCACGCGAGGGTCGGCACGCTCTCCGGCGGCCAGCGCACCCGCCTGGCCTTCGCGCTCGCCTTCGGCAAGCGGCCCGAGCTGTTGCTCCTGGACGAGCCGATGGCGGACCTCGATCCGCTGGCCCGCGACGAGATGACCACCCTGCTGATGGCGGAGGCCGTCGAGCGCGGGACCACGGTCGTGATGTCCTCGCACCTGCTGACCGAGCTGGAGGACATGTGCGACTACCTGCTGGTCGTCGCTGACGGCCGAATCCGGATGGCCGGTGACGCCGACGCGCTGGTCCCGGCCCACGCGCTGGTCACCGGGGTGGCCCGGGACGGCGCCCTGCCGACGGAGCTCGACCACCACACCGTGGTCGAAACCCGCCTCCAGGGGCGGCAGTTCCGGGCGATGATCCGGCCGAAGGGCCCCCTTCCGGCCGACTGGGAGCGGGTCGAACCCTCCCTGGAGGAGGTTCTCCTCGCCCATCTCCGTTCCCCGGACGCGCCCTCGCTCTACACCCAGGGCGCCCGCGTCGAGACCGAAGGGGCCCAGGCCGCATGAGCAGCACCACCACCCTCACCGGGACGAAGCCCACCGGACTCGGCACCGGGCGACGCCTGTTGCGCGGATTGCCGTGGCTCGTCGTACGCCAGCACCGGACCGCGCTGCTCTGCGTCCTCGGCCTCACCCTGCTGGGCGCGCTCTGGATCGTGTACGAGCGCCACGAGCTGATCCAGGTGCTCGACGCGGCCGGCTGGCCCGAAAAGGACGCCGGCGACCCGCTCCAGGGCGACCGGGGCTACGGCTACATCACCACCATCCTCGGCGGCCTCCCGCTGATCCTCGCCGTCTTCGTCGGCGCCCCGCTGATCGCGGGCGACCAGGAGAACGGCACCGCGCAGCTGGTCACCACCCAGTCCGTGACCCGCCGCCAGTGGCTGATCGCCAAGCTGGGCCTGGCCTACACCCTCGCCCTGGTCTCCGGTCTGGTGCTCTCGGCGCTGTTCACCTGGTGGTGGGAGCCGTACCGCTCCCTGTTCCCCAGCCAGTGGATCGAGGGCACGATCTTCGACAACACGGGCCCGGTCCTGCCCGCGTTCCTGCTCTTCCTCACCGCCGCGGGCATCACCATCGGCTGCCTGGCGCGCCGGGTGCTCCCGGCGATGGTGGTCACGTTCCTCTTCACGGTCGTCGCACAGTTCGCCTGGGACGAGGTACGCGTACGCCTCGGCTCCACGCAGATGTTCACGTACCCGATGGACAGCGAACTCCCGGCCCGCTTCAGCGAGTCGTACGAGGTGGACCGCTGGGTCGGCAACGCCGACGGGGAGCTCTTCGGCTGGGGCACCTGTGCCGAGGCGACCGATAAGGCGCAGAACGCGTGCATCGAGGAACACGGCATCGTCAACGACGTCATCGAGTACCTCGACTACAGCCAGATGGCGGCGATGCAGTGGACCGCTGCGGGCCTGCTGCTCGCCGGAACGGCCCTGCTCACCGCGTTCACCCTGTGGCGGGTCTCGCGCCGCCCGCTGTAGGTACGCCCCCGTCCCCCCGGGTCCCGTCCCCCTACGTAAAGTGTCGGCAATCGAGCGGAAGGTGAAGTCCGTGGTCGTGTTCCGCATCGACCGGCGCAGCGGAGTGGCGACGTATCTCCAGATCGTCCGCCAGGTCGAACAGGCGCTGCGCATGGGGGCGCTGGAGGAGGGCGACCGCCTCCCCACCGCCGCCCAGGTCGCCGCGACCACCAAGGTCAACCCGAACACGACCCTCAAGGCCTACCGCGAGCTGGAACGCGCGGGCCTCGCCGAGGTGCGCCAGGGCGCGGGCACCTTCATCACCCGCTCCCTCGCCCAGCCCCAGTCCGGCCCCGATTCCCCCCTGCGTGCCGCCCTCACCGACTGGATGACCCAGGCCCGTACGGAGGGCCTCACCGGCCAGGACGTCACGGCCCTGTTCCGTTCGGCGTTCGAGACGGCCTACCCGGGGGAGTCGGCGGACTGACCGGGCGGGGCTCCACTCCCGTACGGCCAAGGCCGCCGCCTCCCTCAGCTGCGGTTGTAGCGGTATCCGCTGCCGTGGGCGGGGCCGACGTTGTGGAGGATGCCGGAGCCGTCGACGGCGAAGAACGAGGGGTCGTTGTCCTGACACATGCCGGTGGAGCGCGCCGTGTCGACGACGGCGGTACCGACGTTGATGCGCTTCCCGCCGCTCGCCACGGAGGTCAGCTTCGCGGTGTACTCGCAGTGCCCCGGGCCCTGTACGTCGGAGATGAGGGTGACCGCGCTCTGCCCCGGGGACACCCTCCGGATGACCACCGTGTGGGGCTGGAGGGCGTTGTACTGCGACGCGATGGACCAGGTGCCGACGAAGTGCTGGGGCACCCGGTTGTCCGGGGCCGGGGTGCCCGGGTCGGGAGCGGGCGGCTTCGGAGCGGCGCCGGAACCCCCGTCACCGGAAGCACCGCCCCCACTCTGCGTACCGCCCCCGCCGGAGGCCCCTGAGCTCCCGGAACCGGACCCGGACCCGGAACCGGAGCCGGACCCGGAACCGGAGCCGGAGCCGGACGAACCGCCACCCGAGGCGGCGGAACCGCCGCCGCCCGAGCCCTGCCCGCTGTCGGCGCCCCCGCCCGAGGAATCCTCGTCGTCGCCGTTGTCCTTGCCCTTGTCCTTCTCTTCGTCCTTCTCCTTGTCGCCCTTCTTGTCGTCCTTCTCGTCGTCCTCGTCGCCGGGCTCTCCGGAAGGCGAGGCCGGAGGGCCGGAGGGGGCATCACTGGCGCCGGGAGGGACGGTCGCCCCACCACCCCGGGCATCGGCGCCGCCGCCGGGGTCCCTGTTGAGGAAGGCCATGCTGCCGCCTGCCACCAGGACGGCGACGACCGCGGCAGCCACGACCCACGTACGCCGACGCGGCCGACGGGACGGCTCCGCGGCAGTCACGATGCCGGTCGAGGGGGAGGGCGTGGAGGTGGGCGAGGGTGCGGGGGCGGGGTCGGGGGCGGGCCCTTCCTTCGGCTCCGGCTCTGGCTCCGGCTCTGGCTCCGGCTCCGGGTCTGAAACCGGCTTCGGCTTGGGTTCCGGCTTCGGTTCTGGCTTCGGCTTCGGTTCCGGCCCCGCCTCTGACGCCGACTCACGCTCCGGGTCCGGGGTCGGGGTCGGGGTCGATTCAGCTTTCGGCCCGGGGTCAGCCGCCGAATCCGGCCGTAAATCGACTGTGCCGATGTCGGGCCGGGAGGGCGCGAGGGGAGCGCCGGCAGCAGCAGCCTGAGGCTTCTCCTCCGGCCCAGGCCCCTCCGCCTCGGCCCCCTCCGGCACCTCCGCATCCAGCAACAAAGCCGCCTGCTGAGCCAGGCGGGCCAGGAGCTGCGGCGGCAGCCAAGCGCCACGCAGCACTCCCGAGGAACCGGAGGAACCGGAGGCGCCCGAACCCGGCCCGTCCAAGCCCTGCGACGGCACCAGGCTCTCCAACAGCAGGTCCACACCCGGCCGTTCCGCGGGCTTCTTGATCAGGCAGCGCCCGATCAGTTCACGCAGAGGGGCGTCCGTCACCGCCGCGAGGTCCGGAGCTCCCTCGACGATCCGGTACATCACGGCGTGCTGGTTGCTGGCGCCGTTCCCGAACGGCAGGGTTCCGGTGGCCGCGTACATCAGCACACAGCCGAGGGCGAACACATCCGCACCGGCCCCGGTCTCCTCACCGAGGATCTGCTCGGGCGCCATGAATCCGGGTGAGCCGATGACCATGCCGGTGCTGGTCAGCAAGGACTCGACGGAGACCTGGAGCGCACGGGCGATGCCGAAGTCGATGACGCGGGGGCCGTCGACGGTGAGCAGGACGTTGGACGGCTTCAGGTCACGGTGGACGATCCCGGCGGCGTGGATGCCGCGCAAGGCCCTCAACAGCCCCTCGGCCAGAGCGCGTACCGACTCGGCGGGAAGCGGCCCGTGCTCGCGGACGGCTTGTTCCAGGGAGGGGCCGGGAACGTAACCGGTGGCCACCCACGGCCGCGCGGCGTCGGGGTCCGCGTCCAGTACGGGGGCGGTGTAGCGCCCACCGACCCGGCGGGCGGCCTCGATCTCCCGGCGGAAGCGCGCCCGGAACTCGCCGTTCGCGATGTGCTCCTCGTGCACCACCTTCACGGCCACGGTACGCCCGCCCCCGGACCGGGCCAGATAGACGCGCCCCATGCCTCCCGCACCGAGGCGGCCGAGCAGTGGATAGGGCCCGATCCGGGACGGATCACCCGCCACGAGCGGCTGTATGCCCTCCATGGCCGTGTACCGCTCGCTGTCCTTGCCCTTGCCCATACTGACCCGATCCCCCCATGGCCGGTCCCCCGCGGTCGTTCGCGCCCGCCCAGAATAGGAGCCCGGCACACCGACCACGAGGCGGGCACCTCCTTCCGGCCGCCAACGGGCCTGCCCACCGCCCCATTTCGCCGCCTCACGTGAGCCCCGAGCCCGCATCCACGAGCAACGGCACCCGGGCGCCTGCCTCTTGGTCCGAGGCCCGAACGGTGCTCGGCTGGGACTTCCGACATCCAGGCGCCCCATGCCCGCCCACATGCCTGACCGAATGCCTGGCCGAATGCCCGCCCGCGTACCAGCTCGCATGCCCGGCCGCGTGCGCCCGCGTGATCCCGCCCTCATTCCCCACCGCCACCGCCACCGCCGCGATATCCGCGCATTATCCGCGCATTCACTTTCGACCGTGTGACCGGCATCTCATGAATCGCCGCCCGCCTCAGCGACCTGGGGGCATACGGAGAAGACATGGAAGATGCAGGCCATGGGCTTGTATCCAGAGCGTGCGCTGTATGTAATTTCCCCGCTTGCAGGTCACGTGCAATCAGGAACGCACATCACTTGCAAGGCAGAGAAACGCGCGACCCGCCCGCTTCGCGAACTGCCCGACGCCTCGGCAACGTCGAATGAATTGACCACCACCGAAATGAAGATGGATTGCCTCGAATGAGCGTCACGGAAAAGACAGCCGCGCCGCAGGGACAGGACGGCCGCGGCAGGTTCATCCCGCTCCTCGCGCTGGGCACGTTCGCCCTGGGAGTGGACGCCTACGTGATGGCAGGGCTGCTGCCCCACGTCTCGTCGGACCTGCACGTCCCGGCGTCGTCGGCCGGGCAGATGGTCACCGTCTTCACGCTCTGCTACGCACTGGGAGGGCCCGTCTTCGCCACCCTCCTGGCCAGACGGCCGGCGAAGGTGGTGCTCGGCGTGGCCCTGGTCGTCTTCACGATCGGCAACGCCATGACCGCCCTCGCCCCCACCCTGGCGGTCCTCCTGATCGCCCGCGCGGTGGCGGGCATCGGCGCGGGCGTGTACTCCCCCATAGCCGCCGCCACGGCGGCGGGCCTCACCACTCCGGAACGCCGTGGCCGCGCCCTCGCCACCGTCATGGGCGGGTTGAGCATCGGTACGGTCATCGGTGTCCCGGCCGGCATGCTCCTCGCCTCGCACATGGGGTGGCGCGGCACGCTGTGGCTGATCACCGCGCTGGGCGCGGCCGCCCTCATCGGCATCGTACGGCTGCCGAAGATCGAGGTGAGTCCGCCGCCTCCGCTGGGCCGACGGCTGCGCGCCCTCGCCGGCGGCCGGATCGCCGGTATCGTCTGCGTCTCGCTGCTCGGCGGCATCGCCAGCCTCGGCCTGTACACCTACCTCGCCGAGTTCCTCCTCGACGCCGCCCACACCGACCGGACAGTCTGGGCCATGTGGGCCTGGGGCGCGGGAGGCATCGTCGGGAGCCTCCTCATCGGCCCCGTCGTGGACCGGACCCGCCGCCCCTTCGCCGCGGTCACCTGCATCCTGGTCCTCATCGTGGCGAGCCAACTCGTCCTGCCCGCCGCCGCGCACGCCGCCGCAGCCTGGGCCGTCGTCCCGCTGGTGATCTGGGGCGCGGCAGGCTGGGCCGTACAGGTCCCGCAGCAGCACCAGCTGATCGCCGCCCAGCCCCGACAGGCCACCGTCGCCGTCTCGCTGAACAGCTCCGCCGTCTACCTCGGCAGCGGTGTCGGGTCCGCGCTCGGCGGCGTGGCGCTGGGCCTCGGTGCGGCCCCGGCCTCGCTGCCGTACTACACGGGAGCTCTCACCGCGGTCGCCCTCGTCCTGCACCTGACGGTGGTACGTGGCGCCGTCCGGCGCGGGGAAAGGGCCACCGAGGCCACCCCAACCCCCTGACCTGGGCAAACACCCACCCCTGGCTAGCATTGTCCCCATGGATATCGGACTGCGTCATTTGCGGTGCTTTCTCGCGCTGGCGGAGGAACAGCACTTCACCTGGGCCGCGGACCGTCTCGGGATCTCCCAGCCCACCCTCAGCCGCCACGTCCAGCGCCTGGAGGGAGCCCTGGGCCGCGCCCTGGTGGACCGCAGCACCCGCCACCCCACCCTCACCGCGGAGGGACACCGTCTTCGGGCCGACCTCCAGGTTCTGCTGCCCCAACTGGAATCAGCGCTCCGGCCCGCCGAGCCGCAGTCCTCACTGCGACTCGGCTACGCCTGGGGTTTCCCCCTCCGGCGCGGCCGCCAGGCGCAGGCCACGCTGGAGGAACGCGACCTCGTCCTCGTGCAGACCGTACGCCGGGACGACCGCACCGCCGGACTGCGCGAGGGCGCCGTCGATGCCGCCCTGCTCTGGGGGGCCGTCCACGACCCCCGCCTGGTCACCACCGAGATCCTGCGCGAGCCGCGCATCGCGGCGGTCTCCCGGGCCTCCACCCTGGCGGTGCGCGAGCACGTCACCTGGCGCGATCTCGGGCGCCGCTGCATCGTCGTCAACACCGTCAGCGGCACACTCACCCCGCAGGACTGGCCGGCCGACGCCACCCCCGAAATCGGCGCGGAAGCCTCCAACATCGAGGAGTACCTCCACGCCGTCGCCGGCCGCCGCGGCGTCGGCGTACTGCCGGTGTCGGTGGCCGCACAGCACCCGGACCCGGACATCCTCTACCTGCCGCTCTCGGGCGCCCCGCCCGCCGTCCTCACCTACGCCTACCCGCGCACCAACCCCCACCCCCACGCCGCCGCCTTCGGCCGCGCCCTGCAAGATCCCCACCCCGGCCGCACCGCGCGCACAACCGCCTCCCCCCTCCCCGCCGCCGGACGAAGGCGGGCCGACAACCGCGCCCGGCAGTAGGGCCGTACCGTGCCGGGTGACTCCGCCCTACTGTCGTGCGCTTGTCACTGCCCAGCTTCCCAGCAGCTTCAGCGCGGCCTCCGCGGTGCCGCAGGGAGCGGTGAAGACGACGAGCGACTGGCCCTCGTCGCCGGGCAGGGCGAGGGTCTCGTAGGCGAGGTCGAAGCGACCGACCACCGGGTGGTCGAAGGTCTTGGCGCCATGCGTCTTCTCCCGGACTTCCTGCTCCGCCCACAAGACCCGGAACTCAAGGCTGTGGTCGCTGAGTTCCGCGACGAGGTGCCCCAGACGCGCCTGGTGCGCATGGCGCGCGGCTGAGAAGCGCAGGAACCCGACGGTCTGGCGGGCGACCTGCTCCCAATGCGGGTACAGGCTGCGGGCCGCGGTGTCCAGGAAGATGTAACGGGCGATGTTCCAGGTGCCCGCCGGGACATCGGTGGAGCCGGGGATCAGGGCCAGGGCGAGGTCATTGGCGGCGAGTACGTCCATGTCGAGGTCGAGGACGTACGCGGGCACGTCGCCCACGGCGTCCAGAAGCCGGCGGACCTCCGGACGCACCCGCTGCGTCTCGGGGGACAGGGACTCGCCCGCCCGGTGCTGCGGCGGGCGGGCGAGAGCGTACAGATGGGCCCGCTCGGTCGCGTCCAGGCGCAGCACACGGGCCAGTGCGTCCAGGACGGAATCCGAGGGATTGGTGGCGCGGCCCTGCTCCAGACGCGTGTAGTAGACAGCGCTCACCCCGGCGAGTTCCGCCACCTCCTCGCGGCGCAGCCCCGGCACCCGCCGTCGGCCCAGCACGGGAACGCCCGCGACCTGAGGCGTCACGTGCGACCGCCGTGAATGGAGAAATCTGCCCAGCTCACGCGCCTGCTTCACGGCCCCCCTGGTTCGTCCTCGTCGGAGCGGGCCGGTCCTTCCCACCACACCACCGACGTCAGTATGCCCTCGGCGGAAGGCGCCGTCCGGTCCCCGTCAGTACCACCCTCCATCGTCTGGAGGGTGGTACTGACGGGGTAATGGCTGGCAGGGCTTCTCCGGTCCACGGTTGAGAACAGTGCGTACCGCACAGCCGTCGCCCCTGAGGCCGACGGCTCGTTTCAGACTTTCAGACTTTAGGAGCACCGGTCATGCGTGCAGTGGTCTTCTCCCGTTACGGCGACGAGAGCGTCCTGGAACTGACCGAGCAGCCGGTACCGGCCGTCGCGGACGGGGAGATGCTGGTCAGGGTCCGGGCGGCCGGGGTCAACCCCGTCGACTGGAAGTTCCGTGAAGGCGCGGTCGGTACGGACCGGCCCTTCCCGCTGGGGATGGGCTGGGACGTGGCAGGGACGGTCGTCACGACGACGACGGCTGACGGCCCGGCCGCTGGTGACGAGGTCTTCGGCATGCTGCCCCTGCCGTACGGCGGCGCCTACCAGGAATACGCCGTGCTGCCTGCCTCAGCGGTGGCGCCCAAGCCTGTCAGCCTGTCGTTCGCGCAGGCCGCGGCCGTCCCTCTGGCGGCCCTGACCGCCTGGCAGTCCCTCGACACCGCGCAGGTGACCGCTGGGCAGCGGGTTCTGGTGCACGCCGGCGCGGGCGGCGTCGGCCACTTCGCCGTACAGCTCGCCAAGTACCTCGGGGCGCACGTCTCGGCCACCGCGTCGCCGCGCAACCTCGACTTCCTGCGCCGGCTCGGCGTCGACGAACCCGTGGACCGCACCTCGGACAGCCTGCACACCATCGAACCGGTCGACGTCGTCATCGACACCGTCGGCGGCCGGACCCAGCGGGAGTCGTGGCCGCTGCTGCGTCCGGGCGGGATGCTCGTCACACTGCCGGAACCGATCGACGAGGCCTACCGCGTACCGGGGATCACAGGGCGGCGCGTCATCGTCGCCCCTGACGGCCAGGCGCTGCACCACATCGGCAAGCTCATCGACACCGGGGCCGTTCACGTCGAAGTCCAGGACGTTCTGCCCCTGGAGAAGGCGGCCGAGGCACAGCTGACCAGCAAGACCGGTCAGGTCCGCGGCAAGCTCGTGCTCAGTCTGTGACCGGACCCACGGCCTGGGCGGGCTGACCGGCCGGTCGTCGACGCGCCGCGAGCGGACCCCGACCGCGTACGAGACGGCGGCCGGGTATGAACCGGCAGCGGGAAGCGCGGCCTGGCGCAGGCGGCTCCTTGTGCACCCGCCCAGGGTTCGGCAGGGCCGCCGGTGAAACGCCTTCTTCCCTTACGCATCGGCGGGCGCGCACCTTACTGTGACCCTTGCTTGCGAGTTACCTGTCAGTTAACAAGTCGTTTGATGGGCGCACCCGGGCCCGGAGGTCAACATGAGTTCCGCGCAGTCCCCCTGTGAAAGACGCCCGGATTCCGTGGCGCACATCCTTCTCTCCAGAGTCGAGGCCACACCCGACCGGGAGGCCTACCGCTACCCCGCGCCGGCCGACGACGGCGTGCCCGGCACCGAGCAGTGGCGCTCGCTGACATGGGCGCAGACCGCGGAGCGGGTCAGGGCGATCGCGGCCGGCCTGCTCGACCTCGGAGTCCGGTCCGAGGAGCGGGTGGCGATCTCCTCCTCCACCCGGGTGGAGTGGATCCTGGCCGACCTGGGCGTCATGTGCGCGGGCGCTGCGGCCACCGCCGTCTACCCCAGCACGAACGCCGATGAGACGGTGTACATCCTCTCCGACTCCGGCAGCCGGGCGATCTTCGTCGAGAACGCCGCCCAGCTGGCCAAGGTCGTCCCCCACGTCGAGCGCCTGCCCGAGCTGGGCCACGCGATCCTCTTCGACGCCGAGGCGGACGTCCCTCAGGTGGAGGGGCTCACGGTGCTGTCCCTCGCTGAGCTGGAGAGGCGGGGCACGGAGTACCTGGCAGAGCACCCCGACGCGATCGAGAAGACGGTCCGGGCCATCGAGCCGGAGCAACTCGCCACCCTGATCTACACCTCCGGCACCACCGGCCGGCCGAAGGGCGTGCGCCTGGTCCACGACTGCTGGTCCTACCAGGCCGTGGCACAGGAGTCCTGCGGGCTGCTGCGCTCCGACGATGTGCAGTTCCTGTGGCTGCCGCTGTCCCACGTCTTCGGCAAGGCCCTGATCTCCGGCCAGATCAGGACCGGCCACGTGATGGCGGTGGACGGGCGGGTCGACCGCATCATCACCAACCTGCCCGCCGTGCGTCCCACCCTGATGGCGTCCGCCCCGCGGATCTTCGAGAAGGTCTACAACGGCATCGCGGGGAGGGCGAGAGCCGAGGGGGGCGTCAAGTACAGGATCTTCCTCTGGGCGGCGAAGGTCGCCCGCGACTGCGCCAGGGCCGGACAGGAGAGCATGGCGGAATCCGGAAGACGCCGCGTGCCCCTGTCACTCGCGTTGCAGCACTCCATCGCCGACCGGCTGGTGTACGGCAGGATACGCGCGGCCTTCGGAGGCAATCTGCGCGCCAGCGTTTCGGGCAGTGCCGCACTCGCCCCCGATATCGGCTACTTCTTCGCCGGCGCCGGCGTGCGCATCCTCGAAGGCTACGGTCTGACCGAGACCAGCGCGGGCTGTGTCGTCAACCCCTCCGAGGACAACCGGGTCGGCACGGTCGGCACGGCGCTGCCCGGCACCGAGGTCCGCATCGCCGAGGACGGCGAGATCCTGTTGCGGGGCCCTGGCATCATGCGCGGCTACCACAACCTCCCCGAGAAGACCGCGGAGGTGCTGGACAGCGACGGCTGGTTGCACACCGGCGACATCGGCAACAGGGACCAGGACGGCTTCGTCCGGATCACCGACCGCAAGAAGGACCTGTTCAAGACCTCGGGCGGCAAGTACGTGGCGCCCACCGAGATCGAAGGCCGCTTCAAGGCCGTCTGCCCGTTCGTCAGCAACATCCTGGTCATCGGCGACGGCCGCAACTTCTGCACCGCCCTGATCACCCTGGACGAGACCGTGATCATGCCGTGGGCGGCGGCCCACGGCCTCGGCGGCCGCAGCTACGCCGAGGTCGTCTCCTCACCGCAGGTCCGCGAGTTGATCGATGGCTTCGTCCAGCGGGTCAACGACGACCTCCAACGGTGGCAGACCATCAAGAAGTTCTCGGTGCTCTCGCGCGACCTCGACATCGAGCACGGTGAACTCACCCCGAGTCTCAAGGTCAAGCGGCCTGTCGTCGAGCGCGAATACGCCGAGGTCATCGAGGAGATGTACGAGGGTTCCCGCGAGGCCTGACCGCCGTCCCGTCCCGTCGTCCCGGGCCAGTCGGCAACCGGGGGTGAAAGGGGCCTGCCTCGGCCCCCTTCACCCCCGGCCCTGCGAGCCCGGTGCCGGGTCCCGCCCGTCGGCGGGCAGGTCACCCGCCGGGGCGGAACCGGGCCAGCGGATTGGAGAGTTCGCCGACCAGTTGCAGGGCGGCGGACGGGTCGGCGAGGTCGACCATCTGCCGGTTGTCGCGCAACTGGAGGCGGTTGAGGCACGACAGGGCGAAGGTAGCGGCGAACGGGTCGAACCGTACGAACCTCTGCGCGAGGTCCGGCACCGACTCCTGGTAGTCGGCCACGCAGTGGGCGACGGTGCGCCAGAACTCCCGCTCCTCCATGGCACCGGACTCGTCCAGGATCGCCGCGAGATGGCGGAAGAAGCCGTCGAAGACATCGGCGAAGATCGACAGCAGCCGCATGTCCTCGGGCACGTCGGCCCGCACGCGCTCCACCGCGGCCGGCAGGGCGGTACGGGAGTCCATGACGACGATCTCCTCGGCGATGTCCTTGAACACCGCGCGCACCACGGCGCCGTTCTCGTCGAGGACGAGGATCACGTTCTCGCCGTGCGGCATGAACGCGAGGTCGTAGGCGTAGAAGCTGTGCAGCAACGGCGTGAGGTACGCGTCGAGATACCGGCGCAACCACTCCTGCGCGCCGAGCCCGGACGAGGCGATCAGAGCCGCCGCCAACGACTCGCCGTCGCGGTCCTGGTGGAGGAGCGCGGCCATCGTGGCCAGGCGCTCTCCCGGGGCCAGTCCGGGCACAGGGCTCTCCCGCCACAGCCCGGCCAGCATCTTCCGGTAGGGCGAGTAGCGGTCGGTGGCGGCCTCGTACTGCGGGCTGCGATAGCCGATCGCGGCGTACTCACGGATGATCGTCAGTCCGGTGGCCGACAGCACCGGGTCCTTGGCGATCAGCTGTGCGAGCCAGTCGTTGATCGCTGGGGTCGCCTCCATGTAGGCCGCCGAGAGTCCGCGCATGAAGCCCATGTTGAGCACGGAGATGGCGGTCTTGACATAGGAACGCTCGGGGTGAGTGGCGTTGAAGAAGGTGCGCACGGACTGCTGCGGGAGGTAGAGGTCCTCGCCCTCGCCGAGGTGGACGAGGGCGCGGGTGGCCACCTCGCCCGCGAAGGCCACGCTGAGCTTGTTCGCCCACTGCCAGGGATGGACCGGGAGGAAGAAGTAGTCACCGGGCTCCAGGCCGAGACCGGTCAGGACATCCTCGAACCGCGCTCGCTGTCCCTCGCCGAGTTCCCGCTCGACCAGCGTGTCGTAGTCGAGGCCCGCGCACGAGGTGAAGGTCGTGCGGTCACGGCGGGCAGCCAGCCACACCAGCCGTACGGGGGTGCCGGCCTCCGGCGCGTACCGGTGGAACTCCTCGCTGTCGAAACCTATCCGCCCGCTGTTGGCGACGAAGCCGGGGTGGCCCTCGGTCATGCCTGCTTCGAGCGCCTGGAAACCCCGGAGGGCGAGTGCGGCGGCGGACACGGGGGGCAGCGAGAGCTTGTAGGCCATCGAGGAGAGGGTCGCGTTCAGCTCCTCCACGTACACGGGGAGCACCTCGTCGCTCAGGCCCAGGGTCCCGCGCAGTTCGAGGACGAGGTCGACAAGGTCCGGCGGCAGGGCGAGAGGGCCCCGGTGGCGGGTGAGAGTCGCCGGGTCGATGTACCAGTGATCGAGCTCCAAGCGGCGTGCGGAGAAGCGGTACTCCACCGTCCGGTCGTCGGAGCGCACTACGTACCGGCCCTCCCCCACGGCTTCGGGTACGAGCAGCCGCTCGTGCGAGAACTCGGCGAGGGCCTTGCGGACCAGGGCGAGGTTGGCGGCGGCCCACAGGTCCGGGCGCAGATGCGCCGTCAGGTCGCTCGGCCCGCGAGGGCCGGGAGCGGCGGTCATTCGGTGACTCCTTCGGTAGCGGCCCGGAATCGCTCCCGGGTGCAGAAGCTCAGCAGGGCCTCCTTCTCGGGCTTGGTCAGGGTCGTCTCCGGCACGAAGCCGACGGCGGTGTTGAGAGCGTGCACGGCCGTGTTGCGCACATCGGGCTCGACGACGACGCGCCGCACCCCGGGGTCCTCGAAGAGGGAGGCGACCACCGTGGTGATGACGGCACGGGTGAAACCGTGCACGGGCTCACCGGCCGGTGCGCAGAGGAAGTGCATACCGATGTCGCCGGGCCGGTCCTCGTACAGCCCCGCCAGCTCGACCTTCGCGGGGTCGTAGCGCTCCATCAGGAAGCAGGGCTCGCCGTCGAGCGTTCCCACGAAGGCGTCGTGGTGCGGATGCGCGGCGATCTCCTCGTAGGCTCGCCGTACTTCCCCGGGGTTCAGGTCACCCATCATCCAGTACGTGGCCTTCGGGTGGGTCACCCAGGCGTGCAGGAACCCGCCGTCCTCGTCCGGGACCAGGGGGTGGAGGGCGAGGACGCCCAGGGGTGTCGTGCGGGAGAACAGCACCCGCCGGTCGAGACGCGTCACGAGATGTCCCCGTCCGGCGCGCCGAACTCCTGGAAGGTGATGCTCTTCTCGATCGGGTAGACATCGCGGCCGGTCAGCTCGCGGATGATCCACGAGTTGCGGTACGGGCCCATGCCCAGGTCCGGCGAGGTGACGCTGTGCGCGTGGTCCGCTCCGTTCTGGAGGAACACCTCCCGCCCGGTGACGTCGACGCTGTAGTTGCGGGCGACGTCCAGGCCGCCGTGCCCGTCCCACCGGAGCCTCTCCCGGACGGGGTCGAGAAAGGCGGGCGGGGCGTAGGAATAGCCGGTGGCCAGCACCAGTCCGTGCGTGTGCAGGGCGAAGTCCCGATCCTGCTCGACGTGGTGGAGGCCCAGGGTGTACCGGCGGCTGGTCTCGTCGTACCGGGCCGTGTCCAGGGACGTGTTGGTGAGGAGCCGCGCCGGGACGGGGCCGGCGGTGCTCTTCTGGTAGAGCAGGTCGAAGACGGCGTTGATCAGTTCCGCGTCGATGCCCTTCGAGAGGCCCTTCTGCTCCCCCACCAGTCGGTAGCGGGTGTCCTCGGGGAGCGCGTGGTAGTAGTCCACGTAGTCGGGGGAGGTCATCTCCAGCGTGAGCTTGGTGTACTCCAGCGGGAAGAAGCGGGCCGAGCGGGTCACCCAGTTGAGGCGGTACCCGTGCACGTCGATGTCGGAGAGGAGGTCGTGGAAGATCTCCGCCGCGCTCTGGCCGGAACCGACGATGGTGATCGACTCCTTCTTCTGGAGCCCCGCCTTGTCCGCCACGTACGTCGAGTTGTGGATGAGGTCGCCGCCGAGGCCCCGGCAGGCCGGGGGCAGATGGGGCGGCGTCCCGGTGCCCAGCACGAGGTGGCGCCCCCGGTGACGCACCACATCGCCCGTGCCGACCCGCGTGGCGCTGACGACGTAGACACCTGCCGCCTCGTCGTACTCCACCCGGTCCACGCGCTGTCCGAAGCGGACGGAGGGGAGCCGGCCCGCCGCCCACCGGCAGTAGTCGTTGTACTCGGCGCGCAGCGGGTAGAAGCTCTCGCGTATGTAGAAGGGGTAGAGGCGTCCCTTGTCCTTGAGGTACTTGAGGAAGGAGAAGGGCGAGGTGGGGTCGGCGAGCGTCACCAGGTCGGCCATGAAAGGGGTCTGGAGGGTCGCGGAGTCGAGCAGCATGCCGGGATGCCAGTCGAACTGCTCACGGGCCTCCAGGAAGACGCCGTCGAGGTCCTCGACCGGGGCGCTCAGGCAGGCGAGCCCGAGGTTGTACGGACCCAGGCCGACGGCGACGAAGTCGTGCACCGCTTCGGTGTCGGGGTGGGGCATGCGGTTCTCCGGTGGTTCGGCGTGCGGATGGAACAGACGGGTGGGCGAAGCCGGTACCCGGGCCGGCTCGGCGCGTGGCGGGTGTCTCACGTGCGGAAGGCGGACATCGCCTCGACGTGGGGCACGCGACGCGACGCGTCCGGACCGGCAGTCGCCGCGACACCGCGGCCGCCATCATGCCCCGCCTGATCCGCGGCGGGGCCGGCCAGGGTGCACCGTCGCCGCACCTCCTCGCCGCAGCACAAACGAGCAGGTGGGGGGGCGCGCGAGTCGCGCGACGTTAGGGTAACCTCGCAAACCGGATTCCGGTCTCCCGGCAGGAAGCGGCCGCGCGCGGCGGACCGCCGGCCCGGCGGGCAGCTCCTCACCGGAGCCCGCGCGACCAGGGGTTCGTCCCCTCCACCTCAGGCACACCGCGCGAGGAGTCCCGGATTGACCGCCCGCATCTACCGAGACGCCTACGGCATTCCGCATCTGCGGGCGACGGACGCATCGGCCCTGGCGCATGCCCAGGGTGCGGTCACCGCGCGGGACCGTGCCTGGCAGATCGAGGTCGAACGCCACCGCGCGCTGGGCACCTCCGCCGCCTTCCTCGGTGAGGAGCACGTGCACTGGGACGCCCTCGTCCGGCGCGCGGGCCTGGCGGACACCGCGCGCAGGTGCTTCGAAAGCCTCTCGCCGGACACGAAGGCCTGGGTGAGCGCCTACACCGAGGGCGTCAACTCGGCCCTGCCCGAAGCCCGGCGTCTGGCACCCGAGTTCGCCCGTACGGAGCTCGCCGCGGCGGCATGGGAGCCGTGGACGCCGCTGGCCCTGTGGCTCTCGCACCACCTGCTCTTCGCGGGCTTCCCCTCCAAGCTCTGGCGCGACCGTGTCATCGAGGTCCTGGGCGCCGATGCCGTGCGCGGTTTCGCCTCGGACGGCCCGGGCTCCTCGGGAAGCAACGGATGGCTGCTCGGTCCCGAACGCACCACGTCCGGGTTCCCGCTGCTCGGCGGTGATCCGCACCGGTTCATCGAGGCACCGGGCGTGTACCAGCAGATACGTCTCTCCTGCCCCGAGTTCGACGTACTGGGACTCGCCGTCCCGGGTGTGCCGGGAATCGCTCACTTCGGTCACGCCGGAAGCGTCGCCTGGGCCATCACCAACTCCATGGCCGACTATCAGGACCTCTACCGCGAGCGGCTGCGGCGCACACCCGGAGCCGGGGCCGGGGTGGAGGCGTGGGGGCCGGACGGCTGGGAACAGGCGCGGTCGGGCACGGAGACCATCGACGTGGCCCGGCGGGAACCGGTGGTGGTGGAGACGGTGGAGACCGCGCGCGGCCCGGTCGTGCTCGGTGGCGTGCCCGCACAGGAAGAGCCCGGTGACGCGGGCGATCCGGGCGCGCGGGGCCGGTGGACGGCGGTCAGCCTGCGGTGGCCCGCCCGGGTGCGCGGTTCGCTCGGCTTCGACGCCCTCCCCGCGCTTCTGCGGTCCCGGTCCGTCGCGGACGTGGACCGGGCCCTGGACCACTGGGTGGAGCCGGTGAACGTGGTGATGGCGGCCGACACGTCCGGGGGACTGCTGCACCGCGTGGCAGGGACGGTGCCGGTCCGGGCCGCCGCCAACCGGGTGCGTGTCGTCGACGCCTGGGACGAGGCCGCCGCCTGGACCGGCGCCTGGGAGCCCATGCCGCGGGCCGGGCTCAGCGAGGGGCGCGCGGTGATGGCCAACGCCCGGGGCCTGGCTTCGCCTCTCGGCGTCGAGTTCGCCGCCCCGCACCGCGCCCGCCGGATAGCCGCCTTGCTCGACTCCCGTCCGCGCTGGTCGGCCGGGGAGATGGCCGCCGTGCACACGGACACCCTGCTGGTCCCGGCCTCCGTACTGCTGGAGCGCCTGGTCCTCCCCCTGACCGGGCTGTCGCCCGCGGCGAACGCACTGCGCGAGGAGCTCGCCTCCTGGGACCGGCGCATGGCGGCCGACTCACGGGGCGCCGCCGTCTTCGCCGCCTGGCGCGGCGCGCTCACCCGGCGGCTGACCGCCGACCCGGCCCTCGCCGGCCTCACCCCGCGCGCCGACGACCCGCCCCTCTTCCTGCCGTGGCTGTCCCCGTTGGGCCGTGTCGGCCATGCCCTGGAGGGGTTGACGGCGCCCGGAGTGCTGCCCGGCTCCGTGGACGTCGCCACGCACACCAGGGAGGCGCTGGAGGAGGTGGCCGCCGCGGGAGTGGCGGCGGCCTGGGGCGACACCCACCGCCTCGCTCCCTGGGAGGCGGTGCCCTCGCAGGACACCGAGTGGCCCGCCGTCCACGGGGACCACGACTGCGTCATGTCCTCCTCCAGCGTGCCCGGCCTCACCGACCTCAGCGCGCGCGCCTCCGCGGCGCGCTACGTCTGGGACCTCGCCGACCGCGACAACAGCGGGTGGGTGGTGCCGCTGGGCGCCTCGGGGCGGCCGTCCAGTCCCCATCACCACGATCAGCTCGGCCTGTGGGCGCGCGGCGAGCTCGCACCCGTCGTGACCGACTGGCGGCTGCTCACGGAGGAGGTACCCGTGACCGTCCGCGAGCGGCCCGGCCCCGACGTGCCGGCCCCCCGCCCCGGCGGAGCAGCCCCGCCCGTGCTCCACACCTGCGAGGTGCCCGGCATCGGCTCCTTCACGGTGCGGGCCCTGGACCCCGGCGAGGACGCGGCCGTCGTCCACTCCTGGGTCGACAGCGACCGTGCCCGCTACTGGGGAATGGTCGGCCGTACCGTGGAACAGGTGCGTGAGGTGTACGCCTACGTCGACGGCCTGGAGACCCACCACGCCTACCTCCTGGAGCACCAGGGACGTCCCGTCGGGCTGCTCCAGACCTACGAGCCGGAACACGACCCGCTGGGCGAGCACTATCCGGTCAGGCCCGGGGACGTCGGCATGCACCTGCTGTTCGCCCCCGCCGAGGGCGCGCCCCGGAAGGGCTTCGGCGGGGCGCTGCTGACGGCCATGCTTGATTTCGTCTGGGCCGACCCGGCGTGTCTACGAGTCGTCGCCGAGCCCGACGTACGCAACGAGAAGTCGCACCGCCGGTTGGCACGCGGCGGTTTCACCGCCGGCCAGGAGGTCCGGCTGGAGCACAAGACGGCCCGGCTGTTCTTCCTCGCACGCGACACGGGCGCACCCCGGACGGGCTGAGCGGGACGGGGCCGATGGCCGGCGGGCACCATCCGGTCGGCCCGGTGGTTCGTAGAATCTTCGCTCGGCCGGAGGTCACCGGCCGGAGGTCACCGGCCGGTGTGAACCGGAAACACAAGGAGGTCGCGCCATGCGGCGCATGACGGTCTGCCAACTCGTGGCCGGGACGGCGGCGAGCCGCCCGCAGGATGCGGCGCTGGTGGTGCTGGACCGGCGCGGGCGCGCGACCACGGTCGGCTGGGCGGAGCTCGACGAGCGGGCGAACCACTGCGCGGCCGTGCTGCGCGCGCACGGTGTGCGTGGCCGCGACCCGGTCATGATCGCCCTGCCCAACGGCCTCGATCACGTCGTCGCCACCCTCGGGGCCTGGAAGCTCGGCGCCACCGTGGTGCCCCTGGATCCGAGGCTGCGCGCCGAGGAGGCGGAGGCGCTGACGGCCGCCGTCCGGCCGCGCGTCCTGGTGGGCGTCCCGGCGGACGCCCCGGCCGACGGCCGGCTCACCCCGGCCGCCTGGGGCGACGGCCGCAGCACGCGGTCTCCCGGGCAGCCGGACGCGGAGCCGCGCAGTGCCTCGGCGACCGGGGGGACCACCGGGCGGCCGAGGATCATCCACCGGCGCCGGGGGTGGGTCTTCGACGCCGACGACCTGCCGAGCCCGCACGAACGGGCGGTCGGCCTGGACACGGGCCAGGTGCAGCTGGTGGCGGCGCCCCTTCACCACAGCGGGTTCGGCGCCCTGCACCATGGACTCGCGCTCGGGCACACCGTGGTGCTCCTGCCACGGTTCATGCCGTCCTTGGCGGTCGAGGCCGTCGAGCGGTACCGGGTCAACGTGATGCGGCTGGTGCCGACCATGATGCGGATGCTCCTCGATCCCCGGGTGGGCCTGCGCGACCGGGACCTCTCCTCGGTGACCGCCCTGCATCACGGCTCGGCCCCGTGCCCTCCCGAGGTGAAGCGGGCCTGGATCGGGCTTCTCGGGGCGGAGCGGGTCTTCGAGAGCTACTCCTCGCAGGAGCAGCTCGGCTTCGTGTACATCCGCGGCGACGACTGGCTGGCCAGGCCCGGAAGCGTGGGACGGCCCGCGCCGGGGGCGATCGCCGTGGTGGGCGAGGACGACGAGCCGTGCGCACCCGGTGAGCCCGGCCGGCTGTTCTTCCGGTGTGCGGGCGAGGGCCCCGACTATCTCAGCGCGCCCGTGGAACTGCCGGTGTGGCGGGACACGTACCGCAGCGTCGGCGATCTGGGCTACCTGGACGAGGACGGCTACTTGTACGTCCTGGGCAGGGCCGGGGAGATGATCAACGTGGGCGGGGCCAACGTCTACCCGGCTGAGATCGAGGGGGTCCTGGCCTCCGCGCCCGGGGTCGCCGACTCCTGTGTCGTGCCCCGCCCGCACGCCCTGCTGGGGGAGGTGCCGCACGCGCTGGTGGTGTCCGCCGGGGCCCGGGGCCCGGACCTCGCGGTGCTCGACGCGCACTGCCGTGGCCGTCTGTCTCCCGCGAAGGTGCCGGCCTCGTACGAGG
The DNA here is from genome assembly GCF_055577965.1 of Streptomyces sp. NPDC033165. NCBI lineage: Bacteria > Bacillati > Actinomycetota > Actinomycetes > Kitasatosporales > Streptomycetaceae > Streptomyces > Streptomyces sp. NPDC033165. The sequence goes on from NZ_JBVIPK010000003.1 coordinate 111,271, forward strand.
TGGTGCCCTCGCTGCCGCGCGACGAGAGCGGCAAGCTCCGCCGCAGGGACCTGCCGGTACCGTCAGCCCGCTGACACAACCTGCTGGACGATGTCCGCGATGTCCGGCTCACGCAGCGAGAGGTCCACGATGTCGGCCTGCGAGGCCACCTGAGCGATGACGGCGGAGGCGCTCGTCGTGGTGGGGAAGGCGAGCCACTGGCGGGGGCCTTCGACCCGCGTGACCCGGACGCCCGGCAGGGTCAGCGCCTCCACCGGGTCCTTCAGGTCGACGACCAGGGTGCGGTCGGCGTTCATCCGGGAGCGCAGTCCTTCGAGGGACCCGTCGAAGCCGATGCGCCCGTCGTCCACGACGACGATGCGCCCGCACAGTCGCTCGATGTCCTCAAGGTCGTGCGTCGTCAGGATGATGGTGGTGCCCCGGCTGGTGTTCAGTTCCTCCAGGAAACCGCGCACCGTGCTCTTGCTGACCGCGTCGAGCCCGATGGTGGGCTCGTCCAGGAAGAGGATCTCCGGGTCGTGCAGCAGCGCCGCGGTCAGTTCGCCGCGCATCCGCTGCCCGAGGGAGAGCTGACGCACCGGCGTCCGCAGGAACCCCTCCATGTCGAGCAGTTCGACGTACCGGTCGAAGTTCTCCCGGAACCGCTCGTCGGGGATGCGGTAGAGGTGGTGGATGAGCCGGAAGCTGTCCTCCAGCGGGAGGTCCCACCACAGGGTGCTGCGCTGGCCGAAGACGACGCCGATACGCCGCGCCAGAGCGACCCGTTCGCGGCTGGGTACGAGACCGGCGACCTGCACCGTGCCGGACGTGGGGGTGAGGATTCCCGTCAGCATCTTGATCATCGTCGACTTGCCGGCGCCGTTGGGACCTATGTACCCCACGGTCTCGCCCTGCTCCACACGCAGCGAGATGCCGTGCACGGCGTCCACGGTGGTGCGCTTGCCTCGCAGCATCCCCCCTTTGCGAACGCTGAACGACTTACGGACGTCGGTGACTTCGATGAGGCTCATGGTCAGTTCCCAGTGGATCGGTAGCGGCGGACCCCGCCCTGCCAGGCCGCCCGGGCCAGCAGGACGAGGATCAGGGCCACGACGGGCGAGGCGAACTGCACCGCCGGTGGCAGACCCAGCGGGTCGGGGCGGTCCAGCACGTACAGGGCCGGATACCAGTTCACGAAACCGAGCGGCACCACCCAGGTGAGCACGCGCAGCGCCTGCTGCCCGTACACGGCCAGCGGGTACTGGGTCAGCATGTTCCCCCCGTAGGTGAACGCGCTGATCACCTCGGCCACGTCGTTGATGAGGAAGAGCAGGGCCGCGCTGATGACCCGGATGGCGCCGAAGATGACGGCCCCGGAGAGGACCATGCCGACGAGGACCAGCACCCGGGTCCCGTCCCAGTCCACCGGCACCATCGGCAGGGACACTCCGAGCACCACCAGGCCCTGGAGCAGTACCGCCACCCTGCGTGGGCTGAAGTCCTCGGCCGCCACCTGCACCAGCGTGCTCGCCGGTCGGACCAGCATCGAGTCGAAGGTGCCCATACGGATGCGGTATCCGAGCAGGTCCACATTGCCGACGGCGAGGTCGGCGAGCCCGAAGGCCAGGTAGGCGGTGCCGTAGAGGAACAGCACCTCCCGCAGGCCGAACCCGGCCAGGGCGTCCACCTGCGAGAAGAGGACCCCGACCATGGCCAGATCCATCAGTGTGATCAGCGCCTGGGAGACCGTCATCAGGATCAGCGAGGCAGGGTACTGCCAGGCGGCCCTGGTCCACATGCGCACGAGCAGGCCGTAGGCCCGCAGAGCCTCAACCACCCTGCACCACCATCGAGGTCCGCACACGGTGCGTCATCAGGGCCCCGACCGCCAGGATCGCGACCGCCCAGAGAGCCTGGAAACCCAGGGCTCCGAACGCCTCCGCCCCTTGATGGGTGCCGAGGAACACATCCGCCGGGACCTGGAGCATCGCCGACCACGGAAGCGCGGACGCGAGGGTGCCGAACCACCCGGGCAGCATGACGAGAGGCACGACCATGCCCGAGAAGAACAGGGTGAGGAGTGTCATCAGGGTCTCCAGGCCGCGTGAGTCCATGACCCACCACACGGCCAGCGCGACGACGTAGCGAAGGGCGAAGCTGACCGCGAAGGCCAGGAGCAACGAGACGAGGAAGAGGCCCCACTGCCCCGGGCCGCCGGGGAGACGGACCTCGAAGAAGACGATGCCCGCCAGGAACGGGAAGGCGCGGAAGAGAAGTTGGAACGTCGAGCGCCCCATGTCGGTGGCGAACCACCACAACTGGAAGTGGGCGGGGCGCAGCAGGTCGACGACGACGTCCCCGGTGCGGATGCGCTGGGGCAGGTCCATGCCGAGGCCGAACATGGAGAGCGGGGCCGCCAGCGCCTGGCACAGAAACGCGAACGTCACGGCGTCCACGGCGTCGTACCCGCCGATGTCACCCCGTGCGTCCCACACCGCGAGGAAGATGTAGGCCTTGACGAAAGCCCACACGGTGTTGGTGAAAACCCCCGCGGCTGTCGCCGCCCGATAGGTGCTGTAGCGACGGAACTCGCTTTTGGCGACTTCCAGATAGATCCGCACTCGTGTTCCGTTTCTCGCGCCGAGGCCGGCGATCGTGCCTGCTGTGAGGGTTTCAGCAGCGTGCCGCGCACAACCGCCTGATCGTTCGTGAGGCCGGAGAGGGCTGAGCCTGTCCGACGGGCCACTCCCCGTACCCGAGGTGGCGGGGCCGGGAGGCCGAAACACGACATTGATACGACATTATGACATGCAGCGATCAACGATCACCCGGGTCCGGGTCCGGCCCCGGGCTCGCCGAAACGGGGGGTACGCGGCGTGTGGTCCAGCACACTGTGCAGGCCGACGGTCGTCCAGAGCCGGTCATTGGAGTAGTTGAGTGCCGCCGACCGCAGATCCCGGAAGACGCGCTCCAGGGGCACGGGCGAGTCCTGCCGGTAGCCGACGGAGAGGCCCGACAGCTGAACCAGCCGGTCCACCGCGCGGAAACTCAGCTCCGAGGCGGCCAGTTTGAGCGTGTTGAGCCGGATCTGGGTGGCTGGTCGCGACAGCGTCCCCGCCGCGGCGCGGACCGCCTCCACCTCCATCCGGGTCTGCTCCAGGTAGGCGCCGACCAGTTCCAGGTCCACCCGGATCCGTCCGATCCTCTCCTGGACCAGCTCCGACCGGATGTCCACCCGGATCAGTTCGTCCCGGGCCCGCAGGCGCTTCGTCACCTCGCTGAAGGCGCCTCGCGCCGCACCGAGCCAGCAGGCGCTCCACCCGAGGTGTCCCAGGGGGATCAGGCTCTCGGTGGCGACCTCGCGGAACCGGCCCGGCGGCCCGATGACACCCCACTCCGGCACACGGCCGGTAAGACGCAGGCCCACACTGCGGGTGCCCCGCATGCCCATGGCCTTCCAGCTTCCGACCTCGTCGATGTTCAGAAGCGAACGGTCGGCGTAGACCAGGGAGCTCTCCGTGGGGGCCGCGTCGGGGGAGACACGCGCGGTGACGAGGAAGGCGTCGGCCTGGTTGCCGCCGGTCACCACCGGGGCGTCCCGGTCGAGGAGGATGCCGGTCTCGTCCTGTCGCAGCGCGGAACGCGCGGTGAGGAGGTCCCCGCCCTTGCCCCGCTCCGTGGTGACGGAGGCGAGGTACAGCTCTCCGGCCGCCACCCGGGGCAGCACCTCACGGCGCAGGCGCTCGGATCCGTACCGGACCACGGCATCCACCTGCTGGCCGTGCATCGCCCAGATCAGCGCGGTGGACAGGCAACCGGCCGCGAGCTGTCCCGCCGCCGTGGTGAACGCGCCGAGCCCGAGACCGAGACCGCCGTACTCCCTGGGCACCAGCAGACCCATGAGGCCGAGCTCCCGCAGAGCGGCCAGGCTCTCGGAGGGAAAGACGCCGTCCCCGTCCACCCGAGCGGCATGCTCGGCCAGCACCGAGGCGGCCGTCGCCACCGCGTCCTCCCACTCCGCTTCCGGTGCCCCGGCGTTCTCGTCGCCGTTCACTCCCCGGTCCCTTCGGCCTGGCGGTCGGGCAGCGGCCGGGCCACCAGCTCCAGCCTGCTGGCGGACACGACGTCCTCCCCGTCGAGCACGACACAGCCCGGCAGGGGGCGGCTGAGGAAACCGAGCAGGCTCGCATGAAGTCCGTACGCGCCGGTGTTGGGCACCGCGAGCAGCGAGTCCACGGCAGGGGGCCTCATGACGCTACGTCTCGCGAGCACGTCCAGCGGCGTGCACAGCGGACCCACCAGCACGGTCGGCCGCTCCTCGCTGGACGGCTCCGCGTCGTCGAGCGGCTCGGCCCGCACCCCGGCCGTCATGAGACGCCCGAGCCCTGCCATGCCGCCCAGCACGTTCGTACCGGCGTCGAGCACCACGTAGACGGTGTCGTGGCTGGTCTTGACGTCGGTGACGGAGCTGAGGAGCGTGCCGCTGTCGCCCGTCAGTGCCCGGCCGGACTCGAAGGCGACGGCCGGGGAACCCTCGCGCCAGCCCGGGAGCGTACGGTCGAGGACCTTCTCCAGCTCCACGCGCAGCGACGGATATCCGGCCGGGGAGCCCGGCCGGGCGTAGGGTGCGGCGAAGCCGCCGCCCAGGTCGGCGATGCCGCCGGTGAGGCCGAGTCGTTTCCGGGCCGACGCGGTCGCCTCGGCTGCGGCGGCGAACTCCGCCAGGAGTGCGGCCTCCCCCTCGATGTTGGTGCCCGCGAACAGATGGGTGCCCACGATCTCCAGGTGGTCACTCCGGGCGGCGAGCAGCTCTCCGAGCTCTCGCTCGTCCATGCCGAACTGCGAGGGCTTGCCCGTCATCCGCAGACCGGCACCCGAGGCACCGCCCGCGTTCAGTCGCACCAGGCACCGCGCTGTCGTGCCGGCTCCGGCCGACAACCGTGCGACGCGCCGGTAGTCGGCCACCGACTCCACGGAGAACAGCCGCACACCCGCGCCGAGGGCGGCCGTAATCTCCGCCGCTGTCTTCCCCGGACCGGTGTAGAGGAAGTCCTCGGGCGCGAACCCGGCGCGCAGCGCGACATCGAGTTCACCGGTGGAGCTGACCTCTGCGGCCAGCCCGGCCCGGGCCAGGACAGCAACGACGTGGGGGTCGGGGTTCGCCTTGAGCGAGTAGTAGAGCCGGGATTCCTCCGGCAGGGCGGCACGCAGCCGCGCCGCGGCGTCCCGCACCCGGTCGAGCCGCAGGACGTACAGCGGGGTGCCGAAGCGCGCGCCGAGGTCGAGCAGGGCTCGCCGCTCACGCGGGTCGAGCCCGGCCGGTTCCGCGTCCGCCGTACCGGAAGCGCCCGCGTCGGGCGGGCCCGCAGACGGCGACGTCATGAACAGCTCCGCCCGTCCGCGCGCGAGCGCAGGGTCCTCACCGCGTCCCAGAGCGCCGAGGGCGTGCTGAACAGCTCGAAGGTCAGCATCTCCTCGGGGATCTCGATGCCGAAGTGGTCCTCGACGCCGGTGAGCAGCTCCACCGTGCCGAGCGAGTCGAGCCCGGCCGCCTGGAGGTCGAGGTCGGGCCGGATCGGCTCGGTGGGAGGAAGCAACGGCAGCAAGGGGCGCAGAAGTTCCTCCAGCTCTTCCGGGTGCGCGGTGTCTGGGGATGAGTGGGTCATCGCTTACCTCTGTGCGGTGCTTCCGGCCGGGGACGGCCGTCGTACGGAGCGGTGGGTTGGTCGTCGCAGGGGGCGGGGCCGCCGGGGAGCGTCGCCAGCCGACTGCGGTCGGTCTTCCCGTGGCGGGTCCGGGGCAGCTCCTCCAGCCGGTACGCGCGGTCCGGGCGGCGGGCGGGATCGAGCCGTTCGGCCAGTGCCGGGGGCAGCAGTTCGGGCGCGGCCTTCCCCGTGTACCAGAGGACGAGTCCCGCGCCCGGCACGTCGGGAACCGCGGCCGCCTCCTCGACACCCGGGACCGTCAGCGCCGCCGCCTCGATCTCGGCGACGGACATGCGCACGCCCCGCCGTTTGAAGATGTCGTCCCGGCGGCCCTCCAGCCACAGCCTGCCCGCGCTGTCCATCCGGCCGTGGTCCCCGGTGTGGAGCACCGTCTCCCCGTCGGCCCCGGCCCGGAAGCGCTCGGCCGTCGGCCCGGGCGCCGCGTGGTAACCCGCCATCACGTGGGGCCCGCGCACGACGATCTCGCCGGTCGTCCCCGCACGCACCGGTCTGCCCGCGTCATCGACGACGGTCACCTCGGTCCCGGGCAGGGCGGTGCCGACGGTGCCCGGGTGGCGCAGATCGTCGTCCGGCTCGGAGACGGTGATGCGCTTGCACTCCGTCATCCCGTACATGGAGAGGATGTCGGCCCCCGGGAACGCCTCGCGCAGGCGGCGGCAGTGCTCGGCTGTGAGGTGGGCACCGGTGTTGGTGAAGCGGCGCACCGAGGTCGGGCGGGGATCACGTGTCGCCAGGCGGGCGAGGAGGGCCGCCAAGGTGGGCACGACCGGCACCACCGTGACACCGAGGTCCCTGAGGACGCGGAGCGTCTCGACCTCGGTGCGCTGCCGGGGCACGGCGAGACACGCACCCGCGAGGGCGGCCAGGAGGATCTGGTAGAGGCCGTAGTCGAAGGAGAAGGGCAGCCGGCAGGAGACGACGTCGGTGGACCGCAGGCCGAGGCGGGCGGAGATCGCCGTCGCCGCGAACACGACGCGTTCGTGGGGACAGAGGACACCCTTGGGGGCGGCGGTACTTCCGGAGGTGTAGATCAGGAGGGCTGTGTCGCCGGACCCGCAACCGGTGGGCGCCGGTTCGCGGACCCGGTCGTCGGCCTGCGCGGCCAGAGCCTCCCGCACGACGTCGATGCCGAGCGTCGCGGAGGCGGGTGCCCGCCCCGGGGCGTCCGAGGCGGTGACCCACAGCGTCGCGGAACAGTCGCGCCCCAGGTGTTCCAGTTGGCGGGGCGTCATTTCCGGTGCGGCGGGGACCACGACCGCGCCCAGCCGCAGGACGGCCCAGAAGAGGGCGACGAACTCGGGTCCGTTCGGAAGGACGAGGACGACCCGGTCGCCTCGACGGACCCCGCGTTCGTGCAGCAACGACGCGAGGCGAAGGCTGTGTCGGTGCAGATCCGCATAGCTCCACCGCGCGCGGCCGTCCGTGACCGCGGGCCGGTCGGGGTATCGGGAGACGGCGGCCCGGAGGATGCCGGTGACGAGACCCGAGGGCGGGAATTCGACGGCTGTCGGCACGCCTGTCGTACCCGTCACCCCTGCCCTCCCCGCACCGCTGGAGCGATAATTTTACCGTACCGTACCATTGGTCCCCGGCCGGGATTGCGCGCATCCTCCCAGGTGGGACGCGCATTGTGCGCCTCCTCCTCGGCAGCGCGCCCGGGTACGGACCAAGGGCCGCAAGGCGCTCGTACGGTCGGTCGGACCGGTGTCCTCACAGTGGCGCCCGCCCCCGGCGGAGGGCGGCCCCGGGAACCCGACGCGGCTCGATCCGCGCACGAGACGGAAGGCCGGTCCATGAGCGACGGCACAGACACGGTGTACCTGTCCGGGTTCGCCCATGCGGCCGGGGAACGCGTGCCGTTGGCGGAACTCGACGACGCGACGGTCGCCGACCACGCCGAACGGCTGCGGGAGCAAGGACTGCGGCACGTACGGGTGTCCGCCTCGCCGGTACCCGAGTTGGCGACCGCGAGTGCCCGTGCGACCCTCGCGGCCGCGGGCGACGCCTCCGTCGACTCGGCCGTGCTCTGCACCGACACACCCGCCGCCGTCTCTCCCACCATGGACCTGTGGGACTTCCTGGCCGGTACCGGCCGCTCCGACCTGCCGGGGGTGATCGTGGGCGGTTCCGGCTGCGGGAACCTGGGCCCGGGACTGGCCGCGGCCCGTGATGCGGTACGTGCCGGTACGGCGTCCTCCGTCCTCCTGGTGACCGCGGACCGGGTGAGCACGGGGACGCGGTATCTCCCCAGCGGGACAACGGTCCTCAGTGACGGTGCGGCCTCCTGTCTGGTGAGCCGTGAACCGGTCGGGGACGGGCCCGCCGTCCGGCTGCGGTCCCTCTCCCTCGGCGTCCGGTTGGACACCGAGTCCTCGGCCAGGGAACTGGCCGTCGCGCGGGCCACGACCCGGGCTGTGGGCGGGATCGTCCGCCGGGCGCTGGAACCGCTCGGGCTGGAACGCCGGGACGTCGGCAAGATCCTCATGGGCAACTACGGGGACGCGTCACGGTCCTTCCTCGCCCTGGCCGCGGGGGTCGATCCGCGACGTGCCCACTGCCCGACCCAGGCCGACCTCGGGCACTGCTTCTCCGCGGACATCCTGGTGAACCTGGCCGAACTCGCCCGGCGCGGGGAGGCCGTCCCCGGGGAACCCGTCCTTCTGCTCGCCTCCAGTCCGCGCTCGTGGGCGGCCGCCCTCGTCGAGTACGTCCGTTGACCGGCCGCCATACGCCCGCCGCACCCGCCCGGTACGCGCCGTCCGAAGGGAAAGCCATGGACCGGACCATCCACGCCCAGGTGCTCGACATCGTCCGGGAAGCACTGCGCCTCGACGATTTCGACCCGGCCTGGGACTTCTTCGACCTCGGCGCCGACTCACTGACAGTGGTGCGCATCGTGGAGCTGGTGCGTGACAGGTGCGGCGCGGACGTGTGGATCACCGACGCGTTCGACGCGCCCGACGTGGACTCCTTCGCGGAGCTGGCGGCCACACGGGGCCCCGCCGCGGACGGGAACCCGGCCCCGGACCCGGTGAACGCGCCATGAGAATCCTCGTGACGAACGACGACGGCGTGCACTCCCCCGGCATCCGCGCGCTCGCCGCGGCCGTCGCCGCCACGGGGCACGAGCCCGACGTCGTCGCGCCGCTGACGGACCGTAGCGGCGCGGGCTCCGCGATGGACCACGGCTCGGGCCGGGTGCTCTCCACCGAGACGCTCACGCTGCCCGGCCTGCCGGGGATTCCGGTCCGGGGCATCGACGGCACACCCGCTCTCGCGGTCCTGGTGGCCCGCCTCGCTCCCCCGGGCGCCAGGCCGTGGTGCGTGGTGTCGGGGATCAACGCCGGTGCCAACGTGGGGCGTGCGGTCCTGCACTCGGGAACCGTGTGCGCCGCGCTCACCGCGGCGACGCTCGGAATGTCCGGGCTGGCGGTGAGCGTGGACTCCGCCGCCCCTGAGCACCTCGACACCGCCGCCAGAGTGGCCGGTCTGGCCACCGAATGGATCGTGGCGGCCCGCAAGCGCACCGTCCTCAACGTCAACGTGCCCGATGTGCCCTTCGAGGACCTGCGCGGCGTCCGCTGGGGGCGGCTGGCGGCCGGCGGCCGCGCACGGCTCAGCGCACACCCCGGGGCGGCGGGCGAAGTCCGCCTGGAGGCCGATGCCTCCGCGGCCGTCGTGGACCCGAGGACCGATGCGGGGCTGCTCGCGGCCGGATATGTGACGGTCACCCCGCTCACCGGCATCGAGGCGGTCGAGGACGAGACCGCCGCCTCGGCGCTGGAGGAGTCCCTGGCACGGGCGGCGGGACTCCGCTGAGCCCGCCGCACCTCCGCGAGACGTCGCTCCGGCTGCGGTCAGAGCCGCTCGATACGGGCGCCGAGCGCGCCCAGGGAGCCCACCAGGTCCGGGTATCCCCGGGCGAGGTGGTGGGTGCCGGTGATCTCGGTGGTGCCCGGCACTCCGAGAGCGGCGAGGAGCAGCATCGCCGCGCTGCGCAGCTCGGGGGCGTGCACCGATCGTCCCGGCAGCCGGGGCGGGCGCAGGCCTTCCACGGTGACGGACGCCCCGTCACGCCGCACCTCGGCCCCCATCGCGGTCAGCCCCTCCACATACCCGAAGCGGGAGTTCCACACGGTCTCGCGGATGGTGGAGGCGCCCCGGGCGTGGGTGGCGAGCAGAGCGAGGAAGGGCTGGCTGTCGCTGAACACGCCGTGCGAGGCGATGGTGACGTCCGTCCCCCGCAGTTCGCGGGCCGGGTGGACCACCACCTCGGCGTCCCCCTGGTCGAGGCGTACGCCGAACCGCTCCAGCACCTCCGTCTCGGGCCTGAGCGCGCGCAGCGCCGCTCCCATCTGTTCTCCGCGCACCCGGATCGGCTCCTCGCCGAGCAGGGCACCGGCACACATCCACGTCACCACCTCGATGAGGTCGGGCAGCAGCGTGTGCGTCGCGGGACGGTCCAGGGACTCCGGCCCGCGGCCCCGCACGATCAGGGAGCCTTCGCCGAAGGTCTCGATATCTGCGCCGAGGGCCCGCAGGACGTTCACCAGGTCGGTCACGTCGGGCTTCGGGTACAAGTGGTGCAGCACACTGGTGCCGTGTGCGACGGCGGCACAGAGCACAGCCGTCTTGCAGGCACCGGAGTAGAGCGGGCCGGAGCGCAGGGACCGGTCCGCGGTGTAGTCCAGCAGGTCGATCTCGCAGCCGGTCAGCCGGTCGGCCTCGATGACCACGCGCTCCTCGGTGCGGACGGTGAGACGGGCCCCGAAGCGCCGGAACACGTCCACGTACTGCTCGATGGGCCGGTGGCCTCCCGGGCCGTCACCCAGGCGGCAGCCCCCGCTGTTCACCATCACCGCCGCGCCGTGGCGGGCCAGCAGCGCGGGCGCCAGGTACACCGAACCGTGGATGCTGCCCGCCGTCTCCTCGTCGATGGCGTGGCCCTGGAGGTCGCTCGCGTCCACGGTGAGGGTTCCCGGGCCGCGTGTGACCCGGCCGCCCAGCCCGGACACCAGCCCGGCGAGCGCCTCGGTCTCCGCGAGGTCGGGGCAGTTGGCCACGCGCACCTCGGCCCGGGCCGCGGCCGCGGCGGCGACCACGGTGACGAGGGAGTGCTTGAAGCCCGCGGTGTCCACCGCACCGCGCAGCCGTCGACCGCCGTGGACCAGGAGGGTGTCCGACGCTCCCGTCCCCCGGGCTCGCCCCTCGGCCGGTGTTCGAGGCGCGACAGCCCTGCTCACATGCTCTCCCTGGCGGGTCGGTGTACGCGGGGTGCCCCCCACCCATAACAGGGCGATTTTACCCCAGGCATGGGCACACCAGTTCGCCTGGACAAGTAGTGTGCGCGCGTAGACACCATGGAGAGAGGACGAGACGATCACCAGTCGGCGCACCCACGATGCCCGGACCAATCTGAGCAGCAACGAGTTGACGCATCCCGATGTCGGCGCCGTCCTCGCGGACGCGCTGTCCCGCGTCGCCCCGGAGGATCTGCGCAGGTATCCCGTGTCCGGCCCCCCCGTCGTCGAGGTGGGGGAACGCCTCGGGCTCGCACCCGAGGAGTTCGTGCTGACTCCCGGCTCGGACGTGGCGCTGCGCGCCGTCTGCTCGTACTACGCGGCCACCCGCGAAGGCCCCGGCACCCTGCTGCTCCAGTATCCGAACTACGACGCGTGGGAGCGCCAGGCGGCGCTCAGCGGCGTCCCGGTACAGCGGGTCGTCACCGAGCGCGGTGACCCTGCGGAGCAGGGCGAGGCGCTGTGCGCCGCCGCCGAGCGGACCACGGGCGCGTTGATCGCGGTCAGCGTCCCGAACGGCCCGGTGGGCTGGGTCCTGCCGGACGAGACGCTCGACCGCCTCGCGGCCCTGGCCCGGGAGCGCGGGCACCTGCTCGTCATCGACGCCTGCTACCAGGCCTTCGACGGCCCGGTGGACGCCCTGCTGCGCAGGCGCGGCGAAGGAGTCCTCGTCGTGCAGACGCTCTCCAAGTCCCACGGGCTCGCGGGCGCACGCGTGGCCGTCACCTGCGGTGAGCCGGATCTCGTCGCCCGGCTCGCGGTCGGCGGACTGGAGGAGACCGTCTCCGGTCCCTCCCTCGCCGTAGCGCGCGCCGCCCTCGCGGACGGCGCGCGCTACGAGCCGATCTGGCGGGAAGTACGCGAGAACAGGGAGGCGACGGCACGGACGTTGCGCGAGTGGGGGCTCGAACCCCTGCCGTCGGGCGGCAACTTCATCACGGTCAGGGTGGGCGGCCCGGATCGTGCGGCCGCGGTCGTCGCGCGCCTCTCGGAGGAGGGCTATCGCGTCCGCGACCTGTCGGGTGTCTCCACCCTGGAGGGCTGCGTACGTTTCACCGTGGCGGGCAAGGACGTCTGCGAGGACTTCCTGACGGCTCTGCGGGCGGCGCTCGCCGCCTCGCCCGCCGAAGCCGCGGCGGGAGCGCCCTCGTGAGCCTCCTCGTCCTCAACCGCCGGCCGCTCGTGGACCGGATTCCCGGCTGGCTCGCCGACGCGGACGCGGAGCTGGTCCTCGTGACGGCGTCCTCGGCGCTGGCGGGCAGGGACCGGGCCGAGGTCACCGGCCGCTTCGCGGAGATCGTGTCCGTCGAGGACTACGACGGGCCGGAGGTCGAGCGCCGCGCGCTCGACCTCGCCGGGCGCCACGCGTTCGACAGGGTGCTCAGCACCACGGAGGTGGACCTGCTGCGCGCCGCCCGGCTGCGCGAGCGGCTGGGTCTTCCCGGCCAGACGACGCACAGCGCGCGGGCGTACCGCGACAAGTACCTGATGAAGAGCCTGGTCTCGGCCGCCGGGCTGCCTGTCGCGCCGATGCGGCGCGTCGACTCCGCCGAGTCGCTGCGCCGCTTCGCCGGGGAGACCGGCTTCCCGCTGGTCGTCAAGCCGCTGGACGGCGGGGGGTCGGTGGGCGTCCGGGTGCTGGCGGACGGGGCCGCCCTCGACCGCTACCTGGACACCACCCCGTTCCGGGGCGGGCTCCCGCTGCTCGCCGAGGCGTGGGTGCGGGGGGACTGCTATGTGGTCGACGGGCTCATGGCGGACGGCGAGGTGGTGCAGAGCCGCCCTCTGCGGATGGGACATTCCAATCTCTCGGTCGTCACCGAATCCCGGCACATGACGGGCTGGATGCTCCCCCGGGGCGATCATGTCGGCGAGCGCGTGCGGGAGTTCGCCGCACGGGTGGTCGCCGCTCTCCCCGGCCCCCGTGAGGTCACCGCCTTCCACGCCGAGGTGTTCCACACACCGCAGGACGAACTGGTCCTCTGCGAGATCGCCGCCAGGCCGGGCGGCAGCGGCCACGCCCCGTGCTACGAGCGGGCGAACGGCGTCAGCCTCTACGGGGCCGGCCTGCGCGGGCAGGCCGGACTCCCCCCGGACCCCCGGTCGCTCACACCCGAGCCCGAACGGCTCACGGGCTTCTGCTGGTTCACGCCCCGCAGGGGGACGTTGCGTGCGCTGCCCGAGCACTGTCCGCTGGAGGGCGCGGACCACTACGTGACGACGGCCGCACCGGGCAGCGTCCACGACGGGGCCCGCTCGGTGGCCGATCACGTGGCGCGGCTCCTGGTCTCAGCCCCGCTGGGGACCGACCTCGCACCGCGGATGAGAGCCGCCGAGGCATGGTGGGAGAGCCACTGCCGCTGGGACGACTGACGGCCATCGGTCCGCCGGCCGCCCCCGCGCTCACCTCAGGAGGGCGCTGCGCAGGGCGGCGTGCTCCTCGCCGACGCCGGGGCGGGGCGGGGCCGCGAGGTCGACGGCCGCCAGGCAGTCGGCGCCCCGCACCCGGCCGATCTCGCCCCCGTCCCGCCAGCGCTGGGGCAGCAGAGCACGGTCCCGCGCCAGACACTCGTTGCTCAGCTCGTGATCCGAAGCGATGTGCTCCGGGGAGACCCCCAGCCACCGCAGCAGCAGAGCGACGACCGTTCCGGTCCGGTCCTTGCCGAGCGAGCACGCCACGACGACGGGCCCGCCCACCAGTTCGGCGGCGACGGACTCGGCGGCCCGCAGGCAGGCGGGCATGGACCGCCGGTACCGGTCCGCGGCCGTCTCGCGCCGCGTACGGTCGTCCGGCAGATCCTGTACGGGGATGCGGAGCCACCGCCAGCCGCGCTCCACCAGCGCTTCCGGCGCCCCGTCCCGGTCGATCTCCCGGTCCGTGCGCAGGTCCGCGTAGACGGCGGGGCCGAGCAGCGAGACGAGCGCGTCGGCGGTGTGCGGGGCGGGCGCGACGAGGGCGGAAGAGCGCAGCAGGCGGTGCGGACGGACGGTACGGCCCCCCGCCGCCGGTGTACCGGCCAGGTCCCTGAAGTTGGCCACGTCGCCCGGGAGCAGGGGCGCGTTCCTCACGGCCGGCCCGTCCTGTGCGCGCCGGCCCCGCGGCCCCCCGCCCCGGCCACCGGCCGCCGTGCCTGTCCTCATGACCGGCTTTCTCCTTCTGTGCCGAGGTGTCCTGCGGCCTGCCCGGCGGGACCGGGGGACGTCAGGCGTACGAGTTCCGCCGGGGCGGTGCCCAGGGGGACGACATCGGCGGGTACTCCACGGCGTGCGAGCCGTCGGCGTATCCGTGCCGTGCGGGTGCCCAGGAGGCCGGGCGCCGCCACGACCACGGTCCGTGCGCCGGACGTCTCCTGGACCAGCTCGATGCCCCGCCACCAGTCCCGCCGCCGGAAGCGGAGCACCATGCGCAGCAGGGGCAGGAAGTCCTTGGTGGCCCTGACCCGGTGCCCGGCCTCGGCCTCCTCGCGCACGCGGCGCGGCAGGGCCTCGTAGGCGCCGCCCCGGATGCGGGCGGCACGCAGCAGCACCCGGCGTACACACACACGTGTGGGCACGTCGAGAAGGACCACCAGATCCGCGTGCGGGGCGCGCTGCCCCAGCGTCCTGAGGTGGTTGCCGTCGATGATCCACCGGTCCGCCCCGGTGAGGGCGTCCAGCCGCGCGCGCCACTCCTCGTGCGACGGCCGGGTCCACCCGGCACCCCAGTACTCGTCGTCGAGGTGACGCACGGGCAGACCGGTGGCCGCACCGAGCGTGCGCGCCAGGGTCGTCTTGCCGGAGCCCGGTGAGCCGAGGAGGAGGACTCTGCGCGGCGCCGGGGCCGCGCCGCCCCCAGTGCCGTCGGCAAGGGGTGTGCGCCGACGGCCGGTCGCGGTGGTCATCCGTCCTCCTCGGGTCCTGTCTGGGCGGTGCGCACGGCGCCGTGCGGGGCGGTCGGCACCGGCGGGTCAGCGCCGGTCGCTCTGCCCGAAGAGGTAGCGGACATCGGAGTCCGCCAGGACGGCGGGGTCGGCCCCGGCGGCGTCGACGACCTGTGCGGCCGAGGAGCCTCCGATGAGTGCCACGGCGCCCTCCGCCCGCGCGAGCAGGGCGCCCAACGCGGTACGCGCGGGCGACTGCCCCAGGGCCGCGGCGACTTCCCGGACCCGCTCCAGCGTGTCGAGGCCGCTCGTGCCCCAGTACCCCACCCCCTTGCGGGTAAGGAGGGGGTGGGCGCGTGGTGGCGGGGTGTCCCGGTCGTAGGAACCGCCGAGGAGCCCCCGGGCGAGCGGGGACGCGGCCAACAGCCCCACACCGTAACGCTTCGCGACCTGGCCGAGGTCGTCCAGGCGTGCCCGCTCCACGAGGTTGAGCTGCGCCTGGACGGCGGTGAGGGGCGGCCCGCCCATGGCCCTGGCCAGGAGTTGCGCCTCGACGACCTGCCAGGAGCGGACGTTGCACAGGCCGTAGTAGAGGATCTTCCCCTGCCGCACCAGTTCCTGGAGGGCGTCGAGGGTTTCCTCCACCGGCGTGGCCGGGTCGGGGGCGTGCACCTGGTAGAGGTCGATGTACTCACGACCGAGGCGGCGCAGGCTGTTGTCCACAGCGACACGGATGCTCTTGCGTCCGGCGCCGGGCACGGGCCCCGCGTGCCGGAACTTGGTGGCGACGACGCTCTCGTCGCGACGGCCGGCCAGGGCTCTGCCGAGAACGCGCTCGCTCGCGCCCCCGCCGTACGAGTCGGCGGTGTCGAAGAAGGTGATCCCGGCGTCGAAGGCCGCGTCGGTGATCGCCCTCGCGTCGTCCTCGGAAAGGTCCGTGCCGAACCGCGAGCAGCCCACGCCGATGCGGGAGACGCGGAGACCCGAGGCCCCGACGGTGGTGACGGGGACATAGGAAGAGGTCATCAGGAGGCGCTCGACCCGTGGCACATCCGAAACCTGCCTCATCTGGGTGAAAAACGGCACTGTTGAGAGCCCGGGAGATGCTATTCGTACGGATTATCGACTGTCAAAACACGCCGCACGGGGCCGCTGCCCGCACCCGCGCGGAGCCGCCCCCCGTCTTCCCCGTACCCTTCATCGCGATCATTCGGGGCGCCGAGAGCCTCGTCGTGCACACCGAGGAGAGCGAGAAGTATGCCTGGGACAGCAGCGCCGGATGCCGGGCTCATTCCCTTGTCCTCCCGGCAGGACTGGTGCTGGGAGTGGACCCGCTGCTACGCCCCGGACTCCTACTCCATGGAGCTGACGGAGACCGTCCACCTGCGCGGCCCCCTGGACGTCGGCGCCCTCCGGGAGGCGGTCGCCGAGGTCACGTCCCTGCACGACGCACTGCGGCTCTCGCTCGTTCCCGCCACCGCGCGGCCGCTGGACGACCCGCGGCCCCTGCAACGGGTGGCCCCCGGCCATCTTCCGCTCCACGTCATCGACATGACCGGGCGTTCACCGCAGGACGCGGTCGGCGAGATCACCTCGCGCCCCTTCGACCTCGCGGGCCCGCTGGCCGTGTTCACCCTGCTGGCCTTCTCTCCCGACGAGCACGTCCTCGTCCTCGCGTTCCATCACCTGGTCTTCGACGGGGCCAGCGGCAAGCTTCTGATACGCCACCTCACCGAGGCCTACAACCGCCGTGCGGGCAACGACCGCACGCCTGCGGCGCCGACGGAGTTCTCGTACGCCGCGTTCATCCGGCGCGAGCGGGACCCGGCCGTCCTCGCCGCGAAGGAGCACCGTACGGCCGAGCTGGTGCGGGTACTCCGCGAGCACGGAGCCGCCGAACCGCTGGAGGGCGACGGGATGGGCGAGCCGCCCCTCGCCGGGGACTACGTCCTCGTGCCGATGGCCTTCGGCCCCGACGGCGTCGCGAGCCTCCGGCGGGCCGCCCGGACCGCGCGCGTGACCCCGTACTCCCTGCTGCTCGCCGCCCTCACGCGCGCGGTCGGAGAGGTCTACGACAGGGAACGCCTGGTGGGCACCACGATCGCGCACGGCCGTGACGAACCTTCCAGCACCACCGCTCTCGGGCTGTTCAGCGCTCCCGTGGAGATCCCCTTCGACCTCGGCGTCCGGGACCCGGCCGAGTTCCTGCGGCAGGTGCACACGGGCGTGCGCGCCGCGGCGGGCACCGCCGATCTCCCGTACGGAGCGAGGGTCGCCCCGGTGCTCGGCCGTGAGGGCGACGACGCCTTCTTCCGGTCCTGCCTCGCGCACGTGGAGTTCCGTCTCAACGGCATCACCGGGCTGGTCCTGGACCCGCCCGTGGAACGCGTCCCGTTCGACGGCCTCGATGCCCGGCTGCACGAGTACCCGCGCACCTTCCCCCCGTTGGCCTACGCCTCGCGACAGGCGGCGCGAGGAAGCGCCCGGACGCTCTTCCTCGACCTGCGTATGGAAGAAGGCTCGCTCACCGGTGGCCTGTGGTACGAGTCCACGTATCACCACGCCGAGCGCGTGAAGGCCGCCGCCGACCGCTTCCGGCAGCTGACCGGGTGCCCCTGACCGGCCTGAAACGGGTGCCGCGGGCTCCGGGCCCGGCACCCTTCGGACGCGCGGACGCCGGGCGCCCCGCCGCGGAAGTGCGGCGGGGCGCCCGGCGTTGCGGCGGGGGGCGTCAGGCGGCAGCGCCCTGCTTGCCCGTGACGTACTGCTCGATGCCGCCCAGCGTGCCGAAGTGCACCGGCCCGATCTCCATGTCGTCGACCACGATGCCGTACCTCGACTCCAGGTGCGCGACGACCGTCAGGAGCCCGAGGGAGTCCAGGACTCCGGCGTCGATGAGCGGATAGTCGTCGGTCAGTTCCGCCGCGTCCCCCTCCCAGCCGACTTCCTTGACGATGAACTGCGCCGTCTCGCGCGCTATGTTGCCGGACAAGAGGCTCCTCCGCCTTTCTCGATCTTCTCGATCGCTTCCACGAGTGAACGGGCTCACATGCCGAGCATTCCGGCGATGATGTTGTGCTGGATGTCCGTGGTCCCGGAGTAGATCTTTCCGGCGAGCGCATCCCGCAGGTCCCGCTCCTGTGGACTGCCCGTCATGTAGCCGGACGCCCCGAAGGTTTCGAGCGCGGCCATGCCGGACTGTACGAAGGACTCACTGACGAAGAGTTTTACCATGGCCGACTCCGACGTGGTGCGTCTGCCCTGGTCCTTGAGCCAGGCCAGCCGGTACAGCAGCAGCCGGGCCGCCTCCAGGCGCACGGACATGTCGGCGATGCGGTGCGACACCGCCTGGTTGCGGCCGATCGGCTGCCCGAACCTCTGGTGCGTACGCGCGTGCTCGACGCACTCCTCGACCTGACGGCGCATGGTGCCGAGAGCCGGGGCGAGGATGAACGACCGCTCCCACTCGATGGTCGTGGTGAACACCGACATGCCGCTGCCCCGCACTCCGAGCATCGCCTCGGCGGGGACCCGGCAGCCGTCGAAGGAGACCTCGCTGAGCGGCGAGGTGCGCAGGCCCATCTTCCCGAACGGCGCGGCGACATGCACTCCGGGTGTGTCCCGCTCGACGAGAAAGGCGCACAGGCCCGACTTCTGCGGCGTGCCGGGGACGGCGGCCAGGACGATGAAGAGGTCGGCGACGGGAGCGTTGGTGATGAACGTCTTCACGCCGTCGAGCACGTAGTGGCCGTCCGGTGTGGGCGTCGCCGTGGTCCGCACGGCCAGCGCGTCGGAACCGGAGGACGTCTCCGTGACGGCCTGGACGCCGATCCGCGAGCCGTCGCACAACGAGGGCAGGTAGCGCTCCTTCTGCTCCGGCGTGCCGAAGCGCAGGAGAGGAAGCACGCAGGACCACAGGTGCGCTCCCACCGAGAAGAGCAGACCGTTGTCCCGGCATCCGTACCCGAGTGCTTCGAGGACCACCACCGTGTCGAGCAGGGAGGCGCCCTGGCCGCCCAGTTCGGGGGGCACAGGAAGGCCGAGCACGCCGAACTCGGCGCAGCTCCGCCACGCTTCGGGGCTGAGGCGCTCCTCCCGCTCCCGTTCGGACAGATCGTCTCCGTCGAGTCGCTCCCGGGCGAACCGCTCGGCGGAGGCGCGCAGTTCCAGCTGCTCCGCGGTCCAGGAGAAGTCCAAGGTCGTCGCTCCGTTCGTCACACCACGCCGGGTGCGGCGTGCGGGTTCGGCGGGCAGGCAGCTACCGCCGGGCTGGGGGGTGCGTCCGGCGGGTCACGGACGTACCGGGGCCGGTTCGGCTCGCGGGATGCGCTCAGTGACGGGCGTGGTGTACCCGTCGCCGCCGAAGACCACGTCGAGGAACTCCAGCGGGTCCTGCCGCGGGTCGGCGGCCGGGTCGCCGGGGATGAAGGTGTGCCGGTTGAAGCCGCTCAACTCACGCTCGGTCATGTCCGGTCGCATCAGGTGGTACGGCGTGTAGAGCGTGGGCCTGGCCCGCGCCCCGGCTTCGTTGATCAGCTCGATGGTGTGCCGGGCGCCGTCCGGGGTGGTGCCCGGCAGCCCGACGATGACGAAACAGTTCAGTTCGACACCGGCCTGGTGACACCACCTGACCAGATCGTCGAAGCGCCGCCGCGCGTCGCGCTTGATCCGGGGCAGGCCGGTCTCGGCCTCCGGCTGGAAGGTCTCCACGCCGACGCTGATACGTACGCAGCCCGAGCGCCCCATCCTCGCGATCAGTTCCTCGTCGAGGTGGTGCATGGTGGTCGCGCACTTCCACTGGTACTCGCGCGGTTCGGCGGCCATCGCCTCGCACAGCTCGACGATCCACGGGCGCCGGAGTGTGAAGGTCGGCGCGTAGAAGGCCACGTACTCGAAGGGGTGCTCCTCGAAGCTCCGCCGTATGTAGTCCATGACCCGCGCCACCGGCATCCGCCGCTCGCTCAGGCCCTGCATGGCGGGCACGTCGCAGAAGTCGCAGCCGACCGGGCAGCCGCGCGCGACCGGCACCACCAGCTCGCGCCGCTGCGGGATGCCGCAGAACTTGTTCTGGTCGTTGCTGTACAGGTTCTCGTAGTGCGTGTACGGGATCTCGCGTACGTCCGGCAGCACCCACTCCTCGACCGGGAGCCTGGTGCCGGGCCTCTTCGGGGCGACCCAGCCGTCGGCCGTGCGCACCGCGACGCCCGCCAGGTCGGGGTCCTCGGGGCGCCCCCGGGCCATCCATTCCAGCGCCTCGGTGACCGCCGGTTCGTAGTCGCCGCCGACCGCGACGGCGTCGAGATCGAGCGACTGGAAGAAGCCGCTGTTCTGGTGGCTGAGCCGCCCGACCGTCACCAGTCCGGCGGCCGGTGCCAGGGCACGCGCGTAGTCGGCTGCTCGCCGGACGCCCTCGACCACGTCGAAGTCGTTCACCAGGACGACCGCCTCGTAGGCGCCCTGGTAAAGGGTGTCGGCGAACTCCTTCCAGGTGTGGTTGAGCGCACCGGCGTCCAGCGCGTCCACCTCGTGGCCCGCGGCGCGCAGGTAGGCGGCAAGGGAGAAGACCGGCAAGTGGTGGCCGGCGTTGAAGTAGCTGGGGACGTGCGGTGGCCAGCAGACCAGGACCTTCACGCGGGGTGTTCCTTCCATGGGGATCGAGCGGGCGCCGGGCCCGGGGGGGGGCGTCGCCGGTGGACCGTGCGCTCAGCGCAGACCGTGGACGAGCAGGGACCGCCGTTCACGCTCCGCCCCGGGGGCCACCGCCGTGACCTGGTGCCAGGAGTTCGGTGCCGGGCACAGGAGCGCCGAGGCGCCGAGGCACGGCACGACGCGCGCGACGGCCGGGTCGTGCTCGCCGGGGAGGATCTCCAGACAGCCGCCCCACTCCGCACGCCACCCGGGATTGAAGTACACGATGTGGCTGAACAGCTTGTCCGCCCGGTCGGTGTGCGGTCCCAGCCAGTCTCCGCCGCTGTGCCGCACCAGACGGATCTCCAGGCCGCTCGCGGGCTCCTGGCCCAGGACCCGGGCCACCTGCGTCCGGTAGTCGCCGGTCCTCAGCTCGTCGACGAGTCTGCGCCACGGCTCGGGGAGTCCGGCGTCGTCGCCGTCCTGCGGGGAGGAGGCGACGGCTCGCGAACGGTTGCGGTAACGCTTGCCGCTCTCGCGATCGCTGGTGTCCAGGCGGACGTAGCCGTCCTCGGGGAAGCACGCCGCCAGGTCCTCGGCGACGCCGGGCGCGAACAGGTCGCCCGGCTCGGTGGCCAGCCAGCGGTAGGGCTCGTGGTGCGCCTCGCGGCGCGCCCAGGAAGGGCTCAGCAAGGTGGTCGCGGCGGTCATCGCGCGGCTCCGGCGGGTATCGCGGTCAGGAAGTCGAGGGCGGCCGCCACGAAGGCGTCCTGCGTCGCCACCCGTTGCAGGCCGTGCATCTGCCCGGGCAGCACCCGCACGCTCAGGGACGAGCCCTCGGCGAGCAGCGGCCGCAACGGCCCGCTCGCGCAGGCGGCGAAGTCCGCGTAGTAGGGGTCCTGTTCGCCGTAGACGAACAGCGTCGGGACGGCGCGGTTCCGGAGCGTCGTGACTCTGTCGAGGAAGACCGGTCCTACGTCGCCGGGCCGGGCGACGGCGCCCCGCCCGGTGTCACCGACCGGTGGGGCGAGCAGGACGGTGGCGTACAGGGAAGGGTCGGCGGCGGCCTCGTGCATCGCGGCGCGTGCGCCGTAGCAGGAACCGACCACCGCGATCCGCCGAGCGCCCGCCGCCAGGAGCGCGTCGATCCCCGCACGCACGTCCTGTGGGCTGGGGTCGTCGAGGGCGTAGTCGCCGATCATGCCGGTGCTCTCGCCGACGCCGCGGTAGTCGAGGCGCAGCACGCGGGCCCCGCGCGCGGTCAGGGCGCGGGAGAGCCGGACGTACATGCGGTTCTTGTTCGTGTTGAGCACATAGACCCCGCCGGAGAGCAGCAGCACGCCGGTGCCGTCGGGGGCGGGCGGCGAGGAGATCACGCCGAAGAGCGATTGGTCCCCGGCCGGGAGGAAGAGGGGTGCCTCGTGCTCGGTGCCGGTAGTTCCGAGAGCAGCCATTGCAACGTCTCCTCGATCAGGCCGATGACGGAGTCCCGCCGCTCGTCCGCCGTCCAGTCCTTGTCGTGCAGCCACCAGTTCTGCTGCGCGGGTACGGTGCCGATCTCCACGCGCACCTCGTGAGCGGCCAGCCGCGCCGCGACATCGGCCAGTGCCGCTCTCGGCTCGCCGATCTCGAACAGGCGCGCGACGCGGGGAGCGGCGGCCAGTTCCCGTTCCAGCGAGCGGGTCAGCGCGGAGTCGTAGAAGGCCGGCTCGACGGTGTAGCCCAGCAGGTCGGCGGGGAGTCCGCGTTCCAGGGACTCGCGCGGGCCGAGTGCCTCGCCGTCCAGTCGCGAGCCCGCGGCCGCGACCCGGCCGACCCGCTCGACGCGGAACAGCTCGCGGAAGTACGAGGCACCGTCGAGCGCGGCTCCCCAGGCGGCGAGCGGCGCCCCGGGGCGCCGGGCCGCCGCCGCAGCAGCGACCAGAGCACCGAACTTCGCGCCGAAGTAGGCGACCGGGACCGTGCCGCACCGCTCCAGCGCCCACCGCTCCGTGAGCGCGGCGTCGAGCACCATCCGGTCGAAGTCGGCAGTCCCGTCGTCGCTGTTGCCCACACCGGTGTAGTGGAAGCGCACGGTCGCGACGCCGACGCGGGCGAGGGCACGCCCGAGCAGGACCTCACGGCGGTAGTTGTGCTTCCACTCGGCCCCGATCGAGGAGCACACCACGACGAGGGCCGTAGGCGGTCCGCTGGGCTCGTGGAGGCAGGCGAACACGGCCTCGCCGGGGGCGCCGAGGAACGCCGCCGTCTCCCGGGTGCCGTCGCCGACGCTGCGCGTCGCCTCGTTGGTCGTGGTACTCATCAGGACTTCCTGGCGGGGAGCACGGCGAAGCGGACTCGGGCGTAGGCGAAGTCGAGGCCGCCGGTCACCGCGAACCGCGCGCTGTGCAGGTCCATGCCGCAGCCCTCGGGCACGGTGAACGCCACCTCGACATCGGTGGTGCGGGCCGGAAGGCTCTCGGCGCGCTCGAACAGGCACAGGTCGTTGGCCTTGTCGAAGATCCGGGTGTAGAGCTGGACGGCCGGCACGACGCGCCGGGTCTGCTCCGGCACCCGCAGGTGCACCCGCAGTTCGACCCGCTCCCCCACGCGGACGCGGGGGTCCATCGCGTAGGCCGTCAGCTCCGGTGCGCCGAGCCGGCTCGCCGAGAGCGGCCCGCAGACGAGGCAGGAGTGCGCGCGGTGCCGGTCACCGCCCGCGCCGGCGCCCGCGAAGGTCTGCACCTCGGTGGGGCTCCCGCAGCGAGAGCAGTCGGGGCCCTGTGCGGTGCCGGTCAGCCTGAGGTCGTAGTAGCCGAGGTCGAAGGGGTCCACCGAGGCCCGGGCGTCCAGAAGCAGGCGCACCAGGGTCCGGTCGGTCTGCCCGAGCGAGAGCCGTACGAGCGCGACGCTGCGCAGCAGCGCCTCGCGCGAGGGCCCGGTGGGTCTCGACTGGGCCCACTTCAGGGCGTTGAGGGCGTGGCGCTCCAGGCTGTCGAGCCGACGGGTCACCCGGGCGGCCTCCTCGGCGTCCTCGGGGCGCCCGGAGAGCCAGGAGCCGAGAGCACGGCGCAGCCTGCCCGCGCGTTCGAGGCGGCGCAGCAGGCGCACGAGCCAGTCCTCGGCGGCGGCGAGGTCGTCGTCCGCCGCGGCCGGGGTCGCCGCTGGGCCGCCGGTCACCGTGATCCTGTCGGGGGCCGGTGCGGGCCCGGAGTCGGCGGGGAGCGGGACGGTGCCCGGCTCGCCCGTCACCGTCAGGTGCGGATCGCCGTGCAGGACGAAGGCGTCCGGCTGCCCGAGTTCGGCGCAGACCTGGTTGAGGCGGGCCGTCAGCGCACCGAGCGGCTCACCGTGGGCGAGGCCGTCGCGCAGGGGCTCCACCACCGCGTCCGGCGCGATCAGCGGGCGGATCGGGGCGATCACCGCGCCCGCCCATCCGTCCACAAGACCGAGCGCGACCGACACGTCCGAGGGGTACAGCTCACCCGCGACGTTGAAACCGTTGCAGCAGACGAAGGCCACGACCGGCGAGGCGATCTCGTCCGCTCCCACCACCAGGCGCCCGCCGGCCCGCTTGCAGCGACGGGGCTCCCTGCCGCACCCGAGGTCCGGGTGCTCGGGGAACTCGGCGTCATCGAGCACACCGCACACCACCGCGCCGGGCAGTTTCGCGTGGCCGCCCTCGCCATGGGTGCGCAGCAGCTTGACCAGCGCCGGGCGCACCAGCTCGCGCACCAGCGTCGGCGGCGGGGCGGTGGTGTTCTCGTCCGCGTGGTGCGAGGGGGCGTCGAAGCGGTCCAGGCCGCCCAGCGAAGCGCGGGGGGCGAGCAGCGCCTTGGCCACGGAGAAGGAGAGGCCCGCGGGGTCACGGCCGGTGAGCAGACCGAGGGGGCGGCCCGCCTCGCGCGCGGCGGCGACGAGGCGCGCGAGCGCGCCGACGCGCATGGCCGCGGCGGTGCCGAGGACGACGAGCGCGGGGCCCGGGCGCCGTGCCTCGCGCACGATGCCGTCGAGGCCGGTGTCCTCCAGGAGCACCGATCCGGTGGCCGAGGCGTAGAGCCGTGCCGGGGCCGACGCCTCGGCGCCCATCGCCGCCACGACCCTGCCGGGTGCGGTGGCGGCGGGCCCGTCGTACTGCTCGTCGAGGACACGGCGCCAGAGCGCGGCCCTGCGCGCCTCGCGCGGCAGGAGGACCGGGAGCGGTCCGCCCGCCGGGCCGGCCGCCGCGGCCTCGTACACGTGCGGCTCCGCGCACCAGACGGCGCGCGAGGGTTTCTCGGTGATCACTGGTTGTCGTCCCAGAACCACACCTGGAGGAGGGTGCGCGAGCGGCCGCTGCCGCGCGGGACCGGCGAGACGGAGTGCCACGCGTTGTCGGTCCGCCGCAGGACGATCGAGTTGTTCGGGACGGGAGGTATCTCGGCGCGTACGTCTTCGGGGTCGTTCGACCCGAGCACGCGGAAGCAGCCGCCCATGTCCTTGGACCACTGGTCCGTCAGGTAGAAGAGCTGCGTCACCATCTTGTGCGGCTTGTCCACGTGCGGCTGGAAGAAGGCGCCCTCGTCGAACCGCCAGAAGTGCGCCTGCATCTTGAGCTTTCGCACGTCGTGGCCGGTCAGCTCGGTCAGCCGCTCCCGGTACTCCGCCGAGGTCAGGTCCTCCGCGACGGCCGACCAGATGTCGTCAAGGCCCTCGGGGCGGTAGGGCCGTTCCTCGCCGAGTTCCAGCAGGGCGCGCGTCGCGACGCTGTGCTGGTACCAGGCATCACTGCCCCGCTTGCCGAGGGTCTCCAGGATGCGGCGCTGCGAGTGCCACGCGAAGCCGTCGGTGGGAAACCCCTCGATCAGCGGGCGGGTGTCGTGGAACGCCTCGTCGTACAGCGCATAGGGAAACGGCTCGTCGCTCATGCGGGCGGCCGATATCGCATCCATGTTGATCGCGTTGCTCATCCGGGCCCTTCCCCGATCGACAGCGAGAGAGGGCGGGTCACCAGCTCACACGCATCTGCTGCACATGGCGTTCAGCGAGGCCCTCACCGATGAGGGCGTCGACGTCCCCGTCCAGCAGGGCGTCCAGCTGACGCGGCGTGAGGTCGTAGTCGCCCGCGACCTGTCGCGGATTCAACTCCCACTGCTTCTGCAACTCCTGGTCGCTCATCAGTGCGTCCAGCAGTGCGTTGACATCAGGCTTCGACATCGCCCCTCCTCGCTGCGGTCCGGGTCAGGCTGGGCCAGCGCGCCCCCGGGGCGTCACCGTGCGCCCCGCGACACCCTATATTCCCCGCACAACCGCTCTGACCAGCGCTTCGCTTCCACGCGATCGCACCGGTGCACCCTACGGCGAGGGCGGCTCCGGCCCACACCCGGGGTTCTCCGCGGCCTGGCCGACCCGGCTCGGAGAGGGCTCGGGCACTTTGACAGAATCCGAGAGTGCGTGCGAGCGTTGCCACCGCTCAAGCGCAGGTCAGGGCGATGACGTACCGGAAAACCGCCCGTCGGCACATGGACGAGCACCGCACTCACGGAGGACACACAGGCAATGGCTGAACTTGAGCCTGTGGTCAAGCACCTCCCCACCGACTTCCTCGTGCGCGAGTCGCTGGTCGTCCGGCTCGGGGAGCCCGCGACCGCCTCCTGGCGCTACCTGATGCTGCGCAAGTGCGGCTACACGACCATGGAGGCGTCGCGCCTCGTCGCCGCGGCGCTCGGGCTGAGCAGCCGCGAGGTCACCTACGGCGGGCTGAAGGACGAGGACGCCGTCACCGAGCAGCTGATCGGCATACCCGCGAACACTGATGTGCCGTCCCTCACCGAAGAAGGCTGGACCGTTGCCGCCGAGGCCGACCGCTGGCTCACCCTGCACCCCTACGGGCACGGTCCCGAGCCGCTGGGCGTCGGAGACCTCGAAGGCAACGCCTTCCGCCTGATCGTGCGCAATCTCGACGCCGACACGGCGGAGCAGCTGACCAGCCGTCGCAAGCTGACCGCACTGGTCCTCAACTACTACGACATCCAGCGCTTCGGCGTCCCCGGCGGTCCCCGGCGTACGCATCTGGTCGGCGCGGCGATGCTCGACGGACGCTGGGACGAGGCGCTGCGAGAGCTGGCCGGACTGGGGGCGCCCGAGAGCCCCGCCGCCGAGCGGTGGGAGGGCCCGGCCGCCGAGTTCTTCACCGGCCTCGACCCGCGCACCTCCGCCTTCTACCTCGCGGCGCACTCCTCACACCTGTGGAACGCCGAACTGGCCTCGGCAGTCGAGGACGTCTGCGGTGCCGCCACGGTGCCCGTACGCGTCGAGGGCGTCCCGTTCAGCTACGCGCCGAGCCCCGAGGACGCCGCGAGGGTCCTGGGCCGTAACGTCATGCTCCCGTACACCAAGTACGAGTTCGCCGCGGACGGCCCGGTGACCCACGCCTCGCGACGGGCCACCGTCGTACAGACCAGCGTGCTGGTGAGCGGCCCGGAACCGGACGAGGAGTTCCCCGGGCGTCTGCGTGCGGAACTGCGCTTCTTCCTTCCCTCCGGAAGCTACGCCACGGCCGCGATCCGTCAGATCCTCGGCTATCTCGGTGTGCCGCCGGGCGAGCGCACGCGGCAGGCCGTCGCGGCGCGGCCCGCCTCCTGAGAACCTTCCGTGGTTTCCTCGTGCCCGGACCGACACCCAAAGGCTCCCGATGACGGCCACCCAACCCGAAAACCGCCCCGGTGAGCACCTGCTCGACGCCTTGGCCGCCGCGCGGCTGAACAGCTCACCGTGGCCGCACGCGTATCTGGAGCAGACCCTCACCCCCTCCTTCGCCGCCGGCCTCGCCCGGAGCTTCCACGGCTTCCGCCTGGAGCGCTGCGCCGAGAACGAGCGTGAGAAGACCTACCGGTTCGGCACCGGCAGGCTCGACGCGCTGCCCCCGGAGGAGCTGCCCGACGCACGGTGGGCGGAGCTGGTCTCCGTACTGGGTGGCCGGGAGTACCGCGACGCGCTCGCGAGACTCAGCCGCACCCCGCTCGACGGGGCGGAGTTCACGCTGAGCGTGTGGGAGTACCAGGACGGCGACTGGCTGGCGCCGCACGTGGACAAGGCGGACAAGCTCGTCACCCAGATCTTCTACCTCACCGAGGAGTGGGAGCCGGGCGACGGCGGGAGGTTGCTGATCCTCGACGAGCCGCGCGGTCCGGCGCTGGCCGCCTACGCGCCGCGTGCGGGCGCCAGTGCCGTCCTGCCGCGCTCCGAACGCTCGTGGCACGCCGTGGAGCGGCCGGCGCAGGGCTCGGCACCACGCCTGTCGGTCACCGCGACCTACTGGCGGCCCGACGCCACCGGCCCCGGCGGACACGGCGCGGGGAACGCGGCGGCCGCCACGGGGACGGAGACGGCAACGAGCATGAAAGCAAGAGAGACGGAGACCTACGGTGGCTGAGCCCCACTTCTACGACGTGGCGATAGTGGGCGGCGGCCCGGCGGGCTCCACCGCCGCGTCCCTCCTGGCCAGGGCCGGTCTCTCGGTGCTGCTGCTGGAGAAGGAGGCCTTCCCGCGCGAGCACGTCGGCGAATCACTGCTGCCGTTCTGCTACACGCTGTTCGACGAACTCGGTGTGCGGGACGAGATGGCGGCCCGCTTCGTGCGCAAGCCGGGGGTGCGCTTCGTCGACAAGGAGGGCAACGCCTCGACCACGTGGTGCTTCAGCCACGTCATCGAGGACGAGAGCTACCTCTCGTTCCAGGTGGACCGGTCCGCCTTCGACAAGATCCTGCTCGACAACGCCCGGCGCCTCGGCGCCCATGTCCTCGAACGCACACGGGTGAGCGAGGTCCGGCTCGACGACCCGAGTCGGGTCGACCTCACCGCCGTGGCCGAGGACGGGACGAAGCACACCCACTCCGCCCGGTTCCTCATCGACGCCAGTGGCCGGGACGCGCTGGTCGGCTCCCGCATGGGCTGGCGCACGCCTCGCGAGGCCCTCGACCGTACCGCCCTGTGGTCGCACTGGACCGGGGTGAAGATGACCGGTGGCCTGGAGGAGGGCAACTCCGTCATCGTGTACATCGGCAAGGAGAAGAAGGGCTGGATCTGGGTCTTCCCACTGTCCGGGGACCGCGTCACCGCCGGTGTGGTGATGCAGAACTCGTACCTGCGCGACGCCCGCAAGCGCTACAGCGGCAGCGGTGAGGACTTCACCACCGCTCTCTACCACGACGAACTGCGCGAGTCGCCCTTCGTCGCCGGTCTCATCGACGGTGCGCAGCAGGCGATGGGAACGCTCGTCGCGGGTGACTACTCCTACGAGGTCCGCAACCACTACGGCGTGAACTACGCGATGATCGGCGACGCCCGCGGATTCATCGACCCCATCTTCTCCAGCGGGGTGTTCCTGTCGATGAAGACCGCTTCGCTGGTCAGCGAGGCGCTGCTGGCGCGCTTCGCCGAACCCGGCGAGAACCCGGCCGAACACCCGGCACTGGTGAACGCCTACGGCCTCGTCAACGGCGCGTACGACCTGGTGCACCGGATGATCCGGCTCTTCTACGACCCGCACGCCGCCAGTTGGGCCGACCTCGGCGCGGACGGCCAGGCTCACAAGGCGCACGAGAGCGCGATGGCCGCCGGTCACTACATGCTCGCCGGTGACTTCTTCGAGAACCACGCGCGGTACAGCAAGTTCTTCGACCTGCTGGAGAATCCGGGGAACTTCGAGCACTACCGCAAGTACGTCATCGAACGGGACAGCTTCCAGGAGCTGTCCTGCCACACGCCGTGGGAGATCGCCTTCGGCGGTCGGCTGGAACGCTTCGGGCCGGCCGGGGCGGCCGAGGTCGCACGCCTGGCCGCTGCCGCGCCCGGCGGCGGCCAGGACTGACACCCGGCCCGTCGCGGGGGCGGCCCAGTGGGCTTCGAGCGGGCTCAACGGCCCCTTCCTGGCTGCCATGACGAGCCGCCGCGCCGCCTTTCGCACCACACCGGAGGAGCCTTGACCACCGCCCACCACCTCGCCGGTCTGCTCGACGCCGCGGCGGACCGCGCGCCGTCGGCCCTCGCGGTCGTCGACGGCGAGGTGCGGCTCGACTACGGGACTCTGGAGCGCCGGGCCAATCAGGTGGCCCGGCTGCTGAGCGCCCGGGGCGTGCGGCGGGGCGAGCGGGTCGGTCTCTGCCTGGAGAAATCCGCCGACGCGCTCGTGGGTCTGTACGGCATCCTCAAGGCGGGCGCGGCGTACGTTCCCCTGGACCCTCGCGCCCCGGCTGCCCGGTCGGCACTGATCTGCGACGACGCCGACGTCCGCACGGTGCTCACCAGCACCTCGATGAGCGCCTGGTGGCCCACGCTGCGCGACGGCGCCCCCGGGGTGGACACCTTTCTGTGCCTGGACGCGGAACCGGCGGCAGCCGACCGGCCGCACGGGGTCGAGGTGATCGGGGAGGAAACGCTCGCCCTGGCAGGATCGAGTCGTCCGGAGTACCAGATCGGCGGGGACGACCTGGCCTATGTGCTGTACACCTCCGGGTCGACCGGAACCCCCAAGGGCGTGATGCTCACCCACCGCAACGCGCTGGCGTTCGTGGAGTGGGCGGTGGAGACGTACGAGCTGACCGCCGATGACCGGCTCTCGGGGCACGCGCCCCTCCAGTTCGACCTGTCCGTCCTCGATCTCTTCGGCGCGGCCATGGCCGGGGCGGCGCTGGTGCTCGTGCCGTACCCGGCCACGGTGTACCCCGCGCAGGCGGCGGCGCTGATCCGGCAACACCGTGTCACCGTCTGGTACTCGGTGCCGTCCGCGCTGGTGCTTCTGGCCCTGCGCGGCGGACTGGTGGCAGAGGACCTGCCGAGCCTGCGCACCGTGCTGTTCGCGGGCGAGGTCTTCCCCCTCCCGCACCTGCGCCGCCTGACGGAGCTGCTGCCGCACGTCCGCTTCGCCAATCTCTTCGGCCCCACGGAGACCAACGTCTGCCTGGCGTACGACGTGCCCTCCCCGCTCCCGGACAGCGACCGCCCGCTGCCGATCGGCCGGCCCATCAGGGGCGTACGCGTCTTCGTGGTCACCGACGACGGCCGGATCGCGCGCCCGGGCGAGCAGGGCGAGCTGTGGGTGAGCGGCCCCACGGTCACGCTCGGCTACCTGGGCGACGAGGCCCGTACCCGCGCGTCGTTCGGGTACGCCCCCGAGGACGGTCCGGGCGCCCCGGCCTACCGCACCGGAGACCTCGTCGTACGGGGCGCCGACGGGCTGCACCACTTCGTCGGGCGTGCCGACGCGCAGCTCAAGAGCCGGGGCTACCGGATCGAGCCGGGCGAGATCGAGGCCGTGCTCGGACGGCACCCCGCCGTCGTGGAGTGCGCGGTGGTGGCGGTGCCTCAGCCGCCGATCGGGCACCGCATCGTCGCCCATGTGAGCGCGCCAGGTGCCAGTGCCCAGGAACTCCTCGCGCACTGCCGCGCACATCTGCCCGCGTACATGGTCCCCAGTGGCGTGTCGCTCCACGACGCACTGCCCCGGACCTCGCGGGGCAAGCTCGACCGGCGTGCGCTCTCGCCCGAGCGGTGAGACCCGGTCAGCCGGGCGCGGTCGTACGGGAGTAGAGGACGAGTTTGCGCATGCGCCGCTTCTCCTGGAAACCCGCGGCGATCAGGCGGGAGTGCATGACCGGATTCGCGTAGACGATCCGCAGGGTGCGGGGGGTGGCGCGCTGCGAGGCGGTCAGCTGCTCCACGAAGGCGTCGAAGACCTCGCCCACGAAGGGGTTGAAGAGGTAGAACACCGTGGCGTCCGCGGGAATGTCCCAGGTGCGCACGTCGGTGCAGTGGATCGGGATGTCCGGCCGCCCCGCGGCGGCCAGGTTGTTCCGACCGGCCTGCGCCATCTCCGGAGAGATCTCCACCCCGAGCACCCGGCGAAAGGGATATCTGCGCGCGGCCACCAGCAGCACACGGCCCTTGCCCGCGCCGATGTCGACGAACACGTCCTCCGGCGTCACCTCGCTCGGCCGGAGCACACGGGTGAGGCGCCAGCTCTCGGACGGCTCGTAGCGCCGCGCGTCGCCGTGGTGGTCGGGTCCGGTGAATTCCTCCGTGGTCCGCACGTGGTGCGTGCGGTCGAACCAGGCCCCGTAGACCTTCCGGCGCAGATTGCGTCCGCGCCGTGTGAGGAGGTCGGCGCCCTTCACCGGAGGGCCGTCTGCGCTTCGCGAGGTGCCGCGGCGGTGTGCCCGGTGGCCGCGGCCACGTCCGGCGCGCTGAACTCGGCGACGGCGGTGCGGCCTATGAGGTCAAGGGCTTCGAGCGGCGCATGCGGCTGCATGAACGTTCCGGCGCGCACATCCCGGGAGATGCGTGCCAGCGGATGCGCGGCGAGGTACGCGGACCCGCCCACGAGTGTCATGGCGTCGTGCACGATCTCCTGCGCGACCCGCGTCACATGGGTCTTGGCGGCCTGGAAGGCCACCATGAGCTCCAGGCCCTGGTCGTGCGGGACGTCTGCGGTGGCACGGCCGGCGAGAGCCTCGTCCGTCGCCGTGAGCGCACAGTCGAGGACGGAACGCGCCGTGGCGAGCTTGACCTCCATCTCACCGACGGCGTGTACGGTTCCGGGCGCGGCGGCATCCCTGCCGAGCGCCTTGGAGGCATGGCGGACCGCCAGGTCCCGTGCCGCCTCGGCACAGCCCAGGTAGGCGCCTTGGAGTGCGAGGTTGCTCACCGTGCGCCCGATCATGGCCGAGGGCTGCCGCACCCCCCACGGTCCGCGCGGTGACACCGCCGACGTGGGCACGAAGACGTCCTCCAGGACGACGTCGTTGCTGCCGGAGGTCCGCATGCCGAGCGCGTCCCATTCGGCGACCACGGTCAGCCCCGGGGTGTCACGTGGCACATGGGCGGACGCCATCCGGTACCCGCCGGAGGGGTCCGGAACGCGCAGCCTGAGGTAGAAGTCGGTGGCCGCGGCGGAGAGGGTGACGAAGATCTTCTTGCCGTTGATCCGGTACCCGCCGGGAACGGGGGTGGCCTCGGTCCGCACGTGATCGTGGTCGGCGCCCGCCTCGGAGGTCGCCCCGCAGGCGATCAGGCTGCCGTCGGCCATCGCCCGCAGCGTCGCGGACAGGTGCTCGCGCTCCTCCGCACTTCGGCTCTCCCGCAGCCGTCGGGCGAAGTACCACTCCCGGGCCAGTTGCATGTGCAGCCCGATCGCGGTGCCGGCGTCCCCGTGGGCGAGCCGATTGACGACGACGGTCAGGTCCCGCATGAGCTCGACACCGAGCCCACCGAGTTCCTTCGGGACGCACGCTCCCAACAAGCCGCTGTCACGGGCGTCGTCCAGATTCTCCGTCGGGAAGGCCGCCTCGCGGTCGTACCGGGCGGCACGCTCGGCCAGGAGCGGGGCTATGCGCTCGGCTATGACCGCCGCGCGTTCGCCCTCCGGTGTGTGTGCTGCGAGCCTCGTCGCCATGACGCCCCTCCGTGACCGCCGCCGGTCGGCAGCAGGCAAAACATATCCCTACCTGCACAATTATCACTCACAGCCGGTGACCGGCCCCCGCCGGTCAGCCGCTCCGCGCGTACGCGACCGTGAGGACGCCGTGCCCACTGCCGGAGACGAAGCGGAGCCGCAGCGACGCCCCGTCCGCCGGGACAGCCTCCTCCGCGACCGACTGCCGGGCGGTACGCGCTCCGGGCTCCGCTCCGTCACCGGTCTCCGAGTGGCCGCTCTCCCAACGGGTGGAGGCCCGGATCACGGCTTCACCACCACCGGTCGCGAGGAGACCGTCCACCGCGGCCCGCCACACCGGCGCCACCGCCCCGGCCCCGGCCCCGGTCGCCGCCCCGCCCCGCTCGACCAAGTCCATCTGAGGACTGTCGGGAAAGGTGGCCGCGAGACAGTCCGCGCAGTCCTTCGGCAGCACGTCCGCGGCGTCGAGCACCGTCCCGGATTCCCCGGAAGGCGCTGCCACCCGCGTGAAAGCCTCCGTCACACGAGCCCGCACACGCTCGTCCATGGCGCGAGACCAGGCGCGGGCAGCGGCACCGGAGCGCAGCCGTACGACCTCGACACCCTGCGCTTCAAGCTCCGCGAGCCTGCCCGGCAGTTCCTCGACATGCCGCCGGTTGGACCGTACGGCCCACCGCAGGACCGAGTTACGGCTGAAGAGCGCACCCCAGCCCTCGCGGTTTCCACCCCACAACTCGGTACGCAGAACGATCCGCTTCAGGCTGCGGACGAACAACCGCCGCAGGATCACCGGCAACGGCGGGTTGAGCCAGACGATCAGGTCGGCGCGCGGCCACACATCGGCGGCGACGCGGTCGATGTAGTTGCCGTCGAACAGCCAGCGCGGGCTCTCGGCCTCCGCCAGGACCTTCTTCCGGAACTCCTCGGGCGTCGCCTGCGTCCAGTTGGGCCCGTGCTGGAACCGGTCGAGCTCGCTGTGGGCGGCACCGATCAGGGCCGCGAGGGGCGCGCCGAGAGTGGACTTTCCCGCCCCGCTCGTCCCGAGCACCACCACCCGCCCGGGAACCCGCTCCGCCGGACCGTCCCCGGCCACGACTCCGTCCGCCACCGGCACCTCACCGGGAACACCCTCCCGGTCACGCCCGCCCATCGCCCGACTCTGTCCTTCGCCGCCATTCATCACACGCATTCGCGCCACACTAGCCCGGCCCCCGGCACGACGATTCGCCACCATGCCGCTCAGCCCAAGCGTGCCGACATGGCCTCGATGGCCGCCTCCCGCGGCATCGTGGCAGACTCGTCAGCGCTGACGGGGGGACTGAGGGGGACAACGTGGGGTCGTCGGAGCTGCTCATCGTCCTGGATCGGGAGAGTGGCGCGTCCTTGCAGCAGCAGGTGTGCGATCAGGTGACGGTGCTGGTGCGGTCGGGGCAGCTGCGGCCCGGGGACGCCGTGCCCGCGTCCCGGGAGCTCGCCCTTCAGCTCGGGGTCTCGCGGACCGTGGTCACTCGGGCCTATGAACTGCTGCGGGCCCACGGCATTCTCACCGCCCGGCGCGGGTCCGGAACCCGGGTCGCCGGGCTGGCGGGCGGGGCGAAGGCCGGTGTCCGGCGGACGGTGCCCGCGGCGCTCGCCCCGCAGCCGCCGAGGTCGACGGACGAGGGCCACTCCCTGTGGCAGCCGTGGGAGCCCGCGCCCACCTACCGTCCGGGCACCGCCCTCGACTTCCGGCACGGCACGCCCGCGCTCGCCGACTTCCCCGTGGCGCGCTGGCTCCAGTCGCTCCAGGAGGCGTACGGCAGGGCCGATGCCGCCGCGCTCGGCTATGGACCGGCCGAGGGCTCTCCCAGGCTGCGTACGGAGATCGCCACGCTGGTGCGGCAGAGCCGCGCCCTGGACGCGTCCGCCGACCGGATCATGGTCACCGGCGGCGCCACCCAGGCCATGGACATCCTCGTCAGGATGCTGGTGAAGCCGGGTGACGTGGTCGTCATCGAGGACCCGAGCCACACCGTGCTGCGGCAGGTCTTCGGCTGCTCCGAGGCCACCGTGGTGCCCGTACCGGTGGACGAGCAGGGGCTGCGGGTCGGTGACATCGACGCGTGTGTGCGGGCGCAGGGGCACGACCCGGCGCGGGTCAGGCTGGTGTACGTCACGCCGTCGCACCAGTTCCCGACCGGTTTCATCATGTCCGAGGAGCGTCGGCGCGCCCTGCTCGATTGGGCCTACGAACGCGGCGCGACGATCCTGGAGGACGACTACCACAACGAGTTCACCTTCACCGCCGAGCGCCTGCCCGCCCTGGCCGCCGCCCGGCACCGGGACACCGTCGTCTACGTCGGCAGTTTCAGCAAGACGCTCTTCCCCGCGCTGCGGATCGGGTACGCGATCCTCCCGCCGCACCTCGTGCAGCCCTTCCTCGGCATCAAGTGGATCACCGACCGGCTGACGCCCACCGTCGAGCAGGACGCGCTCGCCCACTTCATCGCGACCGGCGCCTACACCCGCCACATCAGCCGGATGACCCGGCTGTACCGGCAGCGCAGGAGCCGCCTCATCGAGGTACTGCTCGAACACTTCGGCTCCGAGGTGCGCATCTCCGGCGAGGCGGCGGGCCTGCACATCCTGGTCACGCTCACCGGCACGCGCGGCGCGACGGAGGCCGAGATCGCCCGGCGCGCGGCCGGACGCGGGGTGCGGATCTACCCCGCGTCCGGCTACTTCGTACGGGAGTTGCCGGACGAGCCAACGTTCCTGGTCGGGTACGCGGCCCTGACCACCGCCCGCATCACCGAAGGCGTCGCGCTGCTGGCCGCCGTCGTGCGGGAGGTCAGGGACGCGTCGGCCGCGCGGAATCCGCCGGGGTGAAGCGGGGGCGGCGGAAACGGTCCCGCTGAGCGTGCGGCACGGTGCAGTCGAAGACCACCTTGGCCGTGCGGCCGTCCGCCGAGAGGGCCGGGGAGTAGGCGGTGGACTGCGTCGGGTCGAGCGGAAAACCCTCCCTGTCCGGCAGCACCACGACATCCCGGTCCGCCTGCATCCGGGTGGTCATCGCCCACCACAGGTCCTCGTCGGACTCCAGGTCGACGTCCTCGTCGACCGAGACAACCATCTTGGCCATCCGGAACTCCTCAAGGACCGACTCCGAGGCCTTGCGCACCACTTCGTCGTCGGCCGCCGAGCGCTTGTGGAACCACTGGAGCACCACCATGAGCTGGCCGCCGCCCGCCGTGTGGCAGTGCACGGACTTCACCGGGGCGTCCCACTCCCGCAGCCGCCCCAGCACCGCCGCCTCCATCCCGAAGCCGAGCAGCACCGACTGTTCGTGACCGGGCCCCGAGACGGCTTGGAGGATGGCGCCGTCGCGTGCGGTGATCCCGGTGATTCGGACGGTCGGCAGCGCGGGGTGCGCCCGGCCCTGGTAGCCGAGGAACTCCGGGGTGGCGGCGGTCCCGCGCAGATTCTCCGGCGCCAGGTCGGGCAGGAGCTCGCCTTCAAGGACGTACTCGGCGTCCGCGACGTACTCCGCGTCCACGGTGCGGCACCGCGCGAGCTCCACCGGCGCTCCGCCCAGCGCACCCGCCACCGCGAGCTCGTCGAGCCCGGTGGGAACGAGGGAGGTCGGGCAGCAGGAGGAGAGCAGCACGGCGGGGCCGAGACCCAGGTGGATGGCGACGGGCAGTGGACAGCCCGCCCGCAGCGCCGACCGGTACGCCGCCTCCAGGTCGCGCCCCGGCACCATCCAGAGGGTGAGCAGGTCGGGGCCCTGCACGCACATCCGGTGGATGGAGAGGTTGCGTACGCCGGTCTCCGGGTCGGTCGCGAGGACCGCGCCGAGTGTCAGGTACGGGCCCGCGTCCTCGTCGGTGAGGACCGGCACCGGGAGCGCGGTGAGGTCCGGCGGGAGCACGACCCGGGCGGGCTCCCTGCCCTCCCCGGCCCGGACCGGCGGCACCGGCGCGGCGACCGCGTCCAGCAGCTGGTGCGGCAGCCGCGCCGGGGTGGTGCCGAGGAGGGCGGCGGCCCGGCGGCGGGTGCCGTACAGGCCCATGAGCACGGCCCGCGCTTCGGCGCCCGCACCGCTGGGTGTGACCCGCTCGTACATGACGGCGGGGCCGGGGCCCGTGGGCGGGGGCGCCGGGGCACCCGCCCACTTCGCGTAGTGCCCGGAAACCCCGAACCTGGCCGGGACCTCCTCCCGCACCCGGACCAGCTGGCCGGGCATCAGGTCGAGTCCGGCCAGCGCGGTGCGCAGGTCGGCGGGGCTGCGGCGCGTCACGCGGCACCCTCCGCCGAGGCCGGGCCCGATGCCGCGTGCCGCTCGGCGAGCCGCAGCATCTGGAGTTCGGTCAGCTCGGCGATGAGCGTGCGGTAGGCGGCCTCGGCGATGCCCGGGGGCATGCCCTCCTCCTCGGCGAGGCGGCGCACCTTGGCGATGACCTGTTCCACCCGCCCCGGCGAACGCACGGTCTCCTCGTCGCGCTTGAACTCCGTCAGCTCCCGCACCACGGCGGTGCGCCGCGCGAGCAGTCCGACGATCTGCCGGTCCAGCGCGTCGATGGACTCGCGCAGCTCCTCGATGCGCGCGGCGCCCGTCGTCTCCTCGGTCATGCCGCGGGCACCTCGTCGACGACGTACACGACGGTCGGCTCGCTGTCGGAACCCTGCGAGCGGTGCCGCTCGTCGCCGGGAATCACGAAGCCCATGCCGGGGCGGCAGGGCACCGACCGGTTGTCGAAGTGGATCGTGAACTCGCCCTGGAGCACATAGCCCTGGTGGCCGCGCTCGCACCAGTGCTCCTCGTTGAAGCCCGCGGGCAGTTCGAGCAGGCGTACGCGCAGGCCGCCGGTGTACGCGAGCTTCACGCGTCCCTCAGCGCCGGGCTTGTCCCACTTCTCCCAGGGAATGTCGTCGAAGTCGATCCCGACGACGGCAGGGGCGGTCGTTGCGGTCATGGGCGTATCCATCCTTAGATTGCGGCCAGGGCAGGCCCAGCCGGTCGGGCCGGTTGAGGTGGTGGTCAGGTCAGCGAGTGGGCCCGCGCGACCCGTTCGTTGCGGTCGTCCGGCTGGAGCACCGGTTCGCCGGTCTCCGCCTGGTACCTGCGCAGCAGCAGCGTCATGTCGATCATGCGGTGGACCATCCGCTCCAGGGCGTCCAGGCCCTCGGCGTCGGTGAGGCCCGGGTCCCCGGCGGCGTTGCGCAGCATGGCGGGGAACCCGCTGCCCACCAGGATCATCCGGTTGAGCAGCAGATTGTCGACGAGCTGGGCGTGCACGGAGGCGTCGCTGTAGCGGCGGCTCGTGACGATGATCCCGCCGACCTTGTTGGCCAGCGGACGGTCGAAGCGCAGGAATCCGACGCCCGCCCGCTCGATGAAGATCTGCATGAGATGGGCCAGGCCGAAGCCGTGCACGGGCACGGCGTAGACGATGCCGTCGGCCCGCTTCATCTCCTCGACGATGCCGGGCATGTCGTCCCGCAGCCCGCACGGAAC
Organism: Streptomyces sp. NPDC033165; assembly: GCF_055577965.1. Lineage (NCBI taxonomy): Bacteria > Bacillati > Actinomycetota > Actinomycetes > Kitasatosporales > Streptomycetaceae > Streptomyces > Streptomyces sp. NPDC033165. The sequence goes on from NZ_JBVIPK010000003.1 coordinate 149,671, forward strand.
GGTCCGCGCGTTGCAGTTGCCGCACGGGCTGCACGGCGAGATGCGGTGGTCGCGCAGGTGGATCGTGCGGAACTCGACCCCACGCTTCTCCGCAAGCTCGCCCGCGTAGTCGAGTGCGAGATCGGTGTTGCCGCCGGCTCTCTCGGACCCCGATATCCCGAGAATGACCGGCCGTCTGCCTTGCGTGTCCAGCATGAACTTCCCCCCCAGAACTCATGTTGTCCAGAGGAGGGGCCTCCGACGACCCCGCCCCCCGTGCGGCTCAGTCCTTGAGCTTGCCTGCGAAGTAGTCGATGTAGGCCTGCATGTCGAAGTGGCCGTGGCCCGAGAGCGAGAACACGATGCTCTTCGACTCGCCGGACTCCTTGCAGGCCAGCGCCTCGTCGATGGCGACGCGCACCGCGTGCGTCGACTCCGGCGCGGGCACGATGCCCTCGTGGCGGGCGAAGGTGACGCCGGCCTCGAAGCAGGCGGTCTGCGGTACGGAGCGTGCCTCCAGGTAGTCGAGGTCCTTGAGCGCGCTGATGATCGGCGACATGCCGTGGTAGCGGAGGCCGCCCGCGTGGATGCTCGGTGGCACGAAGTCGTGGCCGAGGGTGTGCATCTTGGTGAGCGGGGTCAGCCCGGCGGTGTCGCCGAAGTCGTATTCGAGCTTGCCCTGGGTCAGCGTCGCACAGGAGGCGGGCTCGACGGCGATGGCGCGGACCGGGCGCCCGCCGCGCAGCTGCTCGCCGAGGAAGGGCAGGGCGAGGCCGCCGAAGTTGGAGCCGCCGCCCACGGCGCCGATCAAGATGTCCGGGTAGTCCTCGGCCAGCTCCATCTGGAGCTGGGCCTCCTGGCCGATGATGGTCTGGTGCATCAGCACGTGGTTGAGCACCGAGCCGAGCGCGTACTTGGCGGTGCCGTTGCTGCTGACCGCCGCCTCCACCGCCTCGGAGATGGCGAGGCCGAGGCTGCCGGGCGAGTCCGGGTCGGCGGCGAGCGCGGCGCGCCCAGCCGCTGTGCGGTCGCTGGGGCTCGCGGTGACGCTCGCCCCGAACGTCTCCATCAGACCCCGGCGGTAGGGCTTCTGCTGGTAGCTCACCTTGACCATGTAGACCTCGCAGACGAGGCCGAAGTACTGGCAGGCGAGCGAGAGGGAGCTGCCCCACTGGCCCGCGCCGGTCTCCGTGGTGAGCCGCTCCACTCCGGCGCGCTTGTTGTAGTACGCCTGCGCAATCGCCGTGTTGAGCTTGTGGCTGCCCGCCGGGCTGACGCCCTCGTTCTTGAAGTAGATGCGGGCCGGGGTGTCCAGCGCCTTCTCCAGGCGGCGGGCGCGGACCAGCGGGCTCGGGCGCCACTGCTTGTAGACGTCGAGCACGGCGCCGGGGATGTCCACGCTCGCGTCCGTGGAGAACTCCTGGGCTATCAGCTCCGCGGGGAACAGCGGATCGAGGTCCGCCGGGGTGATCGGCTCGCGGGTACCGGGATGCAGCATCGGATCCAGCGGCTTGGGCAGGTCCGCGACCGCGTTGTACCAGGTGGTGGGGAGGCGGTCTTCGGACAGCAGGAACTTCGTCTGGGACATGAACACTCTCTGTTCGGACTCGGTGCGGCGGAAAGCTTCCGTGTGCGGTGAACGTGGGGACGTAAGTGGCTAGTTGGTTCCTCGTGGGGCGTCGAGCGGCTCCACGGGAAGGGCCTGGGGCTCCGGTGCGGGCGGTGCCGCGGGTGCGGCGGCCGACGGCCTGATGCGCAGCAGCGCGAACACGGCCATGCCGAGCAGCGGGGCGGCGAGCAGGGTGAGGAAGACGGGCCCGTGACCGTGGGCCGTCCAGATGACGCCGAGGCCGACCGGCACGACGAGCCGGGCGAGGCCGAGGACGAGGCCGTTGAGCGCCATGAAGCTGCCGACGCGGCGCTCGTCGACGTGGTCGGCGATGTACGTGGGCACGACGACGGAGACGATGATCTCGCCGAGTGTCCACACGACGGTGGAGAGCAGGATGGCGGGCAGCGAGAACGCGAAGGCGATCATGGCCAGGCCCAGCGACCACAGCAGCCCCGCGGCGAGCAGCAGCGGCTTGGTGCCGTAGGCGCTGATGCGCTTCTCCATGAGGAGGCCGAGGCTGACCACGACGACGCTGTTGATGGTGTAGACGGCGCCGACCAGGCCCGCGGACTCGTCCAGGACCGTGGTGACCGCGAGCGGCAGCGCGTATTCGAGGCCGATCAGCGGGGCGACGTAGAAGAAGGAGACCAGGACGATCAGCAGCACATGACCGTGGCCCAGGGAGATCGAACGGTCCTTGGTCCGGGGTCCGCCGGTGGGGGTGCGGCGGTCGTGCGGGACCCAGATCACGATCATCGCCGCACACGCGAGGCCGGCGAGGATGTTGCCCGCGAACATGACGTGGTACGAGTAGGCCGCCGCGACGCCGCCGAGCAGCGGGCCGACACCCATGCCGAGGTTGTTGCCGACATAGCTGAGGGTGTACGCGAAGGGCCGCTGTTCGGGTGTGGTGAGATCGGCGACCAGGGTGTTGGACGCCGGGCTGAACATCCCCATGCCGACCAGGGCGATGAACAGCAGTCCCGCGTACGTCCACGGTGGCCCGTCGAGGACGGCGAGGCCGAGATAGCCCGCCGCGTTCAGGAGCAGCGCCGTGAGCAGCGCGGTGCGCCTGCCGCGCAGATCGCAGAGCGGTCCGCTGAGCAGGCTGCCGACCAGCAGGCCCGTACTGCCGATGGAGATCAGCAGTCCGGCCTCGCCGGGGCTCAGGCCCTCGCCGCGCACCAGATAGACGGCGAGCAGCGGGAAGACGAACATGCCCGCGCGGTTGACGAAGGACGCGAGGAAGAGCACGCGCAGGGCGAGCGGCAGTTCTCTGAACCGGGTCAGCCACATGGCCCGACCCACCCCTCCGGAACTCGGCATCCCGTCAGCTCCGTTCGGTCTCGACACGGAACGCGTCCCGTACGGTCTTGAAGCGGGCCCGGACGTCCTCGAAGTCGGTGCCCTCGCACACGTACCAGCCGAGGACGTCGTTGGATGCGGTCGGCGGGGCCAGCACGTCGCCCACGCTCTTCCACACATCGGCGTCGAGGACCGTGTCGAGCGCGGTCAGCTCCTCGGGTGTGGTGATGGCGGTGATGCGCCCGTACTTCGGGGAGCCGAGGTACTCGGTGCCGATCTCCGGGCCGAGCCGGGCGGCGGGCCGGTGGTCCGGGTCGAGTTCGAGGCGGCACCACTCGCCCGCCAGGTTGATGCCGCGCCCCGCCTCGATGGCCGGGACGATCGAGCCGCCGCCCGCGCGTGCGCCCGCCTCGCCGAAGACGGGGTCGCCGCCGTCGTCGGGCAGGAAGAACTCCGCGTGCACCACACCGGTGGACAGCCCGAACCCGCGCAGCACCACGGCGTTCAGATCGAGGATGCGCTGTTCGCGCTCGCTCAGGCCGTGCTTGCGGGAGATGGTGCCGCCCGGCTCGTCGAGGTACTCCAGGACGGAGTACGTGTACTGGGAGAGCTGCTCGAAGACCACCTCGCCGTTCTGGAACAGCGAGTCGACGTGGTACTCGGTGCCGCGGATGAACTCCTCGACCCGGTACTCGTGCCGGTCGTCGCCCATCGCCTCCCAGACCCGGTCCAGGTCATCGCGGCTGTCCACCCGGTAGGTGTCGCCGCAGGCCCAGCCCGCGTACGGCTTGATCACGACCGGGTAGCCCGCCTCCTCGGCGAACTCCGCGACCGCCGTCACCGTGTCGGGGCGGCAGGAGCGGGCCACCCGCACACCCAGCTCCTCGGCTCTGCGGTGCATGACGTTCTTGTCGCGGAAGTTGAGCGCCTGGTCCGGGGTGAGACCCGGGATGCCGTGGTCGCGGCGGCTGCGGCTCGCGGGCAGCACGTCGCCCTCGAAGAGCGGGAAGATCCGCTCGATGGTGTGCTCGGCGTGGATGCCGTCGACCGCGGCCCGTACGGCGGCCGTGTCGTCCAGATCGGCGTGGTAGCAGGCCAGCCCCTTGGTCTCGGGCGCCTCCCAGCCGGTCGGCAGCAGCACCACGGTCGCCACGCCGAGTTCGGCGGCGGCCTCGACGACACTGCGGAACTGCGCCGTGTAGCGGCCGGCGGCCGGGCGGTACACCACCAGGATCGAACGGCTCATGCGGATCTCCTCGTACGGGTCGGGTTCAGGTGCGGGCTCAGCGGACCGGTGCGGCCGAGGGGGCACCGAACAGCTCCCCGGACGGCGTGGACCGGTCGAGCACCAGCGGTCGCCCGACGCTCCCGGTGAGACCGGTGAGCGCTTCCGTGATCCGGCCGAGCACCTCCTCGACGTCGTCCCTGCCGCCCTCGTGCGCGGACTCGACGGTGAGGAGGAGCTTGTGCCGGCCGAGGCCGGTCTTGACCACGTCGCCCTGCCGCCAGTTCCACCGGCGCGAGTGCGCCCGGCCCCGCCCGTCGGCGTACACGACCTCGCCGGGCTCGGGGTGCTCCGGCGCGTCGGGGGCGCCGAGCGGCAGATAGGTCTCGTCGCCGTCGGCGAGCCGCACAGACAGTTCCCCCTCGATGTCCCCCACGTCGCAGGAGGCGACAGGCAGTCCGCTGGCCAGCGACACCGCGTTGCACAGGTCGACGGCGGAGTTGATCCGCGGCAGCCGGTCCCCCTTGGCCACCCGGCGCAGTACCGACTCGGCGGCGCAGGGAAAGCGGTTGGGGTTCACCTCGACGGCCCGGTAGGCGTCGCGCCAGGCTGCGATGGTGGGCAGCGCGGAGACGTCCGCCTTGCTGAGCGTCCTGGCGTGCAGCGCGTCCTCGGCCGCGGTGAGCAGGCCGTCCACGGCGGCCGCGGCCCTGACGACCTCGATGTCCGGTACGGCGATCAGGCCGAGCACATAGCCGGGCACACGCGCGGTCAGCCGCGCGTCGACCGTGACGGTCAGGGTGTCCGTGCCGGGGGTGGTGCTGTCCATGGAGAGGGGTCCTTCTTGTCCGTCGGCCTGGGGCACTGGGGCTCTGCGGCCGGGGGCGTGGTGGCCGTGGGTTTCGTCGGTCCGTGATCCGGGGGCCGCTGATGACGCGTCCGACAGTAGGAAGACCGGGGGTGTCCGGCTGTGGCCAATTCCCGGCAATTCCGGGAGGCCACTTGGCGGGTGCCGGAGAGCCGGTCCGCCCGGTCAGCCCCGCTTGCCCGCGGGTTCGGCGGCCGGGGCACCGGTCCCTGCGGCCGGTTCGGCGTCTTCCCCGGCACCCGGGCCGCGCTGCCCCACCCGTACGCCGATGACCGCCGTGACCAGGGCGAGGACCGCGAGGCCCGCGCCGAGCGGGCCCAGCAGGTCCACCTCGTCCGCGCCGCCGTCGGCGATCACCCGGCCGCCGATGAAGCCGCCGAGCGAGATCCCCGTGAAGGTTGCCGATGAGTTCAGGGAGAGCAGCAGCGGCCCCGAGGCGGGCGCGACGGCGAAGAGCCGGTACTGCTGCGGGGGCTGGGTCATCATCGCGGTGACGCCCCAGGCCGCCATGGCCAGCGCGGCGGACAGGGTCCGGTCGCGGGTCAGCGGCAGCGTGCCGAGGACCACGGCGAGCCCAGCGACCGACGCGAGCAGGACTGGGGTCGCGCCCCAGCGGTCGGTGGCCCGGCCGCCGAGGGTGGTACCGGCCACGGCGAGGACCCCGAAGACGAGCAGGAGCAGCGCGAGTTCGCCCCCGTCACCGCCGGTCACCGGGGCGAGGACGGCACCGATGTAGGTGAGCGCCAGATAGCCGCCGGTCATGAAGAGCAGCGTGGTGAGCACGGTGAACAGCACCCGCGGGTCCCGCGCCGGGGCAAGGCGCGCGGCGAGGCCCGGCGCGGCGGGCAGCCGAACCTCGGGCAGGCCCCCGGCCACGGCGGCGGCGCACAGCACCCCGAGCCCTGCGAGCAGCCAGAAGGTGGACCGCCAGCCCAGGTCGGCGGCGAGCCAGGTGCCGAAGGGCACGCCCGCGACCGTCGCGGCGGACAGCCCGCCGAGGACCACGGCCATGGCGCGCCCGCGCCGCTCGGGCGCCGAGAGCGCGGCGGCGGACGCCGAGGCGGCCGGGATGTAGAGGGCGGCGCCCGCGGCGGTGGCGACCCGGGCCGCGAGCAGCGCGCCGAGGCCGGGGGCGAGCGCGGACGCGGCGTTGCCGAGGGCGAAGACGAGCAGCGAGATCACCAGGACGGTACGGCGTTCCAGGCGTCCGGTGAGCGCGCCGAGCACCGGCGCGAGGACGGCGTAGGTGAGGGCGAAGAGGGTGCTCACCCAGCCGGCGTCGGTGAGGGTCGCCGACAGGTCTCCGGCCACCTCGGGCAGCACTCCGGCCACCACGAAGGTGTCGGTGCCGATGGCGAAGGCGCCGACGGCAAGGACGGACAGCACGGGCAGCGAGGGCTTCGTGCGGGACATCACGCGGCTCCTGAGGTGACGGAGGAGAGGAAGGAGGCGGTGCCGCCCGCGACGGCAACGCCGCCGAGCAGCACCAGTTCGATGGCGCCGGGACGGCTGAGCACGGTGATGTCCTCGGCGGGGTCGCCGTCGGTCACCACCAGGTCGGCGAGGCGGCCCGGCTGTACGGTCCCGGCCGTCCCGCCACGGCCCGCGAGGCGCGCGCCGTTGGCCGTGGCCCAGGTCAGGACGGTGGGAGCGGGGATGCCCGCCATCGTCACGTACAGCTCCAACTCCTTGGCGTAGGTGCCGTGCGGGGTCCAGGCGAAGCCGAAGTCGTCGCCCGCCACGACCGGGATGCCCATCTCCGCCATGAGCGGCAGGATGCGCAGCGTGTTCTCCACCTCCGCCTCGAACTCCAGCGTCTCCAGGTACTCGGGGGTCTTGCCGTGCTCGGTGCCGGTGGTGAGCAGCATGTGCGGCTGGTAGAGGCTCGGCACGACGAAGATCCCGCGTTCGGCGATGGCGTCGAGCGCCGCGTCGTCGGCGTAGGTCGCGTGGTCGATGACGTCGACCCCGGCGGCGATGGCGTTGCGGATGCCTCCGAGGCCGCGCGAGTGGGCCCGCACCTTGGCGCCGTGTTCGTGCGCCGTACGGGCGGCGACGACCAGTTCCTCGGCGGTGAAGAGGAGTTCGTGGGACCGGCCGTTGGGGAAGGTGTCGTCGCCGGAGGAGAAGACCTTCACGATCTCCGCGCCCTGGGCGATCTCCCCGGCGACGTACTCGGCCATCTCCTCGGGGGTGTCGGCAAGCCGCATCAGATCGGACGGGATGCGCTTCTTGACATCGGAGTTGCGGCGCTCGGGCGGCCCCGACACCATCAGGTCCCGGCTGCACGGAGTGATCCGGGGGCCTCGCAGCCGCCCGGAGTCGACGGCCCTGCGCAGGGCCATGTCGATGCCGGAGACCGAGCCCGCGCCGACGAAGCCGGTGTAGCCGAGGCCCAGGAGGTTGGCGGTGTTCGCTGCGGCGCCGAGGGTGACCTCGGGAATGGAGTACTTGAAGAGCATCTCGCGGCCGTCGAGGACGTCGAGGTAGGCGATGTGGGTGTGCCCGAGCGTCATGCCGGGCATGACGGTGCGGCCCGCCAGGTCGAGGACGTCGACGTCCGGCGCGTGGACGGGGGCCAGGCCCTCGGGCATGACCGCCTCGATGCGGTCGCCGTCGATCAGCACGCTGTGGTGCGGCAGGGAGGCCTTGCCCAGGCCCTCCTGGACGGTGGCACGGTGGAGCAGGGTCTTGCGGGACACGTCGGGAATCTCCAGTTCGGACGGAGTGGTTCGAAGTCGTGGGACGTACGCGGCCGGTCAGACACCCCATGCCGTTCGAGGTCAGGCGGCAGGGGTGTGGGTGTGGTGCTGCCAGGCGGTCGCTTCGTCGTAGAGGGTGCGGGTCTTGAGGCATCCGTGGAGGACGCCGACGAGGCGGTTGCCGAGCTGGCGCAGGGAGGGGTTGTAGCCGGCCTCGCGGGCGCGTTGCTGGTCGTAGTAGCGGCGGGTGCCGGGTGAGGCCCGCAGGGCGGAGAACGCCTGGGTCTGCGGGGCGTCGGCGATCCGGTTGTTGCGCACGAAGCGGGCCTGGACGGTGTGGCTCCTGCCGGAGGCTCGGGTGATGGGGCTGGTGCCGGCGTAGTTCTTGTGCGCCTTGGCGGACGCGTAGCAGGTGGGGTCGCCTCCGAACTCGGCGAGCACCCGGGCGCCGGTGATCTCCGCGATGCCGGGCAGCGAGAGGTAGATCTCAGCGTCCGGGTGCGCTCGAAAATAGGCCTTCACCTGCCCTTCCAACTCGGCTGTCTGTTCGTTCAGGGCGATGAGCACTCTGGCGTGTGCGGTCGCGGTGGCCGCGTAGGCGGCGGTGACCGGCTCGGGCAGGCCCAGGTGCCGCTCGCGCAGCGCGGCCTGGATCGTGGTCGCTCTCGCGCTCCTGTTGTGCCGGCGGTGCCGGGCCAGGACGGCAGTGATCTGCGGGCGGGTCGGCTTCGCCGCCGCAGCCGGCGTGGGCTCCTTGACCAGCAGCTCCAGTGCGTCCGTAGCGGTCAGCGTCAGGTCGGCGTGGGCCGTCAGGGCGGCGGGGAAGTACTCGCGCAGTGTGGTGCGCAGCCGCTGGAAGGTGCGGGTGCGTTCCCAGACCAGCGCCTGGTGGGCGCGGGCGACGACCCGGACGGCCTGGGCCTGTTCGCTGTCCCCGGCCACCGGTCGGAGCTGGTCGCGGTCGATACGCACCATGTCGGCCAGCGCGTGCGCGTCGCTCTTGGCGCCGGAGGTGCCGTACCGCTCCTTGAAGCGGGCGACCTGCCGGGGGTTGATGGCGTAGACCTGGCAGCCGACGGCGATCAGGGCCTGCACCCAAGGGCCGCGGTCGGTCTCGATCCCCACGATCACGTCGGCCGGCTCAAGGTCCTCGCCACCGTGCTTCGCAACCAGCTCATGGAGCTTGGCGACGCCGTCCACGCCCTCGGGCAGCCGCGCAGCGGCCAGCTTCCGGCCGGTCGCGTCCTGGGCCTCGACGTCGTGGTGGTCCTCGGCCCGGTCATCACCGATCAGTAGCAATGCACTCTCCTGGTCAGGTACTTCACATCTCGCGCAACCTGCGGAAGACACGGCGCACGGCCTCATGGATCCAGGGCTCACGCCCCACTCGGCAGACACGCCACCCCATCAGCGGTCTGGCCTCCCGGCCGACCAGCAGGGGCACGGTCCGACCTCAGAACTCACGTGCTTCAGGCGATGTAAGTGCTCACCTGCTGGCGGCTACGGCACCAGGTTTCTACGACCCGGCAAGTCCCATCAGGCGGTGAGGGGCACCTCGGCGGCGTCCGCGTGCCCGAAGAGGGTCCAGAGGATCTCCGCACCCGGCCGGGTGGCCACCCAGCGCAGGCCGTGGGCCCGTACCCCCGGGGCGTTGGTGACCGCGAGCCGGGCGCCGCCCGCGGCCGCGATCTCGGCGGCGTGCTGCGTGGACGCCGCGTCGACCCAGCGCACCTCGCGGTCGCCCAGCGCCGCGGGCACCAGCTCGGCGTAGATGCGGCGGACCTCCCACATGGCGGCGACCGTGACGGGACCCTCGCCGTCGGCCGGCGGTTCCTGGCCCGCGGGCGCGGCGATCCCGTACTCCGGGGTGGCCTGCGGGAAGAAGGCCTGGAGCCGCAGGTCGCGGTGCCAGTGGAAGCGGGTGAGTCCCTGGTAGGCACTGGGGACGAGGGCGAAGTCGACCTCGCGGGCCACGATCCTGGCGAGCACCTCGTCGAAGGTGGCGAAGAGCTCGACGGAGAGACCGTGCTGCCGGGCGAGGAACTCGGCGACCAGCTGGCTCGACGTGCCGTCCGGGCCGAGGGTGCCGAGGACGGTGCCGGGCCGCGCGGCCCAGCGCCCGGTCAGCTCGCTCCAGCGTGCGGTGTACTCCTCGGTGAGCGGCCCGGGCAGGGCCACGGCGTCAGCGCTCATAGCCACGGTTCGCCGCCATCTTCCGGGCCACCCGGGACTCGTGGTCGGGCGTGCTGCGCCGGTCCACGATGCGGGCGGCCTTCCAGCTCACGAAGGCGCCGGTGCTGACGATGGGGTCGAGCCCGTCGCTGAGCTCGACGGTCACGGGCACCCCGAGCGCCTCGGCGGCCCGCGCCCGTACGGCATCGGCGAGCGCGGCGGCGTCCTCGACGAGGCCTTTGAGCAGTTCGAGCCGGACGGTCAGCCGGTCCTGTCCCGCGTCGTCGCGCTCGATCACCACCTGGTATCCGGCGGACCCCGTGACCCCGGTCATGACGGCCGTCTCGATCTGCCCGGCGGTGAAGCGCCTGCCGCCCAGTTCGAGGCGGTCCAGGGTGCGGCCGACGATCCGTACGAGATCGCCCGGCATCTCGCAGTCGCAGTCCGGCTCCTCGATCACCACGGCGTCCCCAGTGCGGTATCGGACCAGCGGCTTCACGCCGTCGATCAGCATCGTCACGGTCAGCTCGCCGCTGCCGCGCGGCCCGTGGGACTCGCCGGTCTCGGGGTCCACCACCTCGATGAGGTAGTTGGTCTGCGAGAGGTGCATGCGCTTGTTACGGCAGGCCGTCGCCATGACGAAGGCCTCCTGCGATCCGTACAGGATGTTGTAGACGTCGGCGCCCCAGACCGTCTCCAGGTTGTGCGCCAGCGCCGGGGTGCACATCTCGCCGGTGACGAGCAGCAGCTGCACGGAGAAGTCGCGGCGCAGGTCGTAGCCGTAGTGCTCGGCGGCCTTGGCGAGGGTGAGGGCGACGCCCGGGGTGCAGCAGACGACTTCGAGCTCCAGGTCCTTCATGAGCTGGAGGGCCTTGGGGAAGCCGATGACCGGGGAGTAGGGCCAGATCTTGGCGTTGAGCGAGCCGACGTTGCGGGCGATGTCCCCGAGCGTGTCGCCGAAGGAGTGCACCTCGGTCGGGCCCATCAGGCCGATGCGGGGGGCATGGTCGCCGAAGTGGTGCCGGAAGATGGACGACCAGGACTCGCTGATGTGGGCGTTGCTCGCGACGATCTCGCGCCCGTCGCGGGGACAGGGGGTCGCCGCGCCGGTGGTGCCGGTGGTCTCGTAGAAAAAGAGGGCGTCGGTGAGCGGCCTGCTGAGGACGTCGAGCATCTCCTCGCGCAACTGGGCCTTGGTGGTGAAGGGCAGCGCCTCAAGATTGCCGGGCGTGACCGAGCCGAGGTCGACGTCCTTCAGGAGAGCCGCGTAGAACGGCGAGCCGGTACTGACCTGTTCGAGCACGGTACGGAGCTGGCGGGCGCGCCAGTCGTCGAGGTCGCGCTCGCTCAGCGTGCGGGCGTAGAAGGCCTGGTGGAGTGCGAGGTAGCGGGCGGTGAAGTCGGCCGCGGGGCCGTTCGTGGGCAGCCACATGGGCGATGGGTCCTCTCGGAAGGAAGGAAGGAAGGAAGAGCGCGCAGGCCGGAAGGAGGCGGCGTGCGGCCGCTCCGGCGCGTGGACGCGCGTGAAGGCGTGGTGGTGGGCCGGGGGTGCCGCTCCCGGCGGTCGTGCCGTTGCGGGCAGGGGTGCCGTTGCGGGCAGGGTGCCGCTACGGGCGGTGGTGCCGTGCCGCCTGCCTCAGTGCAGGCCGCCGTTGACGTCGAGCACGCTCCCGGTGACATATCCGGCTGCGGGACCCGCGAGCCAGCACACGGCGGCGGCCACCTCGGCCGGGTCGCCGAACCGCCCCTGCGGGATGCGCGCGCGGTAGTCGGCCACCCGGTCGGCCGGGATACGGGCCGCCATCGGGGTGTCGATCAGGCCGGGCGCGACGGCGTTGACGCGGATGCGGTGCGGGGCGAGCGACTGCCCGAGCCCGCGGGTCAGTGCGATCACGGCGCCCTTGGACGCGCCGTACGCCGCGTCGGGGCTGCCGCTCTGGCCGCTGATGGAGGCGACGTTGACGATGCTGCCCGGACGCCCGGCGGCGATGAGGCGGCGGGTCAGCGACTGGGTGCAGAAGAAGGCGGCACCGGCGTTGACGTCGAAGACCCGGCGGTAGCTCGCCGCGTCGTAGTCCAGGAAGTCCCTGGCCTCGTAGATCCCCGCGTTGTTGATCAGGACCCCGGGCAGTCCGTACCGGTCCTCGATCCCCCGGAACACCTCCTCGGCCGCTTCCGGCGCACCGAGGTCGGCGGTGAGCGTCGCGTGCGCGGCCGGGTCGGCGTCGTCGGTGACGTCGACGGCGAGCACGCGGTGCCCGGTTCTCGCCAGTTCCGCCGTGATGGCCCGGCCGATGCCTCCCGCGGCACCGGTCACCACCGCCAACGGCTCCTCGTGATGCTGCATTTCATCCCCCGAATTCATGCTCTGCTGCCCCCTCCCCGTGCCGTGCCGCCCGGTCAGCGGGCGAGCACCGCGGGCGTGGGGCGCACGTCGCGGGCCTCCGCAAGGAAGTTCTCGAAGAGCCGAAGACCGTCGTGGGTCGTCACGCTCTCCGGGTGGAACTGCACCCCTTCGACGGCGAGCGTCCGGTGCCGCAGCCCCATGACATAGCCGTCGTCGAGCGAGGTCGCGGTAACCGCCAGCTCCGGCGGCGGCGGCGGCGAGACGATCAGTGAGTGGTACCTGGTGACGTCCAGCGGCGTCGCGGCGCCCGCGAACACCCCGCGTCCGTCGTGCTCGACCGGGCTCGTCTTGCCGTGCATCAGATGCCTGGCGACGGCGATCTCGGCCCCGTACGCCAGGCCGATCGCCTGGTGGCCCAGGCAGACGCCGAGCAGCGGCACCCGCCCGGCGAAGGCGTGCACCAGCTCGACGTGCCCGGAGTCGGCCGGATGCCCGGGGCCGGGGCCCAGGACCACGGCGTCGGGCGCCGAGCCGACCAGTTCGCCGACGGTACGGGTGCGGGAGCGCACCACCTCCGTCTCGGCCCCCAGCGTGCGGAGGTACTGGTCGATGATGTGGCTGAAGCTGTCGAACGCGTCGACCAGCAGGACCCTCACTTCAACAGTTCCTCTCCGGTCAGCGCCCAGTACGTGGCGCTCATCTTGGCCAGCGTCTCGCGCCACTCGGCGGCGGGCTCCGAGTCGGCGACCACCCCGGCCGACGCCTGCGTGCTGTAGTGCTCCCCGTCGTGGACGGCGGTCCTGATGCACAGCGCGAGCACCGTGAAACCGCGCACGTCGACCAGGCCGAGCGCCCCGGCGTAGATGCCCCTGGGGCTGCCCTCGATCTCGCTGATGATCTCCATGGCACGCAGTTTCGGCGCCCCGGTCATGGTCCCGGCGGGGAACGTCGCGCAGATCGACGCCCACACGTCCGTACCCTCCCTGACCCGGCCCGACACGGTCGAGACCAGGTGGTGGACGTAGGCGAAGGGCTCGACCTCCATCATCGAGTCCACGCTCAGGGTGCCGGGCACGCAGACCCGGCCAATGTCGTTGCGGCACAGGTCGACGAGCATCACGTGCTCGGCCTGCTCCTTGGCGCTCTCCCGCAGCCCGGCCACCAGACGGGCGTCCTCGGCCGGATCGGCGGCGCGCGGCGCGGTGCCCGCGATGGGCCGCATGGAGATGTCGCCGTCCTGCACGCGCACGAACAACTCGGGGCTCGCGCCGATCACCGTCCGGCCCGCCCACGGCACCAGGTACATGTACGGCGACGGGTTGCGGTGCCGCAGCCGCTGATAGACCTGGAGCGGCGTCAGCTCCGTACCGACGTCGATGCGGTGGCCGATCTGGATCTGATAGCTGTCGCCCACGCCGATGTGGCCGAGGCACCGCTCGGCGCGCGCGAGAAACGTCTCCCGGTCCACGCTGTCCCGCACGAACAGGGGCGCGGGCGCCTCGGGCACCGGGGCGGCCACCGGCTCCTCGCCCGCCACCTCGGTCAGCGCCTCCCACAGCGGGCGTCCGGTGTCCGGGGGCAACTGCGCGCCGTGCGCGGTCAGATGGACGGCCCCGCCAGTACGCACGTCGTACCAGACCGTGTTGCGGAACAGAGTGAGCGTGCAGCGCGGCTGATCTGCCGCCGCCCGCTGCTCGGGTAGCTCCTCCATGAGCCAGGCCGCCTCGTACGACAGCGTGGTCAGGAAGCCGAAGGCGAAGGTGCCGGTGGGTACCTCGGTGTCCAGCACGAAGGCGCCCTGTAGCGCGCGCAGCATGCGCCACACGTCCTCGGAACCGCGCGCCGCCCACTGCCGCAGGTCGCCGTGCTCGCTCCGCACGGCGCCGACGGCCCTGGTGAGAGCCGAGGCCAGCGCCACCCCCAGCTCCCCGGCCGCCTCGAACTCGACCCGGTCGGCGTGGACCCGCAGCTCCGCGAGGCGTCCATAGCCCACGGCGGCGTAGTGCCGGTCCTGGTCGGGCCCGTCCAGAGACTCGAAGAGATAGGCGTCGTCCTGTTCACGGGTACGGAGCAGGGCCTCGTACAGCCGGAGCGGATCGGTGGCGGGCAGCTCGGTGGAGATCACCCGGACCCGTACGCCCCCCGCATGCGCGGGCTCCCCGGCCCGCCGCTCCGGATCCGGCACACCGCCGGATCCGGGCACGGTCAATTCTGACAACAAAGACACAGCAAGAGCCTTTCTGGTCCGACGGACCATCGGGGCTCGGAGGATGCAACGCTTACGTGCGCAGCGAGCAGTCGGGCTGGATGTCGCATGTCCCGCATGACCGGCTCGCACCGGTCCCCCCGTGCCACCACTGACCGCCCCAGTTCCCCCCGGAGCGGCGAATGTTGTGTGCGGAACGACTTCATCAGATGTCAGAATGCCTGGCCATACCACTTCGACCGTCAGAGAGAAGACCACTTGTCGTGGCAGCTCGCACTCAGCCTGGACCGGACGTCGCGGCTCCCGCTGGCCGTACAAGTACGTGACTCACTCCGCCGTTCGGTGGAGAACGGCACCCTGCGCCCTGGCACCCGCATCCCCTCGACGCGCCAGTTGGCCCAGGATCTCGGGGTCTCCCGCAGCATCATCGTGGAGGCGTACGAGCAGCTCACCGCCGAGGGGTACCTCCTGGCGAAGCGCGGCTCCGGTACCACCGTCGCGGAGCCGCCCACTTCCCAGGCGGTCCCCACGCTCGTGTCGCCCGACCGCGACAGCGACGCCGCCGGATCGATGTGGGACCTGCGCACCGGCACCTCGGACATCGCGGCCTTCCCCCGCCAGGACTGGATCCGCTGCGTCACCGCCGTGGTCAACAACGCGGGCCGCCAGGAGCTGAGCTACGCGCCACCGTCCGGCGTGCCGCTGACCAGGCACGTCCTGACCGGCTACCTCGGACGGGTCCGGGGCGTGCGGACGCGCCCCGAGGACCTCATGCTGACCGCGGGCTTCGCCCAGGGCCTCGCCCTCATCTGCAACGTGCTCATCAACCGGGGCCACGGGGTGCTGGGCGTGGAGGACCCCGGGCACCCGGGCGAGCGCGAGTTCGTCACCAGCTCGGGGCTGCGTCCGGTGGGCATACCGGTCGACAAGGACGGCCTGCGCGTGGACCTCCTGGAGCGCAGCGGCGTACGCGCCGTGCTCATGACGCCCGCCAACCACTTCCCGACCGGCTCCCGGCTCAGCGAGGCCCGCCGCCGACGGCTCATCGACTGGGCGCGCCGGGTGGACGGCTACATCCTGGAGGACGACTTCGACAGCGCCTTCCTGCACCGCTCCGACCGCGTGCCCGCGCTCCAGAGCCTGGCCCCCGAGCGGGTGGTCTACGCGGGCAGCGCGAGCAAGATCCTCGCTCCCGCCCTGCGCCTCGGCTGGCTGGCCGCCCCCTCGGAGCTGATGGCGTCGGTCGAGCACGTCAGGGCGGGCTGGGACATCGGCTGTTCCGGCATCGAACAGCTCGCCCTCGCCCGGTTCGTGGACACCGGCGCCCTCGACCGTCACCAGCGCAAGATGCGCACGGAGTTCCACAAACGCAGAGGAGTCATCCGGCGCTATGTCGCGGCCCACCTGCCCGGCGCCCACCTCCTCGGCCGGGACAGCGGCCTCCAGGCATATCTCCAGCTCCCGCCGCACGTGGACGAACAGGCCCTGGTCCGCGCGGCCCGCGCCCGCTCGGTCCTGGTCCGCGGCGGCGGCTTCTACACCCTGGCGGACACCACCCGCCCCCCGGCCCTCGTGGTCAGCTACGCCTCGGTGAACTGCGCCGACCTGGGCCGGAGCCTGGTGGCGCTCGGAGCGGCCTACCGGGAGGCGGGCGGCGCGTGACCGTCGTGGGAGGGTTCGGCGCGGCCGTCCCCGACGGTCTGCGGGCCGGGCGGGTCTGGTTACGCGGCCTACGGCTCCAGTACACCTCGGCCCGATTCCACGCTCGAATACGACAGTTGGGTCTTCGGCAGGGCTCCGGGCGCACCGGATCTTGTTCCGACAACGCCGCCGCAGGGAGTTTCTGGGCCCCGCTCAAAGAAGAGATCGGCACCCGTGTCCGGCCCGACCGGGCCACCGCACGAGCCGGCGCCTTCGACTTCATCGAGACGTTCCACAACCGCCGCCGCCTACGCGGACACAAGGTCTTCGGCTACCTCACCCCGGCCGAAACCCGGCAGCGGCACCAGCACACCCTCGCGGCACAACGATTACGTGTCCGAGATCACGGGGAACTTCACTTGTGGGACCCCCCCCCAACCACCACGCCGTCGGTGACTCAAAGCGCACCGTCATCCAGCCCTACCTTCACCGGCTCGATGGCCCGCTTCCCGCACGCTCGCCCGTCCACCGTCCAGCACACCCACTGCACGCGTGTCCACCGATTGTCCACCGGCGACCCTCAGCAACGGTTCTCGTACTGAGCCGCCACTGCTCACATGGCAAAGGAAAAGAAAAAACCCCAGGTCACGGCGAGTGAGTCCTGGGGTCAATCCGAGCCGCCTTCGGGATTCGAACCCGAGACCTACGCATTACGAGTGCGTTGCTCTGGCCAACTGAGCTAAGGCGGCGCGCCCCGTCGCACCATGGTGCGATCAGCAGCGGAGCCAAGTCTACACAGTTTCCGGGGGTGCTCCGCACCGGGCACCCCCGGAGGTGTTTACGCAGGTCAGGATGGGGCGGGACGGGACGGGGCCGGACCCGTCAGGGGGTCAGGTGCACTTCTTGCCGTCCGTGGGCGGGGTGCCGTCCAGGAGGTACGTGTTGATCGCCGTGTCGATGCAGTCGCTGCCCCGGCCGTACGCGGTGTGGCCGTCGCCGTCGTAGGTGAGCAGGGTGCCGGAGGAGAGCTGGTCGGCGAGGGATTCGGACCACTTGTACGGGGTGGCCGGGTCGCGGGTGGTGCCGACGACGACGATCGGGTCGGCGCCCTTCGCCTCGGTGCGGTGAGGGGTGCCGGTGGCCTTCGTCGGCCAGTAGGCGCAGTTCAGGGAGGCCCAGGCGAAGCCTCGGCCGAAGACCGGGGAGGCCTTCTCGAAGCCCGGGACGGCCTTCTCCACGGCGTCGGGGCCGTCAAAGGCGGGCGGGAGGTCGAGGCAGTTCACGGCGGCGTTGGCGAACATCAGGTTCGCGTACTTCCCGTCCGGCTCGCGCTCGTAATAGCTGTCGGCCAGCGAGAGGAGGCCCGAGCCGTCGCTGCGCTGTGCGCCTTCCAGGGCCTCGCGGAGCTGGGGCCAGGCCGCCTCGTCGTACATGGCGGCGATCACCCCGGTCGTCGCCAGGGACTCGCCGAGCTCGCGGTCGTCGCCGGTCGGGATCGGCTTGGCGTCCAGGTCCGTGAAGAGCTGCTTCAGCGCGGTCGCCGCGTCGGCCGTCGTCGTGGTGCCCAGCGGGCAGTCCGGCTGCTTGACACAGTCGGCGGCGAAGGACTGGAAGGCCCCCTCGAAGCCCGCGGTCTGGTCGCGGTTCATGTCGATGGCCTTGAGGGACGGGTCCATCGCCCCGTCCAGGACGAGCCGCCCGGCCCGGTCCGGGAAGAGTTCCGCGTACGTGGCGCCCAGGAAGGTCCCGTACGAGGCGCCGACGTAGTGCAGCTTCTCGTCCCCGAGCAGGCCCCGCAGGATGTCCATGTCCCGGGCCGTGTCGACGGTGGAGACGTACGGGAGGATCTCGCCGCTCCGCTTCTCGCAGCCCGCCGCGAACGTCTCGAAGGCCCCCTTGAGCTCCTGGACCTCCGCCTCGTCGTCCGGTGTCTGGTCCACCTGGGTGTAGGCGTCCATCTCCTTGCCCGTCAGGCACTCCACCGGTTCGCTGCGGGCCACGCCGCGCGGGTCGATGGCCACCATGTCGTAGCGGGCCCGGACCGGAGCCGGGTAGCCGAGTGCCGCGTACCCCTGGAGATAGCCGATCGCGGAGCCGCCGGGGCCGCCCGGGTTCACCAGCAGGGAGCCGATCCGCTCGCCGGGGCCGGTGGCCTTCTTACGGGAGACGGCGAGGCCGATGTCGCCGTCGTCCGGCTTCTCGTAGTCCCTCGGCGCTTTCATCGTCGTGCACTCGAACCCCTCCACCCCGCAGTCGCGCCAGCTCAGCTTCTGCGTGTAGTACGACGACAGCTCCTCGGGGGCCGCGGTGCCGGTGGCCGATGCGCTGGGCGACGAGCCTCCGCCGCTACAGCCGGAGAGGAGGAGGCCGGCAGTGCCGATCCCGATGGCGAAGGTGCGGAGCAGGCGCCTGGTTTCCATCCTGGGAGCGTATCCGGCAGGTGACGAGTCGTCCGATTCCCTGCTCATTCGGGTGAACAGGGACCCGTCCTGATCGTCGTCTCAGCCCGCCCGCAGCGCCATCGTCATCGCCTCCACCGCCAGCAGCGGCGCCACATTGCGGTCCATCGCCTCCCGGCAGGCGGTCACCGCCTCGATCCTGCGCAGCGTCTGCGCGGGCGTGGAGGACTCCGCGATCCGTTCCAGGGAGTCCTGCACATCCGCGTTGGCGATCGCCAGCCTCGAACCGAACTGGAGCGCCAGCACATCGCGGTAGAACCCGGTGAGCTCGGTGAGGGCCAGGTCGAGGCTGTCGCGCTGCGTACGCGTCTTGCGGCGCTTCTGCTTGTCCTCCAGCTCCTTCATCGCCCCCGCCGTACCGCGCGGCATCCGCCCCCCGGCCACCCCGCCGAGCGCCGCCTTCAGGTCCTCGGCCTCCTTGCCGTCCACCTCCTCAGCCAGCTGCTTGGCGTCGTCGGTGGCCGTGTCGATCAGCTCCTGGGCCGCCTTGAGGCAGCCGCCCACGTCGGCGATCCGCAGCGGGACCTTGAGCACCGCGGCCCGCCGCGCCCGCGCCCGCTCGTCCGTGGCCAGTCGGCGGGCCCGGCCGATGTGCCCCTGGGTGGCCCGGGCCGCGGAGTGGGCCCGGGCCGGATCGACGCCGTCGCGGCGGATCAGGACGTCGGCCACGGCCTCCACCGGCGGGGTGCTCAGGGTCAGATGACGGCAGCGGGAACGGATCGTGGGCAGGACGTCTTCGAGGGAAGGGGCACACAGCATCCAGACCGTGCGCGGCGCGGGCTCCTCGACCGCCTTCAGCAGGACGTTGCCCGCGCCCTCGGTGAGGCGGTCGGCGTCCTCCATGACGATGACCTGCCACCGGCCGACCGCCGGGGAGAGCTGGGCCCGGCGGACCAGGTCGCGGGTCTCCTTCACTCCGATCGAGAGCAGGTCCGTACGGATCACCTGGACGTCGGCGTGCGTACCGATCAGGCTCGTGTGGCAGCCGTCGCAGAACCCGCAGCCGGGCTCTCCGCCCAGCGCCCGGTCCGGGCTGGTGCACTGGAGCGCGGCGGCGAAGGCCCGGGCGGCGGTGGACCGCCCGGAACCCGGTGGTCCGGTGAACAGCCAGGCATGGGTCATCTTCGAGCCCTGCTCCAGCGCCTCACCGTCGGAGACGGCCGTGACCAACGCATCGGCGTCCCTGGCGGCAGCGGCGAGCTGTTCCCTCACTCGGTCCTGTCCGACCAGGTCGTCCCATACGGTCATGGGTCACCGCCCTTCCGGTGGTGTCGTGCGGGTGGTGCGGAGACGTGCGGCGGCAGCGCCCTGTGCATACCCGTCGGATGCCATCGCCCGTCGGATGCCAGCCCTCGTCTGCCGTCCCTCGTCGGATTCCATTGTGGGGGACGCCACTGACAAGTCCGGCCCGCCCACCCCTCAGGGGCGGACGGGCCGGACTCCGGACAGGTTCCGGTCAGCCGCGCGGACGGCGCCCCCGGCCTCCGGCGGCCCCGTCGCCCTCGTCGTCATGACCGCCGAGCAGCTCGTCCGCCAGGGTCGGCAGATCGTCCAGCGGAGTCTCTTCGGCCCAGTCCGGGCGGGGGCGCTTGCGGCCCGGCCGCTTCCGGTCCGAGGACTCCGCGGCCCGCGGGTCCTCGACCTGCGGCAGCTCCCGGGTGCGCTCGTTCTCGCTCTCCGCGGGCGAGGGCTCAGGGCCCTCGTCCCGGAAGAAGCCCTGGGGCACCCGGTCGGAGGGCTGTTCCCCCCGCACCGGCGGCAGCACTGCCGTCTCGTCCGCGTCCCGGGCGTCCCAGGCGCCCGCGTCCGGACGCCGGTCCGTGACGCGCGGCAGCATCGCCGTCTCGTCCTCCCCGGCGGGAGCCCGGCGGCCGGACGGTGCGTCGCCCTCCGGTCGGGGCGGGTAGGCCGTCGGCACCGGCTGCGTGATCTCGTTCGGGTTCACGATCGGCGTGGGCACCGTGATCTCGTTCTCCGGCACGGACCGCCCGGCGGAGCGCGAAGTACCGGAGGGGCCGGAGGAGTCCGAAGTGGAAGTACCGGAGGAGCCGGAGGAACCCGAAGCACCAGCGGCCCCGAAAGCCCCGGCAGCCCCCGGCCCCGACCGCGATCCCGATCCCGCCGGACCGAAGCCCTCCGAGCGCGAAGACGCCTCTCCACGAGCCGCCTCCCCACGAGCCGCCTCCGCACGCGCAGCCGCGGCACGAGCCGCCTCAGCCCTCGCAGCCTCAGCCCTTGCCGCCTCGACCCGCTCGGCTTCCGCCCGCGCGGCCGACGTACGGGCCGCCGCCTCCTCCTCGGCACGGCGGCGGGCCTCCTCGGCGCGCAGCAGGGCTTCCTCAGCCTTGCGCTGCTTCTCCAGCCGCTGCACCTCGGCCTCCTTGCGGAGCCGCGCCTCCTCCTCGGCCTGCTTGCGCAGACGTTCCTGCTCGGCCTCGCGGACCCGCTCCTCGGCCTCCAGCCGGAGCCGGTCCTCCTCGGCGCGGCGGCGGGCCTCCTCGGCGCGCTGCCGGGCCTCTTCCGCCTGGCGTTCGGCCTCGCGGCGGCGGGCCTCCTCCAGCTCGCGCTGCTTGCGCTCCTCCTCCTCGGCGCGCAGCCGGGCGAGCTGCTCCTGGCGCTCCTTCTCCAGGCGCTCCTCCTCGGCCTTGCGGGCAGCCTCTTCCTCCGCCTTGCGCCGGGCCTCCTCCTCGGCCGCCCTCCGCGCCTCCTCGATGGCCTCGATCTCGGCCTCGGAGAGCGGGAGGACCTGGTCGAGCCGGTGACGTACGACCGTGGTGATCGACTCCGGTTCCTGCCCGGCGTCCACCACCAGGTATCGCGTCGGGTCGGCCGCGGCCAGGGTCAGGAACCCGGACCGTACGCGCTCGTGGAACTCGGCCGGCTCCGACTCCAGCCGGTCCGGCGCCTCCGTGAACCGCTCCCGCGCGGTGGCCGGGTCGACGTCCAGCAGCACCGTCAGATGCGGTACGAGGCCGCTCGTCGCCCACCGCGAGATCCGCGCGATCTCGGTGGGGGCCAGGTCCCGGCCCGCGCCCTGGTAGGCGACGGACGAGTCGATGTAGCGGTCGGAGATGACGATCGCGCCGCGCTCCAGGGCCGGGCGGACGACGGAGTCGACGTGCTCGGCGCGGTCGGCGGCGTACAGCAGGGCCTCGGCCCGGTTGGAGAGACCGGCGGAGGACACGTCCAGCAGGATCGACCGCAGCCGCTTGCCGACCGGGGTGGCCCCGGGCTCGCGGGTGACGACGACCTCGTGGCCCTTGGCCCGGATCCACTCGGCGAGCGCCTCGACCTGGGTGGACTTGCCCGCTCCGTCGCCGCCCTCCAGGGCGAGGAAGAAGCCGGTGGCGGCGGGCGCGACGGCCGGTTCGCCGCCGCGCAGCGCCTCGCTCAGATCCCGGCGCAGCGGCACGCCCGCCCGGTCGTCCGTCTTGGCGAGGACGACGGCGGCGACGGGCAGCAGCAGCGCGCCGAGCAGCATCAGGGTGAAGGCGGCCCCGCCGTGGGCGAAGACGAAGTCGCCCGCGACCAGGCGGTGCTGCCCGATCGCGGCGGCCAGCAGCGGCCCCGCGACCGCGCCGAGCGCGACGAGCACCCGGACGACGGCCTGGAGGTGCTCGGTCGTCCGGGCCTGCCGGAACGCTTCGGTCTCCTGGTCGATCAGGGTGTGCCCGGTGTTCGCGGCGACCCCGGCGGCGTAGCCGGCGAGCAGCGCGATGGCGATCCCGGTCGCCGTGTCCGGCACCAGGCCGAGCGCGAGGAGCGCCAGGCCGGTGACGGCGATGGCCAGCGCCAGCAGGCGGCGGCGCGACAGGGTCGGCAGGACGTGGCGCGCGGTGCGGATGCCGAGGGCGCTGCCGCCGGTCAGGCCGAGGATCAGCAGGGCGAACGTGACGGGCCCGCCGCCGAGGTCGTAGGCGTGCAGTACGGATACGGCCGCGGCCGCGGCGACGGCTCCGGCCACGACGGCGCAGGCGGCCACCAGCAGCGGAACGGCGCCGGTGCGGCCCTTGTCTGGCCCGTCGCCGGTGGCGGGGCGGCGCAGGCCCTCCAGCGGGGAGCGCGGCCGGGGCGTCTGGGTGGCCGGGAACTCCAGGAAGTACAGGGCGGAGATGGAGGCGGAGAAGAGTCCGGCCGCGACATACGACCCCAGGGCCGCCTGGTGGAAGGAGAACCACTCCAGACCCGAGCCGAGGAGGTTGCCGACCAGCGTGGCGGCCAGCAGGACCGCCGCGGCAGCGGGCAGCGCGAGGAAGTTCGTACGGAGGGACAGCCTGCGCAGGGCGTCGTGGTGGTCGGGCAGCGGGCGTACCGCGGCGCCTTCGAGGGGCGGGGCGGGGAGCAGTGCCGGGGCGGCGCTCTCCTTGGCCACGGCCCACAGGCGCTCGGCCGCGCCGGTCACGAAGACGGTGATGAGGACCATCATGAGCGCCTTGTCGGGCATCCAGTCGATCCACAGCGGGGCGATGACCAGGAGCACCAGGCGCAGCCCGTCGACCCCGATCATCAGCCATCGCCGGTCCAGCTTGCCGCCGGGCACCGTGAGCGAGGTCAGGGGCCCCAGGAGTACGGCTCCGAAGAGCAGGGTGGAAAGGATCCGGACGCCGAACACGGCGGCGACGGCGAAGGCCACCCCGCGGTATCCGGCCCCGAATGAGCCCTCAAGGACCGCCGCTTGCAGCGACAGCAGCACCAGCACGAGAAGGGCGAGTGCATCGCCGATACCGCCGACGAGCTGGGCGCTCCACAACCGCTTCAGCGGGGGAACACGCAACAGGGCTCGTACGGCGCGCTCGCGTGAGTCTGCGGCAAGTGTGTCGGAGGTGGGGCTCACGACCGTTGGCTGCTCGGCTCGCGTCATCCGCCCAGCCTATCGGCAGTGGTGCGGTGGCTGTCGGCCCGTCCGAACATACGGCCGCAGACGGCTTCCGGCCACGCTCGTCCCGGGCCTCCGACGCACCGCCGCCCGACACCTGCAGTGAGGTGCCGGGCGGCGGTGGCGGTGCGCGTGCCCGATGGCGGTGCGGGTACGCCGTGACGCGTATGCGGCGGCGGTGGCGGTGGCGGTGTGGGTGCGGAGGTGACGGGCCCCTGTCAGTCGTCCGACGAAGCGGCGGAAGAGGCCGAGGCCGTCTTCTTCGCCGTCGTCTTCTTGGCGGCCGTCTTGGTGGCCGTCGCCTTCTTGGCCGTCGTCTTCTTCGCCGCGGTCTTCTTCGCGGCCGTGGTCTTGGCGGCCGTCGTCTTCTTCGCGGCCGCCTTCTTGGCCGTCGCCTTCTTCGCCGGGGCCTTCTTCGCCGTCTTCTTCTTGGCGGGTCCCTTGGCGCGCTTCTCGGCGAGCAGCTCGTAGCCGCGCTCCGGCGTGATCTCCTCGACGCTGTCACCGGTCCGCAGCGTCGCGTTGGTCTCGCCGTCGGTGACGTACGCGCCGAAGCGGCCGTCCTTCACCACGACCGGCGAACCGCTCACCGGGTCGGTGCCCAGCTCCTTCAGCGGCGGCTTGGCGGCGGCCCGGCCGCGCTGCTTGGGCTGGGCGTAGATCGCGAGGGCCTCTTCGAGGGTGATGTCGAAGAGCTGGTCCTCGGAGGTCAGCGACCGGGAGTCGGTGCCCTTCTTCAGGTACGGGCCGTAGCGGCCGTTCTGCGCGGTGATCTCGACGCCCTCGGCGTCCTCGCCGACGACGCGCGGCAGCGACATCAGCTTGAGGGCGTCGGCGAGGGTGACCGTGTCCAGGGACATGGACTTGAAGAGGGAGGCGGTCCGCGGCTTCACCGCGTTCTTGCCGGTCTTCGGCGTCCCCTCGGGCAGCACCTCGGTGACGTACGGACCGTAGCGCCCGTCCTTGGCGATGATCTGGTTGCCGCTGACCGGGTCGGCGCCCAGCTCGAAGTCGCCGCTGGGCTTGGCCAGCAGCTCTTCCGCCAGCTCGACGGTCAGCTCGTCGGGGGCCAGGTCCTCGGGGACGTCGGCGCGCTGGTGGCCCTCGGCGTCCTTCTCACCGCGCTCGATGTACGGGCCGTAGCGGCCGACGCGGAGCTTGATGTCGTTGCCGACAGGGAAGGAGGAGATCTCCCGGGCGTCGATCGCACCGAGG
The DNA here is from genome assembly GCF_055577965.1 of Streptomyces sp. NPDC033165. Classification (NCBI taxonomy): domain Bacteria; kingdom Bacillati; phylum Actinomycetota; class Actinomycetes; order Kitasatosporales; family Streptomycetaceae; genus Streptomyces; species Streptomyces sp. NPDC033165. The sequence goes on from NZ_JBVIPK010000003.1 coordinate 174,278, forward strand.
TCGGTGACCAGCTCCTTCAGGCCGCCGAGGTGGTCGCCGTCGCCGTTGCCCGCGTCGGAGGCCGCACCGGCACCGGAGGTGTCGTCACCGGGCTGCGCCCCGAAGTAGAAACGCTTCAGCCACGGCACGGACTGGGCCTCGCCGCGTGCGATGCGGTCGAGGTCGTCCTCCATACGGGCGGTGAAGTCGTAGTCGACGAGCCGGCCGAAGTGCTTCTCCAGCAGGTTGACCACGGCGAAGGACAGGAAGGACGGGACGAGCGCGGTGCCCTTCTTGAAGACGTAGCCGCGGTCCAGGATGGTCCCGATGATCGAGGCGTACGTCGACGGGCGGCCGATCTCGCGCTCTTCCAGCTCCTTGACCAGCGAGGCCTCGGTGTAGCGGGCCGGGGGCTTGGTGGCGTGCCCGTCGACCGTGATCTCGTCGGCGGACAGCGCGTCGCCCTCGGCGACCTGCGGCAGCCGCCGCTCGCGGTCGTCCAGCTCGGCGTTCGGGTCGTCGGCGCCTTCGACGTACGCCTTCATGAAGCCGTGGAAGGTGATCGTCTTGCCGGAGGCGGAGAACTCGGCGTCGCGGCCGTCGCTCGCCCGGCCGCCGATCTTGACGGTGACGGAGTTGCCGACCGCGTCCTTCATCTGGGAGGCGACGGTCCGCTTCCAGATCAGCTCGTACAGCCGGAACTGGTCGCCGGTGAGCCCGGTCTCGGCAGGCGTGCGGAAGCGGTCGCCGGAGGGGCGGATCGCCTCGTGCGCCTCCTGCGCGTTCTTGACCTTGCCCGCGTACGTACGCGGCTTCTCGGGGAGGTAGTTCGCCCCGTACAGCTGCGTGACCTGGGCCCGTGCCGCGGAGACCGCGGTGTCCGAGAGGGTGGTGGAGTCCGTACGCATATAGGTGATGAAGCCGTTCTCGTACAGCTTCTGCGCCACCTGCATGGTCGCCTTGGCCCCGAAGCCCAGCTTGCGGCTCGCCTCCTGCTGGAGGGTCGTGGTCCGGAAGGGGGCGTACGGGGAGCGGCGGTACGGCTTCGACTCGACGGACCGGACCGCGAAGGAGGAGTCGGCGAGCGCGCCGGCCAGGGCGCGGGCGTTCGTCTCGTCCAGGTGCAGGGTCTGGGCGGACCCGGCCTTCAGCTGACCGTCGGGGCCGAAGTCGCGGCCCTGGGCGATCCGGCGGCCGTCGACCGCGCTGAGGCGGGCGGTGAGCGTCGAGGGGTCGGAGGCGTCACCGGTACGGCCGGTGGCGAAGGTGCCGGTGAGGTCCCAGTACTCGGCGGAGCGGAAGGCGATGCGCTCGCGCTCCCGCTCGACGACGAGGCGGGTGGCGACGGACTGCACACGGCCCGCCGAGAGCCGCGGCATGACCTTCTTCCACAGGACCGGCGAGACCTCGTAGCCGTAGAGGCGGTCGAGGATACGGCGGGTCTCCTGGGCGTCGACCATGCGCTGGTTGAGCTCGCGCGGGTTGGCGACGGCGGCCCTGATCGCGTCCTTGGTGATCTCGTGGAAGACCATCCGGTGGACCGGGACCTTGGGCTTCAGGACCTCCTGGAGGTGCCACGCGATGGCTTCGCCCTCGCGGTCCTCATCGGTGGCGAGGAAGAGTTCGTCGGACTCGGCCAGCAGCTGCTTCAGCTTCCTGACCTGGGCCTTCTTGTCGGCGTTGACGACGTAGATGGGCTGGAAGTCATGTTCGACGTCCACCCCGAGGCGGCGTACCTCGCCGGTGTACTCGTCCGGGACCTCGGCCGCGCCGTTCGGGAGGTCGCGGATGTGCCCGACGCTCGCCTCGACGACGTATCCGGGGCCGAGATAGCCCTTGATCGTCTTCGCCTTGGCAGGCGACTCGACGATGACGAGTCGGCGGCCGCCCTGTGCGGTCTCGCTGGTCGGGGACAACTTCGCTCTTCTCTCCGGTCGACGCTCGATGGGCATCCGGGCAGCGTCGAGACGCTGCCTACGGTGCTGTCGCTGCGGAGTGTGACGGTACAACCCGCCCCCGTGTCAAACGGCAAAAGCCCGCAACGGCCACTCGAACGGTAACCCGACTTCCGCCATTCCTGCCGCCCGGACCGTCGGGTCCGCGCCGCGCGAAGCCCTGACGTACGTGTTTCCGGAGGTGGTCCCGGTACCCGCCGGGCGGCCCACCGCCCCGGGCGCGCCCCGCCGGGGGCGGGGATCAGACGAGCGTGAAGCACCACACGCCGAGGGCGAGGAAAACTACGCCGAAGAGCGTCGTGAGTGCGGTGGAGGCGACGGGGCTCACACCGTGCGCAACCGGCGCGCGGTGCAGAACGCGCGCCCCTGTCCAGATGAGGAGGGCGGTGCCGAACAGCGTCAGAGCCGTCCCGGCGAAGACTGCTGAGACACTCTCCATGTCGTTCCCCTCGTCATGCCCCTCGGCTGTCGTGACCGTCCCGGGGAGGCTGCCACTCCGGGACATCGCCCACACGAACCCCGGGTGAACAGCACTCCCCCGCCGCACGACGCGGCGACGCCTTCGCCTGGGCGGCGCATCCCCATGGCCCCACGGTCCCCACAGCCCCCATGGCCTCCACAGCCCCCATGGCCCCCATGGCCCTCTCCGGCCTGGTGGTCGCGTCCTGGCCTGGCGGTCGCGTCGCATACGTCACATGACGTCGAGGGTGGCGCGCCGTCGGCTGCCCCGATCGAAGACCGCCAGAAGGAGCACGGCGAGCAGCCCGTACCCGGCGCCGACCAGCAGCTCGGTCCCGAGCAGCCCCCGTTGAGGCGGCCGCCCGCGGCCAGCGCGCGGGCGGCTTCCACGGCATGGGTGAGCGGCAGTGCGTCGCCCATCGCCCGCATCCAGTCGCCCGCATCCAGCCGGGGAGCACCTCGCGCGGCACGTTCGCCCCGGTGAGCAGGAGCAGCAGGGATCCGGCCACGTTGGAGACCAGGAAGACGTCCCGGAAGCGCAGCCCGAGCGCGCCCAGCGCCGGCCCGAACGCCGAGCACCCGGCGGCTGCCGCTACGAGCACCGCCCCGAGCCCCGGCAGAGCGCCGACCGGAATCCGCAGGCCGAGCAGGAGCGAAGCGGCGGAGAGGGTGAAGACGCTGATGAGGAGGCCGTTGAGGACATAGGGAAGGGCCCGGCCGATCCAGAGCGGAGCCCGGTGGCGGGGGCTGAGAAGCACCGCTCCCAGGGTCCCGTACCGGCGCTCGTTGGAGACCGCCATCGTGCCGCCGTGGACACACGCGGTGGAGGCGGCGAGCACCATGTTGCCCAGCAGGTAGAAGTGGTCGTCGGCCACCCGGAGCTGACGCCCGAGGAAGACGAAGAAGAGGAGCTGGAGCAGCGGCCCGACCAGCAGGGTTCCGATGAACATGGGCGGGGTCGTCCAGCTGAACTGGGCTCGGTACGAGATGGCTCCACCGACGAGCACGGCGAGCAGCGCGTAGAGCGCCCCGAGGGCGAGGGCGGCGGCCATGGGGACGAGCACGTCAGCGGTACCGCTCGCTCCTCCCGCTCCTCCCCCTCCGTCGACTCCGTCCGGCCCGCCGGAGGTCGCCGCGTGCACGGCCCGCGCCCCCAAGTGGTGGGCAGCGCCCAGGAGACCGGAAGCACCCACTCCGGCAGTACGGTGACCGGGACGAGCATCCCGGACAGCAGCCACACCGGCGCGTCCAGCGGATTGGCCAGGGCGTTGGCGTTGCGCAGCAGGACGAACGTGGCGGCCAGCAGCAGCCCCGTCATCCCCAGGGCCAGTACGCAGACGGGCACGGCGACCAGGAACAGCAACGGGTGCGCGAAGTCGAGCGGTACGTCGAAGAGCACCGCGCCCCACAGGACGGTCGCCCCCATCGCGTACGTCCCGATGACGGCCGTGGCGAGGGTGACCGGCAGCAGCACCAGGGCGAGCGACGTGGGCGAGACCACCAGGGTTTCCAGCGTGCCGAGCCAGCGCTGGTTCTGCACCGCGCCGCCCGAACCGAGCAGCACCGAGGACCAGATGCCCATCAGCCCGGCTCCGACGGCGGCCGACCAGATTCAGGAGTTCGGCGATCCGGCGGCGTTGGTCCCACGGTTCGATGCCGTGGAGCTCGGCGAAGTAGCGGAGATTGTCGAGTGCGGTGAGCCGGTCGTACAACCCTCGGTCGCCGCCGAAGACGTACCGATCCGGCGTCGTACGGCAACGGGCTCGCGCGCCACGTCGTGGCCCAGCACCCGGGCGGTGCCGGAGGTGGGCAGCAGGAGGGTGTTGAGCATCTTGATGGTGGTGGTCTTGCCCGCGCCGTTGGGCCCGAGCAGGCCGAACAGCTCGCCACGCGCCACGTGGAGGTCGATCCCGCGCACGGCCTCGGTCTCGGTGGTGCGGGGCCGCAGGAATCCGGTGCGCGTGGTGTAGGTACGGCGGAGACCGACGGCCTCGATGGCCGGTGCCGCAGGCACGGCTCTGCCAGCTCTGCCAGCTGTGACCGGTTCTGGCGGCTCCAACGGTTCCAATGGCTCCGGCGGCTCCGGCGGCTTGGACAGTCCTGGCGGTTCTGATGGCTGGCATGGCGGTGACGCTAGGAACGCGCCCCGCCCCCGGCCATCAATTCGGGCCCTCCCGAATCGTCCCCGGACGCGCTCCGGGACCGATGTGTCCGAGACCGGTCAGGACACCGCGCGCAGCACGTCCTCACCGGCGAGGAGGGCGAGCAGCGACCGGCCGGTGTCCGTGAGCTGGTAGTAGACGCTGCGGCTGACCCGGTGACGGCTCACCACATCGGCGTCCGCGAGCACCGAGAGGTGCTCGGAGACCGTGCTCGCCGCGAGCCCGAGCCGGTCGGCTATCCCGGCGGTGGTGAGGGGGCCGCCGAGCTGGCGCAGGACCGAGGCACGGCCCCGGCCGAGCAGCAGTCCGAGGCGGTCGCCGCTCTCCGCGCCCGGCTCGGCGGGCCGCTCCCGCGGGGCCCTGGCGCCACGGGCCTGGAAGGAGACGGCGAGGACCTCGGGGTCGTCGGTGGAGTAGAGCCGGCATCCCTCGGCGAAGACGAGCGGGACCAGCAGCAGCCTCCGCTCACCGGCCCCGGTAGTCGGCCTCGATGTGCTTGGTCAGCTCCAGCACCGGGGGCTTCCAGGCGGCGCGGGACTCCAGCCCGGCGAAGAGCGCGTCGACGCCCTCGGTCGCGAAGGTCCGGGCCCGGGCCACCCAGTGCTCGTACGGCCAGGAGGGGGCACGGCGCGGCAGCGCGAGGTGCATGCTGCAGAACGCGTCCCACAGCGGGCTGACAGCGATCCGGGGGCCCCGAGCGTGGCTTCGTCCAGCTCGATCCGGATCACGCCGCCCTCACCCGAGGCCCTCTCTCTTCGTGCCCCCGGCCACCGGCTCCAGGAAGCCCTCCTCGACCAGCAGCCGGATCGCCTGCGGGGTGCGGTCGCGCAGGAGCACCGGGTCCTCGGACATCAACTGCGCGATGGCGTCCAGGATCCGCCCGGCGGGCAGCGAGCCGTCGCACACACCGGCGAACCCGGCGGCCACCGCGTCCACCTTGGTCGCCCGCATCATGCCGCGGTGCTGACGCAGCACCACGTGCTCGGGGTCCTCCGCACCGGGCAGGCCGACCTGCTCCTGGACCACCTCGGCGGCCAGGCTGAAGTGCCCGGCGAGCAGCGCCGCGTCGTCCTGGTCACGGAGGTAGTCCTGGCGGGCGAAGTGGTCCTGGACGGCCCGGCCGAGCGGCTGCTGCACGGCGTGCGGCCACTCCTCGACGACGACCGAGGGATTCCCTGCGGCGGCCGCGGCGGACTTGCGCAGGGTGATCCAGCCGAAGCCGACGGCCTTGGTGCCGCGCGCCTCGAACTCGTCGAGCCACGCCTCGTACCGCTCGGCGTACTCGGCGGGGTCGCTGCGGTGGTCACCGCTGTCCCGCAGCCACAGCTCGGCGTACTGCGTGACGTCCTGGACCTCGCGCTGCACGATCCAGGCGTCACAGCCGGACGGCACCCAGGAACGCAGCCGGTCCTGCCACTCCTCGCCCTCCACGTGCTGCCAGTTGGCGAGGAACTGGGCGTAGCCCCCCTCGTTCAGGTGGTCCCCGGACTGCTGCACCAGCGTGCGGCACAGGTCGTCGCCGCCCATGCCGCCGTCCCGGTAGGTGAGGCGGGCGCCGGGCGAGATGACGAAGGGCGGGTTGGAGACGATCAGGTCGAACGTGTCGGAGCCGACCGGCTCGAAGAGGGAGCCCTCGCGCAGGTCGGCGGGGGCGGCGCCGGACAGGGCCAGGGTGAGCCGGGTGAAGTCCAGAGCGCGGGGGTTGAGGTCCGTGGCGGTGACCCGGGTCGCGTGCTGGGCGGCGTGCAGCGCCTGGATGCCGGAGCCCGTACCGAGGTCGAGGGCGGAGGCCACCGGCGTACGCACGGTGATCCCGGCGAGGGTGGTGGAGGCCCCGCCGACGCCGAGGACGACACCCTCCTCGCGCGAGCCGATCCCGCCCGCACCGCCGACCGCGCATCCGAGGTCGGACACGATGAACCAGTCCTCGCCGTCCGGCCCCCCGTACGGCCGTACGTCGACGCTCGCGCGGACCTCACCGCCCGCACCGCCCTCACCGGTCACCCAGCCGTCCGCGACGCACTCCTCCAGCGGAAGGGCGGCACGGGCCTGCTCCTGGGCGACGGGGCGCTGGAGAAGGAACAGCCGCACCAGCGTGTCGAGCGGCGTGCCGCCCCGGGTGGCCCGCAGGGCGGGGACCGTCTCGCTGCGGGCGAGGGCGGCATAGGCGGGCGCGCCGAGCCGGTCGAGGAGCCCGTCGGCGGTGAAGTCCGCGGCGAGCAGGGCCTCGCGGAGGACGGCGGCATGGTCGGCTGCGGGAAGGCTGGTCTTACTCACGCCACCCATTGTGTCCGGTCCCACTGACAACGGCAGCGGCCCGGACGCTCATCGAGTGTCCGGGCCGCCGCGGAACGCTGGCTACGACTTCTTGTCCGCGGACGCCGAGGCCTCCGGGGACGCGTCCGCGCCGGCGTCGGGTGCCCCGGAGCCCGATGCTCCGGTCGAGGCCGTGGGCTTCTGGCAGCCCTTCTGCTTCGACATGGCGACCCCGACCTCACCGGACTGAAGCTTCTTCAGCGCCTGGTCACCGCTGGTGCTGATCTTGTTCAGCTCGTCGGCGATGCCCTTCAGACCATCGGCGAACTTCGCCTGGTCCTTGGTGTCGAGGGCGTCGACCTGGGTCTTGAGGTCGGCGTACGCCTTGGAGGAGTCATTGAGCTCCTTGACGGCCTCCTTCTGCGTGGTCTCGCCGTCGTCGACCGGCGGCGGACCCGCCGAGTCCACGGCCGCGCCCAGCGACTTGTACGCCTGGGAGATCTGCTGGAAGGCGGCCGAGTCGGTCTTCTGGACATCGGCGGGCTTGCTGTTGTCCGCGGTCTGCTGCTGGATGGAGGCGTTGGCGTTGGCGATCTTCTGCAGCTGGGGCTGGACCTGGTCGCAGACCTTCTTGGCCCAGTCGTTCACCTTGTTGTCGCTGTCGTCGCTGCAACCCGACAGCGTCAGTACGAGTACCGCACCGCCGGACAGTGCGGCTGCAAGCTTCTTGTTCACCGGATTGGTCCCTTCCAAGGCTCTCGGCCCCGGAACTTACACGCCGAGGGGACGACAACCGGGTGACGGTCATCCGATGTGCACGCTTTTGAAGCCATTTGCACCAAGGGGAATGAGGGAGACGCCACTCGGCCCGAGATTCGGACACACGATCGGGAACGTACGGCACCGGGCGAGGCCTCCCACGCGGAGGGGCGGGCGGCGCATCCGCCTGCGCCGCCCGCCCCCGCCCCGGTCGCTCGCCACCCCACGTCACCCGGACGTAGGGCCGACGCGCCCGTCCGTACGGCTCACGGGGCCGCCGCGGGGTCCGGGGCCGGGACCGAGGGGCCGCCGTCGCCCGGAGCCTCGCCATCACCCACGGCGATCCCGCGCCGCTTGGAGACGTAGACCGCCCCGACGATGATCACGATGGCGACGACGGCCACCAGCGCCCGCACCCAGGGACTCGCGTCCACTCCGTAGCTGAACTGCACGATCGCCGGAGCGATGAGCAGGGCGACCAGGTTCATCACCTTGAGGAGCGGGTTGATCGCCGGGCCCGCCGTGTCCTTGAACGGGTCGCCGACCGTGTCGCCGATGACGGTCGCGGCATGGGCCTCGCTGCCCTTGCCGCCGTGGTGGCCGTCCTCGACGAGCTTCTTGGCGTTGTCCCAGGCTCCGCCGGAGTTGGCGAGGAACACCGCCATCAGCGTCCCGGTGCCGATGGCGCCCGCGAGGTACGAGCCGAGCGCGCCGACGCCGAGGCTGAACCCGACCGCGATCGGCGCCAGCACCGCGAGCAGCCCGGGCGTGGCCAGCTCGCGCAGGGCGTCCCGGGTGCAGATGTCGACGACGCGCCCGTACTCCGGCTTCTCCGAGTAGTCCATGATCCCGGGGTGCTCGCGGAACTGCCGCCGGACCTCGTAGACCACGGACCCGGCGGACCGGGAGACGGCGTTGATGGCGAGCCCGGAGAACAGGAAGACGACCGCGGCGCCCAGGACCAGGCCGACGAGGTTGTTGGGCTGCGAGATGTCCAGGCTCAGCCCCAGCTCGCCCGCTCCGGCCCCGACCTCCGCGACGGCCGTGGCGATGGCGTCGCGGTAGGAGCCGAAGAGCGCGGCCGCCGCGAGGACGGCGGTGGCGATGGCGATGCCCTTGGTGATGGCCTTGGTCGTGTTGCCCACCGCGTCCAGGTCGGTGAGCACCTGCGCCCCGGCCCCGGTAACGTCCCCGGACATCTCGGCGATGCCCTGGGCGTTGTCGGAGACCGGCCCGAAGGTGTCCATGGCGACGATGACCCCGACGGTGGTGAGGAGCCCCGTCCCGGCGAGGGCCACCGCGAAGAGCGCCAGCATGATCGACGTACCGCCCAGCAGGAACGCCCCGTAGACGCCGAGGCTGATCAGCAGCGCGGTGTAGACGGCCGACTCCAGGCCGATGGAGATGCCCGCGAGCACCACGGTGGCCGGTCCGGTCAGCGAGGACTTCCCGATGTCCTGGACGGGGCGGCGGTTGGTCTCGGTGAAGTAGCCGGTGAGCTGCTGGATGAGCGCGGCCAGCACGATGCCGATGGCGACCGCGACCAGGGCGAAGACCCTCGGGTCGCCGCCGTGCCCGATGATCGCCTCGTCGGTGACCCCGTCCAGTTCGGCGTACGAGGACGGCAGATAGGCGAAGGCGGCGACGGCCACCAGGGCGAGCGAGATCACCGCGGAGATGAAGAAGCCGCGGTTGATCGCGGTCATCCCGCTGCGGTCGGTGCGGCGCGGGGCGACCGCGAAGATCCCGATCATCGCGGTGACGACACCGATCGCCGGAACCATCAGAGGGAAGGCGAGTCCGGAGTCGCCGAACGCGGCGGTCCCGAGGATGAGCGCGGCGACGAGCGTGACGGCGTACGACTCGAAGAGGTCGGCGGCCATGCCCGCACAGTCGCCGACGTTGTCGCCGACGTTGTCGGCGATGGTCGCGGCGTTGCGCGGGTCGTCCTCCGGGATGCCCTGCTCGACCTTGCCGACGAGGTCGGCGCCCACGTCGGCGGCCTTCGTGAAGATCCCGCCACCGACCCTCATGAACATGGCGATCAGCGCCGCGCCGAGGCCGAAGCCCTCCAGCACCTTGGGCGCGTCGGCGGCGTAGACGAGCACCACGCAGGAGGCCCCGAGCAGGCCGAGCCCCACCGTGATCATTCCGACCACGCCACCGGTACGGAAAGCGATCTTCATCGCTTTGTGCGAGACGGCGGTGAGATCCTTTTCCGGTTCGCCTTCCGCGGGAGTCGCTTCCCGCGCGGCCGCGGCCACTCGCACATTGCTCCGTACGGCGAGCCGCATGCCGATGTATCCGGTCGCCGCCGAGAAAAGCGCGCCCACCAGGAAGAACAGCGAACGCCCCGCGCGCTGCGACCAGTTGTCGGCCGGCAGCAGAAACAGCAGGAAGAACACGACGACGGAGAAAACGCCGACCGTGCGCAGCTGCCGGGCCAGATAGGCGTTGGCGCCCTCCTGGACCGCCGCGGCGATCTCCTTCATGCGTTCGGTGCCCTCACCGGCGGCCAGGACCTGGCGTACGAGCAGTTGGGCGACGACCAGCGCGGCGACGGCGACGGCCGCCACCACGATGATGATCAGCCGGTTGTCGCCGGTGAGTACCGCCGCCGCGAGGGAGACGGATCGGTCGGAAAATGCGGATTCTTGCGTCAGTGCTGCCATTGGGGTGGTGAGGAACTCCGCCATACGTCCTCCTTGACGCTCAGCGCTCAAGACGTGGACGGATTGTAGGGAGCGGAACCTGATCAAAACAGTGGGCGGGAAGAGAATTGATCGCTCTCCCCCCAACGCCGAAAGATCAACGGAGGGATCCTGCTCGAATGCAGTAATGGAGCAAGCGCATTACGCGAAGAGGCTCAAGAAAAAAGGCCCTGCTCAGCAGGGCCTCGGAAAACTGAACACCGCCCGCGGGTCTCCGCCGGGCAAAGGGCTTCGGTTCCCTCAGGGACGCGCCACCGCATCGGCCGTCGGCCAGCTCATGCGGATCACCCCGCCGGCCGCACCGGAGCGGACCTCCACATCGTCGACGAGGCCGCTGATGACCGCGAGGCCCATCTCGTCCTCGCCTTCACCGTCGGTCTCGGGATCGGGCTCGTCCAGCCCCGCCCCGGACCCACCGGCGCCGCTGCGTGCTTTGGACGTGGCGGAGTCGCTGCCGGGGCCGGGAACGCTGTCCCCGACCTCGATGGAGAACGCCTTCTCGTCCTCGGTCAGCGCGACGCTGACCGGATCGGTGATGCCGTGGCTACGGTGCAGCCCCACGGCACGGCTGCACGCCTCGCCGACGGCGAGCCTGACCTCGTCGAGCACCGCCTCGTCGACGCCGGCCCGGCGCGCCACGGCGGCCGCCACCAGGCGGGCCGTCCTGACATGTTCAGGCTGGGCGCTGAAGCGGAGTTCAACGGTGGCCATGCCATCCCCCTCGAACGTTCGAGCGTACGCCTCAGGGGCCCCGGGCTTGTGGCCCGGCACCCCTGCTCTCCTCTTCCGGAAGCCGACAAGGCCGACAGCCGACCCGAAGGTCGACCGCCCGCCCGTCGCGGCCCATGCGCTGCCGCTGCCGGCCTGTTCGCCGCCTGCCGACCGGCCCGGGGGCCGGTCCGCTCCGACCTCAGTCGGTGGCGGCGACAGCCTCGTCGACCGTGGTGTGAATCGGGAACACCTTGGTCAGACCTGTGATCCGGAAGATCTTGAGAATGCGCTCCTGGTTGCAGACCAGGCGCAACGAGCCCTCATGGGCCCGGACACGCTTCAAGCCACCCACGAGCACGCCGAGGCCGGTGGAGTCGAGGAAGTCGACACCTTCCATGTCGACAACCAGGTGGTAGCTGCCGTCATTCACCAACTCGACCAACTGCTCGCGCAGCTTGGGCGCGGTATACACATCAATCTCGCCACCGACCTCGACGACCGTACGGTCGCCACCAGGGCCGGACACATTGCGAGTCGACAAGGACAGGTCCACGGATCCTCCAGCACCTTGCTATCGAGCGGTCGCCCCTCAGTCTCCCCGACGGAGGCCAGGGGACGGATCGCCAGCCGCGATGGCATTCAATCACTTACCAGCAGCCATGCACGACGCCTTGGGAGCATTGTCCGTCACGCCAGTGACACACTCGGTGCCGATGGCCAAGAATCACCGTCCCGGACGACCACCCGAGAGTGGGGACTCGCGCCCCTCTCCCGCCATGATCCTCGACCGGCTCGCCACAGGGGCGGGCCGGGCCGCGCGCATCACTCATACGGAGCACCTGCCCCCACGATCGGGAACCCATGCCATCTGGCCGGATCGCATCCGGCCAGAAGTGATCTCGGCGATCGAAAAAGCCGGAATCGACCATCCATGGGCGCATCAGGCGACCGCCGCCGAGCACGCGCTGGACGGCGAGTCCGTCGTGATCGCCACCGGCACGGCCTCCGGGAAGTCCCTCGCGTACCTCGCACCGGTCCTCAGCACCCTCCTGGACGGCTCCGAGGCCCCGAACGGCCGCGGCGCCACCGCCCTGTACCTCGCCCCCACCAAGGCCCTGGCAGCGGATCAGCGGCGCTCGGTGAAGGCCCTGGCGGCTCCGCTCGGCAATGCCGTCCGGCCCGCGGTCTACGACGGCGACACCCCGGTCGAGGAACGCGAGTGGGTTCGCCAGTACGCGAACTACGTCCTGACCAACCCCGACATGCTGCACCGCGGAATACTGCCCTCCCACCCCCGCTGGTCCTCCTTCCTGCGCGCCCTGCGGTACGTCGTGATCGACGAGTGCCACACCTACCGGGGCGTCTTCGGCTCGCACGTCGCCCAGGTCCTGCGCCGTCTGCGCCGCCTGTGCGCCCGCTACGGGGCGGATCCGGTCTTCCTCCTCGCCTCGGCCACCGCGGCCGACCCCGCGGTGGCCGCAGGGCGCCTCACGGGCCTGCCGGTCCGTGAGGTGTCCGACGACGCGTCCCCGCGCGGCGAGCTGGTCTTCGCCCTCTGGGAGCCCCCGCTGACCGACCTGCACGGCGAGAAGGGCGCCCCCGTACGCCGTACCGCGACGGCCGAGACCGCCGACCTGCTCACCGATCTGACCGTCCAGGGCGTCCGCTCGGTCGCCTTCGTACGCTCCCGGCGCGGCGCCGAACTGATCTCGGTGATCGCCAAGGAGCGCCTCGCGGAGGTGGACCGCTCACTGCCGCAGCGGATCGCCGCCTACCGGGGCGGTTACCTCCCCGAGGAGCGCCGGGCCCTGGAGAGGGCGCTGCACTCCGGCGAACTGCTCGGACTGGCCGCCACCACCGCCCTGGAGCTCGGCATCGACGTCTCCGGCCTCGACGCGGTCGTCATCTCCGGCTACCCGGGCACCCGGGCCTCCCTCTGGCAGCAGGCGGGCCGCGCCGGCCGCTCGGGCCAGGGCGCCCTCGCCGTCCTGGTGGCCCGGGACGATCCGCTGGACACCTACCTGGTGCACCACCCCGAGGCGCTGTTCCAACAGCCCGTGGAGTCGACCGTGCTGGACCCGGACAACCCCTACGTCCTCGCCCCCCATCTGTGTGCGGCGGCCGCCGAACTACCCCTCACCGAAGCCGACATCGCGCTCTTCGGACCCGCCGTGCCCGAACTGCTCCCGCAGCTGGAGGCGGCGAAGCTGCTGCGCAAGCGGGCATCGGGCTGGCACTGGACGCGCCGCGAACGAGCCGCCGACCTCGCCGACATCCGGGGCGGGGGCGGCCGCCCCGTCCAGATCGTCGAGGAGGGCACCGGACGCCTGCTGGGCACCGTCGACGCGGCCGCCGCCCACACCACCGTCCACGAGGGCGCCGTCCATCTCCACCAGGGCCGCACCCACCTGGTCCGGAAACTGGACCTGGAGGACTCCGTCGCCCTGGTCGAGCAGGCCGACCCGCCGTACTCCACCGTCGCCCGCGACACCACGGCCATCAGCGTCCTGGAGACCGACACCGAGGTCCCCTGGGGTCAGGGGCGGCTCTGTTACGGGTCCGTCGAGGTCACCAACCAGGTCGTCTCCTTCCTCCGCCGCAAACTGATCACCGGCGAGGTCCTGGGCGAGACCAAGCTCGACCTGCCGCCCCGGACCCTGCGCACCCGAGCCGTCTGGTGGACCATCACCGAGGACCAGCTCGACGCCGCCCGGATCAACCCGGAGATCCTCGGCGGCGCCCTCCACGCCGCCGAACACGCCTCGATCGGCCTACTGCCCCTCTTCGCCACCTGCGACCGGTGGGACATCGGCGGCGTATCGGTACCGCTCCACCCGGACACCCTGCTGCCGACGGTCTTCGTGTACGACGGCCACCCGGGCGGCGCCGGGTTCGCCGAGCGCGCCTTCCACACCGCCCGTACGTGGCTGACGGCGACCCGTGAAGCCATCGCCTCCTGCGAGTGCGAGGCGGGCTGCCCCTCCTGCATCCAGTCCCCCAAGTGCGGCAACGGCAACGACCCCCTGCACAAACGCGGCGCCGTACGCCTCCTCACCGAACTCCTCCGAGCAGCACCCCCGGAGCCGCCGGCCGGACAGACTGACGGGCAGGCCTGACAGAGGTCTGGCAGAGGTCTGGGGGAAGACTGACGGACAGGTCTGAACGGACAGGCTTGGCGGCGAGGTCTGACGAGTCAGGACGGGAGCAGCGGCCTGACGAGGCGCTTCAGCTCCGCTTCACCGATCGCCCCGATCCGTGCCGCCGCGATCCGCCCCTCCGGGTCGACGATGATCGTGAACGGATAGCCGGTGGTGTTGACGACGCCCTTCGGCAGCCGGAGAAGCTGCCGCCCCTGCGGGTCGTGCAGGCTCGGATACACGAGCCCCGCGTCCCTCTCGAAGGAGCGCGCCGCCCCGACCGAAACGTCCGCGTTGACCCCCACCACCCGCAGGCCCTTTCCCTGCAACTCCTCGTGCACTCGGGAGAGCCCCGGAGCTTCCGCGCGACAAGGGCCACACCACGACGCCCACGCGTTGACCACGACGACCTTGCCCCGCAGCCCCCTCAGGCTGACCTGCCCGTCACCATCCACACGCTCCCCGGACAGCTCGGGCATCGCGACCCGGTCGGCTGGGACATAGGACTTGAGCGGCCCGGGCCTGCGGACGTCGTCCGCCGGCGGCGGGGGTGTCGAGCACCCCGCCAGCGCAGCGAGCAGAAGGGCCGCCGCAATTGAGGCTCTAAGCGTCTTCACACTCGCCGATGATGCCACCGCCTCCCGCATGGCCCGCACGCGGGAGGAGCTGAATACGCCGGTCCGGACCTGGGAGAAGTCCGAGCCCCGGATCGAAAAGGGGCGTCGGGCAGTTCCGTCAGGACAGGCCCCATTCCTGGCGCCCGCGGGCCTTGTTCGATCCGCTGCTCTTCTCCAGATACGGGTGTGAGCCCGCCTTCGTGGACTTCGAGGCGATGACCTTGCCCTTCGACTTGTTGTAGATCTTCGAGCCGCTGAGCGCCCACTGGTGGCTCTTCTTCGCCGAGTTGCAGGTGCTCTGCACCAGACGGCTCTTGGCGCCGACGGCCAGGCACTTCCCGGACTTGTCGTTCTTGATGGTGAACACCGACTTGTTCTTGGAAACTCGCTTCAGCGTCCACCGCTGCGTCTTGTAGGCCTTGGCGCACTTGGCAAGGACCAGTCGCGCGTTGTTCTTCTTGCTGCCGCCCATCGACAGGCACTTGCCCGGCGCCCACACTCGCTCCAGCCGCGTGTGCGCGTACGGGTTCTTCGCCTGCGGGGCCGCCTGGGCGGGCGTCGAAAGCAGCGTCAACGACCCTGCGGCGACTGCGGCCAGCACGAGCGAACTGGTTGATTTGTGCATCGAGGTCCCCCTCCACGAGGAAACAAAGGCTGAGCGCCCGAACCTAGAAGTGAACTCCTCTGTCCACCACGTCTCTTGGGGAGGTGTCCAAAAGTGCATTGCCCCAAAGGGCAATACGCGCGCCCCTCATTCCCTCTACTTCACCCCATGCCATAACGTGTCGCCCGACCATCTCCCTCTCGCCGGGAAGACGAACCGTTGAGCATGCCCAGCAAACGCACAACCCTTCCTCTGGCGGCTGCAGTCGTGGCCGTCGCCGCCGCGCTGGCGTTCGTCGTGACCAAGGAGCCCTACTACGACATCCAGCCGGGTGCCGAGGCCGCCAACCCCCAGTGCGGGCGCATCACGGAGAGCGCTCCCGGCAAGCTGGCAGGGCACGCACACCACGCCACCGAGCTGCCCGGAGTCGCCGTCTGGGGAGACAGCGAGATCATTCTCCGCTGCGGCGTACCCGAACTCGGCCCCACCACAGACCCCTGTTTCGCCGCCGACGGCGTCGACTGGGTCATCGACAGCGCGCGGTCAACCGACACCAGCAAGGTGATCACCACCTACGGCCGCACCCCGGCCACCGAGGTCACTGTCACCCAGTCCCTCAAGGCGCCCGACGAGGTGCTCGTCGAGCTCTCGGCCCTGATCTCGCCGATCAAGCAGACCGCGCAGTGCGTCCAGCCGGACTGATCAGCCTTGCGCCCACACCTGGCACGGCGCGGGCGCAAGACCCTCATCAGGCGGCAGCATGCCCCCGATGGCGGCCGGAAACCTTCGCCGGGTGCCGCGTGCACGACGGATCGGAACACAGCACGTCGTGCGCCAGAACCGACACGATCGCGGCCTGCGTCCGCGTCTCCTGCCCGATCTTGCCCACGATGTTCGCTATGTGCGCCTTCACCGTTCGCTCCGCGATACCCAGCTCCTGAGCCAACTGTCTGTTGCTCAGGCCCATACCGAGCAGCAGAAGGACTTCCTTCTCCCGGCCGGTAAGGCTCTCCAACCGCCATGCACCGCTCCTGGGATCACGTCCCGTGCGCAGGTATGGACAGGTCGCGTCTCCCGCCTCGGACCGTGTGGTCATTCCGGTCCTTCCTGATCCCCGTCCCTTCCAGCAGACCCCCGTGGCCTGGTGGCAACGGAGACCGACTATCAGAGTACCGCCCGCTCTGGCGTAAACACGGTCGACACGAGATCCACAAGTCCGGTTCACACACGCCGCATTGCCCTTTGGGGAGGGTCCCTTTCGGGTCATGCCTGAAGGGACAATGTCGCCCGCCCACCCGCCTCCATAACCTCGTTGAGGATCACGTGCCACCAACCCTGCGGGAGCCCAGACAAGCCGGTCACCGACCCCGAGGGCCGCTTCCACATGTGCAACTCGCCTTCCCTGTACGGCGACCGAGGCGGCAAGGCGCGCGATATCCACCTGACACGAGAGGAAGATCACCCTCCCATGCCCATACAGGCACGGCTCCGCACCGGCATCCTCACGGCCACCGGAGCGTCCCTCCTCATCGGCAGCCTCACCGCCGCGGCACCCGCCCCGGTCCAGCCGAGGGCTGCCGCCTCTTCCGCCGAAGCCGTCTTCGTCCTCGACGCCGACAGCGGAAGGTTCGGTGCCACGAGGGCCCTTCGGAGCGCCCGGGGCGGCAGCAGCATCCAGACCGTCAAGAACTACATCGGGACCGCCACGGATACCCAGGTTCTCACCCTCGGTAACCAGCGGGCGGTCGCCGACAACACCCTCGCTTCCTCGCCCAACAAGGCAGAGCGCGCTGCCTGGGCCGCCTCGTCCACGTTCGTCGACCTGTCCTGGCCGGATCTCGGCGCCACCCGTTACACGGTGTACCGCGACGGCATCGAGATCGGTGAGGCGACCGGTCACAGCCTCCGTGACACCGCCGTCACCCCGGGCTCCGAGGTCTCGTACACCGTCGTCGGGGAAACCAAGGGAGGCGTCGGCCACACCTGGGGGCTGAACGCCACCGTGCCCACCGACGACGACCCCGCCACGCTCGCCGCCACCGCGCGGCAGATCGAGGCCAAGGCGAAGAAGTACTCCAAGACCACCGTGGTCTGGCGGTCTTTCATCCGCCAGAAGTGGGCCACCGTGCCGAAGAAGCTCAGCTCGGTCTCCGGCTGCAAGTACACCTCCGGCTACAAGTACGCCGGTGACAACCGCGGGTACTCCAAGAAGATCACCGGGCCCGCCTTCCGGGCCGGGGTCCGGGGTGTCATCCACTGGAACAAGTCCTCGTACGACCTGTTCCCCAAGACGGGATGGACCAAGGTCTACAAGGCCAAGTCCGGGAAGTTCGTCGCCAAGCGCAAGGCCAGTACGAAGAAGATCGACTTCCGTGCGATGACGAAGCACAACGGAAAGACCCGTGCCGTACGCGGCACGATCGAGGCCACCGACCCGTTCTGCCCCTCGTCCGGGCTCCGCCGAGCCGGGGTCGGGGCCACCTTCGACATGCGCCTGGCCCGCAACGGCGACTTCTACGCCACCGGCAAGTACCGCAAGGCGCCGGATCACGAGCTGTACCTGTTCGGCCACCGAGGTAAGAAGCACTCCACCAAGGTCGTGCACCGGTCGAAGGGTGGCAGCCTTCTGTGCCTGTCCCAGCCGATGTGCGAGCGCGGCACCATCGGAAACAGCGGCGGTTACTGACCCCACCGGCCCACCCCCACCCCACAACCCCAACGGAAGACCCCGGTGGGACGATGAAGCGGGACAGGACGCCACCCGGCGTCCTGTTCGAAAGGGGTAGACGTGACTGTCACTTTGCGTGGCGCTCTCTCGTACGCGCTGACCGTAACCGTCGTGTCCTGGCTGGTCGGACTGGGCGTCGAGCTCGTACTGCTGGTCCTCTCCGACGGGCACGACGACTGGAGTGCCGGGAGAGCGGCGGACCCGTGGGAGTTGGTCTTCCCGGTCGCCGCCGTCGTGGCCCTGACCTCCGCCCGCCGCTTCCTGCAGCCCCTTCCGCGCTGGCGTGTGATCGTGACCGACGGACTCCTCTACACAGCCGTCCTGTTGCTGTGTGGAGGAGTCACCGCATGGGCCGCCGGGGACGAAGTACCGGTCGACAGCGCGTTCGTGACCGGCATCTTCGCTCTCTTCAGCCTCCAGCTCCCCGCAGCGTGGGGGCTGTCGGGCTGGCGCTCGGGGAACCTGGAGGTCGTGGTCGCACCGGCGCTCACGGCGGAGCAGCCGAGCCGTCCCACCGGATGACGCCGTGAGAAGGCTCGCGGCCGAATCGACGCGGGCGAACCTGCCGACCATCACCGCGTCGAGAGCAACCGGAGGACCTGCCCGGGCCCGGACAGCGGGCTTGTAGGGCCCGAAGCCCGACCGGGCGACCACATCGGCGATTTCCCCGTGCACCGCGCAGCGGACGAGCACGGCGTTCTGTGCCAGGGCCACCCTCCGGGCCGCCCCGCAGGCGGCCTCCACGCCCTCCAGCGCCCGATCCGCAGCGGCGAGGGCCGCCAAATCCGCTGCACCGCCCGCCTGGTGACGTGCGGCCACGGCCTGCCCCAGGGCGAGTACGAGTGCGAACACCGTGCACAGGGTCGCTGTGGTCACAGCCACCCACACCGTCGCCATCCCTCGATCCCTCCTCTGCGACCGCACCCCATCCGGCCACCCGCCCCGGGGCCTCGTCCAACGCCGGGCCAGGAGCCGGAACTGGGCCCCCCGAAGCGGAGCGTGGCACCGAACCGGGCCCCGGCTCCGACGCCTGAACCCGCTCCCGTGCCAGCACGGGCGCCAGCTCGGGAGCGGGCCACGACGCCGGCAGCGGTCGCGGGCCCGGCCCAGAACCCAGCCGCGCTCCCGGCCCAGACTCCAGCCGCGGCCCCGGGCGTCGTCGCGGTCACAACCCTGGGCCAGGATCGGGCCAGTCCCCCGGCCCGGGCCCCGCGCCTTGCCCCGGCAGCGCAGCCACCACCCCCGGACCTTGACGTACGTCGTCTTCATGGCCCAGCACTCCCCACCGTGTCCTCGGCCAGGGCAGCCGCCTCGGCACGCAGCGTGAGAGCCAACGCGCCCGGGCCCGGGGTCGGCGCCTCCACCCGGACGCGCCACAGGTCTCCCGCCCTCGACACCTCGACGCGGGCTCCGCCGGGCGCAGCGTCCCGCGCGGCTGCCAGCACCGCCGCCTCCGGCTCCGAACGTGCCGCGGCCCGCGCCCCCGCCCGCGCCGCGTCCACGCACCGGATCTGGTCCGAGGCCGCCACCAGCGCCCAGAGCAGCGCCATAGCGAAGGCCACCAGCACCGGGATCACCACGGCCGCCTCGGCGGTCACCGCCCCACGATCCCGGCGCCTGGAGGAGGTCAGGCTCCGAACGACGCTCCTGTCGCACATCCGTTCCGGGCTCCGCCGCCCGGCCCCCTTTCGCCCCTCGCACCGGTGCCGTTCTCCGGCGGTGGCCCCACGGCCGCATCCGGCCCCGCCCTCAGAACTTCGCACCGAGCGCGTCCTCGACCAGGGACTGCATGGCCGACAGCACCGGCCCGCTGTTGACCACCTTGTAGAGCACCGCGGCGAAGGCGCATGCCGCGATGGTCCCCACCGCGTATTCGGATGTGGTCATCCCGCGATCCGACCGGCCGAGCCTCCCCGACCACCGTGCGGTCCACTTCGTCTGCCGGTCCGACAGCCACATCGACGGCCGCGTTCGACACAGTGCGCCGACGGCCCGGTCCCAGAACTTCGTTTCCATTTCATCCCCCGATGAGCATCGATATCGAGTGGGTGCCCGAACGGAACACCCATGAGTGATGGCTGAGCTGACAGGCCGAGGCTTCGCTGGTGACAACCAAGCCGTGAACCGAGTCACGCGTTGGCCCACCGACCTCCCGGGCCACCGACCCACCGGCCCCGCAGGACCCGTGGGCACTGCTGGCCCTGTGGGCCCCACCGGCCCCGCATGACCGCAGGACCGCGGAGCGACCGAGCCGGATCTCCCTAACCGGCCCCGAGCAGTCCGCCTGCCAGCCCGATGATCACCGGCGCCACCCCGACCGCCAGGAAGGCCGGGAGGAAGCAGAGCCCGACCGGTGCGGTGATCAGCACCCCGGCCCGTTGCGCCCGGGCCACGGCCGCATCGGCCCGCTCGGCCCGCATCGCCCTGGCGAGTGCGGCGACCGGCTCAGCGGCCGGCGCACCTGTCGATCCGGCCCGGTGCAGACAGCGGGCCAGCGAAACCGCACCCGGTATCTCCCCGAGGCGGCTCCACGCCTCGGCCGGTTCGCCACCGAGGCGGATCTCGGCGGCGGTACGGGCGAGCCGGTCGCCGACCGGGCCGCCGATGGATTCGCCGACCGCCTCCGCCGCCTCCCGGGGGCCTGCCCCGACAGCGATACAGGCCGCCAGCAGATCCGCGGCGAGCGGAAGCTGCCCGGCGATCACGGCTTGCTCCTGGTGAGCCCGGCCCGAACGTTGGCGGGTCCGGCTCCACCACCAACGCCACATCCCGTACGCCGCAGCCAAACCGACAGCGCATCCCATCGCGCCGCCCACCAGGATCCATCCGGTCAGCCAGACCCCGGCAGGCGCCGCCCACCGCCCAACACCGCCGCCGTCCCCGATACCCCCGGCACTCCCAGCACTCCCGGCGGGACCGTCCCCGCCGCTCGTCCTGATCGATGCGGTCACCCGGCTCCACCACCCGGCTCGTGCGCCCGGGGCCGTCCCCAGCAACAAGGCGCCCCGTCCGCGAACGGCTCGCTCCCGGCGCCCGACGGCCCACACAAGCCCCGATAGCACTGCCGCACCGAACACTGCCGCCGCCATCCCCAGGCTGTGGAGAACTTCCCCGCCCATCACACTCACGTCGCCTCCCCTCCGCGTACGATCCGGCAGGCCCAGAACAGTCCGGCCGCCTCCAGGAAGCCGCCCACTGCCAGACAGACCAGTCCGACCGGAGAGTGCAGCAGCACACGCAGGGGCTCGGCTCCGAGCGCTGCTCCCAGACCCAGGCCCGCGACCGGGAGCAGCGCCAGGACCACGACGGTCGACCAGGCTCCCGCCAGCTGGGCCCGCAGAGCTTCCCGTCGGCGCCGGTCCTCCCGCAACGCCGTCTCCAAGCGGTCGAGCCCGGTCGCCAAACCGGCCCCACCGTCGACGGCCACCCGCCAGCACGCGGCCATCCCGGACAGCCCTTCAAGCCCCGCCTCTTCCGCCGCCTGCCGCAGCGCCCTCGGCACATCACCCCCGAATCGCGCCGCCGCCAGCACCGCGGCCTCCGCCTCCCCCAGCCACGCACCGGGGCGGGCACTCACCGACGTACCTCCGTCCGCCACACGGTCGCGGCCCGCCGCCTCGCAGTCGCGCAACGCGGCCAGCAACGCCTGCCCCGGCTCCTGACCGGCCCGAAGCTCCCCGACCACGGCTCCGCACAGCGACGCCACCGCGTCCGCCCTGCGCTCCCTCTCCCTCCGTCCGGCCCGACCGCGCAACCACCGCCGCACCACTGGAACCGCCACGGCTCCAGCGACCAAGGGCAGCACCGAGCCGCCCAGCACAGCGAGCAGCACCGCGATCGGAACGCACCACCACTCCCGACGACGCCCGGTCAACTCCCGCAGCCGCTCACAGGCCTTGGGCAGCTCCGTCCACCGGCTCCACGACCGGTGCGGCTCGGGCCGAGCGCCCACGAACAGCACCCGCGCCCGCCGGGCCCCCGGGTCCCGCATCATGGCGAGCCACACCGCAGAACCGGCGCATAGGGCCGCCATGTGGGTCGCCTGGACCGACGTTCCCCCCGTCACAGCACACCACCGACCAGCGACCTCAGCCGCTCCCATCCCCGCTCCGGTACGAAGCCGTCGACGCCCCAGGCCAGTGCGGGGACCGTGACGACCAGCCCCGCCTGGTCCCGGTCCAGAACGTGCACCTCGGCGATCCGCCGTTGCCCCGAGCGGTCCCGCACGAGGTGTACGACCACCGAGAGCGCGGCCGCCAACTGGCTGTGCAGGGCGACCCGGTCGAGACCGGCCGCGGTCCCCAGCGCCTCCAGTCGAGCCGGAACGTGCTCGGCCGCGTTCGCGTGGACCGTGCCGCATCCTCCTTCGTGGCCGGTGTTCAGGGCCGCCAGGAGTTCGAGAACTTCGACGCCCCGCACCTCGCCGACCACCAGCCGGTCGGGGCGCATGCGCAGCGCCTGCCGCACCAGGTCCCGCAGTGTCACCTTCCCTGCCCCTTCCTGGTTGGCGGGGCGGGACTCCAGGCGGACCACGTGCGGGTGATCCGGCCGCAGTTCGGCGGAGTCCTCGGCGAGCACGATCCGCTCGTCCGCCCCGACCGCACCCAGCAGACTGGCGAGGAGAGTGGTCTTGCCCGCCCCCGTCCCTCCGCTGATCAGATACGAGAGCCGGGCCTCGACCAGGCACCGCAGAATCCGGTCGCCGCCCGGCGGGACCGTGCCCGCCTCCACCAACTCCGCGAGCGAGAAGGCCCGCGGCCGCACCACCCGCAGGGAGAGGCAGGTCGAGCCGACCGACACCGGAGGTAGCACGGCGTGCATCCGGGTGCCGTCCGGCAACCGTGCGTCCACCCACGGCCGCGCGTCGTCCAGCCGCCGGCCCGCCACCGCGGCGAGGCGCTGAGCCAGTCGCCGAACCGCCGCCGCGTCCGGGAAGGTGACGCCCGTCAGCTGGAGCCCGCCGCCCCGGTCCACCCACACCCGGTCCGGCGCGGAGACCAGCACATCGGTCACCGCCGGGTCGGCGAGCAGGGGTTCCAGCACTCCCGTGCCGATGAGTTCGCCCCGCAGCTCCGCCGCCGCCCCCAGCACCTCGGCATCGCCCAGCAGCCGCCCCTGGGCCCGCAGAGCGGCCGCCACTCCGGCCGGGGTGGGAGCGGCACCGCTGCGCGCCAGCCGCTGCCGTACGGCGTCGAGCAGCGCCTCGGTCATGACGCGCCTCCCCCGGCCGGACCCGTCGCGGCGCCGGTGTCTCCTGCGGCCGCCGCCTGCTCCCAGAAGGCCGCGCAGAAGCGGGCCAGTGGACCGCGGGCGTTGCCGCCGGGCGGGGTGCCACTGTCCTGGGAGGCGAGAAGCCCTGACTCCAGGGGCAGTTCGCCGATGAGCGGGAGCCCGACGGCCTGGGCCACCCACTGCTCGTCCAGGCCTGCCGCATACGGTCCGCGGGGCACGACGCGCAGGTCGTCCAGCACCATTCCGGCCAGGGAGGCCACACGTTTGGCCGCTGCGACGGCTCGCAGTTCGCCCGGTACCACGAGCAGACCGAGATCGAGCTGAGCCAGGGCTTCCGCGACACCCTCGTCGACCCTTCGCGGCAGATCCACGACGACCACGCCGCCGAGCCGACGGGCGGCGGCCAGCACCGCTCGCATGGCCTGCGGCGGGATCACCACCTCGTCGTCACGGCCCCAGCTCAGCACCCGCAGCCCGTGGAGGGCGGGCAGCGAGTCCTCCAGGGCTCCCCCACCGAGGCGCCCCTTCGAATGGGCGAAATCAGGCCACCGCATACCTTCGCTGCGCTCCCCGCCGAGCAGGACGTCGATCCCGCCACCCAAGGGGTCGGCGTCGATCAGCATCGTGCGCCGCCCCGATCGGGCCGCGCTCACCGCGAGGGCGCAGGCCAGCGTGGACGCGCCGGAGCCGCCCCGTCCGCCCATCACGCCGACCGTGAGCGCGGACTTCCCCACCCCTTCGGCCGCATTGGCGATCTGGTCGACGAGCCAGCCCTCGGAGTCGGGCAGCCGCAGCACGTATTCGGCCCCGATCTCCACCGCACGCCGCCACACGTCCGGGTCGTCCTGGTCCCGCCCGACCAGCATCACCCCCCGCCTGCGGCCGGCGCCCCGGCATCGCACGGCGGCGTCATCCCCCACCAGAACCATCGGAGCCCGCTCCCAGCCACCCCGTCGCCCGGGCGGCCCGTGGTGGACTTCCGGCTCGGCCCCCGCTGCCGCGCACAGCCGCAGCAGGTCGTCGAGCAACTCCACGTCTTCCGTCACGATCAGCGGGCCTCCACGCCGCCCTCCGGCGACCGCCGCCCCTTCTTCCGCCAGGGATCCAGCCACGATCTCCGCCCCCTTCTCACTGCCCCTTCAGTGCGGTTCGCGACGATCTCGGAGCGTTTCCGAGATGCGCGATTCCGGCACCCGCGGACTTCGCGGGTGGAATCAACGTGCAGCACAACGGAAAAGCGTGTGGATCTTGCTGAAAAACTGTGGACAACTTCGACCTTGTGAATATCTCCGTCACCCATACCAGCGACTTCCGGAGAGCAGCCCATCCGTTACACACTGTGACGGGACGAGGCGCGCATCGGCGTCTCGCACGATCAGGCCGATGACGGCCGGATGGGAGGCTGAAGTGGATCCCGCCCGTGAAATGCGTCCGGACATGCGACGACCCCCGCCGGGGGGGAGAGCGGGGGTCGTCCCCACGGCCGACTCGGGGGGGGAGGAGTCGGACCGGGTTAGCACGGTCGCGAACGATCCGTGACTTCCATGGTGTACCCGAGGGCCTTCTCAGGCAAACCCACGCGCCGGATTTTACGCCGAATGGTGGGCCCCTATGCTCAGCGTTGTGGAAAACCGCTTCTCGCCGCGCACAGCAGCCTTCTTTGACCTGGACAAGACGGTCATTGCGAAGTCTTCGACGCTGACCTTCAGCAAGTCCTTCTACCAAGGCGGACTGATCAACCGCCGCGCCGTACTGCGCACCGCGTACGCACAGTTCGTGTTCCTTGCCGGGGGCGCCGATCACGACCAGATGGAGCGGATGCGTGAATACCTCTCCGCCCTCTGCAAGGGATGGAACGTCCAGCAGGTCAAGGAGATCGTCGCCGAGACCCTGCACGACCTGATCGACCCGATCATCTACGACGAGGCTGCCACCCTCATCGAAGAACACCACATGGCAGGACGCGACGTGGTCATCGTATCGACCTCGGGCGCGGAAGTGGTCGAGCCGATCGGGGAACTGCTCGGCGCCGACCGCGTCGTCGCCACACGCATGGTCGTCGGCGACGACGGCTGCTTCACGGGGGAGGTCGAGTACTACGCTTACGGGCCGACCAAGGCCGAGGCCGTGAGGACCCTCGCCGCCTCCGAGGGGTACGACCTCTCGCGCTGCTACGCCTACAGCGACTCGGCGACCGACGTACCGATGCTGGAATCGGTCGGGCACCCGCACGCGGTCAACCCGGACCGCGCGCTGCGCCGCGAAGCGACCCTTCGCGAGTGGCCGATTCTCGTCTTCAACCGCCCTGTCCGGCTCAAGAAACGCCTGCCCGCGTTCTCACTGCCACCCCGCCCTGCCCTGGTGGCAGCGGCCGCGGTCGGTGCGGCCACGGTCACGGCGGGGCTGGTCTGGTACGCCAACCGCCGCCGCACCGCCGGAGCGGCCCTGCCCGGGTGAACCCCGAGCGAGACCCCTCCGGCGAGACCCTTCCGGGGGCCGGACCCTCGCCAGAGAAAGGCCCGCCCGATTCGCCCTTGATTGAACCTAAAAGTAAAGAAGTGGGGCCAGGGGTTTCCCTTCCCCTGGCACTGGAGTAGAAAGGACTCAACGGCCCGCGAGACCAAGGACATCCGCGAGGATGACCTGTGACGCAAGACGGCCCCACGGACCGAGCACGAAAGTCGAGCACCCACGCGACGTCGACCCGTCGATTACGGGCCAGCCGCACCAGGTGACGGGCAAAGCACCCGACCTGATGGGCATATATCGAGGACGCTTGGTAACTGGGCGGACGTGCCAGCGGCGGTACCGCACCTCGGTACCGCCGCAACCCTTGCCCGGGGCGCCGTCACCCGCCCGGGCCCCTGCCGCCCGACCGGACGCCGCCTACGCCGCGCCGCGCTGCAAGGCCTCGCACACCGCCGTCGACTCGCGTACACCCAGCTCGACCGCCCGCCCGCAGTGCGCGATCCAGGCGGCCATCCCCTCCGGGGTCCCGGCCGTGTAGCCCTCGAATGCCGCGACGTAGGCCGCCCGACCCTGTTCCGCATGCCCCACCTCGGCCGGGCAGATCGACTTCGGGTCCAGCCCGCTACCGATCAGGACAATGCGCTCGGCGGTGCGAGCGACCAGGCCATTGTGGGAGCCGAAGGGGCGCAGCGCGAGCAGCTCACCGTGCACCACGGCGGCCGTGACCAGGGCGGGAGCCGTACCGCCCGCGATGATCAGCTGAGAGAGCCCTTCCAGCCGTCCGGCAACCTCGTCGGCATCGGGAAGCGGCGCCTCGATCAGCGGTTCGTCGACGGATTCACCCGCCAGCCTGGGCCGGCCCACCGCATCGTCGGGGGTCGCCCCGCCGGCCGCCACCAGATGCAGCCGGGCCAGTACCCGCAGCGGCGACTGCCGCCAGATGGAAAGGAGTTGCCCCGCTTCCGCGGTGAGCCGCAGGGCGGCACCGACCGTGCGCGCCTCGCCGTCACCACGGAAGTCGGTACGCCGCCGCACCTCCTCAAGATTCCAGTCGGCACCGGCCAGCGCGGCCGATCCACGGGAACCCCGCAGCGCGGCTTCGGCCGTGACCTCGTTGCTGCGGCGCCGCATGACTCGGTGACCGTAGACGCGGTCGACGGCCTTGCGTACGGAGTCCACGGCATCGGGCACTCCGGGCAGAGCGCCGAGCGCGGCGAGCGGGTCTGAGGCAGTCGTACTCATAAGTAGCGAGGCTACGCGCCCACCCCACCCGGACCACCCTCAAGTGGCCTTCTTCACGAACTTCGGCAACACAAAGAAATCATGCCGCTACCCTAGGTGAACATGAAGATCGCTTTCGTCGGGAAGGGCGGCAGCGGAAAGACCACGCTGTCCTCGCTCTTCATCCGCCATCTCGCCGCCAATGAAGCCCACGTCATCGCCGTGGACGCCGACATCAACCAGCACCTGGGGGCCGCACTCGGCCTGGACGAGGCGGAGGCAGCCGCACTGCCCGCCATGGGTGCGCACCTGCCGCTCATCAAGGACTACCTGCGTGGCACCAACCCGCGCATCGCCTCCGCCGCGACGATGATCAAGACGACTCCCCCCGGCGAGGGTTCACAGCTGCTGCGGGTCCGCGAGGACAACCCGATCTTCGATGCCTGTGCGCGCACGGTCCGGCTCGACGACGGCGACATCCGGCTGATGGCGACCGGCCCCTTCACGGAATCCGATCTCGGAGTCGCCTGCTACCACTCCAAAGTCGGGGCCGTGGAACTCTGCCTCAATCACCTGGTCGACGGCCCGGACGAGTACGTCGTGGTCGACATGACCGCGGGCTCGGACTCGTTCGCCTCGGGGATGTTCACCCGCTTCGACATGACGTTCCTGGTCGCGGAGCCGACCCGCAAGGGGGTGTCGGTGTACCGCCAGTACAAGGAGTACGCCCGGGACTTCGGTGTCGCGTTGAAGGTCGTCGGCAACAAGGTGCAGGGCCCGGACGACCTGGACTTCCTGCGCTCGGAGGTCGGCGACGACCTGCTGGTGGGGGTCGGCCACTCCGACTGGGTACGGGCGATGGAGAAGGGCCGGCCGTCCCGGTTCGAGCTGCTGGAGGCCGACAACCGGATGGCCTTGCAAACCCTCCAGGACGCCGCCGAGGATTCGTACGAGCTCCGCGACTGGGAGCGCTACACGCGGCAGATGGTGCACTTCCACCTGAAGAACGCCGAGAGTTGGGGCAACGAGAAGACCGGAGCCGACCTGGCCGCCCAGGTCGACCCCGCCTTCGTGCTCGACGAGCGGCGCGTCGGGGCGGGCGTCGCCGTCGCCGCACCCGCCTGACCCGTCACACCGCCCGAGTACGCCGCAGCGGCCCCCGCAGCGCCTGGGCCGCCTGCCCGGCCCCGCCGCCCTCCGGGGCGGGCAGGGGGCGGGTGGGCCGGGCGGGGGGGCCAGGTGAGCCGGGCGGCGGGCGGGGGCCAGGGCGGGCTGGGTCTCTACTCCCTGCGCTCTCCCTTGCCCGCCGTCTTGCTCGCGGGCGATGCGGCAGCGGGCTGGGCTCCCAGGTAGGACAACCAGCCCCCCTGCGGCGCCTGACCGACGCCGAGCGTCGTGAGCTTGGCCAGCACGTTCGGGTCCTGCGCATCCAGCCAGTCGGCGAGCTGCCGGAAGGACACGCAGCGCACGCCCTCCTTGGTGCACACCCTCGCGATGGTCTCCTCGATGGCGCGCATGTAGGTGCCGCCGTTCCAGGACTCGAAGTGGTTGCCGATGATCAGCGGTGCCCGGTTGCCGTTGTACGAGCGGTCGAAGGCCTGGAGGAGACCGTCCCTCATCTGGTTTCCCCAGAACTCGTGCTTCGACGGGTCGCCCTGCGTGGCCGTACCGGACTGGTTGACCATGAAGTTGTAGTCCATCGAGAGGGTCTCGAAGGCGCGGCCGGGCATCGGGACGAGCTGGAGCGGGATGTCCCAGACGCCGTTCTTCTTCTTGGGCCAGACCTGGTTGCCGACGCCGCTGGAGTCGTAGCGGAAGCCCATGTCCCGGGCCGCGGCGACCATGTTCTTCTGCCCTTCGAGGCAGGGAGTCCGGGCGCCGATCAGTTCCTTGTCGTAGTCGAAGGGGAGCGGGGCCTCGTCCTTCAGCTCCGGAGCGTTGCTCTTCCAGCTCTTGACGAAAGCTTTCGCCTGCTCGATCTCGCTCCTCCACTCCTCGACGGACCAGGTCCCGACGCCGCCGTCCGCACCGCAGAAGTGTCCGTTGAAGTGGGTGCCGATCTCGTTGCCGTCCTTCCAGGCGGCACGGACCTCGGCGAGGGTGTTGCGGATGCCCTCGGTGTCGTTGAAGCCGATGTCGGAACGGCCCGGCGCGTGCTGGGGCGGGTTGTAGAGGTCCCGCTTCTCCTCCGGCAGCAGATACACACCGCTGAGGAAGTACGTCATGGTGGCGTTGTACTTCTTGGCCACGCCGCGGAAGTGGGAGAAGAGCTTCTGGCTGTCCTCCCCGGCCCCGTCCCAGGAGAACACCACGAACTGCGGAGGCTTCTGACCGGGCGCCAGGCGTTCGGCGGTCGGGATCTTCGGCTGAACCCCGGTGAAGGCGGTGGATCCGTCCCCGATGAGCTTGACCGCGTTCTTCGGGGGAGCCTCGGGTGCGTTCTCCTTGGCACCGTGCGCCCCCTTCTCCGCGCCGGCTCCCGCTCCCCCGGCCGCGGGCCCTCCGGACCCGGCGCCGGAACAGCCCGCGAGTACGGCGGCCACAGCCGTGGCCATGACGCCCAAGGCGATCCTCTTCGTGGCGGCCATCATCCGCCCACCCTCTTCCTTGCAGGTTCGTTTGCGTCGAAGTGCCGACACGGCGAGGTCAAACTCGCACACGGTTCCGGACAGCAAGGGCGACAGGCCGAATGAAAAGCTGCTTATTCGCTGGGACGGATGACGTGCTGGCCCGATTGCGTGGGCGGGCGCGCGGGTGGGCCGAACCGCGCCGGCGTCTGAACCGGAGGGACCCCGGGGCCGTGAGACCTGGTGACCCCGGTCCACGCCGCACGGCAGGAGCACCGCACGGCAGGCCAGGGCGACTTTGCGCCACACCTCGCGGATACGCGTCGTAAAGCCGTCCTGACCAGCGGAGCGGGATCATGCTTCCATACACGAAGACACAGGTCTAAACCAATTCCCGGCAGACACTTGTCACCCGGCCTCGCGCCTGATGAGCTATGCGCCGGGACACAACGGACACCCTGGGACTGGGAGAAGTCGTGAGCAACGAGAGCCTGGCCAACCTGCTTCGGGAAGAGCGGAAGTTCGCTCCGCCTGCCGAGCTGGCCGCCAACGCCAACGTCACCGCAGCGGCGTACGAGCAGGCCGAGGCGGACCGGCTGGGCTTCTGGGCCGAGCAGGCCCGCCGCCTGACGTGGGCCACCGAGCCGGCCGAGACCCTCGACTGGAGCAACCCGCCCTTCGCCAAGTGGTTCGCGGACGGCAAGCTGAACGTCGCGTACAACTGCGTGGACCGCCACGTCGAGGCGGGCAACGGCGACCGGGTCGCCATCCACTTCGAGGGCGAGCCGGGCGACGGCCGCGCCATCACCTACGCCGAGCTGAAGGACGAGGTCTCCCGGGCCGCCAACGCGCTCACCGAGCTGGGCGTCGGCAAGGGCGACCGGGTCGCCGTCTACCTGCCGATGATCCCCGAGGCCGCCGTCGCGATGCTGGCCTGCGCCCGCATCGGCGCCACGCACTCGGTGGTCTTCGGCGGCTTCTCCGCCGACGCCATCGCCGCCCGCATCCAGGACGCGGACGCCAAGGTCGTCATCACGGCCGACGGCGGCTACCGCCGCGGCAAGCCCTCCGCGCTCAAGCCCGCGGTCGACGACGCCGTGTCCCGTATCGACAGCGTCGAACACGTCCTCGTGGTCCGCCGCACCGGTCAGGACACCGCCTGGACCGAGGGCCGCGACGTCTGGTGGCACGAGATCACCGCCCGGCAGTCCGCCGAGCACACCCCGGAGGCCTTCGAGGCGGAGCAGCCGCTGTTCATCCTCTACACCTCGGGCACCACCGGGAAGCCGAAGGGCATCCTGCACACCTCCGGCGGCTACCTCACGCAGGCCGCGTACACCCACCACGCGGTCTTCGACCTCAAGCCGGAGTCCGACGTCTACTGGTGCACCGCCGACGTCGGCTGGGTGACCGGCCACTCGTACATCGTCTACGGGCCGCTGGCCAACGGCGCGACCCAGGTCATGTACGAGGGCACGCCCGACACCCCGCACCAGGGCCGCTTCTGGGAGATCGTGCAGAAGTACGGCGTCACGATCCTCTACACGGCGCCGACCGCGATCCGTACGTTCATGAAGTGGGGGGACGACATCCCCGCGAAGTTCGACCTGAGCAGTCTCCGGGTCCTCGGTTCGGTCGGTGAGCCGATCAACCCGGAAGCGTGGATGTGGTACCGGAAGAACATCGGCGCCGACAAGTGCCCCATCGTGGACACCTGGTGGCAGACCGAGACCGGCGCGATGATGATCGCGCCGCTGCCGGGCGTGACGGAGACCAAGCCGGGCAGCGCCCAGCGCGCGCTGCCGGGCATCGCCGCCACCGTCGTGGACGACGAGGCGAACGAGGTTCCGGACGGCGGGGGCGGCTATCTCGTGCTCACCGAGCCGTGGCCGTCGATGCTCCGCACCATCTGGGGCGACGACCAGCGGTTCATCGACACCTACTGGTCGCGTTTCGCGGGCAAGTACTTCGCGGGCGACGGTGCGAAGAAGGACGAGGACGGCGACATCTGGCTGCTCGGCCGGGTCGATGACGTCATGCTCGTGTCGGGCCACAACATCTCGACCACCGAGGTCGAGTCGGCCCTCGTCTCGCACCCCTCGGTCGCCGAGGCCGCCGTGGTCGGTGCGGCCGACGAGACGACCGGCCAGGCCATCGTCGCGTTCGTGATCCTGCGCGGGAGTGCGACCGCCTCCGACCAACTGGTCGCCGACCTGCGCAACCACGTCGGGACGACCCTCGGCCCGATCGCCAAGCCCAAGCGGGTGCTGCCGGTCGCCGAGCTGCCGAAGACCCGGTCCGGCAAGATCATGCGCCGTCTGCTGCGCGATGTCGCCGAGAACCGCGAGCTGGGCGACGTCACCACGCTCACCGACTCCTCGGTGATGGACCTGATCACGACCCAGCTGCCGTCCTCGTCCTCCGAGGACTGAGAGAACCCTCCTCCTTACGGCTCCGATGGGCATCCGGCGACGCGCCGGGTGCCCATCGGCGTCTGCGGGGACGATCAACGGGTATGGGTTGAAGCACCCCAGGTAGAGTGGGCGCTTGCAGTCATAACGTCATACAGATATCCACAGGGGCGCCGGGAAGTCTGGTCGGCACGTGTCACCAGCCATGCCGTTTTCGCTGTACTGATCCGGAGGACTCCTTCGTGGCCGCGCCAACCCCTACCCCCACCCCTTCCCCGCCCCGCCGCACCCTTCTCGGCCGACTGCCGCTCCCGGAGCGGAGCTACGTGGCCGAGGCACTGCGTACCGAGACCGTCGGCGGTGTCCTGCTGCTGCTCGCCGCGGTCGCGGCACTCATCTGGGCCAACACCTTCGGCAGCTCGTACGACTCTGTGAGCAAGTTCCACTTCGGCCCGGGCTTCCTCGGACTGGACCTCTCCGTCGCGCACTGGGCGGCTGACGGGCTGCTCGCCGTGTTCTTCTTCGTCGCAGGCGTCGAACTGAAGCGCGAGCTGGTCGCAGGTGAGCTCCGCGACCCCAAGGCCGCCGCCCTGCCGGTGGTGGCGGCGCTCTGCGGCATGGCCGTGCCCGCCCTGGTCTACACACTTACCGTGGTCGTCGGCGGTGGCTCCCTGGCCGGGTGGGCCGTGCCGACCGCCACGGACATCGCCTTCGCGCTCGCCGTCCTCGCGGTGATCGGCGCCTCGCTGCCTTCCGCGCTGCGGGCCTTCCTGCTCACCCTGGCCGTCGTCGACGACCTCTTCGCGATCCTGATCATCGCTGTCTTCTTCACGTCGGACCTGAACTTCCTGGCTCTCGGCGGAGCCGTCCTCGGCCTGGCCGCCTTCTATCTGCTCCTCCGCTTCGAGGTCCGAGGCTGGTATGTGTACGTTCCCCTCGCCCTGACCATCTGGGGCCTGATGTACAACAGCGGCGTCCACGCCACCATCGCCGGTGTCGCCATGGGCCTGATGCTGCGCTGCAGCCGCCGCGAGGGCGAGGACCACTCCCCGGGCGAGCACATCGAGCACCTGGTCCGCCCGGTGTCGGCCGGGATCGCCGTACCGCTGTTCGCCCTCTTCGCGGCCGGGGTCTCCCTGAGCGGCGAGGCCTTGGCCGGCGTCTTCACCCGGCCCGAGACGCTCGGCGTCGTCCTCGGACTCGTCCTCGGCAAGACCTTCGGCATCTTCGGCGGTACGTATCTCGCCGCCCGCTTCACCAAGGCGGAGCTGAACAAGGATCTGGCCTGGGCTGACGTCCTCGCCCTCGCCTCGCTGGCCGGAATCGGCTTCACCGTCTCCCTCCTCATCGGCGAGCTCGCGTTCTCCGACGACCCGGAGATGACCAACGAGATCAAGGCCGCTGTCCTCATCGGTTCGCTGCTCGCGGCCCTGCTCGCCACTGTGCTGCTCAGGCTGCGGGTCCGCCGGTACCGCGCCCTCTATGAGGCGGAGGAGCTGGACGAGGACGGATCCGGGATCCCCGACATCTATGAACAGGGCGATCCGGGGTACCACCTGCGGATGGCCGCGATCCACGAGGAGAAGGCGGCTGAACACCGCCGTCGCGCCGAACAGGCGGGGGCAGCGGGCAATGAGCCGGAGAGTCCGGCATGATCTGACATCGGATGTGTCGGAGACGGAGAGGGAGTCAGGGATGAGCGACCCCGGCAGCTACGTGAGCAGCGCGGACCGCAGCATCGGGCAGCTGGTCGCCTCGGCGACGGCTGAGATGTCCGCGCTGGTGCACGACGAGATCGCCCTGGCCAAGGCGGAGGTGCGCCAGGACGTCAGACGCGGGGCGATCGGCAGCCTGGCGTTCATCATCGCGGGCGTGCTGGCGCTCTTCTCGATCCCGGTGCTGAGCTTCGCCGCGGCGTACGGGATCCACAACCTGGGCGTCGGGCTCGCCCTGTCGTTCCTGATCGTGGGCGGGGCGTTCATCCTGCTGGGCGTTTTGCTGGCGTTCCTGGGCATCAGGAAGTTCAAGAAGGTCAAGCCGCCGCAGAAGTCCATCGCCTCCGCCAAGCAGACCGCCGCCGTCCTCCAGAGTGCCAAGCCGCACCCGCGGGCGTCGGTAGAGGCCGCCGCGATCATCGAACGCTCCTCCGGCAGCAGCCTGGCGAAGCAGGCCGCCGAGAGCCGGTCCGGTCGGGATGAGGCCGACGCTGTGGGACGCTCGTCCACATGACGGTTCCCGATTCCAGCGCAAGCGGTCCGACGGAGAGCGGGGCAGCGGCCCCGCCCGACCGGGCCGGTTCGGCGGGCCTGCCCGCCACCGGGGGCCCCGTACGCATCGACGGCCCCTGGACCCACCGTGACGTGGCGGCCAACGGGGCGCGGTTCCACATCGCCGAGGCGGGCGACGGACCGCTGGTGCTCCTGCTGCACGGCTTCCCGCAGTTCTGGTGGACCTGGCGCCACCAGCTGACCGCGCTCGCCGACGCGGGCTTCCGGGCCGTGGCGATGGACCTGCGCGGGGTGGGCGGCAGCGACCGGACGCCGCGTGGTTACGATCCCGCCAACCTGGCCCTCGACGTCACCGGGGTGATCCGCTCCCTCGGCGAGCCCGACGCGGCCCTGGTCGGCCACGACCTGGGCGGCTACCTCGCCTGGACGGCCGCTGTGATGCGGCCCAAGCTGGTCCGCCGGCTCGCCGTCTCCTCCATGCCCCACCCGCGCCGCTGGCGCTCCTCGATGCTGTCCGACTTCGCGCAGACCCGGGCGGGCTCCTACATCTGGGGCTTCCAGCAGCCGTGGCTGCCGGAGCGCAGGCTCGTCGCCGACGACGCAGCCCTGGTGGGCCGCCTCATCCAGGAGTGGGCGGGCCCCCGGAGCCCGGAGTTCCCCGACGAGAAGACCCTGGACGTCTACCGGCGGGCCATGAGCATCCCCTCCACCGCCCACTGCTCCATCGAGCCGTACCGCTGGATGGTGCGGTCGATGGCGCGACCGGACGGGGTCCAGTTCAACCGGCGGATGAAGCGGCCGGTCCGGGTGCCCACGCTGCACCTGCACGGTTCGCTCGATCCGGCGGTCCGCACCCGCAGTTCGGCGGGGTCCGGGGAGCATGTCGAGGCGCCCTACCGGTGGCGACTTTTCGACGGTGTCGGGCACTTCCCCCACGAGGAGGACCCGATCGGCTTCTCCACCGAACTCATCAACTGGCTCAAGGATCCTGAGCCCGACCGGTAGCCCGCCGCCCGGCCCGGGCACAGGTGTCCGACGAACAGCCAATTGCCTGCCGCATAGGCCAATTGGCTGACTCGCCGACGATTACCGACCTTGGACCACGGGCAGACGTCGAGGTATGGGCTGGACGCACGACTTCACTGCCGAAGCACGCAACCGCCGCTCCGCCGCGACACCCGGTGTGGGCACTCATGAGGGGGGCGGCCCCAGCGGCCGGGTGCACGATGTGCATGACCTTCGCCATCGCCGGCTCGGTATTCCGCGCATCCTCCGCCGCCGGGCCCGCTGGGTCTCGGCCCGGCTGCGCCACCCCCGTAACTGACACCCACGCGGATGTGCCGGACGCCCTCTGGAGGGCGCGGCTAAAGGGCGCAGCCCTCGCTGTCGACCTGCTGGTTGGCCGTACGTCCGATCTCGATGTCCTCGCGGATCTCGTCGGCCGTCAGCGCGTAGCCGGTGTCCGGGTCGTCGAGCGACTTCGCGAACACCACTCCGTACACCTTTCCGTCCGGAGTGAGCAGCGGTCCGCCCGAGTTGCCCTGACGCACCGTCGCGAAGAGCGAGTAGACGTCGCGGCGGACGGTGCCCCGGTGGTAGATGTCCGGGCCGTCGGCCTTGATGCGGGCGCGCACGCGGGCGGAGCGCACGTCGTACGCACCGTTCTCCGGGAAGCCCGCGACGATCGCGCTGTCGCCGGTCTTCGCGTCCCCCTTCGTGCCGGTGAACTCCAGGGGCCTGGCCCGGAGGCCGGGGACGTCCAGGACCGCGATGTCGCGCTGCCAGTCGTAGAGGACGACCTTCGCGTCGTACAGCCGTCCTTCACCGCCGATCTGGACGGTGGGTTCGTCGACGCCGCCGACGACATGGGCGTTGGTCATGACCCGGCGCTCGGCGAAGACGAAGCCGGTCCCTTCGAGGACCTTGCCGCAGCTCGGGGCCGTACCCACGACCTTGACGATCGACTTCTTGGCGCGCGCGGCGACCGGGCTGCCCACCAGCGCCGGATCGGGGGCCTTGACCTCGGTGATCGGCTCG
Organism: Streptomyces sp. NPDC033165; assembly: GCF_055577965.1. NCBI lineage: Bacteria > Bacillati > Actinomycetota > Actinomycetes > Kitasatosporales > Streptomycetaceae > Streptomyces > Streptomyces sp. NPDC033165. Next base: position 210,521 of record NZ_JBVIPK010000003.1, read on the forward strand.
TTGGCGAACGGGCTGAAGACCTGCGGGAAGCCGTTCTGGGCCAGGGTGGAGGAGAAGTCCTTGAACCAGTTGGGCGCCTGTTGGGGCATCACCCGGTCGACCCCGAGCAGGACCGAGGAGCTGCGGACCTCCTTGCTGACGGTCGGCACAGCGGTGTTGGCGAGCAGCAGGCCGATCAGCCAGGCCACCATCAGCATGGCCACCACATTGACCAGGGCACCGCCCGTCGCGTCCAGGGCGCGCACGGGCGACCAGGTGATGTAGCGGCGGAGCCTGTTGCCCAGGTGAGTGGTGAAGGCCTGGCCGACGGAGGCGCAGACGATCACGATGACGACCGCGACGATGGCGGTAGTGGTGGAGACCTCGGACCCCTCGGTCACCCTGTCCCAGATGATCGGCAGCAGATAGACGGCGATGAGACCGCCGCCGAGGAAGCCGATCACCGACAGGATGCCGACGACGAAACCCTGGCGATAGCCGATGACCGCGAACCACACGGCGGCGAGCAGCAGCAGGATGTCGAGCACGTTCACCGTCTATAGCCTCGCAGTTTCGTCACCTGGCCCGTCGGTGGTGACGGGGTCCGGGCCGGGCCCGGTACAGCGCAGCAGAGAGTCAGCGTGTCATGCGCGCCAGTCGAGCGGCACCTGTCTGGACCTGTCCCACGGGCGTTCCCAGCCCGCGTAGTGCAGAATCCGGTCGATCACTCCGGCCGTGAAACCCCAGACCAGAGCCGATTCGACCAGGAATGCCGGACCCTTGTGCCCACTGGGGTGCACGGCCGTGGCCCGGTTGGCGGGGTCCGTGAGATCCGCCACGGGAACCGTGAAGACCCGGGCCGTCTCGGCCGGGTCGACCACCCCGACCGGGCTGGGCACGCGCCACCAGCCGAGCACGGGCGTCACGACGAAGCTGCTGACCGGGATGTACAACCGGGGCAGCACACCGAAGAGCTGTACGCCCCGGGGGTCGAGCCCGGTCTCCTCCTCGGCCTCACGCAACGCCGCCCGCAGCGGTCCTGTGGTGGCCTGGTCGCCGTCCTCGGGGTCGAGCGCACCGCCGGGGAAGGAGGGCTGCCCGGCGTGCGAGCGCAGGGTCCCCGAGCGCTCCATGAGCAGCAGCTCGGGCCCGCGCTCCCCGTCCCCGAACAGGACCAGGACAGCGGACTGCCGGCCCGCCCCGCTCTCGGGCGGCAGGAAGCGGCTCAGCTGCTGCGGCCGGACGCTGCGCGCGGCACTCGCGACCGGGTCGAGCCAGGCGGGCAGCCCGTCGGTGGTCACGGCGAGGGCCTCGTCGGGGACTCCGCCGCCGGTCCGCGTCGCGCCTTGTGCCTCCGTGTCCGTGTCCGTATCCGTGTCTGTATCCGTGTCCGTGTCCCTGTCCCTGTCCGTATCCGCGTCCGCGTGCGTCTGCGTCTGCGTCATAGGCACCCCCGTCGTCTCACAACGCCTGTCGTCGGCCATTTCGTTCCGAGCCGTTCCGTCCTGAAGGAGTGCGGTGCCGCCCTGGGCTGTCCGGAAGGCGTGGCCCTCACCCGGCTCCCAGCGCGGGTGCGGGCTTGCCCGGGTAGTCGGCGGGCGGACTGAGCCGCTGGCCCGGATAGCCGCCCATCTCGTACTTCAGCAGCTTCCTGGCCTTCTCCGGATCGGTCTCGCCCTCCCCGTACGACGGGCAGAGCGGGGCGATGGGGCAGGCGCCGCAGGCGGGCTTACGGGCGTGGCAGATGCGGCGGCCGTGGAACACCACCCGGTGCGAGAGCATCGTCCACTCGCTCTTCGGGAAGATCCCGGCGACCACCGCCTCGACCTTCACCGGGTCCTCCTCGTCCGTCCACTTCCAGCGCCGCACGAGGCGGCCGAAGTGCGTGTCGACAGTGATTCCAGGGACGCCGAAAGCATTGCCCAGAACGACATTGGCGGTCTTGCGGCCGACCCCGGGCAGCTTGACGAGATCCTCCAGCCGCCCCGGGACCTCGCCGCCGAACTCGTCCCGGAGAGCGGCCGAGAGGCCGAGCAGGGACTTGGTCTTGGCCCGGAAGAACCCGGTCGGCCGGATGATCTCCTCCATCTCCTCCGGCACGGCCGCCGCCATGTCCTCCGGCGTGGGATAGGCGGCGAACAGCGCGGGAGTCGTCTGGTTGACCCTCAGGTCGGTGGTCTGGGCGGAGAGGACCGTGGCCACGAGGAGCTCGAAGGGGTTACGGAAGTCCAGCTCGGGATGGGCGTACGGATACACCTCGGCGAGCTCGCGGTTGATCCGGCGCGCCCGGCGGACCATCGCGAGGTGCGACTCCGCCTTCGGCTCCTTGCGCGCTGTCGCCGCCTTGGCCGTAGCTGCTTCGGCCGAAGCCGCCGTGGCGGGTTTGGCAGGCTTGGCGGGCGTTGACGATGACACTGCGGACCTCCTGGCCGACTTCCGGAGGGGTCCCCCCGGCTCTCCGGGGGAGCCATTCGCGGCATTCTCCGGGCTCGACCGGGGCTGTTCGCCCACAGCTGAATCACGGTCCTTCAGCACCCCGTCAGCCCCCTCGGCCTGCGCTCTCCCCGGCATTCTGGACACCCGGCCAGCCTAGAGCCAGCCACCGACAACCACCCCTGACACCGCATATCCACCCCCGATCGGCCCCCTGCCGTAGGGTCCGGCACGCCCGTGCGTCAAACTGGTTTGTGATTGATCGCACTGTTTTACCGTCCGGCATGATGGGGACCACGGTTCCCTGGACAGGCCGACAAGGAGAGAACTCGTGGACGACGTTCTGCGGCGCGCCCCGCTTTTCGCGGCGCTCGATGATGAGCAGGCCGCGGAGCTCCGCGCCTCGATGAGTGAGGTGACCCTCGCGCGCGGAGACGCGCTGTTCCACGAGGGCGACCAGGGTGACCGCCTGTACGTGGTCACCGAGGGCAAGGTGAAGCTCCACCGCACCTCACCCGACGGGCGCGAGAACATGCTGGCCGTGCTCGGCCCCGGCGAGCTGATCGGAGAGCTGTCGCTCTTCGACCCGGGCCCGCGTACGGCGACCGCCTCCGCACTGACCGAGGTCAAGCTCCTCGGCCTCGGCCACGGCGACCTCCAGCCCTGGCTGAACGCCCGGCCCGAGGTGGCCACCGCGCTGCTGCGCGCGGTCGCCCGACGGCTGCGCAAGACCAACGACCAGATGTCCGACCTGGTCTTCTCCGATGTGCCGGGCCGCGTCGCCCGTGCCCTCCTGGACCTGTCGCGCCGCTTCGGCGTGCAGTCGGAGGAAGGCATCCACGTCGTGCACGACCTCACCCAGGAGGAGCTGGCCCAGCTGGTCGGCGCCTCCCGCGAGACGGTCAACAAGGCCCTCGCGGACTTCGCGGGCCGCGGCTGGCTCCGCCTGGAGGCCCGCGCGGTCATCCTGCTGGACGTGGAGCGGCTGGCGAAGCGCTCGCGCTGACCCCGTGCGCCGACCCGCGACCCGCGTGATGTGAAGCTCGCGCTGACTCCGTGAGCCGACGCGCGTGATGTGAGCTGGCACGAGGGCCCCGCCGACCGGAGTACGCACCGGTCGGCGGGGCACTCGCGTTCGGGCGGTCTGCCCCTCAGATCAGCCCGTGCTCGCTCAGGTACTCCAGCTGTGCCCGTACCGACAGCTCGGCGGCCGGCCACAGGGAGCGGTCCACGTCGGCGTACACCTGGGCCACCACCTCCGACGGCGTACGGTGCCCGGCCTCCACCGCCGTCTCCACCTGGGCCAGCCGGTGCGCGCGGTGGGCCAGGTAGAACTCCACGGCCCCCTGCGCGTCCTCCAGCACCGGCCCGTGGCCCGGCAGCACCGTGTGGACGCCGTCGTCCACCGTCAGCGACCGCAGCCGCCTGAGGGAGTCCAGGTAGTCGCCGAGCCGCCCGTCCGGGTGGGCGACCACCGTCGTACCGCGGCCGAGGATCGTGTCGCCCGTCAGCACCGCCCGGTCGGCGGGCAGATGGAACGAGAGCGAGTCCGCGGTGTGCCCGGGCGTCGGGACCACGCGCAGCTCCAGGCCGCCCGTGGTGATCACGTCGCCCGCCGCGAGGCCCTCGTCGCCCAGTCGCAGCGCCGCGTCCAGGGCCCGTACCTTCGTCCGCGTCAGCTCCGCGAACCGGCCCGCGCCCTCCGCGTGATCGGGGTGGCCGTGCGTGAGCAGCGTGAGGCCCACGCGCCGCCCGGACCGCTCCACAGCCTCGATCACGGCCGTCAGGTGGACGTCGTCGAGCGGCCCGGGGTCGATGACGACGGCGAGATCGGAGCCGGGCTCGGCGACGATCCAGGTGTTCGTACCGTCGAGGGTCATCGCGGACGGGTTCGGCGCCAGTACGTTGACCGTCCGGGCGGTCGCGGGTCCGGAGGTCACGGCTCCGCGCGGCTGTCCGGGGAGGGCGGCTGCGTCGGTCATGCCGCACCCCCGTCCTCGCCCGCCGCGGGTTCCTCGCCCGCCGTGGACACGTGCTTGGTGAACTCGTCGTGTCCGGGCCAGCTCAGCACCAGCTCATCCCCCTCCAGGCGGGCCTGCGCGAGTACGGGAGTCAGATCCTGGACGTCCGCCGCCCCGAGCGCCCCGGAGGCCGTCCTGAACGGCGTCAGGGCCCGCAGCGTCGACACGGTGGGCGGCATCATCAGCAGCTCGCCCGCGTCGTAGCGGCGGGCGGCCTCCGCCGGAGCGATCCACACCGTACGGTCCGCCTCGGTGGAGACGGCACGGGTGCGCTGCCCCTCGGGGAGCACGGCGACGAAGAACCAGGTGTCGTAGCGGCGCGGTTCGAACTCCGGGGTGATCCAGCGCGCCCAGGCGCCCAGCAGGTCCGAACGCAGCACCAGGCCCCGCCGGTCCAGGAACTCCGCGAAGGACAGGTCGCGGGCCACCAGCGCCTCGCGGTCGGCCTCCCAGTCCGCCCCGGTCGTATCGCTGACCACGCTCCCGGCGGTCGGCCCGGCGAGCAGGACGCCCGCCTCCTCGAAGGTCTCGCGCACCGCCGCGCAGACGATGGCCTGCGCCTCGGTGACCGACGCGACGCCGAGCCGGGCGGCCCACTGCTCCAACGAGGGCCCGGCCCACCCGATCAGCCGGTCGTCGTCACGCGGATCGACTCCGCCACCCGGATAGGCGTACGCGCCTCCGGCGAAGGCCATGGAGGTCCGGCGGCGCAGCATGTGCACGACAGGCCCGCGCCCCGCGCTCCGCGCCCCCTGATCACGGAGCAGCATCACCGTGGCGGCCCGCCGGGGCTTCGCGGGCGTCAGCTCACCGGCGGCGAGGGCCCGGATCCGGTCGGGCCATTCCGGGGGGTACCACTGACCTTGGGACATGGCCGGAGGCTATCCGGAACCGCGCCGATGTTCGAGAGGCGCCGTGATCACCACAGCGGCCCGACCGGCCCCGTACACACACGATCCCGCCCGGTCGCGGGGACCGGACGGGATCAGGAGGCACATCGGAAGGTGCGTACGGCTCAGGCCTCGACGAGCTCCACCTGGACCTCGACCTCGACCGGGGCGTCCAGCGGCAGTACCGCCACGCCCACCGCGCTGCGGGCGTGCACGCCCTTGTCGCCGAGGACCGCGCCCAGCAGCTCGCTGGCACCGTTGATCACGGCGGGCTGGCCGGTGAAGTCGGAGGCCGAGGCGACGAAGCCCACCACCTTCACCACACGCTTGATCCGGTCCAGGTCACCGGCGACGGACTTCACGGCGGCGAGGGCGTTGAGCGCGCAGGTCCTCGCGAGCTCCTTCGCCTCGTCCGGTGTGACCTCGGCGCCGACCTTGCCGGTGACGGCGAGCTTGCCGTCCACCATCGGCAGCTGGCCGGAGGTGTACACGTACACGCCGGACTGCACGGCCGGCTGGTACGAGGCCAGCGGCGGCACGACGGCGGGCAGGGTCAGCCCGAGTTCGGCGAGCTGCGCCTCGACAGCGCCCGCCACTACGCCTTCTCCCGCTTCAGGTAGGCCACGAGCTGCTCGGGGTTGTTCGGGCCGGGAACGACCTGGACCAGCTCCCAGCCGTCCTCGCCCCAGGTGTCCAGAATCTGCTTGGTCGCGTGCACGAGAAGGGGCACGGTCGCGTATTCCCACTTGGTCATGGGCCCGACTGTAATGCCTCGCACGTACGGTCCCGTGCGTAGCCCGGGGCTGGACTGGTTAGGCTCGAATACGTGAGCAGGTTCCAGGTCGTCAGCGGCAAGGGCGGTACCGGTAAGACCACGGTCGCCGCCGCCCTCGCGCTCTCCCTCGCGACCGAGGGCAGGCGCACCCTCCTCGTCGAGGTCGAGGGCAGGCAGGGCATCGCCCAGCTCTTCGATTCCGACGCGCTCCCCTACGAGGAGCGCAAGATCGCCGTAGCGCCGGGCGGCGGCGAGGTGTACGCGCTGGCGATCGACGCCGAACGCGCGCTCCTCGACTACCTCCAGATGTTCTACAAGCTCGGCGGCGCGGGCCGGGCGCTGAAGAAACTCGGCGCGATCGACTTCGCCACCACCATCGCGCCCGGCGTCCGGGACGTCCTGCTGACCGGCAAGGCCTGCGAAGCCGTACGCCGCAAGGACAAACAGGGCCGGTTCGTCTACGACCACGTCATCATGGACGCCCCGCCGACCGGCCGCATCACCCGCTTCCTCAACGTGAACGACGAGGTCGCCGGGCTGGCGAAGATCGGCCCGATACACAACCAGGCGCAGGCCGTGATGCGGGTCCTGAAGTCCCCGCAGACCGCGGTCCACCTGGTGACGCTCCTGGAGGAGATGCCGGTCCAGGAGACCGCGGACGGCATCGCCGAGCTGCGCGCCGCCGAACTGCCCGTGGGCCGCGTGATCGTGAACATGGTCCGCCCGCACCTGCTGGACGAGGACGCCCTGCGCACCGCGGCGGGCGGCCGCCGCAAGGAGATCGCCAAGACGCTGACCCGGGCCGGAGTGACCGGTTCCGCCGCCCTCGTACGCCCTCTGGTCGAACAGGCGGCCGAGCACGCCGAGCGCGTCGGCCTGGAGCGGGAGCAGCGCGCGGTGCTGGCCGGACTCGGCCTGCCGACGGCGGAGCTCCCGCTGATCGGCGACGGGGTGGACCTGGCCGCGCTGCACGTTCTGGCCACGGAGCTCCGTAAGCAGGGCGCGGGGGAAGAGGGAGACGTATGACAGCGGGCACACCCGGCACGGATGCGGCCGGACTGGACAGGGACGCGCGCCCGGGCACCGGTACGTCCCCCGGCACGGACACGGATACGTCCACGGACGTCGATACCTCCACGGACACGGACACTGGCACTGGCACTGGCACGTCCCCGGACATCGATACGTCCCTGGACACGGACGCGCTGCTGGACGACCCGGGCATCCGGATCGTCGTGTGCTGCGGCTCCGGCGGGGTCGGCAAGACCACGACCGCCGCCGCCCTCGGCGTACGGGCCGCCGAGCGTGGCCGGAAGGTCGTCGTCCTCACCATCGACCCGGCCCGCCGCCTCGCCCAGTCCATGGGCATCGACCGGCTGGACAACGTCCCCCGGCGGGTCGACGGCATCGCGGGCGACGGCGAACTGCACGCCATGATGCTCGACATGAAGCGGACCTTCGACGAGACCGTCGAGGCGCACGCGGACGCCGAACGGGCCAGGGCGATCCTGGAGAACCCCTTCTACCAGTCCCTGTCGGCCGGGTTCGCCGGTACGCAGGAGTACATGGCGATGGAGAAGCTCGGGCAGCTGCGGGCGCGCGACGAGTGGGACCTGATCATCGTCGACACCCCTCCCTCGCGCTCCGCGCTGGACTTCCTGGACGCGCCGAAGCGGCTCGGTTCGTTCCTCGACGGGAAGTTCATCCGGCTGCTGATGGCGCCCGCGAAGGTGGGCGGCCGGGCCGGGATGAAGTTCCTCAATGTCGGTATGTCGATGATGAGCGGAACGCTGGGCAAGCTGCTCGGCGGCCAGTTCCTGCGGGACGTCCAGACGTTCGTCGCCGCGATGGACACCATGTTCGGCGGCTTCCGCAGCCGCGCGGACGCCACGTACAAGCTGCTCCAGGCGCCCGGCACGGCCTTTCTCGTGGTCGCGACGCCGGAGCAGGACGCGCTGCGCGAGGCCGCCTACTTCGTGGAGCGGCTGGCTGCCGAGGACATGCCGCTGGCCGGTCTCGTCCTCAACCGCGTGCACGGCAGTGAGGCTTCACGGCTCTCCGCCGAACAGGCCCTGGCCGCCGCAGAAAATCTTGACGACGCCCGCATTGTGGATCAGAGGGCCGGGAAAGCTGGCCTTGGTGACCAGCAAGCCCCCGACCCGGCCGTCACCGCTCCCGACACGACCGAGCCGCCCCACAAGAACGACGGGAACCACGAGAAGCACGACGGGGACCGCACAAAACACGAGGGCCAGGACCACGAGGACCACGAGAACATCGCGGGCCCCGGGACCACCTCTGCCGAGGAACTGACGATCGAGGAACTGACGTCAGGTCTGCTGCGCCTGCACTCCGAGCGCATGCAGGTCGTGGCCCGCGAACGCCGTACACGCGACCGCTTCGCGGCCCGGCACCCCGAGGTGCCGGTGACCGCTGTGGCGGCGCTGCCCGGCGATGTGCACGACCTGGACGGCCTCCGGGCCATCGGCGACCGCCTGGCGGCCGGTTCCGGTTCCGCCCCGGCTCCGGCCGGAGCGGCGTAGGCGCTTGAGCCGGAGCGGCGCAGGCGCTTGCCGAAGGCGGCGCGGGTGCGCCTGCCCCGGAAGGCCGCCTACCCCACAGCGGCGTACGTCTCGTGCAGCTCCTCGTCCTCCAGCCCGATGACTCCGGGCAGAATGCCGGTGGACCGCTCGTACTCGCTACGTGCGGTCTCCAGCAGTCGGCGCCAGGACGTGACGGTCGGCCGGCGGCGCAGCAGTGCGCGGCGCTCCCGTTCCGTCATTCCACCCCACACGCCGAACTCGACGCGATTGTCCAGCGCGTCGGCCAGGCACTCGGTCCGCACCGGGCATCCGGTACACACCGCCTTGGCCCTGTTCTGCGCTGCCCCTTGTACGAACAGTTCATCCGGATCGGTAGTGCGGCAGGCTGCCTGCGCACTCCAGTCGGTTACCCAGCCCATGCCGGCGCCGTCCTCTCCCGAATCGAGGCTCCCCCACGGCGGTAGCGGCATATTCACCGCTGCCAGTTGAGGACGTTACGGAAGGTGGGGACAGCACAACACCCCCTTCGGGCCCAATCTTGAATGGTCCGAACGGACTATGCGTATGCGGCAGATCACCCAGGGGAGTGATGCGAGGACATGAGCGACTATCGCCACCAAAGCGGGACAGTCCACTCAAGTCGCAACGGACTTTCGACGACATTCGGGGCGATTCGGGAGCGCCACGATGCGTGTGTGAAAGGCGATGTGGCTGCGCATCGGCCAGGGGAAGAATGACCAGAAGACGCGCATGGGGCTGCAGGGGGCTTGATACGGAACCGGACTGCTGTGACAGTTGAGAGCAGCTTAGGCCAAGGCCTATACGCGTGTCCGGCGAATGAGAACGTAGGCTGCCCCCATGCCAAAGACGCGCTCGGGCGGGGGTCTCACCACGACCCAGCAGGCCGCCAAGTTCCTCGGTGTCGCCGCGCTCTCCGGAGCTGTGCTGGCAGGCATCGCGCTGCCCGCAGCCGGAGCGCTGGGGCTCGCCGCAAAGGGGACGGTCGAAGGGTTCGACGAGATCCCCTCCAACCTCAAGACTCCGCCGCTCAGTCAGCGGACCACGATCCTGGACCGCGAAGGCGGCGCCATCGCGACGGTCTACTCACGTGACCGCACGGTCGTCCCGCTCAAGGACATCTCGCCCTACATGCAGGACGCGATCATCGCGATCGAGGACTCCCGCTTCTACGAGCACGGGGCGGTCGACCTCAAGGGCATCCTGCGGGCGTTGAACCGCAACGTCCAGGCGGGCGGGACCGCGCAGGGCGCGTCGACGCTCACCCAGCAGTACGTGAAGAACGTCTTCGTCGAGGAGGCGGGCGACGACCCGGAGAAGGTCGCCGAGGCCACCCAGCAGACGCTCGGCCGCAAGATCCGCGAGCTGAAGTACGCGATCCAGGTCGAGGAGGAGCTCGGCAAGAAGAAGATCCTGGAGAACTACCTCAACATCACGTTCTTCGGGCAGCAGGCGTACGGCGTCGAAGCCGCGTCCCAGCGCTACTTCTCCAAGCACGCCAAGGACCTCAAGCTGGAGGAGGCCGCGCTGCTCGCCGGCCTCGTGCAGTCACCGAGCCGCTACGACCCGGTCAACGACACGGAGGAAGCGACCAAGCGCCGCAACATCGTCCTGACCCGGATGGCCGCGGTCAAGAGCATCTCGCGGGCCGAGGCCGAGAAGGCCATGGAGAAGCCCGTCAAGCTGAAGGTCTCCCGGCCGAAGAACGGCTGCATCACCGCCGTCAGCGGCTCCGGCTTCTTCTGCGACTACGTCCGCAAGACGATCCTGACCGACCCCGCCTTCGGCAAGACCGACGAGGAGCGGGCCAAGCTCTGGAACCTCGGCGGTCTGACCATCCGGACGACGCTGGACCCGCGCACCCAGAAGGCGGCCAACGAGGCCGCCACCGCGAAGGTCAACAAGGACGACAAGTTCGCGGCATCCGTGGTACAGGTCCAGCCGGGCAGCGGCAAGATCCTCTCCATGGGCCAGTCCCGCCCGTACGGCCTGGACCAGACGCAGAACGAGACCGTGCTCAACCTCGCCGTCAGCAACAAGATGGGCGGCAGCACGTACGGCTTCCAGGTCGGCTCGACGTTCAAGCCGTTCACCGCGGCCGCGGCGCTGGAGAAGGGCATCAGCCCGGCGACGACGTTCACTACGGACTGGAAGCTGACGGTGAAGGAGCGGGACTTCCGGAACTGCACCGGCTCCCCGGCCGGTTACGCGGACTGGAATCTCGTGAACGAGCTGAAGTCCGAAAAGGGCACCTGGGACATGACGAGCGCGCTCGGCAAGTCCATCAACACCTACTTCGCGCTGCTGGAGCAGAAGGCCGGCCTCTGCGAGACCGTGGAGATGGCCAAGAAGGTCGGCTACGAGCGCGGTGACGGCAAGAAGATCGACGAGTACCCCTCGATCACCCTCGGCGGCGAGGTGAGCACCCCGCTCTCCATGGCCGGCGCCTACGCGGCGTTCGCCAACCGGGGAACGTACTGCACGCCGATCGCCATCGAGTCGATCACCGACCCGAACGGCAAGAAGCTCGACGTCCCCCGGACGCAGTGCTCACGAGCGATGAGCGAGAAGACCGCGGACACCATCAACCAGATGCTCAAGGGCGTCGTCGAGGACGGCACCGGTACACAGGCCGGGCTGAGCGACCGGGACAACGCGGGCAAGACCGGTACGACCAACGACCGCAAGGACGCCTGGTTCGTCGGGTACACGCCGAACCTCTCGACCGCGGTGTGGGTGGGCGACGACATCGGCGAGAAGAGCTCGATGTTCAACGTCACCATCGGTGGCCAGTGGTACCCCAAGGTCTGCGGCGGCTGCCTCCCCGGCCCGATCTGGAAGATCGCCATGACCGGCGCACTGGACGCGTCCGAGACCCCCTCCTTCAACCCGGTCTCCGTCCCCCGCGCGAAGGAGAAAGAGGACAAGGAGAAGGGCGACCGCGACCGGAACCGGGACCGGGACCGGGACCGCGGGAACGAGGACCGCGGGAACGAGGACCGCGAGGACGACAAGCCCGGCCGTGACGACCCGTTCCCCGGCATCGAGCTCCCGGAGAGCGTGATCGGCGGACCGGGCGGCGGCGGACCGCGCGGGCAGGGCAACGGCTCGGAAGGCCCCTGACCCGTACGCGTACGCACACAGGAAAAGCGGTGGGGCGCCCCGGTCACGGACCGGGGCGCCCCACCCTTTTCTGTTCCGGTTCTGTTCCGGCCGCGAACCTCAGCCCGCGAGGAGCTTCTTCACCGCGGCGGCCACCCGGCCGCCCTCCGCGAGCCCGGCGACCTTCGGATTGACGATCTTCATGACGGCGCCCATCGCGCGCGGCCCCTCGGCGCCGGCGGCCTTCGCCTCCTCGACGGCGGACGCCACGACCGCGTTCAGCTCGTCGTCGCTGAGCTGCTTGGGGAGGTAGCTGTCGAGCAGCTCGCCCTCCGCCTTCTCCCGCTCGGCCTGCTCGGTCCGGCCGCCCTGGGCGAAGGCCTCGGCCGCCTCACGGCGCTTCTTCGCCTCCCTGGCGATCACCTTCTGCACCTCGTCGTCGGAGAGCTCACGCGCCGACTTGCCGCTGACCTCTTCCTTGGTGATCGCGGTGAGGGTGAGCCGAAGGGTGGACGAGGTCAGCTCGTCACGCGCCTTCATGGCCGTGTGGAGGTCTTCCTTGAGCTTGGACTTGAGCGTGGTCATGCCGCGATTGTGACAGGTGCGGGGCCCGGGCCGCCCACGGGTTTTCCGCCGCCTCCAGCGGTTTTCCGCTCACCGTGCCGCTTCTGCGACGATGGACGCATGCGCGCACGCTACGGAGTACTCCTGAAAGTCACGGCAGTCGGCGCGGCGGTCGGCGCTGCCGGACTCGCCTACGCCGCCGGATTCGAGGCCCGCTCGTTCCGGCTGCGCCGGGTCACCGTTCCCGTACTCCCGCACGGGGCCCGCCCGTTGCGCGTGCTCCAGGTCTCCGACATCCACATGGTGAGCGGTCAGCGCAAGAAGCGCGCCTGGCTCCAGTCGCTGGCGGGCCTGCGCCCGGACTTCGTGGTGAACACGGGCGACAACCTGTCCGACCCGGACGCGGTGCCCGAGGTGCTGGACGCGCTCGGCCCGCTGATGGAGTACCCCGGGGTGTACGTCTTCGGCTCCAACGACTACTACGGCCCCAGGCTGCGCAACCCTGGCCGCTACCTCCTGGAGAAGATCCAGGGCAAGCACGGCCTCAACGGCAACGAGCCCGCGGTCGGCGTCGTCCACAACCCGTGGGAGCCGATGCGCGACGCCTTCGACGAGGCGGGCTGGCTGGACCTGTCGAACACCCGGGGCCGGCTCAAGCTCGACGGCCTGGAGCTGGCGTTCACCGGTCTGGACGACCCGCACATCAAGCGGGACCGTTACGCCGAGGTCCAGGGCGGACCGGAGGCCGGCGCCGACCTCTCCATCGGCGTGGTCCACGCCCCGTACCTGCGCTCCCTGGACGCCTTCACCGCCGACGGCTACCCCTTGATCCTGGCGGGCCACACCCACGGCGGCCAGCTGTGCATCCCGTTCTACGGGGCCCTGGTCACCAACTGCGACCTGGACACCGACCGGGTGAAGGGCCTGTCCAGCCACACGGTCGGCGACCAGCGCGCCTACCTCCACGTCTCCGCGGGCTGCGGCACCAACCGCTACACCCCGGTCCGCTTCGCCTGCCCGCCCGAGGCCACGCTGCTGACGCTGACCCCGAAGGCCTGAGCGGCGCCTCAGGGCTGTCCCGTATCCCTATCCCTGGTGGATCGGCCGCGCGGCGTCGGATGCGGTGCTTCGCGAGGCGGAGGGACGTCTGATACGGGATGCACGGGATGCATTCGGGCGTTCCGACAACGCGGCGAGGCTCCGTAGCTGCTGTCGTACGCCCGCCAGGGATCAGTCGTGCGCCCGCCAGGGATCGAGGGACAGCCCTCAGGGGGCGATGCCGGTCGGCGAGCGACGAATCGCGGGGGTCTTCCCACCCGCATACGGTACGAATCATGACCGCCCCCAGGACCGCCCTGCTCCCCCGCCCCCGGGCGGCAGAGGTGCTCCCGGCGCCCCCCGGCACCCCGCCCCGCCGATGGACCGCCGCCCTGTGCGCGCTGGTGTGCGCGACGGGAGCCGCGGGCCCGCTGACCGCCCTGGTGACCGGGGACCGCGCGGCAGCCCTGACGCACTTCACCCCCCTGGCGAACCTGCTGGTGGCGGGAGCCTTCGGCTGGTCGGCCGTACGCGCCTGGCGGGGCGGCCGACCGCTGCCGCCGAGGCTGTCCGGCGGGGTGCTCCTGCTCGTCGCGGTGAGCGCGCTGATGTACCACCTGGTGCTGGTCAACTACGCCCCCGATCCCCCCGGGCCCCCCACGAGCCTCCTGCTCCACACGGTGACCCCCATCACCGTGGCCGCCCACTGGCTTCTGCTGACCACGCCCCGCACCCTGCGCCTGGCCCACATCCCCCTGTGGCTCCTGGCCCCCCTGGCCTACCTGGCCCTCACCCTGGCCCGCGGCGCCCTGCTCTCCCCCGGCAGCCGGGCCCGCTACCCGTACCCGTTCCTCGACGTCGACACGTACGGCTACGCCGGAGTCCTCACCCAGGCCACGGCCCTGGGCCTCCTCTTCGCAGCCCTCGGCGTCCTGCTCACCGCCGCGGACCACCTCCGGCCGAACACGGCGGGGTGGCTCCAGGCCCGGAGAAACCGGATTTCGCCTCCGGCCGCTGGTGGGCTAAAGTAATCGATGTCGCCGGGAGTCCGGTGGACATCGGGGTGTAGCGCAGCTTGGCAGCGCGCTTCGTTCGGGACGAAGAGGTCGTGGGTTCAAATCCCGCCACCCCGACAGCTGAAACACCAGGTCAGGGGCCTGATCCGCGAGAGCGGGTCGGGCCCCTGACAGGTTTCTGGAGATCGTTTGGGAGAAACCGAGAGAGGATCTTGGTCGGGCTCTCCCAGGGGGTGACCGGTAAGGACGTCTCAAGTGCGGCGGCTGAGGGCACTCGGACCTGCGCGTTCGCGAATCCAGCCTCGCGGTCGTCCGGGAACGCCATGCAGCCCACCTCAACCGCCTCTGAAAATCACGACACACGGCAGTCCATCACTCAGCGCGTCCCCACGACCACGCCCGCGCGCTCGCCCCTCGCGTGCGGGCCTTGCGGGAGGGGCGAGCGTGGTCGCGGGAGCGGCTCGCCAAGGAAGTCGGCATCGCCGTAGAAACGCTGGCCCGGCTTGAGGGCTAGGGAGCGATCGAGCCGGGATTCTTCACCGTCGGAGCGATCGCCGAGGCACTTGAGATCTCCCTCGACGAGCCCGAACGCTCTCACCGAGCTTGCCGCGGAGAGGCATCCCGCACTCCCATGCCGAAGCAGCGGCCCACGGGGCCTCGTGCCGACATAGGCATCCGTAACACTGCGCCATGCCGCCCAAGGGGGCGCCCGGCAGTGACGCGGGATGGCCATCGACAGCGCGCCTGTGAGGCTCGGATGCACCTTGGGGGCTCGTGAGGTCAGCAGGCTCGCCGCCCCCTGCGGTGTGTCCGGCGTACCGGGCGGCGGAGACATCTCCGCCACCCGGCTGCGGCGATGCTGCGTCAACAACACCCCGCCGAGGGGTCCTGGTCCGGGTCGAGGCACAAGAAGCCCTGGAGCGCCGCGTGTTGTTCACACTCCACCGACGCTAGGGAAATGATGGCCTGCGGCGGGCTAACTACGCAACGCCTCAATGGACACCAAGGGGCAGAGAAGGGCACCTGACCAGCCGATTTACACGAAGACCGAGTTCTTCAATTTGGGCTTTACGCTCCATTTCTCGAAGAACCAGGGCGTCGATTCTTCATCTTTCGTCTGAAGGGCTACCCCCTGTCGCCCTCGCCGGTAATGATGTTCGCGGCAGGGCATCCAGCGTCAACTGGACCCTGTTGGCTCAACTTGGCTCAACTTTGTCCGGGTCGAGGAGCTGGTCGTCGCTGACGCGAGGGCCTAGCTCCGTATTAGGAATCGAGAACTCATGGCCATCATCCGTTCCCGAGCTCTCTCTCACGGGGAGCCTGCCTTCAGGCGCTATGTCCGTCAGGGTTCCGTGGCTGCAGCCCTGTGTATACGCAAGCCTCCAGCCGCCGCAGCCATTCTGGCTTTGGTGCTTGCGGGAGTGAGCTTGCTGGTCATGATCGGCTGCACACCTCACGTCGCTGTCGCGACGGTGGCGGCCAGCGGGATCGTCGCCGCCGACCTTCGCCTGCGCCTGTCCTGACCACGGTGGGCGCCGGGTACGCCCGGCGCCCCGTCTCCAACGAAGGGAGGATGACCAGCCTTGGCACGTCCCAACAAAGAACTGCCCGATGAACCAAGTTTTCCGTGTGTGGCGCTCGCTGTCGAACTGCGAGCGGTGCGGAAGCGCGCCGGCCTGAGCCTCAGCCGCCTATCACAGTTGTCGGGACTGTCGACCGGCACACTGTCAATGGCACAAGGCGGAGTCAGCGTGCCCAGCGAAAAGACACTCAAGGCGTTCGTCGAAGCCTGTGGCGAGACGGACACGACTCCGTGGCTCGTCCGACGCGAGTCCGCCCTGCGTGGGGGACGTCCGGCATCGGCAGGTCCACGCACCAAGCGCATGGCTCACGACGACCGCATCCGTCCCGCGTGGCGTGGAACATGGCTGCGATGGGACAGGACCGGCAAACTGACCCCTCCTTCGCAGGCCACGGGTCCTCGAGCACTGCCCTTCTGGCTGTCCGGGCTGCGCGCCTACCGGTCGGTGTCGTTCCGCGCGATGGCCCGAGAATGCGGCTACGCACACTCCACACTTGCCGCGATGGCTGGTGGACATCAGCCGGTGACGGTACGTGGGCTGCTGGCCTTTCTCGACGCGTGCCGGGTGACGAGCTTCATGGAGAGGGTCGAGTGGCTGGATCTTTTGGAACGCACCTGTACGAGCCCTCGTCGCCGCCTTGATGCTGCGCGCGAACAAGTGCGTTTGCGTACTCTGATGTCCGGAAGAATCCCGGCTGCCTCCGGCACTGTGGCTCCCGGCCAGCAGGAAGAGGGCGACGGCAGTGCGCGCGACTGGCCGGAGCTGCCGAGGCCCGCGTGGCCGAGGCAAAGGGCCGTACACGTCGACCGGCACCTTCTCAAGGTCGACTTGCAAGCGCTGAACCGTTACTACGGTGCGCAGTTCGTTCCCCTGCTCGCACGCCATACGGGCATCAGTGTCACGACCTTGCAGCGCTACCTGCGCAATGAAGTGGGCTTTCTCGGTGCCGACCAGATGAACCGGCTGGCAGCTGCCTTGGTGAGGCTGGGAAACACGCCACCGCCCCGAGATCACCTTCATTCCGTCCTACTGCCCTTGGCCGACTGGGATCAGCGCCCCGCGCAACCTCGCCGCAGGCTCATCCCCTCACAGGCATAGGCCGGGAGTCCGGCCGCCCTGGGAGCCAACGCGCTCACGAATCCCCCGCCACGCCAACCGAGAGCAATCGAGACCTTGCCTCTGACCAACGCAAACTCCACCCGCGCTGGCAGCATCAGCGGCCGAACCCCATTCGGGACGAAGAGGTCGTGGGTTCAAATGAGGTCGTCGGAACGCCCGGCGTTGATGCGGGACCACTGGGGGATGGGGCGCCCATTGCTGCGCATGGGGTGCTCGGGGGGTACGTCCTTGTCCTGCGGCCAGCCCGGAGGTGAGTCCTCCCACTGTTCCTGGCGTCCGTACACGGTGAGGTCCATGAGCGCGTAGCTGTAGTCCATCACCTCCACGCCCCGCAGCGTCGTCCAGTACGTCTCGTAGACGCGGTCCCCGTCGCGCAGGTAGCAGACCACGTGCATCATGCCGACGCGGCGTCCGACCAGGAGCTCGTCCTTGGACGGGAGGGCCGAGTACCACGGCATGTCCCAGCCCATGAACTCCCGGTAGCGGCGGCTCTCCTCGTACGGGCCCTGGCAGAGGACCGCGTAGGTGATGTCGCGGGAGTGCAGGAAGGACAGCTCCTGGACCTGGTTGGTGACCCACGTGCAGCCCTCGCACTGGTCGGCCGCGGTGTGGCCTTCGTGCCACATGAAGTAGTAGGCGATGAGCTGCCGACGCCCTTCGAACGCGTCGAGCAGAGTGACCGTGCCGTCCGAGCCGGTCAGTTCGAGGTCGGCGGCCACCTCGACCATGGGCAGTCGGCGCCGAGCCGCGGCGATCGCATCGCCCTCCCGGGTGTACTCCTTCTCGCGGAGCCGCAGGCTGTCCAACTGGGCCTGGAAGGAGGCCCGGTCGGCCACCGGCGGCAGCGCCGGTGCGCGGTCGGGGTCCGCCGTGCTGCTGTTGCGCTCGGTCACGATCGTGTCCCGTCGTCGTACACCATCGGTCGCCCTCGGTCAGCCGAGGGCTTCCCTGATCCGCACCAGACGAGTTTTCCAGGAGATGCCGGTCCGATCCAGTTGCCTGGGCGTTGCGGCGAACCGCGGGGGCCTGGACCCCCTGGAGTGCCCCGCGTCGACGCGGGGCATCGGACGGACCGCCAGGGTGCACCCCGTGCCCGGGGGCGGACTCCGTGCGCAACTCGTTCGCCGGGATCGTCACCGCCTCACCGCCGTCACCGCCTCACCGCCGTCACATCGTGGCCCCGGTCGAGATCGAGTCCGGCCTCACCGGCTCGTGTCACTCGTGAGTCGCGAGGCTGCCGAGGAGTTGGTCATCTACATCGGGGGGGGGACCGCGACGGTCCGAGTGAAGTTGACCAACGTCCGCATCGACCGGTCGAGCGCTCCTCAGTCCGGCCGGGCGCCCCTCAGCCCGGAGTGAGGAGCGCTCCTTGTCCTTGCACCCGGACCTGCCAAACAGCCATTCGGGCATATCAAAAGACTTCTCGCGCGGGCGTGCGCGGTGGGTACAGCAAGCTGCTAGAAACTGGTTCGCTCCCTTCAACCACCCACTCAACCCCCCACACTTTGAAGGGCTGGCAGCCATGTCAGTACGAAGGATCTGGGCATCCCTCTCCACTCTGGCGCTCGCCGCCGTGGCCACTCTCGGCGTCGCCGGTCCCGCTTCCGCCACGGAGTCGGCGGCTGACCCCGCCGCCGCGGGCGGCTATGTGGCACTCGGCGATTCCTACTCCTCGGGCGTCGGCGCCGGGGACTACCTCTCCGACAGCGGTGACTGCCGACGCAGCACCAACGCCTACCCGCACCTCTGGGCGGCGGCGAACTCCCCCGCCTCGTTCGACTTCGTCGCCTGCTCCGGAGCGACCACCGCCTCGGTGGCGGGCAGCCAGCTGCGCGCACTCAACGCATCGACGTCACTGGTCAGCGTCACGGCCGGGGGCAACGACATCGGGTTCGCCGACGTGATGCAGGACTGCCTGCTGTCGAGCGAGGCCGTATGCCTCGACAGCGTGGACGCCGCTGTCTCACGGATGAACAACTCCCTTCCGGGAAACCTTGATTCGCTCTACGGCAGTATCCGCGACCGCGCCCCGCAGGCCCGGGTCGTGGTGCTCGGATATCCGCGCTTCTACCAGCTGTCCGGCAACTGCGTCGCCGGACTGACCGAGGCCGAGCGGGCCGCGATCAACAACGCGTCGGACGTGCTGAACGACGTCCTCGCCAAGCGGGCCGCCGACGCCGGATTCGCCTTCTCCAGCGTGGTGGACGAATTCACCGGGCACGAGCTGTGCTCCGGCGACGCCTGGCTCCACAGCGTGACCGTGCCCGTCTACCACTCGTACCACCCCAAGGCCGTTGGGCAGTCGGGCGGCTATCTGCCCGCCTTCCACTCGGCGGTGTAGGTCCGGCCACCGCACGGAACAGCCGTATGGCAAACAGCCGTGCGGCGGGACAGCAGTGCGGCGGGCGACCGGTGGGCCGCCGTTCTCAGTAGCGCTCGACCAGGTGCTCGCGGCCTGCCGGTGGTTCGTACGACTCGGGCCAGAAGTCCGTCACCCCTGTGATCAGCCCCTGTGCGTCGAAGGTGAAGAAGTGGATGGCGTCCAGCTCCTGCGGCCCCTCCCCCGTCTCCTCCGATCCCTCCCCTGTCACGGTGAACCCCGTCCGAGCTGCGGCCTGGCGGCCCTCCGCGTCGGCGACGATCCGCTCGACCCGGACGTGCCAGTCACCCGGATACTCCTGGTTGAACCGGAGGTACCGCTCCTTGCCGCGGATCCGCTCCCGCGTCTGCGGCAGGTCGTAGACCACGTCGTCGGCGAGTGTCGCGGCGAACGCGTCCCACTCACGGGCTTCGGCCGCCGCCCAGAACCTCTCCACCGCCGCGCGCAGCCTGCCCGTTCCGATGGTCCTGCCTGTCATGTCGGTCATGGGATCGAGTGTGACCCCCACCACTGACAATCACCCGGGAGACAGCTGCTGAGCTGTGGTTATGACCGAGGCCCCGTGGGGCGCGAGGCCTTGATCGAGTACATCAGCGGGATCCGCGGCCGGTCCGCGGGGAAACGGTAGAGGCCGTCCGGATGGCGCTCCAGCGTGCCGAACCGCGCGAAGAGTGAGGCGTCGTGCTCGTGGAGGAACTCGATCCGCAGGCCCGCCGCCACGAGGGCCGTCACCACCTCGCCCACCGGGTGCTGCCACTCGACGCTGCGGTTGTGCACCGTGGGGGCGTCGAAGTCCGCGTACGTCCCCGGCGTCTCGTCCACCCAGGCCTCGCGGCTGAAGTAGTCGTCGGTGACCACGGAACCCGTCGCGTCGTCCAGCACGTCGGTCAGCGGATGGAACTCCGCGAGATAGAGGAACCCGCCCGGGGCGACCAGTGAGGCGGCGGTCTCCGCCCAGCGCACGATGTCCGGCAGCCAGTTCAGCGCGCCCACGCCCGTGTAGACGATGTCGTACGCGGGGTCGGGGACGGCTGCCGGCGCGTCGTACACGTCGGCGGCGACGAACGCCGCCCGGTCCGGCCCCAGCCCCAGGGACCTGGCCAGCCCGCGGGCCGTCTCGACGGCGGGCTCGGAGAAGTCGAGGCCCACCACCTGAGCGGCGCCGTGCCGGGCCCAGGACAGGGTGTCCAGCCCGATGTGGCACTGGAGGTGCAGCAGGGTCCGGCCCGTGACGTCGCCGACCTCCGCGAGCTCGAAGGCCCGCAGCGCGTCCTTGCCCGCCCGGAACGCCTCCAGGCCGTAGAAGTCGCTCGCCACATGGATCGGCACGCGCTCGTCCCAGCGCGCGCGGTTGGCCGCCTGCCAGTCGTCCGGTGTCGGGGAGTACATGGGCCGAAAGCTACCCGTGTGCCGACAGGGATGCGAGTGGTTATCCACAGGCCGGGGGGGCTCGGCGGACGGGTTGTCCACAGGGTCCCCGGCGGGGCGGCCGATCGGGTTGGATGGAGGGCATGAGCGAATCACCGAACGTCTCGACCAGGCCGGAGCTCTCCACCACGCCGGAGTGGGAGCAGCGGTTCCGCGCGCCCCGGGTGTCCCTGCCCGACTGGGCCGAGGACGCGCCTGACCGCTCTCTGTTCGTGTCCAACGCCACCGGGACCTATGAGCTGTACGCGTGGGACCGGGTGAGCGGCAGCCAGCGCCAGGTCACCGACCGGCCGAACGGCACGACCGACGGTGTGCTGACGCCCGACGGCGAATCCATCTGGTGGTTCAGCGACACCGACGGCGACGAGTTCGGGGTGTGGATGCGCCAGCCCTTCGGCGGCGGGGAGGACGAGCCCGTCGCCCCGTCTCTCACCCCCTCGTATCCGGCGGGCCTCGCCATCGGGCGGGACGGTTCGGCGGTGATCGGCCGCTCGACCGACGAGGACGGTACGACGATCCACCTGGTGCGGAAGCCGGGTGGGGGCGGGGGTGCCTCGGAGTCGGTGGAGGCAGTGGAGATCTACCGGCACCGGGAGTCAGCGGGCGTCGGCGACCTCTCCCACGACGGGACCCTGATCGCGCTGGAGCACACCGAGCACGGCGACGCGATGCACTCGGCGCTGCGCGTGGTGCGCCCGGACGGCTCCACGGTGGCCGAGCTGGACGACACCGAGGGTGGCACGAAGGAGCTGGGGCTCGCGGTACTGGGGTTCGCGCCGGTGGCCGGTGACAGCCGGCTCCTCGTGGGGCACCAGCGCCGGGGCCGCTGGGAGCCGATGATCTGGGACCCGGTCGCGGGCACGGAGACCGCGCTCGCCGTCGATCTGCCGGGCGATGTGGGCGCCGAGTGGTATCCGGACGGCTCCGCGCTGCTCATCGAGCACAGCTTCGAGGCCCGTAGCGAGCTGTGGCGGTACGAGCCGGGGGCCCCGGCGCCCGTGCGCGTGGAGACCCCCGCCGGGACGGTGTCGGGTGCCACGGCCCGCCCGGACGGGACCGTGGAGTATCTGTGGTCCTCGGCCGCGCAGCCGCCGGTGGTGCGGTCGACGAGCGGTGCGGTGGTCCTGGACCCGCCGGGCGCGAAGGCTCCGCCGTCGGTGCCCGTGGAGGACGTGTGGGTGGAGGGGCCGGGCGGCCGCATTCATGCCCTCGTGCAGAAGCCCGCCGCCGGTGACGGCCCCTTCCCCACGGTCTTCGAGATCCACGGCGGGCCGACCTGGCACGACAGCGATGCCTTCGCCTCCGGCCCTGCCGCATGGGTGGACCACGGCTTCGCGGTCGTCCGGGTCAACTACCGGGGCTCGACCGGGTACGGCCGCGCCTGGACAGACGCGCTGAAGCACCGGGTCGGCCTGATCGAGCTGGAGGACATCGCGGCCGTGCGGGACTGGTCGGTGAAGTCCGGGCTCGCGGACCCGGAGCGGCTGGTCCTGGCCGGCGGTTCGTGGGGCGGCTATCTCACCCTGCTCGGCCTCGGCACCCAGCCCGACGCCTGGGCGCTGGGCCTGGCCGCGGTGCCGGTCGCGGACTACGTCACGGCGTACCACGACGAGATGGAGGCCCTGAAAGCGATGGACCGCACGCTGCTGGGCGGCACGCCGGAGGAGGTCCCCGAGCGCTTCGAGGCCTCGTCCCCGCTGACGTACGTCGACGCGGTGCGCGCCCCGGTCTACATCTCAGCGGGCGTCAACGATCCGCGCTGCCCCATCCGTCAGGTGGAGAACTACGTGGACCGCCTCGCGGCCCGCGGCGCGGTGCACGAGGTCTACCGGTACGACGCCGGGCACGGCTCGCTGGTCGTGGAGGAGCGGATCAAGCAGGTCCGGCTGGAGCTGGAGTTCGCTCTGAAGCACCTGGGGGGCGGTGACATCTTGGGGGCGTAAGGGCCGGATAAGAAGGCGCGCGTAGGCGGACCCCGCTCCGGGGTACCGGAGCGGGGAACCGTACCTTGGAGGGGTGTACCGGTTCCTGCTGACCCCGCGATGGTGGGGGATCAACCTCTTCGTCGTGCTGGCCATCCCGTTCTGCGTGTTCATGGGCACCTGGCAGCTCGGCCGCTTCGAGGACCGTGTGCAGTCGCACGAGCAGGCGACGAAGCAGCCCGACCCGAGCACCCGGACCGCCGAACCGCTGGACGAGCTGCTGCCGGTCGACAAGGTGACGTCCGGCCGCCCGGCCATCGCCAGGGGGACGTACGCCGACCAGTTCCTGGTGCCGGGCCGTGAGCTGGACGACCGCCAGGGCTTCTACGTCCTGAACATGCTGCGTACGGACAGCGGCAAGGCCCTTCCGGTGGTACGGGGGTGGCTGCCCGGTTCCGCGAGCGGTGCCCGGGTGCCCGCCGCGCCGGAGGGCGAGGTCACGGTGACCGGCGACCTCCAGGCGTCCGAGAACATCAACAGCGACGGCGTCAACGCGCGGGGAGGGCTGCCCGAGGGCCAGCTCGGCATGATCAGCGCCGCGACCCTGGTGAACCTCGTCCCGTACGACGTGTATGACGCGTGGGTGACGCTTCCCGAGGCCGAGGCAGGCGGCGCGGGCGGTGAGGGCGGTGCTATGGAGCCGGTGCCCGCGGCGGCCCCGCAGGGCAGTGGCCTCGACCTCAAGGCCTTCCAGAACCTGGGGTACACGGGCGAGTGGTTCGTCTTCGCCGGGTTCGTGCTCTTCATGTGGTTCCGGCTGCTCCGCCGCGAGGCCGAGGCCGTCCGCGACGTGGCGCTCGGCCTCGTCCCGGAGACGGAGGACGGGCCGGCTCCGGAAGGCAGCCCGGCGCCGGAGGACCCGTCGGCCGAGGAAGCCGTGAAGGCCTCGTCGGTGCCAGGGCCCTCGGAGTCCCTGGAGTCCGCGGAGGGCGCCGCCCCGAAGGCCCGGAAATCGTCGGAAGGCGCGGCTCCGTAGCCCCGGGAATCGTCGGAGGCCTAAAGGCTGTTCCCGGACGAGGGCTGTGCCCGGACGAGGGCTGTCCCGGGGCGACCGCGAGGCCACCTACGGCCCAGGCCTGAGGGCTGTCCCGCAATCCCTGGTGGATCAGCGCGCGGCGTCGGATGCGGTGCATCGCAAGGCGGAGGGACGTCCGCATACTGGATGTATGCGGGCGTTCCGACAACGCGGCGAGGTGCCGTAGCTGTCGTCGTGCGCCCGCCAGGAATTACGGGACGGCCCTCAGGACGTGGCGAGGATGCCTGTGCGGTAGATCGTGCCGGAGCAGGCGTTGGGGATCTTCGTCTCCGCGGTGGGCGCGCCCGTCTCCGGGGTGTGCGTCACGGAGACGCTGCCCTCTTCCGTGCCCTCGCCGTCGTCCTCGCGCAGTGACTGGGTGTCCGTGCCGGACTGGCCGGAGCCCTCGCTCACGGACCCGCCCGCGCCGTCCGCCGACGGGGTGGGGCTCGGTGAGGGACCCACGGTCGGACAGGTGTCCGTCGGCACCCAGGCGAACTTCACCTCGTACGCCATGGACGGCTTCAGCCGCACCGTGCCCGGCTCCTGCGAGGGGTCGGGCAGGCCGGGGGCCGCGTCGCCCGCCGCGTGCTGGATCACGTCGATCTTGAGCGGGTCCGCCGCGCCGAGGGCGGTGAAGCCGACGGTGCCCTTGCTGCTGACCGCGCATTCCGAGCGGGACACGTTGGCGATCTTGAAGCTGCCGTAGACCGTGCCGTCGGCGTCCGGCGCGTCGGTCCGCGCCGAGGCGACGCCGAGCTGACCCGGGTCGCAGACGGGCAGGGCCGCGAGCCCGGTGCGCGGGGAGTCGGGCACCTCGCCGCCGGTCGCGGTGGCGTCCGGGTCGCTGCCCAGGCCCGGGGAGGGGCTCCGGGGCGGGTCGGGCTCGCCGACACCGCCCTCGCTCTGGCGCTCCGTGGGCGCCGCCGCGACATCGCCGCGCTCCGCGGGGCCCGTATCGGCCCCGTTGCCGCCCTGGGCCTGCTCGCCGTGTCCGGCGATGGCGGGGACGGCGGTGGACGAGCTGTCGGTGGCGGCGACGTGGACGAAGGCGGGGACGGCGGTGCCGATCAGCAGGGCCGCCGCGGCCGCTCCGACGACGGCCTGCCGCCGCTTGGCCCGGCGGGCGGGGACGGCTCGGTGCAGACGGTCGAGGGTCCCCTCGGAGGGTTCGAGCTGCCCCACTGCCCCCTGGAGCAGCCGACGCAGGGCGACCTCGTCCACCTCCTCCGGCTCGGTGCGCTCGTCCCGAGCGGATGCGCCGCGCCGCCGGGCGAAGAGTTCGGCCACGGTGCCCGGGCCGCTCCCGCCGTCGGCGCCCTCCTCGGCCGACCGCGCGGCCGGCGCCGGTTCCGGAAGCTCGCTCTGCCCGGGCTCCGCGCTCTCGTCGTGCGGGCGCTCCGGATCGTTGTGCGGAGTCGTCTCCGGCCCGTCGTTCACCATTCCGTTTCCCGTCGGCTCATTCTCGTGCCTGCGCTCGGGCCGGAAGTCGGGCCCGCTCATTTCTGGGCCTCCATCACGACGCGCAGCGCCGCGATGCCCCGGGAACCGTACGCCTTGACCGACCCCAGTGAGATGCCCAGCGTCTCGGCGACCTGGGCCTCCGTCATGTCCGCGAAGTACCGCAGCACGAGCACCTCGCGCTGGCGCCGCTGGAGCCCCTTCATGGCCTTGATCAGCGCGTCCCGCTCCAGCTGGTCGTACGCGCCCTCCTCCGCGCTCGCCATGTCCGGCATCGGCTTGGAGAGCAACTTCAGCCCGAGGATGCGGCGGCGCAGCGCGGAGCGCGAGAGGTTGACGACGGTCTGGCGGAGGTAGGCCAGGGTCTTCTCGGGCTCACGGACCCGGTTGCGCGCGGAGTGCACGCGGATGAACGCCTCCTGCACCACGTCCTCGCAGGACGCGGTGTCGTCCAGCAGGAGGGCGGCGAGGCCGAGCAGGGAGCGGTAGTGGGCGCGGTAGGTCTCGGTGAGGTGGTCGACCGTGGTTCCAGCTGCCACCGTCTCGTCAGCGCCCCCGCGCTGCGCGGGCAGTTGGGCCGGTCGCGCGGCGGGCATGGGCGCGATCACCGGCATACCGCCGGGCACGCGGGGCCGCCGGAGCGGACGCACGGACGCGCCTCGCAACGGGCCCACCACTGTGATGTCGAGAACCTCTGCCACGCCTGTTGGACACACTGCCCCCCGTCAGGGTTGTACGCGGACCGCGCCACGTTCAGCTCTGTGCGACATGCCCTCATACGTACCCGCTCTTCCCCAAATGCCCCGTAATAGCGTCCGGCCACGCAAGAAGTGACGGCTTAGACGCCGCCCAGCCGACATGCGGTTGCAGAGGGCCGGGAGATCATCGTCGGATACGACAACGCCCCAGCTCAAGAGGTTCAGACCAGCAAATTGCTCATAGAGCGTTCACAGATCCTACAAAACAGGTTCGATCATCCTCGGGGAAATTCAGCAGCCACGGATTCAGCGATCTGCGCCACATTCAAAGCGGCACCTTTTCGGAGATTGTCTCCGCAAAGGAACATTTCCAGGGCGTGCGGATCGTCCATCGAGCGCCGGACCCGGCCCACCCAGGTGGGGTCGGTGCCCACCACATCGGACGGGGTCGGGAAATCCCCGGAGGCCGGGCTGTCGAACAGCACCACGCCGGGTGCGGTCGCGAGGATCTCGTGGGCCCGGTCGACGGCCACCTCGTTCTCGAAGCGGGCGTGGACGGACATCGAGTGGGTCGCGACGACGGGAACGTACACGCAGGTGGCGGTGGTCTTGAGATCGGGCATCCCCAGGACCTTGCGGCACTCCTGGCGGATGGCGATCTCCTCGGAGGACCAGCCGTCCCCGGCATCCGTACCGGCCCACGGCACGACGTTCAGCGCGACGGGGGCGGCGAACGGGCTCCCCGCCGTGCCCTCCCGGTCCCCCAGGGCGCGGCGTACGTCGCCGGGCTGGGTGCCCAGCTCCGTACCGGCCACCAGGGAGAGCTGTTCGCGCAGGGCGGCGACGCCGTCCCGGCCCGCGCCGCTCACCGCCTGGTAGGAGGAGACGATCAGCTCGCGCAGCCCGAACTCGGCGTGCAGCGCGCCGACCGCGACGATCAGCGACAGGGTGGTGCAGTTCGGGGACGCGACGATGCCGCGCGGCCGGAGCCGGGCGGCATGGGGGTTGATCTCCGGGACGACCAGCGGTACGTCGTCGTCGAGCCGGAAGGCCGCCGAGTCGTCGACGACGACGACACCCTTGGCGGCGGCGATCGGGGCCCAGCGGGCGGACACCTCGTCCGGCACCAGGAAGAGGGCCACGTCGATGCCCTCGAACACGTCCTCGGCAAGCGCGAGCACCTCGCTCTCCTCGCCGCGCACGACCAGCTTGCGGCCGGCCGAGCGCGGCGAGGCGACGAGTCTGACCTCGCCCCAGACATCCGCGTGCTGCGAGAGGATCCGGAGCATGACACCGCCGATCGCCCCGGTCGCACCGACGACCGCGAGCGAAGGGCGGTGCTCGGTCATCGGCCGGTGCCTCCGTAGACGACGGCCTCGTCGGAGTCGCTGTCGAGCCCGAAGGCGGTGTGCACGGCGCGCACGGCCTCGTTGACGTCGTCGGCGCGGGTGACCACCGAGATGCGGATCTCGGAGGTCGAGATCAGCTCGATGTTGACGCCCGCGTCGGACAGCGCCTCGAAGAAGCCCGCCGTGACACCCGGGTTGGTCTTCATGCCCGCGCCGACGAGGGAGATCTTGGCGATCTGGTCGTCGTAGCGGAGCGAGTCGAAGCCGATGGCGGCCTTGGTCCGCTCCAGGGCGTCGATGGCCTTGCGGCCCTCGGCCTTGGGCAGGGTGAAGGAGATGTCCGTCAGGCCGGTCGACGCGGCGGAGACGTTCTGCACCACCATGTCGATGTTGACCTCGGCGTCCGCGATGGCGCGGAAGATCGCGGCCGCCTCGCCCGGCTTGTCCGGGACGCCGACGACGGTGACCTTGGCCTCCGAGACGTCATGGGCGACTCCGGAGATGATCGCGTGCTCCACCTTCTGGTCCCCTTGCGGCTCGTTGCTGACCCAGGTTCCGCGCAGTCCGGAGAAGGACGAGCGGACGTGGATCGGGATGTTGTAACGGCGTGCGTACTCGACGCAGCGGTGCAGCAGCACCTTGGAGCCGGACGCGGCCAGCTCCAGCATGTCCTCGAAGGAGATCCAGTCGATCTTCTTCGCCTTCTTCACGACCCGGGGGTCCGCGGTGAAGACGCCGTCGACGTCGGTGTAGATCTCACAGACCTCGGCGTCCAGCGCGGCCGCCAGCGCGACGGCGGTCGTGTCCGACCCGCCGCGGCCGAGGGTGGTGATGTTCTTGCCCTCCTGGCTCACGCCCTGGAACCCGGCGACGATGGCGATGTTGCCCTCGTCGATCGAGGTCCGGATGCGGCCCGGCGTGACGTCGATGATGCGCGCTTTGTTGTGGACCGAGTCGGTGATGACACCGGCCTGGCTGCCCGTGAACGACTGGGCCTCGTGGCCCAGGTTTTTGATCGCCATCGCCAGCAGGGCCATGGAGATCCGCTCACCGGCGGTCAGCAGCATGTCGAATTCACGGCCGGTAGGCATCGGAGACACCTGCTCGGCGAGGTCTATCAACTCGTCCGTCGTGTCGCCCATCGCGGACACCACGACAACCACCTGGTTGCCGTTCCTCTTGGCGTCGACGACTCGCTTGGCGACCCGCTTGATGCCCTCGGCATCGGCTACGGAGGAGCCTCCGTACTTCTGCACGACAAGGCCCACGTGCGCTCCTCGCTCAGTCATTACTGCGGTCGGCTCAGTTTAACGAGCAGCCCGGAATCGACCCGTCCATACCAGATGATGAGATGTCCCGCTCATCACCCGGTACGGCGTGTCGTTCCGAACCGCTCGTAGGGGGCTGTTGCCCCGTAGGCCCCGGAGCACTCCCGTTTGTGTCCCAGCCCACACCGTCCGCCCGGAAAGCGCGAGCCGGGACACGTCCCGCTACGGCAACTGCTGGATCTCCGGTTCGGACAGCACACCCTCGTAGGCGTACACGCTGTCCACCACGCCGCGCAGCTGCTCGCCCCACCCGTCGGCCGTGCGGCCCCGGCCGAGCTGGAGCCCGCCCGTGCTCTTCCAGGCGGCGTCGAAGTCCGCCGTGCCGCCCTCCGCGTACTTCACCCCGTCGAGGTAGAACGACACCTGCTTCGCGGAGGCGTCATGGACGACGGTCACCCGGTGGCCCGCCCCCATGCCGCCGTCGGGCCATTCGATGCGGCTGAGCACGGTCTCCGGCGCACCCGGCTCGTCGGCGTGCGACATCACCAGGTCCCAGCTGGAGTTCTCCGGGTCGAAGCGCACCTTGAAGGCGTCGCCGTGCTCGCCGCCCTGGGAGATCGCCGTCATCGGCGCCGCCGGGTTGTCGTCGGCGAGCCGGACGCGGGCGCTGACGGTGAAGCTCCCGGTGGTGTCGACGACGGGCGCGTCCGTGGCGGCGTGGCCCGAGACGCCGTCGAGGCGGAGGTGGCCGTCCCCCTCCAGCGGCCAGTCCTGGGAGCACTCCAGGTCCAACGGGTCGCACGGCTCGTCGAGGCGGAAGACCGAGGCCCCGGCGCCCAGCTTCAGTGGTGCTCCCCCGCCCGTCTCCGGGGCGAGGCCGTCCGGCGCGGCGTCGAGCGCCCAGTGGCCGAGCTGCTGCGCGGCACGGGTGGCGAGGGCCGTCAGCTCGTCCGGCACGACGATCCGGTCGTACGCCCGTACGTCACCGATCTCGCCCTGCCAGCGGTCCCGGTAGCCCCGCGCCCCGCGCGCCCGGCCGATCTGGAAGTCGCCCTCGCCCGCCACGGGGGCGGCGGCCGTCTCCTCGCCGACCGCGCGGCCGTTCACGTACAGCCGGGCCGTGCCGGTCTCCGCGTCGTACTGGCCGAGCACATGGGCCCAGCCGCCGGTCTCGGGCAGCCCGCCCGTGACCTTCGCCCCGCCGACGGAGAACGACCAGGCGGGTCCCGTCCCGGCCCGGGTCAGGCCCAGCGTGAAGGCGCGTGCCGTGCCAGCGTCCTGCGAGAGGACCGTACGGGTGCCGTCCACGCGCGCCGGCCGCACCCAGCCGCCCACCGCGAAGTCCTTCGCGGTGTCGACGACGACCGGCGCGCCCGGGGTCAGGAAGCCGTGGCCCGATCCGTCGAGCGAGGCGGTGGAGGTGAGCGGGGTGCCGGAGGGCGCGGGCGCGCCGAACGTGACGCCCTTGCCCGCCCGGGCCGCGGTGCCGGTCTCCGCGGCGGCCGAGCGGGAGCCCGCCGCGTCGGCGAGCTTCCACCGCGCCACCGGGGCGGGCCCCGCGCCGATCAGGAACGTGTGGTCGGTGCGCGGACCACGGTTGCCCGCCCGGTCCTGGGCCTGCACGGAGAGGGTCTGCCGGCCGGTCCGCTCCGGCAGGAAACGGATCTCGGCCGATCCGTCGGGCCCGGCCTCGACGGTCTTCTGCGGCCCGCCGATGAAGGAGTAGGCGTAGGAGACGACGTCCTCGGCCTGCGCCGTGACGTGGAAGGTCCCCCGGACACCGACACCGGGCCGCCAGACGTCGTCGTCCGGGTAGTCGGCGGAGGTGACGGCCGGGGCGTCGGGCAGGGTCCGGTCGTAGACGAACTCGCAGGGCGCGCCCGCTCCTTCGCTGCTCCAGGCCGATGCCCCGTCGTCGTTGGCGGCGCGCACCCGCCAGGACACGACGGTGCCGTCGGGAACGGTGCTCGGCAGCTGCCAGCTGAACGGGGTGGTGTCGCCCTTCGTGGCGGTGGTCAGGGACACGCGCTCCTCGGCGCCGCCCTCGCCCTGCCACCACGCCTCGAACTCGCCCCGGACCCGGCTCGCTTCACCCGGCTGCCCGCCCCCGGGCCCGTAGAGCCGCGCCGTCACCTGCGGAACGGTCGGCACGTACGGACGGTCCTCGCCGGAGACGCACGCCGCGCCGCCCGTCTCCAGATCGGCGACCAGCGGCTGCTTCGGCGGGAGCCCGCCCGCTGCCGCCAGTACGGTGCCCGGCGTCGCCAGCACCGTCCCGGCGGCGATCACCACCGCGGTGGCCGCGCGTCTCGCTCGCCCATGTCCTGTACGTCCCGCCATGCGCGTTCCCCTCCCCTGTTCGGCCCTCGAAGATCAGTGATCAAGGGCTGGGGGAGATTAGCAATCAGGTCCGTCGGCCCGCCATGAATATCGGGCCGGTACGCGGGAGAACGGGCAGCTCAGCCCACGGAGACGGGCTCCACGTCGACGGCCGGGAGGTCGACGGCCGGGAGCAGGGGCTACTTCACCGGCCGCAGCCCCAGTGGCCCCGCGATCTCCTCCAGCATCACGCGGCCCGCCTCCTCGGCGAGGTCCTCCTCGCCCGGGTCCTGGTCGGTGTCCAGGCCGTCCAGTTCCTCCAGGGGCTGGCCCAGGCGGATGTGGGCGACCAGGGACTGGAGGGCGCGCAGGCTGGCGGAGGCGGTGGAGCCCCAGTTGGAGAAGTACGAGAACTGCCACCACCACAGCGCCTCGGCCGTGCGGTCGGCCTCGTAGTGGGCCAGGCCGTGGCCGAGGTCGGTGACCAGGTCGGCGAGGTCGTCGGAGATGCGGTGCGGGACGGGGGCCTTGCGGGGCTCGTACGGGTCGAAGACCTCGGAGTAGACGTCGATCGGCTCCAGGAGCGCCGCGAACCGCTCGCGCAGGCCGTCCGCGTCCGGCTCCGCGCCGAGGTCCGGTTCGTAGCGCTCGTCGGGCAGGACGTCCTCGTACGCACCGAGGCGGCCGCCCGCGAGCAGGAGCTGCGAGACCTGGAGGAGAAGCACCGGAACGGCTTCCTCCGGCTCCTCGACCCTGGACACCTCGGTGACCGCGACGATGAACGTCTTGATCTGGTCCGCGATCTGGACGGCGAAGTCGCCCGGGTCCTGCGTGACGGAGTTCAGCGTGGCGTCAGACATCGAGGGGACCTCCCGTGGGCGCGGTCACAGACGGTGAAGCGGACGACAGTGCGTAGGAGCGGGGCCGGGATCGGGGGCGTACCACCGCGGGGTCAGACATCCAGCAGCCGCCTCCCCTCGAACGCGCGGCCCAGAGTGACCTCGTCGGCGTACTCCAGATCGCCGCCGACCGGCAGACCGCTGGCCAGCCGGGTCACCTTCAGACCCATCGGCTTGACCATCCGCGCCAGATACGTCGCGGTGGCCTCGCCCTCCAGGTTGGGGTCGGTCGCGAGGATCAGCTCCGTGATGGAGCCGTCCGCGAGCCGGGCCAGCAGCTCACGGATGCGCAGATCGTCCGGGCCCACTCCCTCGATGGGACTGATCGCCCCGCCCAGAACGTGGTAGCGGCCCCGGAACTCACGCGTCCGCTCGATCGCCACGACATCCTTGGGCTCCTCG
This sequence comes from Streptomyces sp. NPDC033165, assembly GCF_055577965.1. Taxonomy (NCBI): domain Bacteria; kingdom Bacillati; phylum Actinomycetota; class Actinomycetes; order Kitasatosporales; family Streptomycetaceae; genus Streptomyces; species Streptomyces sp. NPDC033165. Next base: position 242,803 of record NZ_JBVIPK010000003.1, read on the forward strand.
ACGACGCAGATGACGCTCTCGTCGCGGCGCGGATCCCGGCAGATCCCGCACTGCTCCTGCTGCGCGACATTGCCGCACACGGCGCAGAACCGGACCTTGTCCTTGACCTCCAGGAGGGCGTGGGCGAGCCGGCGTACGTCCGTGGGCTCGGCCTGAAGGATGTGAAAGGCGATCCGCTGCGCGCTCTTGGGACCGACGCCGGGCAGCCTGCCCAGTTCGTCGATGAGGTCCTGAACAACGCCTTCGTACAACGGAACGCCTTTCTATGCTTCCTGCTCCGTACCGTAGTGGGTACGGGTCGGTACCAGTAGGGCCCGGACCTCTGGGAGTCCGGTCAGGACGGCGTCAGAACGGCAGGCCGGGGATGCCGCCACCGCCGCCCAGGCCCTGCGCCAGCGGGCCGAGCTTCTCCTGCTGCAACGCCCGCGCGTTCTCGTTGGCCGCCTGGACGGCCGCGACGACGAGATCGGCGAGCGTCTCCGTGTCCTCCGGGTCCACCGCCTTCGGGTCGATCACCAGGGCGCGCAGTTCGCCGGAGCCGGTCACGGTGGCCTTCACGAGGCCGCCGCCCGCCTGTCCTTCGACCGCGGTCCTGGCCAGTTCCTCCTGGGCCGCGGCGAGATCCTGCTGCATCTTCTGGGCCTGCTGGAGCAACTGCTGCATATTGGGCTGGCCACCACCGGGAATCACGGTCACTCCTGGCATTTCGACGACAAATGTTTCGGTATGCCGAGCCTACGTGCTCCCCGGTCGCCGCGCTCCACCCACCGGCGACCAACTCTTTCGGGTGAGATCCCAGGACCGCCGTGAGGGCTCCTATACCTGACCAGCGGCCCCGCCCAGGCGGTAATCCCGCGATTTCGGCCCCCCAGCCCACCATTCGGCGGTAGGAAGGGCATGCGCATCGGCGCACGAGCGCACATGTCCAGTGACGCAGAGTTACACCACGGGAGCCGTCCCGTCCGTCAGAGTGCAGAGGAGTGCCCCGGTGAGTCAGCCGGAGATGCAGCCCGAGGGGCCGCCCCGCAAGGAGTCCGATGCGGGATCCGGTGAGAACGGAGCGGATAGTTCCGCTACCGGGAACGGGGCCAGGACCGCAGACAGCGCCACCGGCCGCGCCGGGGGGCGCGATCTGACCGGACGCCCCTTCCCCCTCGGCGACTGGGGCGAGCCCGCCGAGCGGCTGGACGAGCTCTACCGCTGGGTCGAGGCCGGGGCCCTGGACACCGCCGACTGGTACCTGAAGGACCGGATCTGGAAGCGCCGGGGAGCGCGGGCCCTGCGGACGGGCACCGCCGCCGGGGTGATCGCCGGGGCGGCCCTCCCGCTGCTCGATCTGACCGGTGCGCTGAGCGGCTCGGCCGGGTGGGGCTATCTGTCACTGCTCCTCGGCGCCGCCTGCATGGCCTGCGACCGGTACTTCGGCCTCACCTCCGGCTGGATAAGGAACCTCGCCACGGCCCAGGCCGTGCACCGGCGGCTCCAGGTGCTCCAGTTCGACTGGGCCTCGGAATGCGTACGGGAGATGCTCGGGCCGACCGAGGGCACGGCCAGCGAGGCGGCGGAGCGGTGCCTGGGGGTGCTGCGGAGGTTCTCCGAGGACGTCACCGAGCTGGTGCGGTCGGAGACGGCGGACTGGATGGTCGAGTTCCGGGCCGGGCCCGCGCCGATGGGCATGCAGGCGCTGGTCACCGGAAGCGCGGGGGGACGGGCGGAGTCGGGGGCGGCGCCGGGGCGGTTCTCGGTGCCGTCGGTGGCGGCCCGGCCGAACATGCCGCGGCAGCGGCCTCCGGAGCCGGGGGCACGGTGAGGTGAGGTGAGGTTGCTTCGGGGACGCCACCTCCGGCCCCCGGGCCTCGATCGCCGGACGGACTGGAATGTGGCGCCCCCGCCCCCTGCCCCCTCGCCCGCGGGTGAGGCGCACGGGCCGGGTCCCCAGCCCCTTGCGGTCAGCTGAAGATGATCATCGAGCCCTGTGCCAGGCTGCGGGTCGCCGCCGCGTGGAGGCCCAGCCAGACGTGGCGTTCCCGGGCGAACGGGCTGTCGTCGTAGGGGATCGGGTCCGCCGGCTGCTCCAGGGCCGTGGGGCCCGCGGGTGGCTGCGGGGCGGCCGGGGGGTTGCCCGGGTCGATGCCGATGGACGGGGCGACGAACTCCAGCTCCCGCAGCAGCCCGTGCGCGGAGCCCAGCGGCCCGCCGCCCGCCAGGAGCGCGTCGTCGGAGAGCGGCGCCGGGAAGTCCACTGGGACGTACGCCCCGGCGTGGTCGTAGTGCCAGACCAGATGCGACTGCTGCGCGCCCTGTTCGAACATCTCCAGCAGCTGCTCGTAGTCACCGTCGAGACCGGCGACCGGGGTGACGGCGAGGCCGCTCAGCTGGAGCAGATAGGCGCGGCGCAGAAAGTGCAGGGCGTCGTAGTCGAAGCCCGCCACGGGGGCGACGTCCCCCGTGAGGCCCGGCATGTACGCGTAGACGGGGACGGGCGGGAGGCCCGCGTCGTTCAACGCCTTGTCGTAGACGGCGATCTCTTCGGCGAACGGATTGTCGGCGCTGTGGCACAGCACGTCGACGAGGGGGACCAGCCACAGGTCACAGGCCACGAAGTCTCGCTCTCCAACGGGTTCGGGCGATCGTCGGGACAGCGTAATGCGGGCGGAACCTCACGCACAGTGCCCCGGGGGGAACGGAGAGACCGGAGGGCCGTGCAGAGCCTGCCGCGCGGTACACCGGCCGGCGGCCCGACCCGCGACCCGACTCGGGGCCGCGCAAGGCCCGCAGGGCCCTCAAGGCCCGCAGGGCCCTCAGGGCTCACCGCCCCTGCGCCTCCAGGCGGTCCGCCCAGGCCAGTGCGTGCGCGTAGTAGGAGTGCAGGGTGGCGTGGACCTGCTCGTGGTCGCCCCGGGCGATGGCCTCGACCAGTTCCTCGTGACCGTCCCACAGCGCGCTCTCCTCCGCGCCCTCACCGCTCTCGCCGCTCTCGCCGCGTAGCCGGTGCACGGCGAACATCCAGGCCTGGACGCGGAGTTTGGTGAGGAAGTCGGCGATGTAGGGGTTGAGCACGAACTGACCCAGCTCCCGCCAGAACCGCAGGTCGTACCCGATCAGTACGTCCAGGTCGCCGCCCTTCGCCGCGCGGACCGCCTCCGCCGCCCGCCGCCGGATCGAGGCGAGGCTGTCGGGCCGGACCGCGACCCGGGCGGCGGGGTCGCGGAAGAGGCCCTCGACGACGAGGGCCCGGGCCTCGGTCATCGCACGGTAGTCGGCGACGCTGAACTCGCGGACCTGGAACCCGCGGTGCTGGTCGGAGGCGAGGAGCCCCTGCGCGGAGAGGTCGAACAGGGCCTCGCGGACGGGCGTCGCGGAGACCCCGTACTGCACGGCGATCTGCTTGACCGTGAACTCCCGGCCCGGCGGGAGACGCCCTGCGAGCACCTCGTCACGCAGCGCGTCGGCGATCTGCTGGCGCAGGGTACTGCGGGTCACACCTCCACTCGGACCCATACCGGTTCCTCCCGTTCGTCCCTGTTCATCCCCTTCGGCCAGTCGTTCCCGGTCAGGGTCAGTCACCTTAGGGCTCGGGTCACCTTAAGCCAGGGCCTCCGCCGTGCCCGTTTCCGGGCACGGCGGAGGCCGACTGGGGGCACTTCCGAGGCCGATGGCGTACGGAAGCGGATCGTCCGGTTACCTGGCGTACGCGCCGGTCGGGTATGCGGGCGCTACACCGTGTGCTCGTCGGCCACGGAGAGCGCGATGTCCAGCGCCGCGAGGCCCTCCTTGGCCTCGGCCTCGGTGACGTTGCAGGCGGGGACGGCGTGGGTCCGGTTCATGTTGATGAACGGCCACAGCCCCTGCTTCTTGGCCGCCGCGCCGAAGGCGGCCATCGGGGCGTTGGCCTCGCCCGAGGCGTTGTACGGGACGAGCGGCTCACGGGTCTCGCGGTTGCGGACCAGCTCCAGCGCCCAGAACGCGCCGAGACCACGCACCTCGCCGACGGAGGGGTGGCGCTCGGCGAGTTCGCGCAGGCCGGGGCCGAGGACGGTCTCGCCGATCCGGGCCGCGTGCTCGACGACCTTCTCGTCCTCCATCACGCCGATGGTGGCGACGGCGGCGGCGCAGGCCAGCGGGTGGCCGGAGTAGGTGAGGCCGCCAGGGTACGGGCGGGTCTCGAAGGTCGCGGCGATCTCGGCGCTGATGGCGACGCCGCCGAGCGGTACGTAACCGGAGTTGACGCCCTTCGCGAAGGTCAGCAGGTCCGGCACGACGTCGAAGTGGTCGGCGGCGAACCAGGCGCCGGTGCGGCCGAATCCGGCCATCACCTCGTCCAGCACGAAGACGATCCCGTAGCGGTCGCAGATCTCGCGGACACCCGCCAGATAGCCGGGCGGCGGGGTCATGATGCCCGCCGTGCCCGGGACGGTCTCCAGGATGATCGCGGCGATGGTGGCCGGGCCCTCGAAGGCGAGGGTGTCCTCCAGGTGCTGGAGTGCGCGGGCGCATTCCTCGGTCTCGTTCGCCGCGTGGAACGGGGAGCGGTAGAGGAACGGAGCCCAGAAGCGGACGACGCCCGCCGAGCCGTTGTCGGAGGCCCAGCGGCGCGGGTCGCCCGTGAGGTTGATCGCGGTGGAGGTCGCGCCGTGGTACGAGCGGTAGGCGGAGAGCACCTTCGTACGGCCGGTGTGCAGCCGGGCCATGCGGATGGCGTTCTCCACGGCCTCGGCACCGCCGTTGGTGAAGAAGATCTTGTCCAGGTCGCCCGGGGTGCGCTCGGCGATGAGGCGTGCGGCCTCGGAGCGCGACTCGACGGCGAACGCGGGCGCGAAGGTGGCGAGCTTGCCCGCCTGCTCCTGGATCGCGGCGATCACGGTCGGGTGCTGGTAGCCGATGTTGGTGTAGACGAGCCCGCTGGTGAAGTCGAGGTAGCGGTTGCCGTCGTAGTCCCAGAAATAGGACCCCTCGGCGCCGGCGACGGCGAGCGGGTCGATGAGGCCCTGGGCGGACCAGGAGTGGAACACGTGCGCGCGGTCCGCGGCCTTCACGGCCGCACCGGCCGCGGGGTCGGCGTACGGGGCATGAGGGGCATGAGGGGTCATGCGGTGAGCGTAGGCGCCGGTGGGGGCGGTCTCCATGGCCACCTTGTATGACGTGGGGCGTGGAGGTCGGCAGGGTGTCGGGTCCGGGCACCCTCCCTCGATTGACAGCATGCTGTCGTCATGACAGGCTTCTGTCATCTACTTCGGGAGGCCGTCATGTCCAGCAGCGGAGCTGTGGTCCATCTCGCCGTGTACGACACCCTCGCCGACTGGGAGACCGGGTACACCACCGCCTTCCTCGCCCAGAACGGCTACCGGGTGCGGACCGTGGGACCCGAGCGGGAGCCGGTCACCACCATGGGCGGACTGCGCGTGCAGCCCGATCTGGCGCTGGCGGAGCTGCGGCCCGAGGACAGCGCGCTGCTGATCCTCCCCGGGGCCGGGCTCTGGGACGCGGGCGACGACCTGGCGCCGTTCGCCCGTACCGCGCGCGCCTTCCTCGACGCGGAGGTGCCGGTCGCGGCGATCTGCGGGGCGACGGCGGGACTGGCCCGCGAGGGGCTCCTCGACGACCGGGCGCACACCAGCGCGGTCTCCTTCTACCTGGCGGCGACGGGGTACGGGGGCGGCGCGCGGTACGTGGACGCGGACGCGGTGACGGACGGCGGGCTGATCACGGCCGGGCCGACGGAGCCGGTGGCGCTGGCGCGGGAGGTGTTCGGGCTGCTGGGGGTGTACGGGCCGGAGAAGCTGGGGGCCTGGTACCGGCTGTTCCATGACTCGGACCCGAGTGCGTACGAGGTGTTGGAGGGTGAGTGAGCGCGCGGGGGAAGTCCCGTCCCAGCAGGAGTTGTTGAGCCGGGCCGCGCTGACGGTGTTCCGCCTGAACGGGCAGTTTCTCGCCGTGGCCGCCGAGTTGGCCGAGCCGGGTGGCCTTACGGCGGCCCGGTGGCAGGTGCTGGGGGCCGTGCTGCCCGAGCCGTTGCCGGTGGCGGGGATCGCGCGGGCGATGGGGATCACCCGGCAGAGCGTGCAGCGGATCGCGGACCTGCTGGTCGAGCAGGGGCTCGCGGAGTACGCGGAGAACCCGGCCCACCGCCGCGCGAAGCTGTTGCGGGTGACGGGGGCGGGACGGGACGCGGTGTCCCGGATCGACCCGGCCCATGCGGAGTTCGCCGCGCGGCTGGCGGAGGAGCTGGGGGCGGAGGGGTTCACGGAGGTGGTGGGGGCGCTGGAGCGGCTGTCGGGAGCGGTGGAGGCTTTGACGGCCGCGCATACGTAACGGCCGCGCATGCGTATGGGTCTGGGCCCGGAGCCGGAGCCGGAGCCGGGGGTGGAACGGGGGCCGGAGCCGGGGCTGGAGCGGGGCCTGCCCCTGCCTCTGCCTCCGGCGCGGAGCCGGGTCACCGGCCCAGCCCGTCCGGCGCTCAGGACGGGCGGGAGTGCGAGCGCCGCATGCGGGCACGGCGGGCGGGCACTGCGTGCGGGCCTGGCGGGCGGACACCGCAGGTGCGCCCGGCGGCGTTATCCTCGTGCGGGCCGCACGGGGGAGGAACGCACCATGGACAAGCTCGGGGCCGAGGACCCGCACCGCATCGGCGCGTACAGGCTCCTCGGCCGCCTCGGCGAAGGCGGCATGGGGCAGGTCTTCCTCGCCCGCTCCGACCGCGGCCGCACCGTCGCCCTCAAGCTCGTCCGCCGCGAGCTCGCCGAGCGGCCCGAGTTCCGCGCCCGCTTCCGCCAGGAGGTCCACGCGGCGCACCGGGTCGGCGGGGCCTGGACCGCCCCCGTGCTGGACTCCGACACCGAGGCCCCGGTCCCCTGGGTCGCCACCGGCTACGTCGCCGGACCCTCCCTCCAGCGCATCGTCTCCGGCCGCCCCGGCACCCCCGTCGCGGCCTCGGGGGCGTACGGGCCGCTCCCGGTGCGTTCCGTCCGGTTCCTCGGCTCCGGGCTCGCCCACGCCCTCCAGCACATCCACGGCGCCGGGCTCATCCACCGCGACCTGAAGCCGTCCAACGTCCTCCTCACCATCGACGGCCCCCGGGTCATCGACTTCGGCATCGCCCGCGCCCTGGACTCCGTGCCCGACGGCGACCTGACCCGCACGGGAGCGATCGTCGGCTCGCCCGGGTTCATGGCCCCGGAGCAGGTGCGCGGCGAGCGCGTGACCACCGCGTGCGACGTGTTCTGCCTCGGGTCCGTCCTCGCGTACGCCGCTTCCGGCCGCCTGCCCTTCGGCTCGGCGGACAGCGGCGGGCCCCACGCCCTGATGTTCCGGATCGCCCAGGAGGACCCGGACCTGACCGGCGTACCGGAGGAGCTCGCCGACGTCGTACGGGACTGTCTGGCGAAGGACCCGGCGGCCCGGCCCGGTCCGGACGAGATCCTGGAGCGCCTGGGCGGGGCCGAGGCGGACGAACCCTGGCTCCCCGGCACCCTCATCGCCCAACTGGGCCGCCATGCGGTGGAGCTGCTCGACGCGGAGGACCCGGAGGCCCCGGCCGCCCCGCAAGCCCCGGCCGCCCCGCAAGCCCCGGCCGCCCCGCCAGCCCTGACGGCCGCCCAAGCCCCTGTGGCCCCGCCGGCCCCCGCGGCTCCGCCCCCCGCCTCAGCCCCGCCGCACCCGAACCCGCTCCCGTACCCCCATCCCCGTCCCCAGCCCCAGCCCCAGCCCCAGCCGCCCCCGTACTCCCACCCGCACGGCCCTACCGCCGAGCAGCCCTTCTCCCCCGCCTACTTCACTCCCGCGCCCCCTCCCGCCCGGGACCGCCGGTCGGCCGGGGCAACCGCCGCGCTGATAGCCGTCGCCGTGGTCGTCGCGACAGGCGCGGGCGGGTCCGTGTACGCGTTCATGAAGGACGGAGGCATGGGCACCACCGTCTCCCCGGGCTCGTCCTCCTCGGCCGACGCGAACGGCCCGAGCAGCACGAACGGCACGGACAGCGCGAACGGCGACATCGGAAGCAACGGCGGGAACGGGGGCAGCGGAGGCAGCGGCACCACCGACAGCGAAGGCGCCGTCCCCCGCGTCTACCTCGGCACCTGGTCCGGCTCCATACCCGGCGGCCAAGGCCCCTCCACCCGTACGCTGACCATCCGCCAGGGCGACATCGGCGACCCGGTCCTGTCCCTCACCGCCGAGGGCCCCCTCTCCTCCGGCTCCACGTACCACTGTGAGTTCAGCGCACGCCTGGCCGCCCGCCCCACCGCCGAGGGCCCCGTCCGGATCGGGCCCTCCGCCGTCTCCTCCGGCGAACCGGCCACCTCCTGCTCCCCCGGCAAAGCCACCGAGCTGACCCTGCTCCCGGACGGCACCCTGCGCCGGACGGTGACCGGCACGGGCGAGAGCCTGACCTACACCAAATCGGATTGAGCTACACCCGGTCGGCTTGACCTGGACCGGCGCCATGCCCCGCCTGTTCCCACCATGCCCCCCCCTTGGCCCGCCACCCTCTCCTCCTCCCTCCACCCTGGCACTCAACTCAGTAACGCATAAGCCGCGTTGAACAGGATCAGCGTGTGCACGAACCGGTGCGCGCACGTCGGCCGGTACCGCCACATCAGCGGCCAGGTGTCACCCCCGAGCGCCGGTACGGGTACGTAACTGACCCGGCCTGTCGCCCCGTTGAACGTCGACACCTCGCGCGGCCACGGGCGTCCGGCCGTGGAGCCCGCCGGTACGAGGAAGTACACCCCGCGCCGCCCGTTCGACTCGGTGACGACCGGGCCCGGTTCGCCCCCGACCAACTCCTCCATCAGGTCGGCCAGCCGCCGCCCCTCGTCGCCGTCGACGCGGACGGCGTCGAATTGCACGCCCGCCTTGCGGAGCTGGAATCCGGAGTCCGGAATCCACTCGATTTTCAGCCCACGATTCGGTGCATTCACAGGACGATTGTGGCGCTCGTCGCCTAGCGTTCTCCCTACCTGCCGAGGTGCGTCGCATAGCCGTTGACCTGCACCGACTTCGCTGAAGCCGAGTTGAGTTCGACGGTATCGAGTAGTGACCGGTTGAGTTCGGTTGAGTCGAAAAGAGATCGCGTAATGGCGAGTGCAGAGAACAAGGAATCCGCGAGCCCGACCGCCCAGATGGTGGCGGAGATCGCTCGCACGCTACGCATCCAGCGCGGGTGGACACAGGAGCAGGAGGGCAAGGAGCTCGGCTACTCGGCGGCGGCGGTCAGCGCGATGGAGACCTGCGCGCAGCCCGCCAGTGACGCCATGCTCGTCGAGCTGGAACGGGTCTTCGGCAACGGCACCGGCATCTTCACGACGGCCCGGCGGTACATGCGGATGGAGCGGCTGCCTCAGCAGTTCCAGGACTACGCGCTGCTGGAGGAGGCCGCGATCAGCCTCCAGCTGTTCGTCACCAACGTCGTCCACGGGCTGTTCCAGACGGAGGCCTACGCCCGGGCGCTCATCGGTGGCGGATATCCACCGCTCTCCGACGAGCGCGTGGAGGAGCTGGTCCAGCTGCGGCTGGCGCGCACGGCCCTCTTCGACCGGGACCCGCTCCCGATGATCGAGATCATCATCGACGAGGCCGTCCTGCGCCGCGTCATCGGCAACGAGGAGATCATGCGGGAGCAGCTGCTCCATCTCGTGGAGTGCGCACGGCGGCGCAATGTCACGCTGCTGGTGCTGCCGCTGGACGCCGGGAAGTACGGGGAGTACGACGGTGGTCGCGGCTCGATGAGCCTGCTGGAGACTCCCGCGCATGAGCATCTCGTCTATCTGGAGCCGCAGGACGAGAGCCTGCTGATCAGTGACCCGGCAAAGGTGAGCGTCTACGCGCAGCGCTATGCGAAGATCCGGTCACAGGCCCTGGGTCCTCGTGAATCGCTGGACCTCATCATGCGGTTGGCAGGAGTGAAGGAATGAGCAGCACCCTCCGATGGTTCAAGTCGAGCTACAGCAGCTCCAGCGGCGGCGAGTGCATCGAGGTCGCCTTCGACTGGCGCAAGTCCTCCTACAGCAGCGAGAGCGGCGGCGAATGCGTCGAGGTGTCCGCCGCCTGGCGCAAGTCCTCCCACAGCAGCGACAGCGGCGGCGAGTGCGTCGAGGTCGCCGCCTGCCCCCACTCCGTCCACGTCCGTGACTCCAAGGTGCCCGACGGGACCGCCTTCGCCGTCGCGCCGGACGCCTGGTCGGCCTTCCTCACCTGGGCGGAATGAGCGGGCACAGCAGGACCCACGGTGTGCGCCCGCAGAACTCGTGCGGGCGTGTCACCGGCAGGCCTTGCACGGCGATACGGGCCGCGCCCCATCGGTGACCGCGACAGCGCTCGCGGTCCTCTTCAGTTCCGTCGCCCGTCACGAAGTGACGGCATCACATGCCGTCAGGCCCAGGTTCAGGTCCGTGCCGGGGTCCAGATCCAGGTCCTTCCTCCGCAGTGCCAGCCACAGGTCGTAGCGGGCGCTGGGGGGCCGGAGCAGTGAGCGCTGGAGCACGGTCTCCAGCCGGGTGAGGCGCTTGCGGGCGCCGGGGACGGAGATGCCCAGCCGGGCGGCCGTCGGGCCGAGGCGGCCCTCGCACTCCAGCCAGGTGCGCAGGGTCTCCTCTGCGCCCCGGACCTCCTGGACCGGGGCCAGTTGCTGTTCGGCCCACTCCCGTACGGAAGGGCGGCGCAGGACCTCGTCGAGAGCCTGCGCCGCCTTTGCCGTACCCGGGGCGGTGCCGGTGCCCGCGCCTGTTCCGATACCCGTGCCTGTGCCGTCCGCGTACGGGGCGGGCTCGGCGGTGCAGGCCGGGGCGGGGGTGGCGCGGATGCGCAGGGCGAGGTCGAGGGCGGCCTGGTCGGCGAGGCGGTGCAGGTCGAGGCCGAGCAGCTCGCCGATGAACCGGACGCGGGCGGCCAGGGTGTTGCGGTGGATCTTGAGGTGGTCGGTCGCGTGCGACGAGAAGGCCAGCCAGGAGGCGGCGGTGGCCGCCAGCTCCTGGCTCACGGGGTCCTGGGCGCGGCGGGGGACGTGGGTCAGGAGCGGGGCGAGCAGGGCGTCGGCCCACTGCCGCCCGGCGCGGCCGACGACGAGCGCCGCCTCCGGCGATACGCCGAACCTCGCATGACGGGAAGGCAGTTCGCGGGCCACGGCGAGGGCGTGGAAGGCCTGGCGGTAGCCGGTGGCAGTGTCGGCGAGCGGCACCGGTTCGCTGACACCGACCACGCAGTCACCGACCCGGGCGGCGACGGCCTCGTCGATGGGGACCCGGCCGGTGGCGGCCCGGTCGGTGGCGGCCCGGTCGGTCGTGACCCGGTCGGTGGCGGTCCCCCGCGGCGCCTCGTCCGCGGGCATCACGAGGATCAGGTGGCGTACGTAGACGGGGCACCGCACGATCCAGGACCGGCCGCCGTCCGCCTCCGCGCAGACCCGGGCCACCTCGTCCCGCCCGTCGCCCGAGCACTCCACGACGCACACCCGCACCGGGTCGGGGAGCCGGGGGCGCAGCGCACCGGCGACCTGCTGGGCGATGGAGAGCTGGCCCGTCATCAGCAGGTGCAGCACCGCCTCCCGGCCCCGCGACTCGGCGAGGTCCACCCGGCGCCGCTTGCGCTCCAGCGTTTCGGCCTGCCAGCACAGCTCCAGCGCCAGCACCACGTCCGCCAGCAGCGTGGCGAGTCCGGCGGCGACGGGCCGGGGCGTGACGACGGCGAGCACGGGGGCGGTACCGGGGTCGTCGGTATGCAGGGGGAAGAGGAGGGCGGTGTGCTCGCCGGTGTCCAGGGAATACGCCTGGGCCCCGCGCTCGGTCAGGGCCGTCGTGCCCTCGGCGAGCAGCCCTGCGACATCGGGGACGACCGCCCCCGCCGTACGCGCCGCCGCGTGCAGCACGGTCCCGTCCGGTCCGACGAGGCCGGCCCAGCCCTCGGCCCGGCCGGAGAGCCAGCGCAGCAAGGCGGGCGTGCCGCCGCTCCGCACCAGCCGGTGCATCCGCAGGAGGTCGTCGGCCCGCTCACGCACTCGCACGTGTTCCCCCGTTGCCTGTTGTCCGTTGCCTGCTTGGCCGCTTGGCTGCTTGGCCGCTTGGCCGCTGCCCGGTCGGTGTGACTGTGCGGACTGATACCTCCGCGGCCGTCCCACTGGGCATATTGAATCTCCCGGTCTTCCTACCCCGCGATCTATGGTCCGAACGTGCTCGGGCACGTCCTTCGGGGACGACGGCAGCGGCTCACGGGGGTGGTCGCTGTCGTCGGTGCCCGGCCTCATGGCCTTCCCGTCGACTCGTGCCCGGGGCCGATTGTCAGTGGTGCCTTCTAGCGTGGTCGGTGTCGGCTTCCGAGGAAAGGCACCACCGTGGAGTTCCGTATCGAGCGCAGCGCTCTGACCGACGCCGTGGCCTGGGCGGCCCGCGTCCTGCCCGTGCGCTCACCCGTTCCCGTGCTGGGCGGACTGCTGCTGGACACGGAGGGCGACGGCGTGGGCGGGCGGCTGCGGATCTCCGGGCTCGACTACGAGGCGTCCGCGCGCATCGATGTGAGCGACGCCGAAGTCCTGCGGCCCGGCAGGGTGCTCGTGATGGGGCGGCGGCTGCTGGACATCTGCAAGGTGCTGCCCGAGGGGCCCGTGGAGTGCGCGGTGGAGGGCTCTCGGTTCACGGTGTCGGGAGGGGGCGCCCGGTTCGGCCTGTCCGTGCTGCCGTTGGCCGACTATCCGGCGCTGCCCGCGCTCCCGCAGGTCCGGGGAGCGGTCGACGCGGAGCTGTTCGCGGCGGCGGTCGCCGATGTGGCGGTGGCCGCGGGGCGCGATGACACTCTGCCCGCGCTCACCGGCATCCGGCTGGGGCTCGACGGGGAGGCGGGGACGATGACGCTCGCCGCGACCGACCGGTACCGCTTCGCCGTGCGGACGCTGCCGTGGAAGGCCACCGCCCCCGGCGAGAGCGCCGATGTCATCGTCTCCGCCCGCCGGTTGACCGAGATCGCCCGCTCGCTGGGGCGGTCCGGGCTGGTGAGCGTGGCCCTGGACGCCGGTTCGGCGGGCTTCGAGCACGCCGGGATGCGGACCACCGTGCGTCTGCTGGAGGGCCGACTGCCGCGCCACGAAAAGCTGTTCGCGATGCAGGACCCGGCCGTGGCGGTGGTGGACCGGGCCCGGCTGGTGGAGGCCGTCAAGCGGGTCTCCGTCGTCGCCGACGGGGACAGTCCGGTGCAGATGACCTTCTCCCGTGCCGATGCCTCGGTCCTGCTCCAGGCCGGTTACGAGGACGATGTGGCGTCCCAGCGGGTGCCCGCCACGCTGGAGGGCGCCGAGGAGATGGTGGTGGCCTTCAACCCGGCGTATCTGGCGGACGCACTGGCCGCCTTCGAGGAGCCGTCACTGCGGCTCCTGCTGCTGGGGGCGGGCCAGCGCGCGATGATCACGGGCGGGACGGGCGGGGCGGACGGGACGGGCGGGGCAGACGGGACGGACAGGGCGGACGGGACGGGCACGGACGCCCACCGACACCTGCTGATGTCGGTGCGGCCACAGTTGATCTGACCGGGCCCGCCGGGGCTCCCGGTTCCCGTAGCTCGCGTCGCAGGGGGGCCGCGCCCTGTCCACGAGCGCGCCGAGCGCGCCGATCGTGCCGACCGCGCCCCGGACGCCGGACGCCGGAACGGGGGGTGCGTCCGGCGCGAGCCGGGCACACCCCCCGCACGGATGGGGACACGGGTGGATCAGAGTCGGGCAGGTCCGGGCAGGTCCGGGCAGGGTCAGCAGCTCAGATTGCAGGGTCAGCAGCTCAGGTTGGGGCCGGTGGTGGTGCCGAGGAACTGGGTGAACTGCGTGAACTTGTTGATGCGGCTCTGAACCTGTGCCGGGTTGCCGCCGTTGCACTCAAGCGTGCCGTTGATCGACCGGATCGTCTCGCCGAAGCCAGGCCCGTTGACGATGGCGTTGTGGCCCGTGATCGTGCCGGGGCCGGTCTGCGTGTTCCAGTACCAGAGGGCGGTCTTCCAGGCGATCGCGGAGTTCTGCTCCACGAGGTAGGGGTTGTTCAGCAGGTCGATGCCCAGGGCGTCACCGGCCGCCTTGTAGTTGAAGTTCCAGCTCAGCTGGATGGGGCCGCGACCGTAGTAGGCGGCCTGTCCGGCCGGGCAGCCGTAGGGTCGGCCCGCGTCGCAGTAGTGCGGGTAGTTGGCCTCGTTGATTTCCTTGATGTACACCAGCGCGCCGGTTTCGTGGCTGACGTTCGCGAGGAAGGCCGCGGCCTCCCGCTTCTTGAGCTCGTCGCTGCCGGTGTTGGCGAAGGCCGGGTAGGCGCCCAGGGCGTCGGTGAGGCCCTGGTACGTGTAGAAGGCGTTGCGGTTCGGGAACATCTGGTTGAACTGGGCCTCGCTGACGACGAAGCCGTCGTTCTCCCCCGGATCCTCACCGCCCCCGTCGCCGCAGGCGCCCTGGTCGGCCCAGACGTCCGAGCTGCCCGGGGTCTCGTTCTGGGTCCACCACTTGGCGGTGTAGTTGCGGCCGTTGTACGAGGCGGACTGGCCGCCCGTGTAGACGGAGGACGAGCTCCACGCCGTGGCGCAGGCGGCGGCCTGTGCGGTGGCGGCGGGAAGGATGACGAGCGCCGCGACAAGCGCGCCCAGCGCGACCAGCACACTCAAGACACGTCGGATCACGTGATCACACTCCTTGGATGCGGCGCGACGTCCGGCCGTGCGCCACCGTGGGGGTGACCGACACTCAAGCGAGAATGGTCTGAACCTGTCAAGGTCTAGACCATCCTTGAGGGTCGCTCCGGCTCCACCGGCATCGCCCGCCACCACCTGCGGCCACGCCTGTGCGGCCACGCCAGGATGCCCTCAACAGCCCGGATTCCGGACGGAGTCCATCCAGAACACCCCGCGAACCATGACGGAAGTGGACGAGAAAAATCTTCGGCCCTGTCCACCATGCGGACGGGCGGCCTGCCGGCCTGGCGACCCGTCGGCCTGGCGGGTCGCACGGTCGGGCGGGTCGCACGGTCGGGCGAGCTGATCACTCGTTAGTGAGTTTCCCCGCCCCCGGCCCTCGCCCCTGGAAACACTCGAAGAAGCACACGAAGCACGGCACCCAAGAGGACGGCACGAGCACGGGCCGCCCGGACATACTGCGGCTGGGGGATGGCGTGGAGCGCGAGACGGAAACACGCAGGGGCGGGCCGGAGGAGCAGGCGATTCTGCTGGCGGCGGGCCTCGCGGACCTGGCCGTGACCACGCTGGGCTCGGCCTTCGCCCGAGCACGGGGGCTGCTGCGAAGGTCGGACGCGGCCGAGCTGGCGGCCGAGGCCGAGCGAGACCTGATCGCGCGCGGTCGCATCGCTCTCGACCGGTACGCGGCCGTGCCCCCGGCCCATCTTGAGGTGCTGGCCCGCCACGTGGTGGCCCAGCGGCCAGCGAGCGGCCTCCGGGTGCCGGGAGCACAGCCGTCCCGTGACAGTGACGGTGCCTGAGGTGCGGGAGCCAGGCACACTCAAGGACCGGGTGGATGAGGTGCTGCACCGCTTCACCGCCGAAGAGGCCGCTCAACTCGTCGCGATCGACAGCTCCCTGGGCCCGGTGGCCGACGCGGTGGAGACGGCGACGGCGGACGGCAAGCGGCTGCGGGCGGCGTTCTGCTACTGGGGCTGGCGCGCGGCCGGGCAGCCCGACAGCGATGCCCTGGTGCGGGCGGCGGCCTCGATGGAGCTGGTGCACGCGGCGGCCGTCGTCCACGACGACCTGATCGACGAGAGCCCGCTGCGACACGGGCGGCCCACTGCGCACACCGCCCTGATCGGCGCGGTCGAGCACCACCCCGACACCGCTCTGGCCGCCCGGTCGTTGGCGATGCTGGCCGGGGACCTGCTGATGTCGCTGGCCGGACAGCTCTTCGTCACCAGCGGCCTGCCCGCCGCCTACCTCGGCCGGGCCCGCCCGCTCTGGGCCGCGCTCGCCCGGGAGCTGGTCGCGGGCCAATGCCTGGAGATCCTGCACACCGGGTCCCCCGCCCCCTCCACGGCAGCCTCGCTCAAGGTCATCCGCTACAAGACCGCCAAGTACACCGTGGAGCAGCCCCTGTTGATCGGCGCGCTGCTGGGCGGGGCCGGTGAGCGGCTGCGCGGCGGCTGCTCCGCGTACGGGCTGCCGCTGGGCGAGGCGTTCCAGCTGCGGGACGACCTGCTGGGCCTGTTCGGGGACCCCGCGCTCACCGGCAAGGACGGCTCCGACGACGTACGCGGCCACCGGCCCACCGCCCTGCTCGCCGAGACCTGGCGGCTGGCCGGGGCGGACGACCGGGAACACCTGCGCGCTCTGCTCGCGCCCGGCCACGGCCTCCCGGCCTCCGACGCCGCCGAGGCCGTGCGCGAGGTGATGCGTCGCCTCAAGGCCCCCGACCGCATCGAAGACATGATCACCGCCCGGGTCGAGGAGGCGCTGCGCGCGCTCGACGAACTGGACCTGCCCGCCCCCGCCGCCACCGCGCTCACCGGCCTGGCCCACTCGGTGGCCGTCCGCCGTTCCTGACCGGTAACAGCGCGGCACCGGGCCCCGCAGCAACGGAGACCAAGGAGCACCGCCATGACCCACACCGAGGCGTCGGCCCACACCGAGACGTCGTCCTACACCCGCGCGTCGCTGGACGTCCTGCGGCAGAGCGGCGACGAACTCGCCGACGCCACGGTCGCCACCCTCTTCGAGCGCGGCGAGGTAGGCACGTTCAACACCCTGATGCGGTACGTCTCCACCGCCGGAGCCCCTCTCCCCGACGGCCTGCCCGACGTGGCCCGGGAGTACCTCAACGCCACGGCAGCCCCGCCGTCCTGGGTGGACTGGGGCGAGATGGAGAAGGCCCGGCTGTTCTTCATCGACAACAACGTGCACATCTCCACCGCCCTCGCCTTCGCCTCCATGCCCGCCTGCTACGTCGTCCCGCACGTGGCGAAGCTGCTGTCGGCGACGCACGGGCTGAACTACCCGTCCAAGCGGATGGCGGAGACCGGCCAGTTCACCGTCTACCTGATGCGACCCGACGCCTTCGAAGCCGGCAGCCGGTTCATCCCGGCGGCACAGAAGGTACGCCTCCTGCACGCCTCCATCCGCCACCACCTGCGGCGCGAGGACGCCTGGGACACAAGGAGCGCGGGGGTGCCGATCTGCCAGGAGGACATGATCGGCGGGCAGATGTTCTTCTCGCTGCTGGTGCTGGACAGCCTGCACCGGCTCGGCATCCACATGTCCGAGGAGGGCGCGGGCGCCTACTACTACGCCTGGCGGGTGGTCGGGGCCATGCTCGGCGTCGACCAGGACACCGTGCCCAGGACCCTGGCCGAGGCCCGTGAGTTCCTCGACCTCTACATGATCCGGCACATGGGCCCGTCGCCGGAGGGCGCGCTGCTGACCCGGCAGCTCATCGACCTCTACGAGGAGGTGGTCCCCGGCACCTTCCTCGACCCGATCGTCTCCGCCCTCATCCGCCATCTCGTGGGCGACACCTGCGCGGACTGGCTGGAGGTGCCCCGCACCCCCTGGGACACCGTCGCCAAGGCCGTCCCGCACGTGCTCGGCGTCCTGGAGACCATCGAGGACCGCTCCCCACTGGGCGCCTGGGCCCTGGACCGGGTCGGGCACCTCACCACCGTGCTGGAGCTGTCATCCCTGACCCGGGGGCGCGTCATGCACTACGCCATCCCCGAGCACCTCAGGAAGGAGTACGGCGTCCCGTCCGGGCCCGCCCGCACCGGCCGCTGGAGCCCACCGGCGGCGACCGTGCCGGGGCCCAGGTAGGGAGGGACTGGCCGACCGCCTACGCCGAGGGCCCCGGATCGGTGA
This sequence comes from Streptomyces sp. NPDC033165, assembly GCF_055577965.1. Classification (NCBI taxonomy): domain Bacteria; kingdom Bacillati; phylum Actinomycetota; class Actinomycetes; order Kitasatosporales; family Streptomycetaceae; genus Streptomyces; species Streptomyces sp. NPDC033165. The sequence continues at coordinate 260,605 of NZ_JBVIPK010000003.1, forward strand.
GGATCCGGGGCCCGGCGGTCGCCCAAGGGGCAGGTGCTCCTACAGGAACGAGTTGATCTCGATCGTCTCGGTGCGGCCGGGGCCGACGCCGATCGCGGAGATCGGGGCGCCCGACATCTCCTCCAGGGCCTTCACGTAGGCCTGCGCGTTCTTCGGCAGGTCGGAGAAGGTCTTGGCCTTGGTGATGTCCTCGGACCAGCCCGGCAGGGTCTCGTAGATCGGCTTCGCGTGGTGGAAGTCGGTCTGGCTGTACGGGAGCTCCTCGACGCGCTTGCCGTCGATCTCGTACGCCACGCAGACCGGAATCCGCTCCCAGCCGGTGAGGACGTCCAGCTTGGTGAGGAAGAAGTCGGTCAGTCCGTTGACCCGGGTCGCGTACCGCGCGATCGGGGCGTCGAACCAGCCGCAACGGCGGTCACGGCCCGTGGTGACACCACGCTCGCCGCCGATGCGCCGCAGCGCCTCGCCGTCCTCGTCGAACAGCTCGGTCGGGAACGGACCGGCGCCCACGCGCGTCGTATAGGCCTTGAGGATGCCGATCACGCGGCTGATCTTCGTCGGGCCGACGCCGGCACCGGTGCAGGCGCCGCCCGCGGTCGGGTTCGACGAGGTGACGAAGGGATACGTGCCGTGGTCGACGTCGAGCAGGGTGCCCTGGCCGCCCTCGAAGAGGACGACCTTGCCCTCGTCGATGGCATCGTTCAGGATCAGGGTCGTGTCGGCGACGAACGGCTTGATCTGCTCCGCGTACTGGAGCATCTCCTCGACGATCCGGCCGGCCTCGATCGCCCGCCGGTTGAAGACCTTGGCCAGAAGCTGGTTCTTCTGCTCCAGGGCCGCTTCGACCTTCTGCTCCAGGATCGACTCGTCGTAGAGGTCCTGGACGCGGATTCCCACCCGGTTGATCTTGTCGGCGTACGTCGGACCGATACCCCGGCCCGTCGTACCGATCTTGCGCTTGCCGAGGAAGCGCTCGCTCACCTTGTCGATCGTCACGTTGTACGGAGTGATCAAATGAGCGTTGCCGCTGATCAGAAGCTTGGACGTGTCGACGCCTCGCTCGTTCAGACCGCTCAGCTCGGAGAGCAGGACCGCCGGGTCGACCACGACACCGTTCCCGATGACCGGGGTACAGCCCGGCGACAGGATTCCGGAGGGGAGGAGATGCAGTGCGTACTTCTGGTCGCCCACGACGACCGTGTGACCGGCGTTGTTTCCGCCTTGGTAACGCACGACATAGTCCACGGATCCACCGAGGAGATCGGTGGCCTTCCCCTTGCCCTCGTCACCCCACTGAGCACCGAGCAGCACAAGTGCGGGCACAGGCGTACACCCCTTCCGGGCGGGGCATGTCCAAGGTCAGGGGGCGTACGTCAAGGTCGTACCTGCCGCACGACGATGTACGGCAAAGCCTGAGCCGTCGAACCGGGTGCCCCGGAATAGACGAAGCCCCTGGCGCAATAGCGCAAGGGGCTCTTGCACCAAGATGCTACCCGAGGAAGGACCGAGGTGTCGGCTGCAGAGCCCCCCGGCGACGGCGGCGACCAGCTCCTGGTGGTCATCGACCCGGTTGCCCGCCGGACCGACGGCGAGTCCGTGCGTATCGCGAAGGACGTGCTGAGCGCCGGTTCGCACGCCAAGATCTGCCTTCCGGACACCCCCGAGGAGTTCGCCCGGGCCCTTTCCCGCCGGGGTCCTCGCCGCCCCGTGGTGGTCGGTGACGACCACGCCCTGCTGCGCGCCGTCGCCCAGCTGCACCGCGAGCGGGAGCTCGCCCGGGGCGTCCTCTCGCTGATTCCCGTCGGCGCGGCGCACGCCCTGGAAGTGGCCCATGCCCTCGGCGTGCCCCGGGGCGCGGTGGCCGCCGCGCGGACCGCGCTCGACGGGGCGGTGCGGCGGCTCGACCTGCTCGTGGACGACAGCGACGGCGTCGTGCTGGGCCGGCTGCGCATCCCCGCCCCGGCGCCGCCGCCCGGCTCGGGGGCCCCGCACTCGGGCGTCACGGCCGTCTGGGACACCTGCCGCTCCCTGATGACGTCCCTGGTCCGCCCGGCCCCGGTCGCCGCCGCCCACCCGGTCACGCACCGGCTGCGCATCGAGGCGGACGGGGTGCTCCTGAGCGACCTGGACACGCCCGTGCGGGGCGTCTCGGTGACCTCCCAGGGCGACGCGGGCCTGGTCGACGTCGTCGTCCGCACCTCGGACGGCGAGGACGTCACCGTGGAGGCCAAGGCCGTCACCGTCTCCGGCGCGGACTTCCGCTACCGGGCCGACATACAGACCGGCGGCCCTGTCCGTACCCGGACCTGGACCGTGCGGGCGGGCGCCTGGGGGCTGATGCTGCCGCCCCCGGCGAGCGCGGACGGGACGACAGGCGCACGCTGAAAGGAGACGACCGCGGACGTCCCCGGAGGTGACCGTCATGACCAGGATCGCTGTCGGATGGCACATCGACCTCGAATTCGAGGAGGACAGCCATCGCACCCGTGCGGCGGCGCTCGTCCGCCTCTCCGACGGAACAGAGGTACGCGCCCACGGCTACGCCAGCCGCCACCCGTCGGACGAGGACCAGCAGCGGGTCGGCGAGGAGATCGCGGGAGCGAGAGCGCTCAACGAACTGGCGATGAAACTGCTGACCAAGGCGCACGAGGAGATCGACGAGGCGTCGGGCAGGACGTCGTACCCCCTGACCTAGTTCCGGGGGCGCTGTCCCCGGGGCCGCGCTCCTCGATCGCCGAGCGGCTTGAAAGGGAACCGGCCCGGCCCCCCGCCGCGTCCCCCCTGGCATGAACAGCACGGACGCCCGACGGGACGCCATAACCGGCACCGCCGGCTGCCTCTTCGCCGTGATCGGCACGCTCGCGGGCATCATGGTCTGGCTCCCGTACGGCAGGAGAGGCCTCTTCGGCGCCTTCGAGAGCCAGACCAACCCGGACGTCTTCTGGCTGGGCCTGCCCGTCATGGCCGTCGGCGGGGCCGCCGCCGCCCTGGCGGTCTTCGCCGTCGTACGGGGCCGGTGGCGCGCGGCGCTCGGGCTGCTGGCGGCCGTCGCGGGGATCGCCGCGTTCGGGTACGGCTTCGACGTCCTGACAGGCCCTCAGGCGTTGGAGGACTGCGGACCGCCCTGCTGAAGGCACCGGGGCGCAAGGCCCGTGGGCACGCAGTGGGGCAGAGCCCACCGGCTGTGTGCCTACACCTCCACCACCAGTTCCTTCAGCCCCCGGATCACGTACCCCGGGTGCCACTCCGGTTCCGCCGCCAGTCGCATCCCGGGCGCCTTGCCCAGCAGTTCCCCGAAGGAGGCGGCCAGCTCCAGCCGGGCCAGCGGGGCGCCCAGGCAGTAGTGGATGCCCGCGCCGAAGGTGATGTGCGGGTTGTCCGGACGGGACAGGTCGAGCGTGTCCGGGTGCGCGAACCGCTCCGGGTCCCGGTTGGCCGAGCCGAACAGCAGCGCCACCTCAGCCCCGCGCCGGATGACCTGGCCGTCGATCTCGATGTCGTCCAGCACCCAGCGCTCGAACATCTGCAACGGGGTGTCGTAGCGCAGGAGCTCCTCGATCGCGGTGGGCAGCAGCGCGGGGTCGCCGCGCAGGGCGGCCAGCTGTTCCGGGTGGTGGAAGAGGGTGCGCCAGCCGCCCGCCGTGGTGTTCACCGTCGCCTCGTGGCCCGCGTTCAGCAGCAGCACACACGTCGAGATCATCTCCTGCTCGCTCAGCCGCTCCCCGTCGTCGTGGGCGGCGATGAGCGCCGAGATCAGGTCATCGCCGGGGGCCTTGCGGCGCTCGGCGATGAGCCCGCGCAGATACGCGGAGAACTCCTCCGACGCCCGGACGGCGGCCTTCGCCGTCTCCTCGGACGGGTTCAGCTCGTACATCCCGCAGATCGCCGCCGACCAGGGCCGCAGCGGCCCCCGGTCCGCCTCGGGGACCCCGAGCATCTCGGCGATCACGGCGACCGGAAGCGGCTCCGCGACCTCTGCCAGCAGGTCGCCACCGCCCTTCGCCACGAACGCGTCGACCAGCCCGGCCGCCAGCCGCCGTACGGTCGGGGCGAGGTTCTCGACCGTACGCGGGGTGAACGCCTTGGAGACCAGGCGCCGGATACGGGGGTGGTCGGGCGCCTCCAGGTCGAGCATCCCCTGACCGTTGAGCGTGGTGAACGGCTCGTGTGCGGCGGGCGGCGGGGTGCGGCCGAACTCCTCGTGGCTGAAGCGGTGCAGATACGTACGGCCCAGGCGGCGGTCGCGCAGCAGCGCCGATACGTCGGAGTGGTGCGGGATCAGCCACTGCCCGGTCGGCTCGAACCAGTGCGCCCGGCCGGTGGCTCGCAGGGCGGCGTAGGCGGGGTAGGGGTCGGCGACGAACGCGGGAGACCAGGGGTCGAATGACACGTGCATGACCCGACGCTACCCGCGTCCGCCACCACCGCAAGAGGGTCCGGCCCTGCCCGGTCCCGGAATCCTGCCCGGCCCGGTCCCACGGTCCTGCCCGGTCCCACGGTCCTGCCCGGTCCCTACCCCGGGGTGACCAGCCGTGCCTCGTACGCGAACACCGCCGCCTGGGTGCGGTCGCGCAGGCCCAGCTTCACCAGGATGCGGCTGACGTGCGTCTTGATCGTGGACTCGGCGACGATCAGGTGCGAGGCGATCTCCGCGTTGGACAGGCCCTGCGCGATCAGGACGAGGACCTCCGTCTCGCGCTCCGTGAGGTCCCCGACGCGGGCCAGGGCGGGCGGCCGGGGGGCCTCCGCGAGCTTGGAGAACTCGGTGATCAGCCGCCGGGTGACCGTCGGGGCGAGCAGCGCCTCGCCCGAGGCCACCACCCGCACGCCGTCCGCGAGCTGCCGGGCCGAGGCGTCCTTGAGGAGGAAGCCCGAGGCCCCGGCCCGCAGCGCCTGGTACACGTACTCGTCGAGGTCGAACGTGGTCAGCACCAGGACCTTCGCGTCGGCGTCCTGCGCGACGATCTCGCGGGTGGCCTCGATCCCGTTCAGCTCGGGCATACGGATGTCCATCAGCACGACGTCCGGGCGGAGGGCGGCGACCTGGGCGACGGCCTGCCGCCCGTCCACCGCCTCCCCCACGACGGTGATCCCGGGCATCGCGTTGAGCAGGACCGAGAAGCCCTCGCGGACCATCATCTGGTCGTCGACGATCAGCACCCGGATATCGGTGTCGCTCATGCGCGGACGTCCCGTTCGATGACGACCGTGTCGGCGTTGCCGGTCGTGTCGCGGCCGGTCACCCCGCTGCCCGCCGCGTCCCGTGTCTCCGGCTCCTCGGACAGCGGTACGGGCAGGAACACCGCGATCTCGTACCCTCCGTCCGCCGTCGTCCCGGCCGTCATCTCGCCGTTCAGCATCGCGACCCGCTCCCGCATCCCGGTGATCCCGTGCCCGGCCCCCGGCGAGGGCTTGACCAGACCGCGCGGGGGTCCGTTGACCACGCGCAGTCCGAGCCCGCCGAGGACATAGCCGAGCTCGACCCTGGCGGAGGCGCCCGGCGCGTGCCGCAGGCTGTTGCTCAGGGCCTCCTGGACGATCCGGTACGCCGACAGCTCGACGCCCTGCGGCAGCTCGCGGACGGCCCCGGTGATCACCTTCTCCGTCTCCAGGCCCGTCTCGCGGACGTTGTCCAGGAGTCCGTCGAGCGCGGCGAGGGTGGGCTGCGGGGCGTCCGGGGCCTCGTAGTCCTCCGCCCGTACGACTCCGAGGACGCGGCGCAGCTCGGTGAGGGCGGCCACGGCGTTCTCCCGGATGGTGACGAAGGCCTGCTCCAGCTCCGGCGGCGGGTTCTCGACCCGGTAGGGGGCGGCCTCGGCCTGGATCGCGACGACCGACATGTGGTGGGCCACCACGTCGTGCAGCTCCCGGGCGATCGTGGTGCGCTCCTCCAGCAGGGTGCGCCGGTCGCGCTCGACGGCGGTGACGGTGCGCTGCACGGTGACCTCGCGCTCGGCGTCACGCCGGATCTGGACCACGGCGACGACGAGCAGCGCGAAGGCGGAGAGCGTCGCCAGGGGCGCGGTGAGGGCCGGGTCGCCGCCCTCCAGCAGCATCCCGAACAGCAGGGTCAGCAGCCACATCCAGGCGGCGGTGCGGGGCCGGGTCCGGGCGGCCACGACCACCATGACCACCACCTGCGCCGCGAAGGCGCTCGGCGCCCACAGCTCGCCGCTCAGCACCCCGCAGAAGACGGTCGCCAGCATCGAGGCCCAGAACGCGGCGACCGGCCTGACGAGAGTCATCGCCACCGCTGTCGCGGGCACCAGACCCATCAGGAAGCGGAACTCCCACTCGGCGAAGCCGATCATCATCACCACGAAGGCGGCGAAGAGCACCAGGGCGTGCGGGGCCCAGACGACGCCCTTGCGCAGCCCGCCGGGCAGCCGCCGGATCAGCCGTCCCTCGGGGTTCAGCGGCGGCATGGGGCGGTAGGCGAGCGCCTGGCGGAAGAGGTCCTCCCGCAGGCCGTTCATCGCCCCTTCGGCGGCCCGGAACTCCGGGCCCTTGATCTTCGTCTGGGTCTCGGTCACGTTCCCACGGTAGGCGGCGGCGGACGGCGGGTCGTCAGCACCGATATGGATTCGGCGGGGTCCGTCTCAAGGACTACCCCGCCTCCACCGCACTCCGTCCGGAGCCCCGGAGCCCCCTTCGGCTACGCCCTCGCCCGGAAGTGCTCCGCGTGCTCCCGCGCCCACTGCGCGAACGTCCGCGCCGGCCGTCCGGTGACCTGCTGGACGGTGTCGGTCACGGTCCGGCCCTCGGGCGGGGTGTCCCGGTAGACGTCGATCAGGAACCCGATCACGTCCTCCGGCATCCCGTTGGCCCGCCACGACTCCAGCGCCTGCTCCTCGGTGAGCTCGACCAGCTCGATGCCCGCGCCGCGCGCCGCCGCGAGGGCCGCCACCTTGTCGCCGACGGTCAGCGCCTGCGGACCGGTGACCAGGTACACCTGGCCCGCGTGACCGTCCTCGGTGAGCGCCACCGCCGCCACCGCGCCGATGTCCGACTCGTGCACCATCGCGCTGAGCCGGCCGACGTACGGTTCGCGCACCACGCCCTCGGCCCTGACTCCGGGCGCCCACTCCAGGGCGTTCGCCATGAACTCCACCGGCATCACGACCGTCCAGGCCAGCCCGCTCGCGCGGACCGCCGCCTCCATCGGGGTCTCCCCGCCCCCGTTGAGCACGGTCACCCGCCGCACGCCCGCCTTCCGGGCCAGCGCGAGGATCTCCCCACCGGTCTCCAGCGGTGCGAAGAGGGCCCCGCCGAAGGTGATGAGGTGCAGCCCGGTCACGTCGTCGAGCGCGGACTCCAGGGACGCCGGGTCCGTGAGGTCGCCCCGGACGACGTCGACGCCCTCGGGCAGCTCCGCCCGCGCCGGGTCGCGGGTCAGGGCCCGGACGTGCTCGCCGCGCTCCAGCAACTGCTCGACCACACGGCGGCCGACCGTTCCCGTGGCCCCGGTCACCAGGATCGTCATGGGGTTCTCCTCAGCTCGGTTCGGTACCCGTACGGTTCGCGCCATTGGCCTCACGCCCGTTCGGTTCGACAACAACCAAGCTAGAGATCCTTGCGGACACCTTCTGTCCGCAACTGCGATCGCTGTGCGATCCGCCCGCGCCCCCTTCGTCACCAGGCCAGTTGCGTGATCTCCTCCGCCACGATCGCGCAGGCGTCGGCGGCCGGGTCGATCAGCGGGAAGTGCCCGACCCCGCCGAGGAGCGTCAGCCCGACCGTCTCGCCGGACTTCGCCGCCGCGTCGACGTACGCCTCCGACACGGCCTGCGGTACGACGATGTCCTCGACACCCTGGACGATCGCCGTGGCGATCCCGGTGGGCAGCAGGGCCGCGGGGTCGGCCTGGGCGATACGGTCGTCCGACTCGCCGCCCTCCCCCAGCAGTTGGCTGAACGCTCCGCCGCAGACACCCAGCTCCACGGCCTTGGCGAAGTCCGCGATCGGGGCCAGTGCGACGACCCCGCGCAGGGGCGGCGGGGCAGGCAGGCGCCACGGCGACCCTTCGGGCAGTACGTGCCGTGCCGCCGCCCAGAGCGCGAGGTGCCCGCCCGCCGAGTGCCCGGTGACCACGACGCGCCGCACGTCGGCCTCCGGCAACTCCTGTGCCGCCAGGGCCGGTACGGCGTCGAGCGCGGCGGCCACGTCGTCGAAGGTGTCCGGCCAGCGCCCCGCGACGGGGTCCGCGCCGAGGTCCGTGCCGGGCGCCCGCCCCGCGTCGGCCTCAGCGCCGCGCCGGTACTCCACGCTCGCCACGGCGAACCCCCGGCGGGCCAGGAAGTCCGCGAGCGGGGAGACATGGGCCCGGTCGTACGGAGTCCGCCAGGCGCCGCCGTGCAGGAGGACGACGAGGGGGGCGGCGGTGCGGCCGTCGCGCGGGGCGTAGAAGTCGATGACCTGGTCGGGGTGTTCGCCGTAGGAGGCGGTCCGGTCAGGGGCGACCTCGGGATGCGCGAACGCCGATGCGCTCTCGGCCTCGTCCCGATCACGCGCGGCAGAATCCGACATGCTGCTCAACCGTCCTATGCCTGTGACTGTGCCAGTGCCTATGCCTGGGTCAGGTGCCCAACTGGGCTGACCTGCGGGGACGGTATCAGCACTCGGTACCGTCCCCACCCGGCCGCACCCCGCGTTGACAGCCCGTCAGGCCGCCTTCGGCTCCGCTGTCTCCGCGAGCACCTCGGCCAGCACCCACGCCGCCTGTTCCGCGTCGGCGAACCCCACGTACAGCGGGGTGAAGCCGAACCGCAGCACATCCGGCCGCCGCAGGTCGCCCACGACGCCCCGCTCGATGAGGCGGCGCATCACGGGCCCGGCGTCCGCGCAGCGCAGGGCGACCTGGCTGCCGCGTTCGGCGTGCGCGGCCGGCGTGACGGAGGTGACCCGGCCCGCCGGAACGTACGCCTCGACGCACTCCAGGAAGAAGTCCGTCAACGCGAGGGACTTGGCCCGCACGGCGTCCACCGACACCCCGTCCCACACCTCCAGCGCCGCTTCCAGCGTGAGCATGGAGACGATGTCGGGCGTGCCGACCCGGCCCCGCGCGGAACCGTCCGCCGGGGCGTAGTCGGGGGTCATGCCGAACGGGTCGGCGTGCGAGTTCCACCCCGGCAACGGGGAGTCGAAGGCGGCCTGGTGGCGCTCGGCGACGTACAGGTACGCGGGCGAACCGGGGCCGCCGTTCAGGTACTTGTACGTACAGCCGACCGCCAGGTCCACCCCGTGCTCGTCCAGCCCGACGGGCAGCGCGCCCGCGCTGTGGCAGAGGTCCCACACCGCCATCGCGCCCGCCGCGTGGACGGCGGCGGTCAGTCCGGGCAGGTCGTGCAGCCGGCCCGTGCGGTAGTCCACCTGGTTGAGCAGGGCGGCGGCCGTACGGGGGCCGAGCGCGGCCGGTACGTCGGCGGGTGCGACGGGCACGATCCGGTGGCCGGTCAGCCGCGCGGCGGAGGCCGCGATGTACCCGTCCGTGGGAAAGGTCGTCGCGTCAACCAGGATCTCGTCGCGTCCCTCGCCCGCGAGGCGGCCCGCCGCGACGACCGCCTTGAAGACGTTCACGCTGGTCGAGTCACCGACGACGATCTGGCCTGCGGCGGCCCCGACGAGCGGGGCGATCCGGTCGCCGATCCGCTCGGGGGCGGTCCACCAGCCGCTCTCGTCCCAGGACCGGATGCGCAGCTCGCCCCACTGCCGGGTGAGGACGTCCTGCACCCGGGCGGGTACGTGGACGGGCAGCGCGCCGAGGGAGTTGCCGTCGAGGTAGACGCCTTCGTCGAGGGCGAAGAGCCCCCGCCGGTCGGCGAGCGGGTCGGCGGCGTCGAGCTTCAGCGCCCGCTCGCGGAGCGTGTCACGGGAGGTCTCAGACATGGCTGCGCGCCGTCCACAGCTCGGGGAACACGTTCTTCGTGGCGCGCTTCTCCAGCCAGGCCACTCCGGCGGAGCCGCCGGTGCCGGTCTTGGAGCCCATCGCCCGGCGGGTGGCGACGAGGTGGTCGTTGCGCCATCGCCAGACGAGCTCGCCGACGTCGGTGAGCAGCTCACCGAGGCGCACCAGCTCGTCGTTCTGGTCGTCGGAGGCGTAGATCTCCGCCCACACGGCCTCGACATCGGGCGACGGCTCGTAGCGCTTGGTCAGGTCCCGGCCGACGACGGCCTCGGGGATGGCGTACCCGCGCCGGGCCAGCAGGGCGAGCGTCTCGTCGTAGAGGCTGGGCTCCCCGAGCGCCTTCTCCAGCTCGGCGTACACGCGGGGCGCGCCCCGGTGCGGCACCAGCATGGACGCGGACTTGTCGCCGAGCAGGAACTCCATCCGCCGGTACATCGCGGACTGGAATCCGGAGCCCTCGCCGAGCGAGCCCCGGTAGGAGTTGAACTGGGCGGGGGTGAGTCCGGCGAGCGGCCGCCAGGACTCGTTCAGCGCCTCCAGCTCGCGCAGCGAACGCTTCAGGGCGTCACGCGCGACGGGTATGCGGTCCTCGCGCAGGGCGCGGGTGGCGGTCTCCCACTCGTGGACGATGACCGTGAACCACAGCTCCATGACCTGGGTGGTGACCAGGAAGACCATCTCGCCGGGGTCGTCCGAGCGGAGGTGCTGGAGGTGGGTCAGGACATCCGCCTGGACGTAGTCCTCGTACGGAGTCGTTCCCGCGAAGTCCAGGTACGGGGTGTCCGCACCGGTGGCTTCGGGGTCGGGGTGATTCGTCGACATCGCTGTCTCCTCGACACGAGCTTCCGGGTAGCGGTCCGCCCCTTCCGTGAGGTGATGGAGCTCCGGTCCCCTGCTCGCATACTAGGGCCTCCCTTCGGACCAGGCCGGATCAGGGAGCGGGGTCCGATGCGTGCAGCTGCAAGGCGGAGGAGGGAGTCGTGGCGGAGCCCTGCCGACCGACGACAACGCCGGAGGGGCCCCTCCCTGCTCCAGCGAAGCCGAGAGCTTGGGGGAGCGCGTGCCGGACCCCGCGAGCCCGGCCTGGTCCGAAGGGAGGCCCCGGGCCGGACCCGCGCTGTGTGAGCGTCGGGCCCGGCTCCGGCGTGCGCGGCCGGGGTCAGCTCAGGATGTCGGCGGCGGTCGGCGAGGAGTCCCGCAGGAACGTCGAGCAGCGCTCGTGCTCCGCGGTCTCGCCGATCGACCCGGCGGCCCGTGCCAGGGCGTGCAGGGCGCGCAGGAAGCCGCGGTTCGGCTCGTGCTCGAACGGTACGGGGCCGTGGCCCTTCCAGCCGGCCCGGCGCAGGGCGTCGAGGCCGCGGTGGTAGCCGGTACGGGCGTACGCGTACGACTCGACGACCCGGCCGCCCTCGAACGCCTCGTCGGCGAGCTGCGCCCAGGCGAGCGAGGAGGTGGGGTACTTCGCGGCGACCTCGGCGGGCGGGGTGCCCGCGGCGAGCAGCTCGCGCGGCTCCGGGTCGTCGGGGAGGTGGGTCGGGGCAGGGCCCCCGAGCAGGTTCTCGTGGATGGACATGGCTCAAGTGTGCCTGCCGTCACGCCCCGGCGGGACCGCGCCCCGGTCGCCGCGGGGAGGGCTGCTCCGGTTCCAGGGGCGGGGCGGCGACCCCGCAGTGCACCGCGCACTCGGGCCGCTCGCCCCGGACGGCGGCGGCCGCCGGGGTGCGGACCGTCCACCAGGCGATGACCGCGCCCGCGACCAGCAGCCCGGCGCACATCGGCATCGCCCGCCGGAAGGTCGCGGCGAACTCGCCCGCGTCCCGGTACGCCTCCGGCCCCATCCCGGCGAGCAGCGGCAGGGCGGCCACCGCGATCAGCCCGGCGGCCCGTGCGGCGGCGTTGTTGATGCCGCTGGCCAGCCCGGCCCGCCCGGTGTCCACGGCGGCCAGGACGGTCGCCGTGAGCGGCGCGACGACCACGACGAGCCCGGTGCCGAGCACGAGGACGGCGGGCAGCACCTCGCCGACGTACGAGCCGAAGGAAGCGCTGCCCTGCCCCACCCGCAGCATCAGGAGCATCCCGGCGGCGGCGAGCAGCGGGCCCACCGTGAGCGGGACGCGCGGCCCGATCCGCCGCCCCAGCTCACCGGCCGAGGCGGAGAAGAGCAGCATCAGCACGGTGGTGGGCAGCAGGGCGGTGCCCGCGCCGAGCGCCGAGTACCCGGCGACCACCTGGAGCTGGATCGCGGCGAGGAAGAAGAAGCCGCCGAGGGCCGCGTAGACGCAGAAGGTCACCAGGTTGACCGAGGTGAACAGCCGGGAGCGGAAGATCGAGGGCGGCAGCATGGGGTCGGCCCGCTTCCGCTCCACCCGCACGAACGCGGCCCCCAGCAGCACCCCGCCGACGGCCGACCCGATCACGAGCGGGGATGCGCCCCGCTCCGGCGCCTCGATCAGCGCGTACGTCACCCCGGCCAGCGCGAGCGCCCCGAGCACGGCCCCCAGCACGTCGAACCGGCCGTGCGCCGCCGGATCGCGCGACTCCGGTACGTGTCGGAGGGCGACGGGCACACAGACCGCGGCGAGCGGCAGGTTCAGCAGGAACACCCACCGCCACCCGGGCCCGTCGACGAGCCACCCGCCCACGAACGGCCCCACGGCCGCCCCGACCCCGCCGAACCCGGACCACAGCCCCACGGCCCGGGCCCGGTCGTCGGGGTGGAAGCTCGCCTGGATGAGCGCCAGGGACCCCGGTGTGAGCAGCGCCCCACCCACCCCTTGCAGGGCCCGGGCGGCGATCAGCACTCCCGCGTTCGGCGCGATCCCGCAGAGCAACGAGGCCGCCGCGAACCACACCACCCCCACCACGAACACCCGCCGCCGCCCGTACCGGTCCCCGAGCGCCCCGCCGAGCAGGATCAGCCCGGCGAGCGTGAGCATGTACGCGTTGACGGTCCACTGGAGCGCGGCCAGATCGGTGCCGAGGTCGGCGCCGATGCGGGGCAGGGCCACGTTGATGACCGTGGAGTCCAGCATCGCCATACCGGACCCGAGCACGGTGGTCAGTACGACCCACCGCCCGACCGGCGAGGCGACACGGATCTCCCCGGACGTCTCCCCGGGCGCGGAGGCAGCAGCAGCCATGGGGCCAGCTTCCCCCTCGGCGCCCCTGCCCGCACTCCGCGCTCCCGGGCCCCGAAGCGGAGGCGCTGCTCCCGGGCCCCCGCTCCTCAATCGGCGGAAGGGCTCGACTCCGTGCTCCTCACCGCCCGCACCAACGCCTCCACCCCCAGCGCCGCCTTCCCCCGCGGGCACCCCACGTTCAGCCGGACGAACCCGGGCGCCCCGTAGACGGACCCCCTCATCACCGCCACCTTCTCCCGCTCCACCAGCACCCGCTGCAACGCGTCCTCGTCCACCCCCAGCGGCCGCAGGTCGATCCACGCCAGGTACCCGGCCTGCGGCGGCACCCACCCCAGCTCGGGCAGCGCGGCGCCCAACCGCTCCGCGACGTACGCCAGGTTCCCCGCCACGTACTCCCGTACCGCGTCCAGCCACGCCCCGCCCTCCCGGTACGCCGCGATGTGCGCGGTCAGCGACAGCACGGCCGGGGAGGCCAGCCCCTCCGCCGTCTCCATCCGCCGGAGGAACTCCGCCCGGTCCGCCGGATCGCCGACGAGCCCGTACGAACCGGTCAGCGCGGGAAAGTTGAAGGACTTGGACGCGGAGGTGACGACCGCCCAGCGGCCCGCGCCCCCGCCCTCGCCCACCACCCGCGGCCACGGCACATGGACCTGTCCCCCGTGCACGAAGTCCGCGTGGATCTCGTCGCTGATCACCGCGACCCCGTACCGCTCCGCGAGCGCCGCCGTCCGGGCCAGCTCGCCGGCCGTCCACACCCGGCCCGTCGGGTTGTGGGGCGAGCACAGCACCAGGACCTTGGCGTCCGCCCGGGCCAGCTCCCGCTCCAGCGCCTCCTCGTCGCCCACCGGCACCCCGCGCAGCTCCCGCCCGAGCCCGGTGATCGCCTTGCGGAAACCGTCGTAGGCGGGGGTGTGGACGACGACGCCCTCCCCCTCCTGCGTCCACATCTGGAGCAGCTGGGAGAGCTGGCTGAGCACGGACGGGCCGTAGACGAGCTGCCCGGTGTCGATGTCGGTGCCGTACCGGGTGGCGTACCAGTGGGCTATCGCGGAGCGGAAGTCCTCCTGCTGCCAGGTGGTGTAGCCGAACACCCCGTGCTCCAACCGGGCCCGGAGCGCGTCCAGCACTTCGGGGGCGGTGGCGAAGTCCATGTCGGAGATGGTGAACGGCAGCAGGCCGTCGGCCCCGAACCGGTCGGCGACCCCGTCCCACTGGACGCACCACGTGCCCCGGCGGTCGACGACGGTGTCGAAGTCATAGAGCGCGGCCACGACGGGCCCTCCTTCTCCAGGTGATCCCGGTACAGCAACGGGCCCGGCCCCCCGAAGAAGGAGGACCGGGCCCGGCGCCGTACGTCGGTGACGACGGATGGTTACTTCAGCTTCGTACCGGTGGAGCGCAGGTTCGCACAGGCCTCGGTGACGCGCTGGGCCATACCGGCCTCGGCGGCCTTGCCCCAGGTGCGCGGGTCGTAGGTCTTCTTGTTGCCGACCTCGCCGTCGACCTTCAGGACACCGTCGTAGTTGCGGAACATGTGGTCCACGACCGGGCGGGTGAAGGCGTACTGGGTGTCGGTGTCGAGGTTCATCTTCACGACGCCGTTCTCCAGCGCGGTGAGGATCTCCTCCGCGGTGGAGCCGGAGCCGCCGTGGAAGACGAAGTCGAAGGGCTGGCTTCCGGCGGCCTGGCCGTACTTGGCGGCGACGCCCGACTGAAGGTCCTTCAGCAGCTCGGGGCGGAGCACGACGTTGCCGGGCTTGTAGACGCCGTGGACGTTGCCGAAGGAGGCGGCCAGCAGGTAGCGGCCCTTCTCGCCCAGGCCGAGCGCCTCGGCGGTGCGCAGCGCGTCGTCGACGGTCGTGTACAGCTCGTCGTTGATCTCGTGCGTGACGCCGTCCTCCTCACCGCCGGTCGGGGTGATCTCGACCTCAAGGATGATCTTGGCGGCGGCGGCCTTGGCCAGCAGCTCCTGGCCGATGGCCAGGTTGTCGGCGAGGGTCTCGGCCGAACCGTCCCACATGTGGGACTGGAACAGCGGGTTCAGACCCTTGGCGACACGCTCCGCGGAGACGTCGAGCAGCGGACGTACGTAACCGTCCAGCTTGTCCTTGGGGCAGTGGTCGGTGTGCAGCGCGATGGTGACGTCGTACTTCGCAGCGACGATGTGCGCGAACTCCGCCAGGGCGACCGCGCCCGTGACCATGTCCTTGTTGTGCTGGCCGCCCAGGAACTCCGCACCGCCGGTGGAGATCTGGACGATGCCGTCGCTCTCGGCCTCCGCGAAGCCGCGCAGGGCGGCGTGCAGGGTCTGGGACGAGGTCACGTTGATGGCCGGGTAGGCGAACTTGCCCGCCTTTGCCCGGTCGAGCATCTCGGCGTACGCCTCGGGGGTTGCGATGGGCATCTGACCGCTCCTTGGGATGTGCGGGTGTGCAGGCTGGTCCCTGACCTGGGGGCGACGTCATCGTCGCCCCCATCTTCCCAGACTCTCCCTCCGACTCCACCCGGCGGACCCGGTTGGATACGGGACGGTTACGGGTCAGGGGTGGACGGTTTCACGTGAAACCGTCCACCCCTGACGAAAACCGCAGGTCACACCCTGGTGGGGCGAGGCTCAGGCGAGGCCCAGGTCCGCCACCGAGTAGACGTGGACATAGGGCAGACCGGCCTCGGCGATCGCCGGGGCGGCCCCGCGCTCGACGATCACGGCCACGGCCACGACCTCGCCGCCCGCCTCGCGCACCGCCTCGACGGCGGTCAGCGGCGAGCCGCCCGTGGTCGAGGTGTCCTCGACGACCAGGCAGCGGCGGCCCTTGACGTCGGTGCCCTCGATCCGGCGCTGCATCCCGTGCGCCTTCTGCGCCTTGCGGACGACGAACGCGTCCAGGCTCCTACCGCGCGCGGCGGAGGCGTGCAGCATCGAGGTGGCGACCGGGTCGGCGCCGAGCGTCAGCCCGCCGACGCAGTCGTAGTCCAGCTCGGCGGTGGCGTCGAGCATGACCTGCCCGGCCAGCGGCGCGGCGGTGCCGTCCAGCGTGACCCGGCGCAGGTCGATGTACCAGTCGGCTTCCAGACCCGAGGAGAGGGTCACCTTGCCGTGCACCACGGCCTTGTCCTTGATCTGCTGGAGCAGCTCAGCGCGTACGTCAGTCATGTCCACGAGGGTAAGCGGTGCCGGAATCCCTGCTCGCACACCCGGCCGCGAACCGGCTCAGAGCCGGACCCAGCTCCAGGTCGTCGTGGTCTCCAGCGGGTCGATCGGCGTGACCAGCCGGGGTGCGGTGTTCAGTCCGTTCGGCGGCCCGGACTGCGGCTCCACACAGACGGCCTCGTCCTGCTCGTCGTAGACGACCACCCACTCGCTGCGGCTCTTCACCGTCAGCTCCAGCTGCCCCGGCCAGGTGAGCTTCACATCGACGCCGTCGGGCATCCCGAAGCAGTCGTCCCACGGCCCCGGGACGGGGTCGATGCGGCGGCCGGTGGGCAGATGGTCCGCGCCGCGCTCCTCCTGCCAGGCGGCGTCGAAGGAGAGCTCGGCATCCCGGCCGCCGATGCTGCGGTGGAACCAGGGGTGCCAGCCCGCCTGTGCCGGGAAGGAGTTGCCGTACGTCTCCACGGCGAGGCCCAGCGTCAGCCCGTCCTCGGTCAGCTCGAAGGTCTGCGTCACCCGGCCCTCGTACGGCCAGGGCTCGGCGAGGTCGTAGTAGAAGGACGCCCGGCCCTCGTCCGCGTCGGCGGCCGTGTGCGCGGTGTGCCAGGAGGTGTCCCGGCCCGTTCCGTGGATGGCGTGCGGCGGGGAGTTCAGCGGCAGCTCGTGGAGCGCGTCGCCGTTGCGGAACTGCCCGTTCGCGGTACGTCCGCACCAGGGCACCATCGGGAAGCAGCCGTACCGCTCACCCTGGCGCAGCAGTTCGGCGCCCCCGATCCGCAGGCTGCTGATGCGGCAGCCGTGTACGGGGTCGACGGTCAACTCGGCGTCGCCGGCACTCAGCCTGACGTTCTCTTCGCTCCTGCTCACCCGACGACCCTACTGGCGGCTCACGTCCTGCGGCGCCGCAACGCCCGGCCCAGCACCACGGCGGAGGCGAGCGCGAGGGCGGCGGCCGGGGCGGCCCAGCGCAGGGCGGTACTCGCACCGCCCGCCTCCGGGGAGGGCACAGGGGCGTAGCGACCGCGCGGGGGCGCGTGGTCGACCTCCTCCGCGCTGCGCCCGATCATGGTGCGGCGGGCGTGCGCGGCCTCGGCGGGCGGCTCGTCCGGGACGGTGAACTCCACCCCGGCGACGGGGTCGAGCGCGGGCGGCGGCACGGGCGAGTCAAAAACGGACCCGTCTTCGTCCCGGTCCTCGGCGCCGGTGTCGGCGTCGGACACAGCCCCGGACCCGGCTTCGGCGCGGGGCTCGGCCGCGTCCCCGGCCTCCTCTCCCGCGGTCTCCTCGTCGCCCGCGAGCCCCTCGGCGGCCGCTCCGCCGTCCTCGGCCCGCGCCGCCAACGACTCCGTCACCAGCTGCTGGGTGAAGCGGTCCAGGAGCCGGTGGGCGGCCGCGAGGGCCGCGCCCTCCTCCAGTTCGACCAGTCGGCCGTCCCCGCTCGCCGTGCCGCTGTACGTGAGGGCCGTCCCGCCGTCCGCCTCCGTGAGGGCGATGTTCAGGGCGAGCTTCACCGCACCGGTCCCCCGGACCTCCACGCCCTCCCCGGTGACCGAGAACCGCTCACCGCCCGCCGTCTCCGTACCCTCCGGGCCGGAGAGCTTCAGCTCGCCCCGGTAGGTGATGGTGTGGCCGCCGGCCCGGAACTTCAGCCGGCCCGCCAGGGGCGATGCCGAGGCGTCGGCGTCCTGCTGGAGGGCGGGGACGCAGCGGGCGACGCGGACGGGATCGCCCAGCGCGCGCCGCAGGGCCGGGACGGGAACCGGAACGTGCACCTCATGCTCCATGCCAACCGAGCCTAATCGGCCACGGCCCGGACGTCAGCGCTTCCGCCCGCCGAACGGCGCCCCCGTCCACGGAAACCCCTGCCCTCCGCCTCACACGTCACAGTCCTCACACGTCCTCACACACCCTCACACGTCCTCCCAGTACCTCGGGTGGACCAGTGTCGACGGGGTCCGCCCCGGCAGCCGTGCGGCGTCCGCGGCCCGCGCGCCCTCCCGCAGCTCCCGGCCCCCCAGCGACCGCAGCGCGGGCCCCCCGGCGGCCAGCGCGAGCTGCGGCACCTCGTCCGGCCCCGCGAGGAGGAAGCCCCAGTCCTCCGGGCCGTGGCCCTCGCCCCCGACCCGGTCCGGGCTCGCGGCGAAGCCGGCGTACCGGCCGGTGATGCGGTACGGGCGGGTCGCGAGGCCGGCCGCGCGGACGGAGGCCTCCACCGTCCAGTAGGTCTCCGGGCGGCCCCCCATCGGCCCGGCGTGCACCGCGAACCGCCCGTCCGGGGCGAGGGCCTGGGCGATCAGCCCGTAGAACTCCGCGGAGTACAGCTTCGTACTGGCGGTGATGCCCGGGTCCGGCAGGTCGGAGATCACCACGTCGTAGCGCGCGCGGTCGGCCCGCAGCCAGGTGAAGGCGTCCGCCGCGACGGCAGTGAGGCGCGGGTCGCGGTAGGCGTGGTCGTTGAGGCCGGAGAGGGCGGGGTCCGTGCGGGCCAGTCGGGTGACGGCGGGGTCCAGCTCGACGACGGTGACCGAGCGGACGTCCGGGTAGCGCAGGACCTCGCGGGCGGCCAACCCGTCGCCGCCGCCGAGGATGAGGACGCGGGCACGGGGCCCGTTCATCGCGGGGTGGACCAGGGCCTCGTGGTAGCGGTACTCGTCACGGGCGCTGACCCGCAGGCGGCCGTCGAGATAGAGGTCGAGGGAATCGCGGTCCGTGCCGGTCAGGACGAGCTCCTGCACCCCCGTCTGCACGGCGACCCGCACCTGGTCCCCGTATACGGCACGCCGCGCCGCCCGCTCGAAGTCGCCGACGAGCACCGTGGCGGTGCCCAGGACCGCGATCACCGAGACATTGACCAGGACGAGAAGCCACCGGCAGCGGGAGCTGAGGTCGCGCCGGAACACCCACAGGATCAGCGCGCCGCCCGCCGCCGCGTTCACCACGCCGGTGAACAGGGCGCCGGTCAGCTGCCCCAGCATCGGCAGCAGGAGGAAGGGGAACGCGAGCCCCCCAACGAGCGCGCCCACATAGTCGGCGGCGAAGAGGTCGGCGACAGCCCCGCCCGCGTCCTGCCGGTCCACGCGCTGGATCAGCGTCATCAGCAGCGGGATCTCGGCACCGATCAGCACACCGATCGCCAGGGAGAACCCGACCAGGGCGTACCGCGATTCGCCGAGCCAGGCGAAGGAGGCGTACAGGACCAGCGCCGAGGAGCCGCCGATCAGGGCGAGAGCCGCCTCGATCAGCCCGAACCCGACCGCGGCGTGGCAGCGCAAACGTTTCGCGAGGAGAGAGCCGATACCCATCGCGAACACCATCACGGAGAGCACGACGGAGGCCTGGGTGACCGAATCGCCGATCAGATACGAGGCCAGCGCGACCAGTTCGAGCTCGTAGACGAGACCGCAGGCGGCGCAGATGAAGACAGCGGCCAGCACCAGGAACCGGCCGGTCCTCGGCCGCACGGGAAGCCGCTCCGCGCCCCCTCGTAGCGACACCTGCTGGTCGATCATGCTGCGAACGCTACGTCACTGCACGATCGCTGTTTGTCACCCACAAGGGTGTAAGTGCCGCTTCACCGGCACGTCTGCGGCTCAGGCCGCGGTCGCGGGAATCCGCACCCCCACCCGGGTCCGGGTCACCACCAACTGCCCCTCCTGCGGGTACGCGTGCCAGGTGCGCCACCGCACCTGGCCCTCGGCGCGGTGGGCGAGCATCGCGGTGAAGGCGTACGGGCTGCCGGGGAAGGTGCCCGCCAGACCGTGCGGGTGGTCGCTCACCAGGGCGAGCAGCTCCTGTGCGCGCCCCGCGAACTGGCCCTGGGTCAGGGTCTCGACTCGGGCCGCGAATTCGTACTCCCATTCCCCGAGCCGCTTCGCGACGCCGAGGGGCAGAGGGGTGCTGCTGCCGGGCATGCAGGCGACGGTCTCGGAGCAGACTCCGCGGTCCTCCTGAAGGAGGACCTGGTGGGAGGCGCCGAGCAGTCGCAGCTGGAGTTCCGCGCCGTCGAGCTGGAGGTCGAGGACGGCGAGGGCGGGAAGCGGCTCCCGGCCCAGCGTCCAGGCCAGGTCGGCGGCGCGGGTATCGGAATAGGCCGTCTGGAGGGTCGTGAGCATGGGTCGGCTCCGCAAACACACATGGACACATGGACAGCGGGGCGCCCCTGTATTACTGCGCGTGGAGGGAAGGGGAACGCCCGATCTGGTCCAACTGGGGTCCGAGGGCTGAATGTTCTCTTCCACGAGGGAATCACGAAGTACGCCGCACTCACAGCGTTTTCGCCCAACTTGCCGTGGTTTCCATCCCCTCGGGGGCAGCACGGTTCAACTGTTCAACCGAACACGTCCGCGTCGCGCAACGAAAAGGCGCCCGGAGGGAGTTCGACCTCCGGACGCCCGGATCCGGGTCACTGTCGGTGACTGCCGGACGGACCGCTCAGCCGCGGCTCAGCTGCCACCGCCGCACCCGCCGCCACCGCCACCGCCGCCGCCGCCGCCGCACGAGGAGCCGCCACCGCACGAGTGACCGCCCGAATCCCCGCCCGAATCCCCGCCCGAGCCGCCGACCCAGGCCCCGCCCGTGCCGTTCCCGCCGTTCGCGCCGGACGTACCGCCTCCGCTCCTGCGCACCAGGAACACCAGTCCCCCCATGACCACCGCCGCGATCAGCACCACGAAGACCATGCCGTTCACCCGCCTTTCTTCCCCCGAAGCGAGGTTCCCCCGTCGCTTCCCCGTTGTCCGTTGTCCGTTGTCCGTTTTCCGTTGTTACCGCGTGCCGGTTGCCCGCGTGACAGGGGCATGCCCCAGCCTGCGGAAGCGAAAGCAGACTTGAGCAACTCCAGAGCTTCGGCACAGGATGGCGCCCATGACACAGGGACGACCGACCCAGGGAAACCCCGCAGCGGGACGGCCGCTGCTCAACCGCCGCCTCTCCGCGTTCGGCACGACGATCTTCGCCGAGATGTCCGCGCTGGCCCTGCGGACCGGCTCCATCAACCTCGGCCAGGGCTTCCCCGACACCGACGGCCCCGAGGAGATCCGGGAGGCGGCGGTCCGGGCGCTGCGCGCCGGGCACGGCAACCAGTACCCGCCGGGCCCCGGCATCCCGGAACTGCGCAACGCCGTCGCCGCCCACCAGGAGCGCTTCTACGGCCTGACCTGGTCCCCGGAGACCGAGGTCCTGGTGACGACCGGCGCCACCGAGGCGATCGCCGCCTCCCTGCTCGCCCTGCTCGAACCGGGCGACGAGGTCATCGCGTTCGAGCCGTACTACGACTCGTACGCCGCGTGCATCGCGATGGCGGGCGCGCGACGCGTACCGCTCACCCTGCGTGCCCCGGACTTCCGCCCGGACCTCGACGGACTGCGCGCCCTGATCACCCCGCGCACCCGCCTCCTGCTCCTGAACACCCCGCACAACCCGACGGGCACGGTGCTCACCCCGGACGAGCTGGCCGGGATCGCGGCCCTCGCGGTGGAGCACGATCTGCTGGTCGTCACCGACGAGGTCTACGAACACCTGGTCTTCGAGGGCGCGCACCACCCGATCGCCGCCCTGCCCGGGATGCGCGAGCGCACGGTCTCCATTTCGAGCTCGGGCAAGACGTTCTCGTACACCGGCTGGAAGATCGGCTGGGTCACCGGGGACGCACCGCTGGTGGCGGCGGTGCGCTCGGCGAAGCAGTATCTGACGTTCGTCAGCGGGGGCCCGTTCCAGTACGCGATCGCCGAGGCGCTCGCGCTGCCCGACACGTTCTTCGCGGACTTCCGCGCGGACATGCGGCGCAGGCGCGACCTGCTCGCCAAGGGCCTGCGGAGTGCGGGCTTCCGGGTGTACGAGCCGGAGGGGACGTACTTCATCACCACCGACATCGCCCCGTTCGGCGACGAGGACGCGTACGCCTTCTGCCGGGCGCTGCCCGAGCGCTGCGGGGTGGCGGCGGTGCCGAACTCGGTCTTCTACGACGATCCGGAGGCGGGCCGCAGCCAGGTCCGTTTCACCTTCTGCAAGAGGGACGACGTGCTGGAGGAGGCGGTGGAACGGCTGGGACGGCTGGGCTGAGCAAGGCACGGGGGCGGACCGGCCCGGATACGGAAAGGGCCCCGGAGCGGGCGAGTGAAACCGGGCACGGGGACGGACCCGCCCGGATACAGCAAGGCCCGGGAGGCGGTCGTGATGACCGCCTCCCGGGCCGCTGTCGTGGGCCGTGGCGTCAGGCGCCGGCGGGCTCCTCGCCGTCCTTCTTGTCCTCGGCGGGCTGGATGCCGAGGCGCTCGACGAGCCACTTGTCGAACTCGATCGAGGCGCGGACCCAGCTGACCGTGGAGGAGACGAAGTGCTCCAGGCTGACGCCGGTGCCGATGAGCATCTGCGCCTCACCGATCAGCCGGACGGAACCCGCCTCGCCCTCCTCGCCCTCGTGGGCGTGGGTGTAGACCTTGGGCCACAGGGTGCGGCGGTTCCAGTCGTCGATGGCGTCCAGGAGGATGGGACGCTGGTCGAGCGCGTGGGGGCGGTCGTAGAACGTACGGACCGAGAAGACCTGCTGCTCGTCCTCGCCCCGGAACATGAAGTACGTCCGGAACTCTTCCCACGGTGCCGCGAGGTCGCCCTCGTCGTCGACGACGTACTTCAGCTCCATCTGGTCGAGGAGCTGCTTGACGAGGTCCTGGTCAGGGACGACGGGGCCCTCCGGTCCTGCCGCCTGCGGTTCGGGCTGGCCCCCGAAATTAGGAATCGAGGACGGATCGATGCTCACCGTTATTTCCCTTCGTGACGAGTACGGCCATCCTCTCCCATGGCGGGCGGGGCATGGCAAGCCCGCACGGCCCCTATCCGCCACAAGCTGACAGAGAGCGTGCGGGGACGGGGACCGGCGGGCGTACGGCCACGGGCTGCGACACCCGGTGACCTTCGGTTACGAAACGGGGCCGACGATCAGCCCGTCCTCGGCCCGGTCCACCCGTACGGTGTCACCGTCGCGGACCTCACCGGCCAGGATCTCCTTGGCGAGCCGGTCGCCGATGGCCGTCTGGATGAGCCGGCGCAGCGGTCGCGCACCGTAGGCCGGGTCGTTGCCCTCCTCGGCGAGCCAGGCCAGCGCCTCGGGGGTGACGTCCAGGGTGAGCCGCCGGTCGGCCAGCCGCCGGGCCAGTCGGCCGATCTGGAGCCCCGCGATGTGCGCGAGCTCGTCGCCGGACAGGGCGGAGAAGACCACGAGGTCGTCGAGCCGGTTGATGAACTCCGGCTTGAACGAGGCCCGCACCACGTCCAGTACCTGCTGCTTCTTCGCCTCGGGCTTGACCAGGGGATCCATCAGGAACTGGCTGCCGAGGTTGGAGGTGAGGATGAGGATGGTGTTGCGGAAGTCGACCGTGCGGCCCTGGCCGTCGGTGAGCCGGCCGTCGTCGAGGACCTGGAGCAGGATGTCGAAGACCTCGGGGTGGGCCTTCTCGACCTCGTCCAGGAGCACGACGCTGTACGGGCGGCGGCGGACGGCCTCGGTGAGCTGGCCGCCCTCCTCGTAGCCGACGTAGCCGGGCGGGGCACCGACCAGGCGGGCGACGCTGTGCTTCTCGCCGTACTCGCTCATGTCGATGCGGATCATGGCCCGCTCGTCGTCGAAGAGGAAGTCCGCGAGCGCCTTGGCCAGCTCGGTCTTGCCGACGCCGGTGGGCCCGAGGAAGAGGAACGAGCCGGTGGGCCGGTCGGGATCGGCGATCCCGGCGCGCGTACGGCGTACGGCGTCGGAGACGGCCTGCACGGCCTCGCTCTGCCCGATCAGCCGCTTGCCGAGCTCGTCCTCCATCCGCAGCAGCTTCTGGGTCTCGCCCTCCAGCAGCCGCCCGGCCGGAATGCCGGTCCAGGAGCCGACGACGTCGGCGATGTCGTCCGGGCCGACCTCCTCCTTGACCATGGTGTCCTTGGCGGCCTCCTGCTCGGCCTCGGCGGCCTCCTCCAACTCCCGCTCCAGGCCGGGGATCTCCCCGTACAGCAGCTGGGAGGCGGTGTCGAAGTCCCCGTCGCGCTGGGCGCGTTCGGCCTGGCCGCGCAGTTCGTCGAGGCGCTCCTTCAGCTCACCGACCCGGTTGAGGCCCTGCTTCTCCTTCTCCCAGCGGGCGTTGAGGCCGCGCAGCTCCTCCTCCTTGTCGGCGAGGTCGCGGCGCAGCTTGTCCAGTCGCTGCTTGGAGGCGGCGTCGGACTCGTTCTTGAGCGCCAGCTCCTCCATCCGCAGCCGGTCGACGGAGCGCTGGAGTTCGTCGATCTCCAGCGGCGAGGAGTCGATTTCCATCCTCAGCCGCGAGGCGGCTTCGTCGACGAGGTCGATGGCCTTGTCGGGGAGGAAGCGGGAGGTGATGTACCGGTCGGAGAGGGTGGCGGCGGCCACCAGCGCCGAGTCCGCGATCTGGACCTTGTGGTGGGCCTCGTAACGGCCCTTGAGACCGCGCAGGATCGCGATGGTGTCCTCGACGGAGGGCTCGGCGACCAGCACCTGCTGGAAGCGGCGTTCCAGGGCGGGGTCCTTCTCGATGCGCTCGCGGTACTCGTCGAGCGTGGTCGCGCCGACCATGCGCAGCTCACCGCGGGCCAGCATCGGCTTGAGCATGTTGCCCGCGTCCATGGCGGAGTCGCCGCCGGCGCCCGCGCCGACGACGGTGTGCAGCTCGTCGATGAAGGTGATGATGCGGCCGTCGCTCTCCTTGATCTCGGAGAGGACGGCCTTCAGCCGCTCCTCGAACTCGCCGCGGTACTTGGCCCCGGCGACCATGGCGCCGAGGTCCAGGGAGACCAGCCGCTTGTTCTTCAGACTCTCCGGAACATCACCCTTGACGATGCGCTGGGCGAGCCCTTCGACGACGGCGGTCTTGCCGACGCCGGGCTCACCGATGAGCACGGGGTTGTTCTTCGTCCGGCGGGACAGCACCTGCACGACGCGGCGGATCTCCTGGTCACGGCCGATGACCGGGTCCAGCTTGCCCTCGCGCGCGGCGGCGGTGAAGTCGGTGCCGAACTTCTCCAGGGCCTTGTACTGGCCCTCCGGGTCGGGTGTGGTCACCCGGCGCCCTCCCCTGCTCGTCTCGAATGCGGCCAGCAGCTTCTTCGCACTGGCGCCCTGCCCGTCGAGGATCTCACCGGCCCGGCCGCCCTTCGCGGCGATCCCGATGAGCAGGTGCTCGGTGGAGGTGTAGTCGTCGCCCAGCTCCTTGGCCCGCTGGGCGGCGTCCTGGACCACGGCCAGCAGCTCGCGGTTGGGCTGCGGCGGGGCGACGGTGGAGCCGGTGACGCTGGGGAGGGTCCCGAGGAGCCGCTCGGTCTCGCCGCGCACGGCGGCCTGATCGGCGTCGACGGCGGCGAGGAGATCGGTGATGTTCGCGCTCGCCTGTCGGCCTTCGCCCTCCAGCAGCGCGAGGAGCAGGTGCGCGGGCGTGAGGTCGGGATGCCCGTCCTTCACGGCCCTGCTGGTGGCCGCGTTGATCGCGTCCCGGCTCTTGTTGGTCAGCTCTGCGTCCACGTGTGGTTACTCCTCCTCGCAGCTGGTGGGTCATGGCGTTGACTTATGCAACGTGCATAAAGTTGAGTCTACTCCACTCAAGAGGTCGCGCACGCGGATACCCGCGGGTGGCACCGGTCCCGCCTACGCGGGCGACCCGGTCCCGCCTACGCTGCCCCCATGGCAGACGTACGCAACCCCAGCCCCGAGTACCTCGCGTTCTGGCGCGAGTACCACCTGTGCACCTTGACCACGCTCCGCCCCGACGGCACGCCGCACGTGGTGCCGGTGGGCGTGACGTACGACCCGGAGGCCGGGCTCGCCCGCGTGATCACCAACAAGGGCAGCCGGAAGGTGGCCAACATCCTGGCCGCGGGCCCCGACGGCGCACGGGTGGCCGTCTGCCAGATGCACCGGGCCCGCTGGGCGACCCTGGAGGGCGTCGCGACGATCCGCTCGGAGCCGGAGGTCGTCGCGGACGCGGTGAGCCGTTACGCGGAGCGCTACGAGCGCACGCCGCAGCCCAACCCGGACCGGGTCGTCATCGAGATCGCCCTGGACCGGGCGCTCGGCAGGGCCTGAGGGGCCCGGAGCCGCGGAGGCAGCGCCCGGGGCCCGAGGGGCCCGGGGCGGCGGAGGCAGCACAACGGCGCCACCGTGTTCAGGTCACGGTGGCGCCGCTGTGTGGGGGAAGCGCCGGAGCGATAGGTGACGACGGGGGAATCGCTCAGGCACTGCGGGGGGTGGCGGAAAGGGGTTCTGCGTCGAACAGCTCGTGGTCCCGCTGATCGAGATTGACGAAGATCATGCCGTACCTCACAGCGCAGCGGACCGGCTGCGGCGCACCACGGGGCCGACGGAGACAGCGATAGGCGCGGACGTCCTCGTCCTCTTCCATCACCACGACGATCGGCTCTCCGAACAGGGTGACCATCAACGAGTCGCCACGGCGGGGGAGGGCCGTGAGCAGATCGATGAAATGCCACCCTGAGCGATAGGCGGTTGCCATCTCGCGCCGAAAGGTGCGGTCGTCCGGCGGGGTGGTCATGCGCGGTCCTGTGCAGTCGGGGCGATGTCCGACAGCGATCCGGATGTCGACTCCGAACCCGCCGTCCGCGCGGGCATCAAGTCCCAGGCCAGGTCCGGGGGCGGCGCAGCCTGCGCATGCGTACCGGCCCCCGCACCGTGGGTCACGCCGCCCTCAACGAGGTCAAGAACACTCAGCGCCCCGGTCGTCAGCCCAACGGAGAAGGCAACAGCAAGCACCGAGCGAAGCGTTTTGTAACTCATGATGGGCTTCGTCCTCACTTCCAAGGTTTCCTCTCCCCCGCAGGACAAGACGATGGCCCATCCAGGCACGTCAATGCCACAGAAGCGATGCATCATGTTCCTGCTGATTCATGTTCCTGGGGGGTGGAGAATTGACCACAGACAACACTAAAGCGACACATCCCCACTCGGTTAGTGCCTTGTGTGACGAGGGGGCACGGCTCTATGCCAGTGCACTGAGCGTGGGCAAAATAGCTCGCGTCGAGGCGGAGGACGCCCCTTGCCTGCTGGACTTCGCCCTGCTGCATCCCGATCCCGACGATGCCACCTGGCTGCGACCAGTGCCGCCATCCGCAGCACTCACCCAGCGGCTGCACCCGATCGAGCGGGAGATCCAGGAGCGAAGGCGGCTGTCGGTCGAACTCACCGAGGCGTTCGAACCCTTCATGGCGATCAGCGCTCAGGCCCCTCCGACCACGCATGCGATCACGGTTCTCGAAGGCATAGGTCGCATCAACGCCTCGATAGAGCTCGCCCTGGCCGAGTGCCGATCAGAAGTCCTCACCATCCAGCCGGGCGGCGGGCGCAGTGAGAACGCGCTCACCATTGCCATGGAACGAGGCACCATGCTCACGGAACGTGGTGTGGGCATGCGCACTCTGTATCAGCACACAGTCCGTCACAGTCATGGAACCCTCAATTACGCAGCCCGGATGGCAGAGAGCAAGGTCGAGATCCGGACTCTCGAAGAGCTCATAGAGCGGCTCATGATTTTCGACCGCACCGTCGCCTTCATACCGGCCACGGACGACCGCACCGTAGCCCTTGAGCTGCGGCACCCCGGCATCGTGGAGTACCTCACCAAGGTCTTCGAACAGTTCTGGCACCGCGCTGTGCCCCTTCAGGAACAGATTCCGTACGACTCCAAGACGGACGGCATTTCCGGTGTGCGGCACTCGATCGCGAAACTGCTCGTCGAGGGCCACGTCGACGAGGCGATTGCCCGCCGTCTCGGCATGAACGTACGCACCTGCCGGTCACACATCGCCAAGCTCAGCGTCGCGCTCGGCAGCAACAGCCGGGCCCAACTCGGTTACCTGATCGCACGGTCAGGGATCCTGGAATCAGACCCTGACCATGCGATCACCCCCGACCCAGGGACGTGACTGCGCAAGGGGGAGAGCGCAGCCACGCCCTGGCGCCACCAGGGGAGTTCCCGGCTCCTCCGGCCTGTCCACGATCCCGCCACAACTAAGCTGACGCCACCGTCCACTTGTTGCATTGCACAAGGCAGGGGGCTCCCAAATGGGCACAGAGGAACGCAGACCGCCCCATCCGCACCTGAACACCGAAGTGCGCGAACCGGCCTTGCGTGTGTACCGGGAAGCCCTGCGGACGGGACGAGTCCAGCGAGTAGAGGTCAGTGCCGTGCCCTGTCTCATCGACCTGGCACTGCCGCACCCCGACCCGTGGGACGACCGGTGGATGCGCCCCGTACCCCCGTCCGCCGCCCTGGCCCACCTGTTGCAGCCCGCCTCCCGAGAGATCGACGAGCGCCTCCGCCACCGCCACGGATGAGATCCGGACCGCCCAGCCCGGCAGCAACCGGCCCGCCGAAACCCTGCGAGCAGCTCTGGCCAACGCGCACAAAGCCATCCAGCGTGGTGCCACCTGCCGCGCCCACATCGCCGAGCTCATGCAGCCCCTCGGCGCCACCAGCCGCACCCACCTCGGCGCCCTCCTCGTGCGGTCCGGGATCGCCGGGGCGGACCGAGGCGGCGGTTGAGGCAGCGCGGAGACAGGGCAGGTACGCCCTGGGTGAGGCAGCGCGGAGGCAGGCCGGGTACGGCGGGTGAGACAGGCCGGGTACGGCCGGTGGCGGCGGCCCGTGATCAGACGTCGCGGCGGTTGAAGAGGCGGGCTCCCGCGAGGGACATCGCCGCCGCCCAGCCCACGAGCAGCAGCAGGCCGTACGGCGCCGCCAACGCGTCCGGGTAGGCGGAGGCATCGCCGAGCAGGGCGAACTGCGCACCCTCGGGCAGGAACCGGCCCACCTCGGGGAGCTGGCCGAGCACCAGCATCTGACCGAGCGTGCCCCAGACGACCAGGCCGAGGACCGCGGCGAGCCGGTTGCGGACGACGAAGCCGATCGCCGCACCCCACGGGCCGGCCAGGGTGCAGATGGTCAGGACGGCGGCGGCGGTCGTCCAGGTGGAGCCGTCGACGGTGAGCTCGGCGTCCCTGGCCGCGAGGGCCGCGTAACCGACGGCGAGGGAGCAGACCACCGCCGCGACGCCGAACAACAGCCCGGACAGCGTCGCGGTCAGCAGCTTGGCGCCGACGACCGAGGAGCGCCCGGGGGCGTACAGGACGGTGCGGCCGATCGCACCGGAGCTGAACTCGTTGGTGACATGCAGGGCCCCGAGCAGCGTCGCGAAGAGCGCGGCGGACGCGCCCAGCCCCACGATGCTCTCGGTGAGCTCGGCACCGGCGGAAGCGGGGTCGGACTCCGCGTACACCAGGCCGAGTTGGCCGAGCGCACAGAAGGCGAGGGCCACCAGGAGAAGCGACGGCAGGGCCAGGCCCGAACGCAGTTTGAGGAGTTCGGCGGAAAGCTGGTTGCGCAGGACCTCAGGCACGGGTGACCTCCGTACGCGGCGCGGCGTCCGCGCCCTCGACGAGTGCGAAGTAGGCGTCCTCCAGGCGGCCTCCGCCGCGCTGTACCAGCTCCTGGAGCGAACCGGTGAACAGCACCGAGCGGCGCAGGACGACCACGTCGTCGACGCTCTGCTCGACCTCGGAAAGCATGTGGCTGGCGATCAGCACGGTCCGCCCCTCAGCGGCCGAGCGCTCGACCAGCCGGCGCATCCAGCGGATGCCATCCGGGTCGAGCCCGTTCAACGGCTCGTCCAGAATGAGGAGTTCAGGGTCGGGGAGCAGGGCGACGGCCAGCGCCAGACGCTGCCGCATACCGGTGGAACACGCCTTGACCCGCTTGCGTTCCGCACCGTCCAGGCCGACCTGCCCGATCACCTCGGCGATGCGCGAGGACGGCAGCCCCAGCGAGCGGGCCGAGATCTCCAGCTGACGGCGGACCGTCACCCGCGGGTGGAAGCCGATCGCGTCCATGACCACGCCGACCCGATGCGCCGCCCGCTCCGGAGCGGACAGCGGCTCCCCGCCCAGGACTTGGGCGGTCCCCGAGTCAGGGCGGGCCAGCCCGAGCAGAATCCGCAGCAGCGTGCTCTTGCCCGCCCCGTTGGGGCCCAGCAGACCGGTGACCTTGCCCGGCCGCAACGCGAAACTCACGTCGTCGAGGGCCTGGTGACCGCCGAACCGCTTGCTCACTCCGGAGAAGACGACGCTGCCCCCTGCCCGGGGCGGATGCTCTGGTCGCACGGATCGCACGTGTGGTGTCCTGTCCTGCCGTTCGGTCAATTCGGTACATCGGGGTGATGCGCTGCATCAGGCTGACTGACTGCATCAGGCCGCTTCGGCCGCATCCCGCTGATCGGCCGCATCAGACTGCTTGGCCGCATCCCGCTGATCGGCCGCATCAGACTGCTTGGCCGCATCCGGCTGATCGGCTGCAACCGGCTGACTGGCTCAGCGCTCACCTGCCGGTGTGTCTTCAGCCAACCAGCTGCCCGGGCCGCTCCGGCGGCTCCACGGACGCAGCTTGTTGCCGGACGTCCGGCAGGAAGCTGCGGCAGGCGGCGATGATCTCCTCGACGTCCTCCGCGGCCGCGTGCACCCCTTCCCCGAGGAGCACCCCCGTGGGGTTGAGCAGCACCTCGTCCACCCCGCTGCGGCGGTACGCGTCGAGCTCGGCCGCGATCTCCCGCGCGCTGCCCGCCACGACCACCCGGTGGCGCAGCAGGGTGTCCGCCGTGCCCGCCGGGTCGTGCGGGTCGAGAGCGAGCCCGGCGGCCCGGAGCATGGCCGCGTAGTGCGGCGCCTCCCGGTGCCCGGCGGTCGCGGCGAGCGCCAGGCCGCGCACGTCACGGCCGGGCCGGTCGACGACGACGTGGACGGCGGTCGCGATCCGGGGCGCCCGGGGCCGGGCGGCCGCGGCCGCCCCCTCCTCCAGCGCGGGCCGCAGCGTCCCCGCCACATAGGCGGGCGGCGTCATCCAGGTGACAGCGACGTCCGCCGCCTCCCCCGCCGTCCGCGCCATCCCGGGCCGCAGCACGCCCGCGCCCACCTCGACCCGCGGCGCGTGCGGGAGGACCGGCAACGTGCCGTCGAGGTGGTGGTACGGGCCGCTGAACTCGACCCGCTCGCCGTCCAGCAGCGCGCGCACCGACCGCAGGTAGTCGCGGACCGCCGTCCTCGGACTGCCGTACGGGCGTCCCGTCAGGCCCGCCACGAAGTCCGGGTTGCCGATGCCGAAGCCCGCGACGACCGGTTCGCCGGTGAGCAGCGCCAGCGAACGGGCCTGGAGCGCCGCCTCGTACGGATGCCGCAGCGGAAGCAGCGTCACGCTCGTCCCGACCGGCACCGTGTGCCCCGCACCCGCCAGATACGCAAGCACCTGGTGCGTCTCGGCCTGGAAGGACTGGCACATCCACAGACGCCGGGCCCCCGACCGCTGGACGAGTGCTGCGAAGGGGGCGACGAGTTCGGGGTGGTCGGGCTGGAGCGGGTAGAGGACGGCCGGGTTCACCGGTGGGCACCCTTCTGGTCGCGGAGTTCGTACGGGGTGGGGTGGTCGAGCTGGGCAGCAGGGATGTGGGCAGGGGCAGGAGCAGAGGGAGGGGCGTGGGCAGAGGGAGGGGCAGGGGCAAGGGCAAGGGTGATCGGTTCGTGGTCGTCGGTCGGCGCGCCCCCGGGAACCGGCTCGTACGTCGCCACGACGGCCCGGTCCGGAGCCAGGTGGCACGCGGCCGCCTCCGCCACCTGCTCGGGCGTGACGGCGGCGATACGGTCCCGGTATCCCTCCAGCCAGTCCGGCTCCAGGCCCGCCGCTGCGAACCCCGCCAGCGCGCTCGCCTCCTCCGCCCGGGTCGCCAGGGCGAAGCGGGTGAAGCCGGTCGCGTAGGCGCGGGCGCGGTCCACCTCCGCCCGGGACGGGCCCTCCTCGGCGAGTTCCCGGAGGCATCGGGTGACCTCGTCGGCGAGCCGGCCAGCGCCGCCCGGCGCTCCCGCGCACTCGATCTCCAGCCAGCTGCCCGCCCCGTTCTCGCGGAGGCGGGCGGAGACGGCGTACGCGAGGCCGTGGCGGTCGCGCACCTGCCGGGCGAGCCGGGCGGACGCGTAGCCGCCCAGCAGCAACTGGGCGAGGTGGAAGGGCGCGTGGAGCGGATCGGCGGTGGGGACGGCGGGCCCGACGGTCAGGACGAGGGCCTGTTCTCCGGCGGTGCCGTCGCCACGGCCTCCCCCGTCGGCCCCGCTCCTCGTCTCCGTCTCCCTTCCCCTCCCCCTCCCCTTCTCCGTCTCCGTATCCGTATCCGTCTCCGTGAGCGCCACCCGGCCCGGTCGCGGGGCCGGGCGCGCGAACGGCGGCAGCGTGAGCCCCGACGGGCCGCCCGACCAGGGCGCGAGCCGCTCGTCGGCCATGCGCAGTACGGTGTCCGGCTCCTCGCCCGCCAGGACGACCAACGACGACCCGCCCGGCACGACGGCGCGCGCGTGGAGAGCCAAGAGGTCGTCGGGGAGTAGGGAGACGACGTCCAGGAGCGGTGCCGTGCCCCCGGACTCCGAGGACAGCGGGTGCGGGCCGAACCCGTGCGCGAGCGCGGCGCGGCGCAGCCGGACCCGGGGCGCGGGGGCACGTGGTGCGGCGGCCGCCCGGCGCTGGGCCAGGGCAACTTCGCCCTCCTCGTACCTCGGGCGCAGCAGCAGTTCGGCCAACAGGTCCAGCGCACCGGGCAGGCCGGGGGCGAGCACGCTGACCGAGAGGATCAGGGACTCAGCGGTGACGACGGTGCTGAACTCCGCCCCGAGGTCGGCGGCCCGGTCGGCGATCTCCTGCCGGGTACGGTCCCGGCTGCCCGTTCCGAGGCAGGCGGCAAGGAGCTCCTGGGCGGCGGCGAGACCCGGTTCGGTGCGCGCGTACGGGATGACGAGGCGGAGTTCCGCGAGCGGGGCGCCGGGGGCGTGCGCCGCGAGGACCCGCAGCCCGGTGGGCAGCACGGTGGCCTGAGCCGCAGACGAAGCGGGCGGCGAAGCGGGGGACAGAGCCGTGGGAGGGACAGTGGGCGAAACGGTGGCGGTGCTGGCCCGGGTCATCCGGCTATGCCTTCCTGCGGGACGAGTTCGGTCACGGTGGTGGGCCCTTCGAGCAGGGCACGGGCCGCCGCCGACACCTCGGCGGGGGTCGTACGCCGCAGCTCGGCGGGCAGCGCGTCGGGACCCGCCGAGCCCGGCAGGAGCAGGGCGTCACGGCCGAGGGCCACCGCGCGGGTGGGGAGCGAGTCGGCCTGCCGGTGCCAGGCGACGAGCAGCGAGTTCACCGCACGCCGGTGCTCGGCCTCGGGGAGGGGCCGGTCGGCCACGGACCGCAGGACGGACCGCCAGACGTCCATGGCAGCGTCGACCCCGGTCCCGGCCGCCCGGCCGAGCACGGCGAGGGTCAGGTCGGGCGCGGCGGAGGCGAGCCACTGGCCGTGGTACCCGCAGGTGACGGTGGCGGAGGTGAGGCGGTGCCCGTCCCGGGCCGACCGGGCCAGCGCGGGCAGCCGGGACCGGCCGAGCACCTGGGCGAGAACCGCCTGGGCGAGGTACGCGGGGCGGTCGGTCACCAGGTCGGGGAGCCGGTGCCCGACCGCGACGCCGGGGCGGGCGGCGGGCAGTGAGGCGGTACGGATCTCCTGGCGGGGGGCGGGAACAGGACCCGACGCCCTGAACTCCCTCAACGCACCCGAAACCCCAGGCACCCCCTGCGCTCCCAGCACGCCCAGCACATCCGGCGCATCCGGCACTCCAGGAATGCCTGGCACATCCGGCACTCCGGGCACTCCAGGCACTCCAGGCACTCCCTGCGTGCCTGACACATCCAGCGCTCCCGGTACCCCCACCCCGTCGAACACCTCGTGCACCGCCGCCGTGACGCGCGCGGGGTCCACGTCCCCGACGACCGACAACACCATCCGGGGTGCCGTGTAGTGCGCCCGGAAGAAGCGTTCGGCCTCACCGGCCGTGATGCCCGTGAGCTCGGCCGCCGTACCGAAACTGTCCCTGCTGCCCGGGTACAGAGCACCCAGCGCCGATTCCCAGTACCGCCCGGCGGCCCCCGCCCCGCGGATCTCCTCCCCGATGACGGCGGTTTCGGTGCGGATCACGTCCTCCGTCGGCGCGAAGCCGAGCAGGCGCCGGGCCTCCCACGCCAGGACGTCGGGCAGCAGCTCGGCGGGGACGGTGGTGTGGAAGACCGTGTGGTCGCGGTGGGTCTCGGCGTTGCAGACCCCGCCCGCGCCCTCGACCAGCGCGGCGTGACCCTGCCCGGCGAGGTCACCGGCACCCCCCGGACCCGACCGGGGGAACATCAGGTGCTCGACGAGATGCGCCGTACCGTGGCGTCCCGCCGGGTCGTCGTCGCCCCCCGCCGCCACGGTGAGCGCGACGGCTGCGAGGCCGCGCCCGTACTGCGGGACCGCCTCGACGCACACGCGCAGCCCGCCGGGGAGCACGGACACGCTCGGGCTCATGTCAGCCGCCCGAGTTCAGCGGCCGGAACACGGACACGCACATCTTCCGGCTGTCGCCCCCGTCGAAGGGCTGCTCGCGCCAGCCCGCGTACCGGCCGACGAGCTCCAGACCGGCGATCGCGCCGAGCAGGTCCAGCTCGCCCGGCCACACGTACCGCATCACGGTCGTCGCGGACCTGGGGGCGTCGCCGTCCAGGAACAGCGTGCTCTGCAACATCATGTTCTGGGAGGCGGGCAGCACGCCCACCGACTCGATGAGCGCCCCGCGCGCGCCGATCGGATAGGTGTTGACCTCGTTCTTCTTCTGTACGTGGTAGTCGCTCGGGTCGAACGTCTCGATCACCACGTGCCCGTCCGCCGTGACGTGCCGCGCCATCGCGTGCATCAGCGCGATCTGCTCGTCGACCGCCATCGCGCAGCACAGCACGTTGAACGGGGCGAGGACGACGTCGAAGGCGCGGCCGAGGTCGAGACCGGCGAAGTCACCGTGGACCGGGGTGACCCGGCCCTCGGTGTCCTTCTCCGCGAGGCGCGCCAGCATCCCTTCGGAGGACTCGACACCGGTGACGTCGAAGCCGCGCTCGGCGAGCGGAAGGGCCACCCGGCCGGTGCCGACGCCGAGTTCGAGGACGCTCGCGCCGGGTGTGGTGAGGGTGAGCAGGTACGTAGCGATGTCGTCGAGGTCCGGGGTGCTCGGGTAGATGTCGTCGTACACGCCGGCCAGCGCGTCGCTGTAGGCGGCAGTGATGGCCGAGCCGAAACCCCCTGCGCCGACGGCGGTTTCGCCGTCCTCCGCCGCCTCAGAAACCTCAGAAGTCTCCGCCGCCTCAGGAATCTCAGCAGCAGTCTCCGTCGTCTCCGTGATGATCATCGGGCTCACACTCCAGCGGTCGCGGTGATGGTGGTTCTGGCAAGGTTGTTCTCGGGGTGCTCGGGGTCGATGCCCGCTTCGCGGAAGGCCCGTACGACGTGGTCGGCGAGGTCGCCGGGCCCGGGCGCCTGCGCGTGGTCGACGAGGGCGGTGGCCAGCGCGAAGCTGCGGTGCTGCCCGAAGCTCATGCCGTCCCGCCCGGGGCGCGGATCGCGCGGGTCCCACGCGGCGGCGACGCCGGGGGCGAGCCGGGCGGTGAAGAGCGAGGTCTCGGAGCCGATCCCCGGCAGGTCCCGTACGGCGTCGGCCACCGCCCGCTCGGCCGGCACGTGGTCGCCGTGCAGATAGACGACGACGCTGTCGCGGCGCGGGTAGTCGTCCTCGTCGGACAGGACCTTGGCGTGGTACCGCGCCCCGACGCCTTCCAGCGCGGCCAGTGCGGCGGCCCACAGCCCGACGGCCCCGTCCGCGTCGCGGGCGTGCAGGAAGAGTCGGCGGACCGGACCCGCGGGAGAGGGCAGGGGCCGCGAGCCCATCACGTAGAAGAAGCCGGGCGAGAGGGCGGGCCGTGCCGCCTCAAGGGCGACCTCGACCAGCTCGCCGGGGACGGGCGCACCGGGGCCGATGAGCCGGTCGGCGGTGAGCCGCGCGGTGATCTCCGGCAGCCGTACGACCAGTTCACCGCCGTCCCCGACCTCCAGCAGCCGGCCGGTGACCGGTGTCGTGGCGTGCGGCACGGCCGCGGAGAGGCGGCGTTCCAGCGCGGAGTCGCGCAGCGTGCGGCGGGGCGGGGCGTCCGCTTCCCGGCGGTGCGCCCCGTTCCCGGCGTGGAACTCCTCGTACAGCGCGTTGGTGAGCCGCCCGCGCAGGTCGCGCGGGCTGTCCGCGGTCAGCCTCCGCCCGGCGACGCGCGCTTCGAGGGCGTCGGCGCGTACGGACACGAGGTCGAGCGCGGCGACGAGACGCGGCGCGGGGGTGAGGATCATCGGGAGCTCCCGGACGGGGCGGAGTCGGGCGGTGAGACGGTCGGCGTGGCAGGGGCGGCGTCGGGCTTCGACGCGGCTGTCGTACCGGTCAGGCGCAGGGTGGTCACCGCACCGGCCGGATTCAGCAGCAGCGTCCGCCCGATCCCGGCGGCGGCGCGCGCGACCGGGTTGAGGACGGCGTGCGCCTGCGCGGTGGCGATGAGCCGGTCGTACAGGTGCCATCCCGCGAACCCGACGGCCCGTTCGGCGAGTTCCGGGTCCGGGGTACGGCAGCCGGTGTAGCCCTCCCAGAAGGCCGCGATACGAGGGATATGGCGGCGGAGTCCGGCCGCGCCGCGCT
The DNA here is from genome assembly GCF_055577965.1 of Streptomyces sp. NPDC033165. NCBI lineage: Bacteria > Bacillati > Actinomycetota > Actinomycetes > Kitasatosporales > Streptomycetaceae > Streptomyces > Streptomyces sp. NPDC033165. Next base: position 297,405 of record NZ_JBVIPK010000003.1, read on the forward strand.
CCACGATCTCCTCGTGGGCGAGGTCGAAGCCCAGCGCTGCGGAGTCCTGCGCGGCCGTGGCCTCGCCCGTCGGGGCGAAGACGGAATACGTGGCCTGGAAGAGCCATTCGCCGACGAACGCGCCGACGTCGCGGGCCGGGTCGGCGAGCCGGAACTCCTCCCAGTCGCAGAGGTAGAGCGTCCCGCCGTGGACGAGGAACTGGTCGAATCGCAGATCGCAGTGGGCGGGGGTGTGCGGTGCCGTACGCTCCCGCTCCCGCAGCCGGTGGAGCGCGGCGACGGCCTCCGTGTCGTCCTGGACCAGCTTCCAGGCGGCGATCTGCGCCATGCTGCGGTCCTGTACCTCGCTCCACGGGAATGCCCGGAGCCAGCGCATCGGCGGCAGCGGGGCTTCGGCGGTGTCGATGGCGGGGGCCGCGTCGGCGCCAGGGGCCGCACCGGACTCCGGCGTTCCCATCGCATGCAGCGTGGCGACGGCCCGTCCCGCCTCCCGGCACAGCGCCTCGTCGAAGTCGCCGTCCAACGCGACCTCCGAGCCCGAACGGGCCCCGGGCAGCAGCCGGAAGGCGCTGACGGCGGCTGCCCGGTCGGTGCCCAGGTGCTCGGGGGTACGGAGCGGCGAACCGGCCGGGAGCCGTGCGGCCGCCGCCTCGAAGGCCAGGGCGCGGTCGATCTCGGGCCGACTGCCGTCGGGGGTGCGGGCGACGGTCTTGACGAAGACCTGCTGGCCGCCGGTCGTCGTACCGGCCCAGTTGTCGTTGCGCCCGCCGAAGGCGGTCAGCCCGTCCGGCACGAAGGGGCCGAGCCCCAGCCGCTCCAGCAGCGCGTTCACCTCCGGCGCCGTGTCGAGGCCGGTCGGCCGGAACCGGATCAGCGCGGGCGCATCGACCGCCGCTCCGGTCGTTTCCGTCGTGCTCGGCCCGCTCGTCGTGCTCGGGCCGCTCGTCGTGCTCGTCATGACACTCCTCGGGGGACCGCGCGGCGGCCCTCCTCATCGATCAACTCGGCAGTGAAGGCGAGGTAGTCGAGCAATTCGTCGCTCCACTCGCAGTACGTGGCGAAGTCCTGCATGTGCGTGACGACGCGGAGCACGGCGCAGCGCCCGACGGCATCCGGGTCGTACACCGACCCCCAGCGCCGGTGGCCGCCACCGCCACCGCCACCGTCACCGCCACCGTCGCCGTCGCCATCGCCATCGCCGTCACCGTCGTCACCGCCCTCGTCGTACGCACCGAGGAACACCCGCTGGAGGACGGCCGCGGACGGCAGCCCCGCGCTCTCCCCCGCCGTCCGGTAGAGCGGTGACGACCAGGCCAGCTCGACGAGATCGCCCAGCATCCAACCCAGGTCCAGCTCCCGGCGGCCCACGCCCAGGTCCTCGCCGGTCAGCAGCGCCACCCTGCCCCGGCTCCGGGGCGGTACGAGCGAACCGGCCGACGCCCAGCCGTGCAGCGGTACGGCAGAGGCTCCGGGGCCCGCGGGGCGTACGGCGTCATCCGCCCAGCCGAGCAGCCGCTCCATACGGTCGCCGCCCCACACCTCCAGCGCACACCGGCGCAGCCGGGCAGCCGCCGGGGCGGGCGTCCCGGTCCCGGCCGCCCACTCCCGCAGCCGCCGCACTCCGGGTGGAGGGAGCGGCTCCGGGTCCGGGGGCAGGGGGACCCCGTGCAGGGCCCGGAGGGCGCGTGCGGCGGCGGCGAGGGAGTGGGCGACGAGCCGCCCGGCCTGCGGGCGGGGGTCCCGCAGCCAGGCGGCGGCCGATGCGGACCCGGCGGCCCGGTGGAGCAGTCCGTCTTCGTACGGCGTCCCGGTGGACAACAGCGCTGCCCCCGGGGCGGGTTCCAGGTCGGGGACGAGGCGCAGCAGCCGACCGGGCGCGCGGAGCGGCCCGACACGACGGGGCCCGGGCCCGTGCCACCACAGGAAGTCACCCACACCGTCGTCGACAGCCACGCCGGCACCGGCACCGGCACCGGCACCGAGGGTGTCACTGGCGCCGCCGCCGGAGGCCCGGTGCACCCGGGTGACCTGAAGGCCGGTGCCGTACTCGGCCACCAGAACGGCCGTACGAGCAAGGGGATGTGCCACGCTCACAGCCCGCCCTCCTTCCGGCGCGCGACACACAGGTCGTACAGCTCGTTCAGCGGCGCGGAGCCACCGTCCTCCACCTCTCCGGTACTCGCGCTCCGCGCGGGGATCGTCGGGGCGAGCACCACACCGGGGCGCTCGCGCAGGGCGGCCAGGTGCCCCTGGACGACCGGGCTCCCGAGCGCACCGGGCGGCAGCGACGGGGCGACGCCGACCAGGGCGCGGGTGGTGTGCAGGGCGACCATCAGCGGGGTGTCGGCGACGCCGAGGGCGAATCGGCCCACGAAATTCAGAGTGGCGGGATGGACGAGAATCAGATCCGCCCATTCCGCGAGGCTCACATGGGGTACGTCGACGCCGGAAAAGGCGTTCCAGTCGTCGATGAATACTTCTTTCCCGGAGAGTACGGCCACCGCGTCCGGTGACACGAATCGGCATGCGGAACGGGTCAGCGCGACCCGTTTCTCCGTGTCGGGAAAGGAGTTCCCGAGCCAGTTGATCCAGAACGGCAGGAAGGCGACGCCGAGGGCCCCCGTACCCACGACGAGGATGCGCTCGAAGTCCCGTTGCTGTTCCTCCACGACGCCTCCTGTGCGCGTTGGGGGCCGGGGTCCGGCCGGAGCGCGCCCATGGCACGTCCGGCCGGACCCCGCGGCTCACAGCGAAGAGAGCCTGGTCAGCACTTGTTCTCGACGGTCTTCGCGGCGAGCGAGCCGAGAGCGGCGGCGCACTGCTGCGAGGAACGCGCGCTGATGATCGTGGCGCGGATGGCCCACGGGATGGTGGGGCTGAACGCCGGCGCGGCCTCCTTGCCATCGTGCAGGCCGAGCTCCTCGGCGGAGGTGTAGGCGGTGTAGCCGTCGAACAGGTCCTTCTCGGTGACGTTCTGCATGAGAGTTGCCTCCATAGGCGAAAGGGAATTTACGCCCGGTATTCCCGGCCATCTCGGCGATGCCCGGTTTCCCGGTGTCCGTTGCGGACAGAAAGAATGTTGACCCACACCGTGAGGCCCGCACCATTGGCTCTTACGGCATTGCCGCAAACGACAGTTCCCCGCGCAGGTAGAAGGGGATAGAACTACGGGTGTGAACACACCTGACGCAGAACAGACTCCGGCGGAGCGGCCCGCGCTGCGGGCGCTGCTCTCGTACGCGCGTCCGCACCGCGGCATCCTCCTCACCGTGCTGGCCCTGACCCTGATGGGCAGCGCCGCCGGTCTGGCCCAGCCGCTGGTCATCCAGTCGGTGCTGGCGAAGCTCATGACGGGCGGAGGGCTGCGGGAGGACATCCTCCTGCTCTTCGGCCTGCTGCTCGCCTCCATCGGGCTGACCTGGCTACAGGCCTGGCTCAGCGAGCGGACCGCCGAACGCGTCGTGCTCCAGGTCCGCCGCGGCCTGATCGCGCGCCTCATACGCCTGCGCACGGCCGAGTTGGACCGTACCGAGCCGGGCGGACTGACCACGCGCGTCACCTCCGACAGCACGCTCGTGCAGCACGCGGCGACGGGCGGTCTCATCCAGCTCGTCGACGGGTCGATCCACCTGCTGGCCACGATCGTGCTGATGGGCATCGTCAGCCTGCCGCTGCTCGGCATCACCTCCGCCGTGCTGGTGGTCGTCGGCATCGCGATGGGCGTCGTCATGCCCCGTATCAAGCGGGTCACCACCGAGGCGCAGACCTCCGTCGGCGAGATCGGCGCGGCGCTCGACCGCTCGCTCGGCGCGGCCCGCACCGTGAAGGCCAACGGCGGCGAGGCGAAGGAGACCGAGCGGGCGACCCAGGCCGCCGAACGCGCCTACCGGGCAGGCCTCAAGGGCGCCCGCTACCACGCGTTGATCGCCGTACTGGCCGGGCTGATCGTCCAGGCGTCGTTCCTCGCCGTCATCGGCTTCGGCGGTGCGCTGGTCGCCATGGGCACCCTCGAACTGGCCGCGCTGATCGGCTTCCTGCTCTACCTGTTCAACCTCGGCGGCCCGGTCCTCTCCCTGGTCGGCGGCACCACCGCCCTCCAGCAGGGGCTCGGCGCCCTGGCCCGGATCGAGGAGGTGCGGTCCATGGCGGCGGAGGACGACGTGGACGGTACGCCGCCGGCGCCCTCCGGCCCGCCGCCCCGCGTCACGATCGACGGGCTGACCTTCGCCTACGAGGGGCGTACGCCCGTCCTGGACGGCACGGGCTTCGTCGCACCGGCGGGGAAGGTCACCGCGATCGTCGGCCCGTCCGGCTCCGGCAAGACCACGGTGTTCTCCCTGATCCAGCGGTTCTACGACACCGACGACGGCCGCATCCTGCTGGACGACACCGACATCCGCTCACTCGGCCGGGCCGAACTCCGCCGCCGGATCGCCTACGTCGAGCAGGACTCCCCGATGCTGGCGGGCACGCTCCGGGAGAACCTCCTCTACTCCGCGCCGGACGCGAGCGACGAAGCCGTCGCCGACGTGCTCTGCCGGACCCTGCTCGACGGCTTCGTCGCCTCGCTCCCGGACGGCCTCGACACGGCGGTCGGCGCCCGCGGCCTCGCCCTCTCCGGCGGAGAGCGCCAACGCCTCGCCATCGCGAGGGCGTTGCTGCGCCGCCCGCAGGTCCTGCTCCTCGACGAGGTCACCGCGCACCTCGACGGGCTCAGCGAGACCGCTCTGCGCAGAACGGTGGAAGAGGCCGCACGGGACTGCACGGTGCTGCTCATCGCCCACCGGCTCTCGACGGTCACCACGGCGGACCGGCTGGTGCTGTTCGAGAACGGCCGGGTCAGCGACTACGGACGGCACGAGGAGCTGCTGGAGCGGAGTGCCCTCTACCAGGACCTCACCGCGACGCAGTTGACCGCGACGCAGTCGACCACGACGCAGTTGACCACTGCCCCTGCGGTCGCCACGGAAGCAGCCCCGGAGACTGCTGCAACGATGCACTGAACCGCGCCGGAGCACCGCCGCGCCTGCGAGAATTCCCGTACGCGGCGGCCGTACGCCAGCGCCGTACGCCAGTCCCGTACGGCACTGACGCTCCGCGGACACCCCCCTCAGCACGATCGCACGATCGAAGGATTCAAGGATCCAGATGACCGACACCACCCCCCTCCCCCTGCCCGCCTCGACCGAGGACGACCACTACGGGGAGATCTCCGTCGAACTCCTCGGCGAAAAGCGGGAGAAGCTCGTCGTCAGCGGCGAGCGGATTCCCACCATCACCCTCGTCCGCGCCCCCGAGGCGGAGGTCGACGACCACATCGTCATCGGCACCCGCGACCCCCGGCACCTCACGATCACGGTGGACGGCGAGGCCGCGACGATCAAGCCCGGCAAGGGGAAGCTCCGGCGGCAGACGTACCGGGTCGACGTCCGTCACGCGGGCATCCACTACCGGCTCGTCCCGAACTCGATCCCGTTCAGCCGGCTGACCCGCGACGGCAAGCACCTCGGGGACTTCTCCTCGGACGGCGACCGCCGGGTGATAGCCGAGTGGCAGGAGGACGCCGGCACCCCCGAACCCCTCGACGCGGCCATCGGCTACGCGCTGTCGGCGGCGTTCGGCACGGGCGGTCAGCCGATGTGGATGATGGCGGTGGACGCGATCAGCGCGGCCCTGCCGTAGGGGCGGGCCCGTGAACGACCGAAGTCCCCTGCCGGAAGCAAGACTTCCGGCAGGGGACTTCGGCTTGCGCGCCTCGACGTGCGCACATGTCGCGGCGTCGGATCGCGGCGTCAGGCCACGGCGTCAGGCCACGGCGTCAGGCCACGGACGCAGCCCTCCTGATGTCCTCGGCATGCAGGTACGACACGATCGCGGCCTCGAACCGCGACTTCAGGTTCAGCTTGCGCACGATGCTCGACGTGTGGGCCCGAACCGTACGTTCCGTGATGCCGAGTCTCCGGGCCAGCCAGCGGTTCTGCTCGCCGCTCGCCAGCAGCACGAGCACTTCCAGCTCGCGTTCGGTGAGCGCGGCGAAGTCCATCGCCTGCCGCCCGCCGGCCATCGCCCGCCCGTCGGCAGCCATCCGCCCACCGGCAGTCATCCGTTCGCCGACCGTCATCCGTTCGTCAGCCATCGTCGTCACAGCAGTCTCCATCCTTTGCTCGTCCACTGTCCCCCGTCCCGCGCCCGCCACCCGGCCGGCAGGGACTACCTGCTGCTTTACCTTTGCATTACCCTCTCCCTCATCAGTTCGACGGTTGCGCGGCATTTGACCGATGCGGCAGCGCCGTCGGTTGTCGTGTGGCACGCGGGGGGCGGCAGCAGTGAACGACGGAAGCCTGTCCATACTCGGTCTCAACACCACGGAGGAACGCGCCTACCGGCACTTCCTACGTAATCCGGGCACCAGCACCGAGGACATCGGCGTCCTCCTCCACAGCCCGCTCGAAGAGGTGGAGAAGGCCCTCGCCCGGCTGGCCGAGCTGGGCCTGCTGCGGACCGACGGGCACGGCGGCGTCTCGGCGGCCGATCCGGAGACCGCTGTCGACCGGCTCACGGAGATACGGCTGCGCGAGCTGCACGAACAGCTCCACCAGGTCACCAGGTCCCGGCATCTGGTCGCCGAGCTGACCGCCGAACAGCAGGCCCGGCCCCTCGCCACGCAGGGCGTGGAGCGGCTCGAAGTGCTCCGCCAGATCCGCGACCGGATCGACGACCTGGCCTTCTTCGCCCGCCAGGAGATCCTCTCCGTCGAGCCGTACACAGCACTCACCCCCGAGAACATCGCGCACGCCCGCCCGTTGGACACCCGGTGCCTGCGCCGGGGCGTGCAGATCCGCAGCGTGGTGCTGCGGGAAGCGCTCGACCACCCGCCCACCGTGGCCTACCTCCGCGAACTCACCGCGCAGGGCGCGTCGATCCGGGCCGCGGACAAGCTGTCCGAGCGGATCCTCGTGTACGACCGCCGTACGGCCCTGGTGCCCGTCGATCCCTCGGACACTTCGCGCGGCGCGCTGGTCACCCAGCAGGCCGGGCTGGTCTCCAACATCCTGGCCCTGTTCGAGAAGATCTGGACCGAGTCCACGGACCTCTCCGCCCTGATCGACACCCACCCCGCGCCCTCGGGCGTGCTGTCCGAGATGGAGCAGCGCGTCATGGAGGAGATGTGCCGGGTCGCCAAGGACGAGACGGGCGCACGGAACCTGGACATCTCGGTACGGACGTACCGCCGCCATGTCGCCGACGTGCTCCGCATCCTGGACGCGACCAGCCGCCCGCACGCTGCCCTGCTGGCTCGCGAGAAGGGCTGGATCTGAGACGGGAGAGGCACTACCCGCCCCCCTCCAGCACCCACCCCGCCAGGGCCCGGTCCCGCAGTGCCTCGGCGCACCGTTGCCGCGCGTCCCGCACGCCGCCGCGCACCAGGACGGTGATCCGGTCCTCCTCGATGCGCTGGCCGCAGTCCCAGTGCGCGGGCAGCATCCCGATGAGCCGGAGCACCGCGGTGCCGGCGGGCGCGGCGTCGGTGGAGACACGGACCACCGTGATCTCCACCGGGTCCTCTACTGCCAGCCGTTGACGCACTTCACCTTGCCCATGAACGGTCCGACCGGCTTCGGCAGCGGTGCGCCGCAGAGCACTCGGGAGGCCGCCGAGGTGACCCTCGACACCACGTCCGACACCGCCTCGGAAGCCGCCTCGGAAGCCGCCTCCGAGCCCGTACCGACCCCGGCACTGCCCCCGGTCCCGGTCAACAGCGGCGCGGCGGTCCCGGACGCGGCGACCGTCCCGGCTCCGGCGCTCGCGTGCGCCGGCGCGGCGGCCGCTCCGACGACCAGCGCCAGGAGCAGTCCCCCCGCACCGACCATCCTCCCGGTGAACGCGTAGACACCCATTCTCTTCCTCCCCGTACTCACTGCGTCACGTGTCTCGCCGGCCTCGTCCGCCGACGTATGTCAGCTTGCCAGCGGGGCGGGCCGGACCAGGCGGCGATCACTGTCAACTTGCTGCATGCGCCCGGCCACTTGGTGCCAGCCGTGCGACGCCGCGGACACACGACGACGGCCGGGCCGGGAGAACACCTGGTGTTCTCCCGGCCCGGCCGTCGTCGTGTGTACCCCTCCGCGCCCCGCCGCCCTACTCCGCGGACCGCTTCGGCTTGGGCCGCCAGACCACCAGCGCGCTGGTCTGCTGAACGTCCTGGTACGGCACCAGATCACGGCGGTACGAGGCGTGCACCTGGGCCTCGCGCTGCTGCATGGCGACCGCCGCGCCGTCCACCGCCGCCGAGAGCTCGGCGACGCGCTGCTGGAGCGCGGCCACCTGGTTCTCCAGCTCGATGATCCGCTTGATGCCCGCGAGGTTGATGCCCTCGTCCTGCGACAGCTGCTGCACCGTGCGCAGCAGCTCGATGTCGCGGGCCGAGTAGCGCCGGCCGCGCCCGGCCGTACGGTCCGGGGAGACCAGGCCGAGGCGGTCGTACTGTCGCAGTGTCTGCGGGTGCAGGCCCGAGAGCTGGGCCGCCACCGAGATCACGTACACCGGCGATTCATCGGTCAGCTGGTACGGATTGCGTCGACGGCCGTCCATCTCAAGCTCCCTTCGCGGCCTGGAACAGTTCCGCCCGCGGGTCCTCGTCCGCGGTCGCCTTCCGGTAGGCCTCCAGCGCGTCCCTGGCCTCCTGGCCGAGGGAGGTGGGGACCGCGACCTCCACGGTGACCAGGAGGTCGCCGCGGGTGCCGTCCTTGCGCACCGCGCCCTTGCCCCGGGCGCGCATCGTACGCCCGTTGGGGGTGCCCGCGGGAAGCTTCAGGGTGACCGGCGGGCCGCCGAGGGTGGGGACCTTGACCTCGCCGCCGAGCGTCGCCTCCGGGTACGTGACGGGCACGGTGACCGTGAGATTGTCGCCCTTGCGGCCGAAGACCGGGTGGGCGCCGACGTGCACGACGACGTACAGATCGCCCGCCGGGCCGCCGCGCTCACCCGGACCGCCCTTGCCGCGCAGCCGGATCCGCTGGCCGTCGGAGACGCCCGCCGGAATCCTGACCTGCATGGTGCGGGCCGACTTCGCCCGGCCGCTGCCCTTGCAGACCTCGCAGGGGTCCTGGGCGATGAGGCCCCGGCCCTTGCAGTCCACACAGGGGTCGGTGAGCGAGAAGCCGCCGCCGCTGCCGCGCGAGACCTGGCCGGTGCCGACGCAGGTCGGGCAGACCCTGGGGGTGCCGTTCTTGTCACCGGTGCCGGAACACGCCTTGCAGGGCGCCTGGCTGGACATCCGCAGCGGGACCGTGGCCCCGTCGACCGCCTCGGTGAAGCTGAGCGTCACCTCGGACTCGACGTCCTGGCCGCGCCGCGGTTGGACACGGCTGCCCGTGCCGCCGCGGTTGAACAGCCCGCCGAAGACGTCGCCGAGACCGCCCCCGCCGCCGAAGCCGCCGCCCGCGCCGCCCTGTCCGCCGCCCGGTGCGCCCCCGCCGAAGAGGTCGCCCAGGTCGAAGTTGAAGTTGCCGCCGGCACCACCGGGACCGGCGCGGAAGCCACCGTTGCCGAAGAGGGCGCGCGCCTCGTCGTACTCCTTGCGCCGCTTGGCGTCGCCGAGGACGTCGTTCGCCTCGGAGATCTCCTTGAAGCGCTCCTCCGCCTTGGCGTCACCCTTGTTGGCGTCGGGGTGGTTCTCCCGGGCGAGCTTGCGGTACGCCTTCTTGATCTCGGCGTCGGTGGCGTCCTTGGGGACGCCGAGGACCTTGTAGTAGTCCTTCTCGACGAAGTCCTTCGTGCTCATCGACGTCCCTCCTTCCGGACGATCGGCCGCGCGGCCGGCCCGTGGGCCGGCCGCCGGGCCGGTCGGTGTGCACCCTGGTGGTCAGACGCGTTGCCGTCAGACCTCCTCGGTGCCACCGCTCTCCTCGTCGTCTGTCTTCTCTTCCTTGGCCGCGGCGGGCGTGGCACCCGGCTGCGGCTCGGCGACGGCCACCCGCGCGGGGCGGATGGTGCGCTCGCCGATGCGATACCCCGGCTGAAGGATCGCCACGCAGGTCGTCTCGGTGACGTCCGGCGCGTAGCTGTGCATCAGAGCCTCGTGGATCGTCGGGTCGAAGGGCTCGCCCTCCTTGCCGAACTGCTGGAGGCCCAGCTTCGCGACGACCGTCTCCAGCGATTCGGCGACCGACTTGAAGCCGCCGAGCAGCTCGCCGTGCTCCCGTGCGCGGCCGACGTCGTCGAGCACGGGCAGGAGCTCGGACAGGAGGTTCGCGACGGCGATCTCCTTGACCGTGACCCGGTCCCGCTCCACACGGCGGCGGTAGTTCTGGTACTCGGCCTGGAGCCGCTGGAGGTCCGCGGTGCGCTCGCCGAGCGCCGTACGGACCTGGTCCAGCTGTGCGGTCAGGCCGACGGTCTGGTCGGTGTCCCCGGCCGGGGCCGCCGCCTCCTCCTCGGAGGGAGCGGCGGCCTTCGGCTCGGCGTCATCAGGGGTGGCGCCGGAGGGGACGTCGGGCTTCTCCTCGAAGCCCGGAGTCTCCTCGGTCACGCCGCACCGCCCTTGGTGTCCTTGGTGTCCTTCTCGTCGTCCACGATCTCGGCGTCGACGACGTCGTCGTCGGCGGCCTTGGCCTGGCCGTCGCCCGGGGCCCCGGCACCCGGGGCCGCGCCCTCGGCCTGGGCGTTGGCGTACATCGCCTGGCCCAGCTTCTGGGAGACAGCGGCGACCTTCTCGGTGGCCGTACGGATCTCGGCGGTGTCCTCGCCCTTGAGCTTCTCCTTCAGCTCGCCGACAGCGGTCTCCACCTCCGTCTTCACGTCACCGGGGACCTTGTCCTCGTTGTCCTTGAGGAACTTCTCCGTCTGGTAGACGAGCTGCTCGCCCTGGTTGCGGGACTCGGCGGCCTCGCGGCGGGCGTGGTCCTCCTCGGCGTACTTCTCGGCCTCTTCGCGCATCCGGTTGACCTCGTCCTTCGGCAGCGAGGAGCCACCGGTGACGGTCATCTTCTGCTCCTTGCCGGTGCCGAGGTCCTTGGCAGCGACGTGCATGATGCCGTTGGCGTCGATGTCGAAGGCGACCTCGATCTGCGGCACACCGCGCGGGGCCGGCGGCAGACCGGTCAGCTCGAACATGCCGAGCTTCTTGTTGTACGCCGCGATCTCGCGCTCGCCCTGGTAGACCTGGATCTGCACGGAGGGCTGGTTGTCCTCGGCCGTCGTGAAGATCTCGGAACGCTTGGTCGGGATCGTGGTGTTGCGCTCGATGAGCTTGGTCATGATCCCTCCCTTGGTCTCGATGCCGAGGGAGAGCGGGGTGACGTCGAGGAGCAGGACGTCCTTGACCTCGCCCTTGAGGACACCGGCCTGGAGCGAGGCGCCGATGGCGACGACCTCGTCCGGGTTCACACCCTTGTTCGCCTCCTGGCCGCCGGTCAGCTCCTTGACGAGCTCGGCGACGGCGGGCATACGGGTGGAGCCACCGACGAGAACGACGTGGTCGATCTCGGAGAGCTGGATGCCCGCGTCCTTGATGACGTTGTGGAACGGGGTCTTGCAGCGGTCCAGGAGGTCCGAGGTCAGCTGCTGGAACTGCGAGCGCGTGAGCTTCTCGTCCAGGTGCAGCGGGCCCTCGGCGGACGCCGTGATGTAGGGCAGGTTGATCGTGGTCTCGGTCGAGGACGAGAGCTCGATCTTCGCCTTCTCCGCGGCCTCACGGAGACGCTGGAGAGCCATCTTGTCCTTGGACAGGTCCACGCCGTGCCCGTTGGCGAACTGCTTCACCAGGTAGTCGACGACGCGCTGGTCCCAGTCGTCACCACCGAGGTGGTTGTCACCGTTGGTGGCCTTCACCTCGACGACGCCGTCACCGATCTCCAGGAGGGACACGTCGAAGGTGCCGCCACCGAGGTCGAAGACGAGGATCGTCTGGTCGTCCTTGTCCAGGCCGTACGCCAGGGCGGCGGCGGTCGGCTCGTTGACGATGCGCAGGACGTTGAGGCCCGCGATCTCACCGGCCTCCTTGGTCGCCTGACGCTCGGAGTCGTTGAAGTACGCCGGGACGGTGATGACCGCGTCGGTCACCTTCTCGCCCAGGTACGACTCGGCGTCGCGCTTCAGCTTCTGCAGGATGAAGGCGCTCATCTGCTGCGGGTTGAAGCTCTTGCCGTCCAGGTCGATCTTCCAGTCAGTGCCCATGTGGCGCTTGACGGAGCGGATGGTCCTGTCGACGTTGGTGACCGCCTGGCGCTTGGCGACCTCGCCGACGAGCACCTCGCCGTTCTTGGCGAAGGCGACGACGGACGGCGTGGTCCTGGCGCCTTCGGCGTTGGTGATGACGGTGGGCTCGCCGCCTTCGAGAACGCTGACGACGGAGTTAGTCGTGCCCAGGTCGATGCCGACCGCACGTGCCATTTCAATTCCTCCAACTGACTACTTGAGTGGATCTGACTCAAGAATGCATGACACCCGCCCCCTAGTCAACAGACCTGAGTCGGTCGGGCTCAACTTAAGTGCTTATCCGGACCACACATCGCCCCCGCTCCCGCCCCACGGACACACCCGCGTACGCCACACCCCTCGCACACCCCGCACCCCACCGCCCCGCCGTGGGATCGTTCTGTCACAAAACGCCGCGAGACGGTCACAACCGTCCCCGACCGGTAGGTTTCACCGTGGATCGTCACACCATCGAACCTCGAACCCCGGGTGGGCGCGATGCAGAACGCGAGGAAGCGGCGCGTACGACAGAACAGGCAGAAGGAGAAGCGGAAGGAGAAGCGCAGGAGGCAGGGGCAGAACCCCGTACGCACACAGGCACCGGTGCCACCACAGCCCCGCCCCGCGGAAGCCGCACCGCCACCGACCGCCCCGCCACCGGCCGCACCCCGCACACCCGCCACCGGCCCCGCCGCCCCTCCCGCCGCCACCCGCTCGAACCCGGCAACAGCGCGCGGCCACTTCCCCTCGCGCCCCGCCGCCCGCCTGACCGGCCTCCTGGACCGGGCGGAACGCCTGGCGGACCGCCTCACCCCCCGCACGACGGCCGAACGGCTGCTGGACCTGGTCCTCGGCACCGCCCTGCTGGTCCTGACCGCCCCCGCCGTAGCCGTCGGCGCCTTCATCCTGACCGCCCGGCGCACCCCGGGCGGCGCCTGGGACCGCAGCCCCCGGACCGGTCTGGACGGCAGGGTCTTCGAGCTCCGCAGCCTGCGCACCCGACGGCTCCGGCTGGACGCGCTCTCCCGGCTCCCCCACGTCGTACGGGGCGACCTCGCCCTCGTCGGCCCCGCCCCGCTGGCCCCGGGCGACCCCCGGTCCGCGCACCCCGGAGCCCGGCAGTGGCGGCAGGAGCTGCGGCCGGGGCTGACCGGCCTGGCCCAGGTGCGCGCCCGCTCGGGCATGCCGTGGGACGACCCCGCCCTGCTGGACCAGCACTACGCAGAGCACCATGGAGTAGTACTCGACCTGGCGATCCTGACGGAGGCCGTACGCAACACCCTGCGGACGACCCTCCGGGAGGCCCGCCCGACCGAGACGCCACCCGGGACACCGCCCGCAGCACCCGGGGCACAGCCCAAGGCGCAACCAAGGCACACCTGAGCGACACAGATCACCGCCCGCCCGGCTACAGCGGGGTGGACTAAGTGGATAGTGTCAGCACAGACCAAATAAGTTACTGCTTAGTAGTAGTGGGCAGTAGCACGTACGTAACTGGATCCCGCTCTCGCAGGCCCGAGGAGCCCTACTCATGCAACTCGCCGCGATCATCGTGTCGCTGGTGCTGACGGTCGTCGGCGTTGCGCTCATCACCCGAGCCATCGTGCAGATCTACCGCTTCGTCCGTCTGGGACAGGCAGTACCGGCAGGCAGCCGCACCGACGACCCCAAGCAGCGGACGATCACCCTGATCAAGGAGTTCGTCGGCCACACGCGGATGAACCGCTGGGGCGTCGTGGGCGTCGCCCACTGGTTCGTCGCCGTCGGCTTCCTGACGCTGGGCCTGACGATCGTCACGGCGTACGGCCAGCTGTTCAAGGCGGACTGGGTGCTGCCGGTCATCGGCGGCTTCCTCCCGTACGAGCTCTACATCGAGTTCATCGCGCTCGGCACGACCCTCGGCATCATCGTGCTGATCGCGATCCGCCAGCTGAACCTCCCCTCGCGGGCGGGCCGCAAGTCGCGCTTCACGGGCTCCAAGATGGGCCAGGCGTACTTCGTCGAGATCGTCATCCTCGTCATCGGCACCGCCATCATGGCGCTGCGCGGCCTGGAGGGCGCCCTCCACCACGTCGACAGCTACGACCCCGCGTACTTCGCCTCGTACCCCCTGGTCCTGGCCTTCAAGGGGCTGAGCGTCGGAACGCTCCAGAACCTGGTCTACCTGTTCGCGATGATCAAGCTCGGTACGACGATGATCTGGGCGATCACCATCTCGCTGAACACGAACATGGGTGTGGCCTGGCACCGGTTCCTCGGGTTCCCGAACATCTGGTTCAAGCGGAACGCGGACGGCGATGTCGCGCTCGGCGCGCTGCTGCCGATGACCTCGGGCGGCAAGGAGATCGACTTCGAGGACCCGGGCGAGGACGACACCTTCGGCGTCTCCCAGGTCGAGCAGTTCTCCTGGAAGGGCATCCTCGACTTCTCCACCTGCACCGAGTGCGGCCGCTGCCAGTCCCAGTGCCCCGCCTGGAACACCGGCAAGCCCCTCTCCCCCAAACTCCTCATCATGTCGCTGCGCGACCACGCGCACGCCAAAGCCCCCTACCTCCTGGCAGGCGGCGGCAAGGACATGGAAGGCAACGAGAAAGCCACCGAGGAGCAGCTCAGGGACGTCCCCGCGGCCGCCCTCGCCGAGGCCGAACGCCCGCTGATCGGCACCGCCGAGGAGAACGGCGTCATCGACCCCGACGTCCTGTGGTCCTGCACCACCTGCGGCGCCTGCGTCGAGCAGTGCCCCGTCGACATCGAGCACATCGACCACATCGTCGACATGCGCCGCTACCAGGTCATGATCGAGTCCGCGTTCCCCTCCGAGGCGGGCACGATGCTCAAGAACCTGGAGAAGAAGGGCAACCCCTGGGGCCTGGCCAAGAAGGCCCGCGTCGAGTGGACCAAGGAAGTCGACTTCGAGGTCCCCATCGTCGGCAAGGACGTCGAAGACCTCACCGAGGTCGACTACCTCTACTGGGTCGGCTGCGCCGGCGCCCTGGAGGACCGCGCCAAGAAGACCACCAAGGCCTTCGCCGAACTCCTCCACATCGCGGGCGTCAAGTTCGCGATCATGGGCGGCGACGAGAAGTGCACCGGTGACTCCGCCCGCCGCCTGGGCAACGAACCGCTGTTCCAGCAGCTCGGCCAGGAGAACGTCGCGATGCTGAACATGGCGTACGGCGAGGACGATGAAGACGAGACGACGAAGAAGCCCAAGTCGTCGAAGAAGATCGTCGCGACCTGCCCGCACTGCTTCAACACCATCGCCAACGAGTACCCGCAGCTCGGCGGCGAGTACGAGGTCATCCACCACACCCAGCTGCTCCAGCACCTCATCGACGAGGGCAAGCTGATCCCCGTGACCCCGGTCGAGGGCCTCATCACGTACCACGACCCGTGCTACCTGGGCCGGCACAACAAGATCTACACCCCGCCGCGCGAGATCATCGCGAAGGTCCCGGGCCTGCGGAACGAGGAGATGCACCGCCACAAGGAACGCGGCTTCTGCTGCGGCGCCGGCGGCGCCCGGATGTGGATGGAGGAACGCATCGGCAAGCGCATCAACACCGAGCGCGTCGACGAAGCCCTCGCCCTCAACCCGGACATCGTCTCCACCGCCTGCCCGTTCTGCCTCGTCATGCTCACCGACTCCGTCAACGGCAAGAAGAACGACGGCCAGGCCAAGGAGTCCATCCAGGTCGTGGACGTCTCCCAGCTCCTCCTGGAGTCCGTGAAGACCCCCACCGACCCGACCGGCGACCCGGACCAGGTGGACGCACCGGAGCCCGAACCGGCAAAGTGACGTAACGCATCGGCGTGATGAGCGGCCGGACCTGCCTCGGGGGCAGGACCGGCCGCTTCTCCGTGCCCGGAGACCGCACGTACCGGGGACGCCCGGGACGTGACGACCGCCGCATGTGAGTCCGGACATGTACGCGACGACGTATCTGGAGCATCATGTGCCCCGGACGATCCGCCGCGCCCCCAGAGCTCGGGCCCGCGCCGGAAGCACCCGCACCACCGGACGACGACGGACGAGGCCTCCCGTGCGCAGACGCATCACGCACCTCACGCCCCCGAAGGCGAAGGCCATGGCGACGGCCACGACCAGGACCACCACCGCCGCCCTCACCGCGGGCTGCACGGCCCTGCTGCTGACGCTCACGGCCTGCGCAGGCGCGTCCACGGCCGGCACCCCGTCCGGCGCCAAGAACGGCGACACCCCGCCACAAGCCCAGGCCCAGGCGCAAGCCCGGGCGGGCACCCCCCGCATCCCCGTCCCCCGCGGCACCGGCAGCCGCGTCCCGTACGACTTCAACGGCGACGGCCACCGCGACCTGGTCATCGACGACCTGGTGAAGGCCCCCGAGGACAGCCACGGCGACGACGCGGGCATCGGCATCGTCTACGGCACCGACGACCGCCCCCTGGACCCGGCCGCCCGCCAGCTGCTGAGCGCCCGCGCGAACGCGGCGAAGTCCGGCGACGCCCTGCCCGCCGCGTTCGACTCCGAGGCGGCCTGCGACCTGGACCAGGACGGCTTCACAGACCTGATCGTCTCCACCGACCCCCCGTACAACGGCATCGGCGCCCCGCCCGTACCCCTCCAGCTCCTCTTCGGATCGCCCGAGGGCCTCACCGGCAAGGCGGTCACCCTGCGCATCCCGCAGCAGGCGAGGTTCGGCAACGAGTGGCCCGAGCTGCCGGTGTGCGGCGACTTCGACGGGGACGGCCGGACCGACCTCGCGGTCACCGCCAGCGCCGGCCAGGTCACCTTCCTGCACGGCCCGTTCGCCCGCACCGGGGCCCCGCGCAGCGCGGAACTGCTGCCGGACGGCGGCCCGTACCTCTACGCCCCCGAGCCCAGGCGGGACACCGACGGGGACGGCTACGACGACCTCGTCGCCACCACCCGCCCGCACACCCCCGGCCGGGCGGACCAGGGCACCCTGCTCCTCGGCTCGGCGAAGGGCCCGGTGCGCCCGGGCGGCGCGTACACGTTCGCGGCGGAGAAACTCCCCAAGACCCCCCTGAACACCACGGGCACCACGGGCACCACAGGCACCCGCACCACGCTCCTGGCGCACGGCGACTACGACGGCGACAGGAGGACGGACACGGTGGTGCGGACGTACCGGGGCGAGCGGCAGGACCTGATCGCCCTCTACCCGGCGGGTAACACGAAGGGCCCCCTGGTCACCTTCTCCACGGCGCTGTTCCTCCCCTGAACTCCCCCTGACACCCCCTCCCCCTGCTTCCCGGCGGCCCCTAGGGGATGTCACAGCTGGGCCGCAATGGCGGACGGGTTCCCCGGGCCCCCGCTCCCCGCCCCCGACGACCAGGTACGTTCGACGGGTGGCTGGATTCAGGATCGGACGCGGCCGGGACAACCGCACCCCGCAACAACCGCAGCAGCAGCGGCAGCAGCCGTACGGAGGGCAGGCACCGCAGCCGCCGTACGGAGCTCAGCCGTGGCCGACGGCAGGAGGCCCGGGCAACGGCTCGGCGCCACCGCCGTACGGAGCCCCGCAGGGCGCCCCGTACGACGACGGCGGCGGCTACGCCCCGCGGGGCCGGGCCGGATACGGACAGGGGCACGGGCATGGGCACCACGGACAGGGGCACGGCGGCCACGACGAGCCGGAGTACTTCGGCGACCCGTACGCGGACCCCGCCCCCCACGACCCGTACGCCAACAACCCGGGCCACACACAGGCGTTCCGCGTCGACGAGGACCCGTACGGCGACGGCAACACCTACCGCGCCGGTCACGCCCCCGCCCAGCCCGCGGGCCCGCGCCTGCGCTGGAAGGAACTGCTGACCGGCATCGTGACGCGCCCCGGCCCGACGTTCTGGCAGATGCGGGACTACCCGGTCTGGGGCCCGGCGCTGGTCGTCACGTTCCTCTACGGCCTGCTCGCGCTGTTCGGCTTCGACCAGGCGCGCGACGAGGCGATCAACGCGACGATCTCGACGGCCGTCCCGTACGTCATCTTCACCGGCGTCGGCTTCGTCATCGGCGGCCTGGTCCTCGGCGCGGTGACCCACACCCTGGCCCGCCAGCTGGGCGGCACGGGCGCGTGGCAGCCGACGGTGGGCCTGTCGATGCTGATCATGTCGATCACGGACGCGCCGCGCCTGCTCTTCGCCGTCTTCCTGGGCGGCGAGAACGCCCTGGTCCAGATCCTGGGCTGGCTGACCTGGCTGGCGGCCGGGGCGCTGTTCACGTCGATGGTGAGCAAGTCGCACGACCTGCCGTGGCCGAAGGCGCTGGGGGCGTCGGCGATCCAGCTGATCGCGCTGCTGTCGATCATCAAGCTGGGCACGATCTGAGCAACGACGCGAGAGGGCCCCCGAAGCGCGCGGCGCTCCGGGGGCCTCTTCGTGCCGCGTGCGCGGAACAGGCTCAGGGACAGGCGCTAAGCGTCGAGGACCTGTCCGTCCCGCCGGACGACGGGCTTCTCCACACTCCACGGGAAGTTGATCCATTCATCGGTCTTCTTCCACACGTACTCGCACTTCACGAGGGAGTGGGACTTCTCGTAGATGACGGCGCTGCGCACCTCGGCGACGTGCTCGACGCAGAAGTCGTGGACGAGCTTGAGCGTCTTGCCGGTGTCGGCGACGTCGTCCGCGATCAGAACCTTCTTCTGGGAGAAGTCGATCGCATTGGGCACGGGCGCCAGCATGACGGGCATCTCCAAGGTGGTCCCCACCCCGGTGTAGAACTCCACGTTCACCAGGTGGATGTTCTTGCAGTCCAGCGCGTAGGCGAGCCCGCCCGCGACGAAGACCCCGCCGCGCGCGATGCTGAGCACGACGTCGGGCTCGTAGCCGTCGTCGGCGACGGCCTGCGCCAGCTCGCGCACGGCCCGCCCGAAGCCCTCGTAAGTAAGGTTTTCCCGCACGTCACTAGCCATGGTTGATCACACCTGGGTCCGATGGAAGTTCTGGAACGACCGCGAGGCCGTCGGCCCCCGCTGCCCCTGGTACCGCGACTCGTACCGCTCGGAGCCGTACGGGAACTCGGAGGGCGAGGTCAGCCGGAACATGCACAGCTGCCCGATCTTCATACCCGGCCACAGCTTGATCGGCAGCGTGGCGAGGTTCGACAGCTCCAGCGTGACGTGACCGGAGAACCCGGGGTCGATGAACCCGGCCGTCGAGTGCGTCACCAGCCCGAGCCGCCCGAGCGAGCTCTTGCCCTCCAGCCGCGAGGCCAGATCGTCGGGGAGCGAGATCACCTCGTACGTGGACGCCAGCACGAACTCGCCCGGGTGCAGGATGAAAGCCTCATCGCCCTCCGGCTCGACGGTGCGGGTCAGATCAGGCTGTTCCACCGCCGGGTCGATGTGCGGGTACCGGTGGTTCTCGAACACCCGGAAGTAGCGGTCCAGCCGCACGTCGATGCTCGACGGCTGCACCATCGAAGGGTCGTACGGATCAATACGGACTCGGCCGGCGTCGATCTCGGCCCGGATGTCCTTGTCTGAGAGAAGCACGTCCCGAGGATACGCAGAACGCGCGAGCCCGCCCCAACCGGACCACCCGCGCGCACTGCTCCGCGCCTCTTCCCGCCCTCGCCCCTACCGCCGCTCGACGGCCACCGGCACCGCCTGCCGCAACCGGGCACACCGAGGACACCGGATCAACCGCCCCGGCCCGATCCGGTCGGCCCCGAGCTGCTGCATCGGGAACGACGAGGTAGCGAAAACGTGCCCTTCGGCACAGCGGACGAGGGTGCGCTCCATCGACTGCATCAAGTCCCTTCCCCAACCACATATGGACGAGAAGGCCACATTAGGGGATGAACAGGACGCCGCCCCACACGGCACTCCGACCCCCCACGCTACGCCCCCAACTCCCGCCCACCACACCCTCGTCCACCCCGCTCCCCACTCCGCGCACACGAGAAGGAGACCCCACGGCTCATCCGCCGGGGGCCTGACATGGGGTAGAGTGTTGAGCGGTGCAGCGCCGGTGATCATCGGCATGCTTCGCGGGTGTAGTTTAATGGTAGAACATGAGCTTCCCAAGCTCAGAGCGCGAGTTCGATTCTCGTCACCCGCTCCACGACTAAGGCCCAGGTCATCGACCCGGGCCTTGTTTGTTGTCTGGACCACTTCAGGCGTCGCGTGCCCGTTCCGTGCCCGATCGCTGCTTGGCCTGCTCCTCCTGTGCCCGGAGCCGTGCGGCGCGCACGTGAGCGTCGATGCCGTCGGCCACCTCCTTCTGCCGCTCGGTGTCGGAGTGCTGGTAGATCAGCGCGGCCCGCTCGGTGGACTGGCCGGCCCGCACCATCGTGTCCTTGAGGGTCGCCCCGGACCGGGTCGAGAGGGTGTGCCCGGTGTGCCGGAGGTCGTAGAAGCGGAAGTTCTCCGGCAGGCCGACCCTGGCCCGCGCCTTGCGCCATTTCCGGCCGAAGGTGGAGCGGCGGAACGGCTTGCCCCTCTCCCCCACGAACAGCAACCCGTCCGGCGCCTTCTCCGCGTACCAGTCGAGATGGCGCTCCAGATCGGTCGCCATGAACGCCGGCAGCACGAGGAACCGCCGACCGGCCGCCGACTTGGTGTCTCCCGGAGCGCGGCGGCCCGTGGTCAGCTCAGGTTCAGCCGTACGAACCCAGACGCCAACGCTCTCCAGGTCCACGTCCGGGCGACGCATCGCCGCCTGTTCCTCGGGCCGGGCCGGTCCGTACGCGGCGATGTAGACCATCAGCCGCCACCGGGGACCCATCGCGTCGGCCAGGGCATCGACCTGGGGGACGGTGGCCGTGGGGCGTTCCTCCGCCGACTCCTTGCCCGCGCCCTTGATCCGGCACGGGTTGCGACGGATCAGCTCGTCGTCCACGGCGGTCTCCATGATCGCCTTGAGGAGCCGGTACGACTTGGCCACCGTTGTCGGTGCCTCCGTCGCTTTCAGCCTCTCGGTACGCCAGGTCCGGACGCCGGGCGGCGTGATCTTGTCGAGGTCGACCCCGTCGAAGGTCGGCAGGAGGTGCAGCCGGAGCAGGCGGCGGTACAGCTCGTCCGTCGTCGCTGCGAGGCCACGCTCCTCCACCCACCGGAGGGCGTAATCACCGAAGTTCACCTTGCCGGCGTCAGGGTCGCGCCAGTCCCCTGACCGAACCTCACTCTGCCGGTCGGCAAGCCAGTCATCAGCGTCCCGCTTGGTCCGGAACGTCTCGGGCGCCGGGCGGTCGATGCCGTCCGGGCCCAGGTAGCGAGCCTGGTACCGACCCGAGGGGAGCTTGCGCACGCGGCCGAACTGCCGCTTCTTGCCCGCCATCAGGCGACACCCCGCAGACGACGCGCGGGCGTGACCGTGTGGGCGGCCACGAACGCCTCCACCACATGCTCCGCGATCCGGACGTGACGGCCCACCTTCACGTACTCAATGCGCCTCTCCGCGATAAGCCGGCGCGGGAACCGAGCGGTCGTGCCGAGCAGTTCGGCAACCTGCTCAACGGTCAGCAGCCTGTTCGTCATGATCAGCATTCCCCTGTCTCTTCGAGTTCGGCACGGTGTTCGCGGGCGGTTTCGCGGTTGTGCTGGATGTCGCGGTGGATGTTGGCGGCGAGCCAGGATTCGCCGGGGGTGTGGCCGTGTCCGGCGTAGGCCCAGTGCGCGAGCGTGAGCGTGGTGGCTTCCGGGTGGTCGTCGGGGTCGGGGAGGCCGAGGGCGGCGCGTTGTTCGGCGGCGCGGTAGTCGGCGCGGACCTGGCGAAGGGCGCCGAGGGTGGTGGAGTAGGCGCGGGATTTGGTGGAGAAGTGGCCGCGGAAGCCGAGCATGTGGGCCCAGTCGCGGAGCTTGCGTTCCGGGTAGGCGTGATGCAGGTCGAGGCACGCCTCGATCAGCCGCCGGGGATGCTCGGGCACGTCGAGCAGCACCAGGGCTTCCTTGTTGCCGACCCGGTGGTCGACGGTCCCGGTCGTCTCGGCGGCTTTGGTGGCGTACTTGGCGACGTAGGAGGCGACGGCTTGTTCGGTGAGGTCTTCGCCGTTGCCGAATGCGCCGATCGGCTGCACGTCGAGCTGTGTGCCCCACCGCAGCGTCCAGCCGTCGTTGATCCCGGCTTCCGGAACGGCCGGCACAGCCACTTCGACGCGTGCGGCGGCGGCGCGGATTGCGTCGTCCAGGAGGTCGAGGGTGGCCCAGGCCGGGGGTGGGGTGTCGGGGCCTTCGGGTCCGTCGAAGCGGATCACCGCGTGGAAGTGCACGGCTCCGCGCTTCTGGTACTCCGCGACCTTCCCGAAGGACACCTTGGACTGTTCGCGGGCGGCTTTCTGGGTAAGCCCGGCGCGGCGGGCGATTTCGCGGCGGAGGTAGATCGTGAAGTAGCGCCAGAGGTCGGAGGCGTGGTTGTTCCACAGCACCGCCCCCGCATAGTCGTAGGTGTCCGGGTCGAGCGGCGTGCCCAGCTCCGGGGCGTCCTCGGTGTGCCGGGTGCCGCAGCGGCAGGTGCGGTTGCCGGGCCGGTTGTGGACCGGGCCGAACGACGGGGCCGTCAGCGTGGCAAAGACCCGGGGGTGATCCCTGATCGTGGTCGGGGTGCCCTTGTCGGGGTCGCCGGTGAGGCCGGCGCGGATGAGGTGGTAGGTGTCGCCTGCGTAGGTCCAGGCGCAGGCGGGGCAGCGGGAGGCACGGCGGTTGCCACAGGCGATCCGGAGGCGCCCACCCGGTTCGGTGTCCGTGGAGTAGTGGTGCAGCAGGGTGCCGGTTGCCCGGTCGATGGTCTTGGTGGCGCCGGTGAGGTGGATGGGCTGGGAGCAGCCGCCGGTGCGGCGGAGTTGTTCGGTGAGGCGGTCGAAGCCGGGAGACCCGGCCACCCTCAGCAGGTCGGTGAGGGTAGCCGGGTCCAGGCCCGCCATGGTGGCGGTGTCACTCATGCGGCCACCTCCAGGGCGGCGGGGGTGAGCACGCTGGTGAGGACGGTGGTGGCCAGGAGCGGGGGAACCGCGTTGCCGACCTGCTCGAACTGCTTGGTCCTGGTGCCCTGGAAGGGGTAGCCGGGCGGGAAGCTCTGGAGTGCGGCGGCTTCGGTGACCGTGATCCGTACGGATTCGGGTGTGTCGGGGTGGCTGCGTGTCCAGGTGATGCGGGCGGAGTTGTGGCCGAAGGCGACGGTCGGGGCGGGCTCGTGGATGCCCCGGACGGTGGCGTTGGGCTGGTTGCCGTTGCGCAGGGCCCACGCGCCCCGTTCCTGCTCGGCCAGGAGTGCGTTGCGGGCTGCGGTGGGGAAGGGTTCGGCGCCGCCGCTTTTGCCGCCGCCGGCGGTGACGGTGGGGGCGGTACGGTCAGTTGCTCCCCAGCCGAGGGCATCGGCCATCGAGACCCAGGGCAGCCGTCCAGGGCCGAAGAGGCTTTCGGGTTCGGCGGAGCGGGCGTGGGTGGCTTCGGGCGGGGTGACGGTGTGGTGGCGGGAGGCCAGGAGGAAGGCGCGGCGGCGGGTCTGGGGGACTCCGTAGTCGGCCGCGTTGAGGATTCCGGCCCAGGTCGAGTATCCGGCGGTCCGCAGGAGTGCGGCGGTGTGGCGGAAGAGGGGCAGGGCCGCCGGGACTTCCTCCAGGGCGACCCATTCCGGGTGGAGGTCCAGTGCGTAGCGCAGGGGTTCGGCGACCAGGAGCGATCGGGGGTCCGAGCACCTGACCCGGAGGAGATGGCGGGTGTCCCTTCCACGGGCGAGGTCGTCCAGGGCCTGGTGGCACAGGTCCATGTCGTCATGTCCGGCACCGAGACCCGCCGCGCTGAACGGCTGGCACGGGGCCGACCCGATCAGCCCGGCAACCTTCCCGGCCAGCGGCGCGGTGGGGTAGGCGGCGACATCGGTCCGGATCGTGAGGTGCCCGGCCGCCCGGCGGGTGGCACAGGCGGCTGCGTCGATCTCCAGCCCGATGTCCCGGACACCCAGGGCGCGTAATCCCTGGGACCAGCCGCCGGGACCGGCGAACAGGTCCAGCACGTGAGCGGGAGCGGTACTCATCGGCGTCCACCCCCGTTGCGGTGGGCCGGGCCATGGTTCGCGGTGTAGCCCTCGACCAGGGCCTTGACCTGGCTGTCGCCCGTCGCGGTGGCGGTGGCCCCGCAGTGGCAGACGGCCGAGCCGGTAGCCGGGGCGTTCGGGGACGGCTTGCTGACGTGGAGGCCAGGGCGGTCCGGGGTGGGGGTCAGGTCGGCCATGGCGCTCACGCCCCGACCCGGGTGTGGGCGCGAGCGGTGGAGGTGTGGCCGGTGCCCTGGCAGGCGGGGCAGTTCGCGGCGATGGTCTGGCGCTGTCCGTCGGGGGTGGTCTGGCCGGTGGTGATAGTGACGGTGGGGAAGCCGTCGCAGTGGCCGCAGATCGGCCGGGGCAGGGTGTGCTGGGGCATGATGGGATCTCCCTTTCGGGTCCGTTGGATCTGGAAGTGGTGGGCGCCCGGGGCGGCGGAAACTTGGCGGTGGAAGCCGCCCCGGGGGCTGTCAGCGGTTGTTCGGGCGGTTGAGCAGCGAGCGCAGGACCACGGCGCACACGGCGACCGAGGCGGCGGTGATCGCGGTCGCCAGCAGCATCGAGACCAGGACCGTCCCGACGACCAAGACCACGGCGGTCCCGCCGGCGGCGGCGACGAGCAGCGAGCCCGGGGTGAACCGAACAGCCGGACCAGCGGGCGGAGCAGCCGGAACCGGGGCCGGGGTGGTCGGGGTGTGGTGGCAGGTGCAGGCCGGAGGGTGCACGAGGCCGGTGAGCGGCGGGACGAGGGACGTTCCGGGTGTGGGTGCGGTGTCCGGGGGCGGGATCTTCGGGGTGAACACGGGTGGGGCCTCCTGTCAGGGGTTGCAGCGGTGGGTGCGGGCGGCGAGTTCGGCGGCGGCGCGGCCGTGGTAGTCGGCGGAGAAGTCGCAGCGGGGGGCGGTGCAGGCGGCGACGTGCTTGGTGCGGCCCCGGCCGTCGTAGTAGGTGCCGACCTGAACGGGACCGAAGCGGACCACGTTCGTGAAGCGATTCGGACGCGGCATCGCAGGAACCTCCTTATGGATTAGGCGAGTTGGGCGGTAATGGCGTCAGCGAGGGGTGCGGGGACGCCGAGGCGGGCGCGCAGGGTGGCCGAGTCGATCCGGGCACCGGTCGTGGCGTGGTGGGCGTCGGAGAGCTTCCGGGCGTGGTCGAGCAGCGCCGGCGGAACAGCCGCCGGGGCAGGAGCCGGAACAGGCACCGGGGCGGGGTCGGCGGCCGGTGCCGGCGGGAGTTCCGGAGCCGGGTCGGGAGCCCGTTCCACCGTCACGTCCGGGACCGGCTCAGCGGCCGGAGCAGCCAGCGGCGCGGCAGCCGGCGCGGGGTCCGGTTCGGCGGGCGCGGTGGTCGGAGCGTGGACGAGGAGGGTGCCGCCGAGGAAGGCGAGGGCGGGCCAGCCGGCGACGAGGATGCGCAACCAGGCCGGGACGTCGTTGAGGTCGAGGAGTCCGGCGGTGGCGACGTTTGCGCCGAGGGACGCGGCCAGGGCGATGACGAACCACGCCCAGGCGGCCCGGTTGTCGGCGGTGGCACGCATGCGACGCCAGGCCGCGACCAGCAGGAGGTCGACGCTGACGGGGTAGGCCCAGGCTTTCCAGCCGTCCTGCCCAGCCGCCTCCGCCAGATCGTGCAGGTGCGCGAAGGACAGGGCACCGGCAATCACGGCCTGGATGAGTACGGCGTCGATACGAATGCGGGACATAGGGGTTCACCTCCTTTCGAGGGGTGGCCGGTGCCGGGCGGGGAACAGGGGCCGCCGCCGGGCACCGGGGCGTGGGGTGGTCAGGCGTCGGGAGCGGTGCCGGAGCCGAGGCAGTTGAGGCAGATGCCGTCCTGCTGTCCGACCGGGCGGCGCTTGCGTCCGACGCGGACCGTGGCGGCGACCATCCCGGACCCGTCACACGGCGAGCAGACAACCGACGCGGGCTGGGTGTTCTTCGGGGGCTTGGTGGTGGTCCGACGGGTGGCCATGGCGGTGGTTCCTTCCGGTTCCAGACATGGGCGGGGTAGGGACCTGGCGCGAGACAGTCACGCCAACTGGCGGTGCAGGGTGGAGTGTTAGCTGGTTGCCGGGCGGGGCTTGAGGAGCGGGGAGCCCGGGGCCGGGGCGGCGGAGACGGCCGGCCGGAAGAGTGCCAGAGCGGCAAGGTGCGGGGTGAGGTGCGCGAACTCGGCGCAGACCGCGACGGCTTCGGCCGGGGTCATGGCGGGGGTGCGGATGCGGGACCAGCCGCCGGAGGAGTCCCCGGCCACCGCGACACCGGGACGGTCCGGCGGGATGGTGGTGGCGGCGAAGACCGCTTCGGGGGCGATGTCCCCGAGCGCCATTTCGGCGGTCTGCTTGTCGTTGACCCGGTGCACCACACGCCCGGTGAGCTGAGCCCGCAGGGCGGTAGCTCCCTTGCCGAGGTCGGAGCCGAAGCGCTGCCCACAGACCTCCAGGAAGATCCCGACCGCGCGGGCCATCTGCGCGAGCCGGATCATCCGCATCACCATCCGGTCCCGCCGCTCCTCATCCTTCTTCGCAGCCACGAGGAACAGCTCCGCGACCTCATCGACCAGGACAAACAAGGGCACCGGGCGCACCTTCGCAGGCAGGCCCCACAGGTCCGAGACACCGTGGCTGCTGAGGAGGTCGAAGCGGTCTTCCATCTCGCCCACGAGGGCTTCCAGCAGGCCGTCAGCCTCGTCCGGGGTGATCGCGAGGGCGGAGAGGCGGGGTGCGTAGCCGCGCTGTTCGACTCCCCGTTTGCAGTCGATGCCGACCAGGCCGACGGGGAGCTTGGCGAGGCCGGAGATGAGGTTGCGCTGATACATCGACTTGCCCGACTGGTTCGCGCCGACCGTCAGGGCGTGCGGGACCTTCTGGTAGTCCCGGACGAACGCCGTACCGTCCTCGCGCAGCGCCACCGGCACGACCAGCGGACCGGCGGTGGTGTTGCGAGGCAGGCGGCGGGGCATCTTCACCCGGCGCAGCACGTCGTAGCCGGTCATCCTCAGTTCCACGAACCCGGGCTTCACCTCCACCACATGGACGGAGTGGACGCCCCAGGCGTGGCGGAGCCGTTCGGAGGCGGCGGACACGTCGGCAGGCTCCAGACCAGCCGGGAGGCGAAGCGTCGCCCGCATCCCGGTCGAGGA
This sequence comes from Streptomyces sp. NPDC033165, assembly GCF_055577965.1. Classification (NCBI taxonomy): domain Bacteria; kingdom Bacillati; phylum Actinomycetota; class Actinomycetes; order Kitasatosporales; family Streptomycetaceae; genus Streptomyces; species Streptomyces sp. NPDC033165. The sequence continues at coordinate 324,732 of NZ_JBVIPK010000003.1, forward strand.
GTAGCGGACCCGGCGGACCTGCGGGGGAACCGGCTGGACCTCCTGACGGGCCACGTTGCGGACCATGAACGCCCGCAGGCGGGACGGCTGGACCGTCAGCCCGCACACATCCATCGTCGCCCGATACGTCACCGAGAACCGGACCCGGGCGACCGGAGCACCGACCAGCGACCAGAACACCCGAGGAGACCGGGCCTTCGCGTAACCGAGGCCACCGGCAGCCGATAAGGCCCCCGCCACCTCGATCACCGTGGACAGGTCCGACATGATCAGGCCCCCAGCGGGGTCACAGCCACCGCACGGAAGCTGATCCCGTGCCGGGTCTGGCCGTTGAACGTGTTCTCCCAGTCCCGGGCCTTGAGGCCGACCACCGTGACCGGGGTGCCCGGGGCCAGGTTCTCCGGGACGCCCGTGTTCGGCACGGTCACCTGGTAGAGGTTGCCCTCTCCCTCGTCCGCGACCAGCAGACCCACCGTCGCGAGCGGGGCACCGGTCTCCCGGTCGATCGCGATCTCACCGGTCTGCTTGCTCACGAGCTTCGGCGTCGGAGGCGTCGCCACGAACACGACAGCGGTCGAAACATCGATCTTGAAGGACGGCATGAGCGTCTCCCTCATCGCGTGGGGCAGCACGAGAAGCGCCAGCCCCAACTGGCTTGAGCCACTTACTGGCTTAAGCCAGTTGAGCACGTCAGGGGATGCGCCGTCAAGCTTCTGGCTTGAGCCAGTTGCTACGCTGTCGGCATGACCCCGTCCGAGACCCCTACTCAGCAGCCAGCAAGCAGACGCATCGCGGAAGAACTACGCCGGCGGATCCGCGACGGAGAGATCCCGGCCGGCGAGAAGTTGCCTTCGGAGCGCGCCTTGGCCGAGGAGTACGGGGCCGCTCGCAACACGGCGCGCGAGGCTGTACGGCTGCTCGCGGAGCAAGGCCTCGTGACTGCCAAGCACGGACGGGGGGTGTTCGTCCGCGAGCCGCAGAAGCTGTTCAGATTCGGGAGCGATCGGTACTCGATCAAGAACCGGGAGACTGGGCTAACCCCCTTCCGGCTAGAGGCACAGCGCCAAGGCAAGACGCCGAGGATTGACGTGCTCTACATCGAGCGTGAAACGCCGCCGCTTGACGTGGCGGAGCGCCTCGGTGTGGCCTCGGCCGAACAGAGCGTCGTGCACCGGGAGAACCACTACTTCGCCGACGACGAACCCGTTCAGATCGTCTCGACGTACCTCCGGTGGGACGAGGCGCAGGGCACCCTGCTCATGCAGCCGAATACCGGTAAGGACGGAATCTATGGGCGGCTGGAGGATCTAGGGCACGTCATGACGCGGGTCCGTGACGAGATCAGCGCGCGGATGCCGACGCCAGAGGAAGCCCGGTTCCTCCAGTTGCTGCCAGGGGTGCCGGTTCTGGAGGTGCTCCACACCAGCCTTGATCAGGACTTGCAGCCGTTCGAGGTGTCCAGGTACGTACACCGAGCCGACCAAACAGGACTGCTCTACGAATTGCCGGTTGAGTAGACCGCACTGGAGGGGGAAACGCATGTCAACGGCCACAGTTCGCCCGCGTGAGTCACGTGACCTTGCGGAGGCGGCAACCGTTCTCACCGCAGTACACGAATCCGACGGATACCCAGTCGAAGGGGTGAAGGACCCAGAAGCTTGGCTGTCTCCAGGAGGACTTCTGGCGGCATGGGTCGCGGAACTCGATGGACATGTGGTGGGGCATGTCGCCATCAACAGCCCGCAGCCGGGGGAAGAGGTAGCTCGGCTCTGGAGGGAAGAGAGCGGTGACGACGACTCCCACATCGGGGTCCTGGCCCGACTCTTCGTGGCGCGTCAGGCACGAAAGGCGTCAGTCGGCAAACTCCTCATGGAAGCCGCTACGGCCTACGCCCGAGACAGGCGCCTGCGCTTGGTGCTGGAGGTCTTGACGAAGGATGCAGCTGCGATCCGCCTCTATGAACGCCTCGGCTGGCAACGCATCGGTGAGGCCGTCCACACCTTCGGAGGCAAGCAGGTCGACGCCGTCTGCTTCGTGGCACCCGCCTGACGACGAGAGCTGTTACAGGTTTCTCTACCTCATCAAGGCACCCGGCTGCGCTCCGCTCCGCCGGGCGCGCTTCCCGGCTCTGGCTGCGCCCGCGCTCCTGCCTTCGGCCCGCTCGGCGCTGCCGCCGCCGACGCGCGCCCGCTGTGTAGGCCCGAGGGCATGAGTCGAGAACCAAGCCCGCGGCTTCAAGAGGATGCCTCCGGCGGGGGCGCTCAGACTCCGGGATGGGAGGGGCGCCGTTCGCGAGTGCCGGCCGGAGCGTGGCGAGCGTCGTGGGGCTCCCATCCCGACCACCTTCGACCCAGGCAGAGCCGAGCAGTCGCGGCCCAGGGCGTCAAGGTCGTTCGTACAGTAGCGCGCTCCACCTTGACGCCCTGAACCACGACCGCTCCACGGAGTGTGGGTCGAAGGCGGACGGGATGGGAGCTGGGCGAGTAGGTATGTGCGAGCGGGCTCCCTAACGTCCTGACAGCTGCCTCCGCAGCGGCAAATAGTCCACTTTACGACTCTCATGACGATATGAGTGTAGTTGTGTTTGAGACGTACCACAACGTGGTACGAAAAGTGGTAGGCGTGCTACTTTCAAGGCGTGCGCGTCGATGAGCTGATCTGGGACGACTGGAACGAGGAGCACATCGCCAAGCACGGTGTGTCCCCTGGCGAGGTTGAGGAAGCGTGCCAAACGAAGCCGGTTAAGGCCTACCGCACAAGGAACGATACTTACGCGCTGCTGGGAACCACGGACAGTGGACGCCACCTCTCCGTCTTCCTTGCCCCTCGCGGCAAAGGCGTCTTCTACGTTGTCACGGCTCGCGACATGCATCCGCGTGAACGCAGGAGCTTCGAAGGGAGATGAAGATGACTGACAAGGACCAGAGTTCAGTTGGCGGAGAGCGTGAATTGGAAGAGCTCGCAGAGTACTTCCAATCAACCAGCCTCACGGACATGGATGCTAGCGAGATCGCAGTTGAGCCCGCACGCTACCCCATGACATCTCGCTCTATTCGCATGGAACAGGCAATGATGCAGGAAATTCGCACGGTGGCGAAGAATCTTGACCTGCCCGTTACGCAGCTCATGCGTCATTGGATCAAGCAAGGACTAGAGCGGGAAAAGGCGGACTCCGCACGAAACGCAAGTTACACCGTGAAGGCTGCGTCGAATACTGAAAGCAACACTACGGCAGCCACGGGAAATCGAAAATCACGTGCAATGCTCCCCGCACGAGGCCGCTCGTACTCTGAAAGGCTCATGCGTCAAATCGCAAAGACAGACAGCGACTCTGACATGGGGCAGCAGATCGAACGCAGCGTCCTGAAAGTGCGCGCAATGAGGGGATCTCTAACCTCAAAAAAAGAGGTTCGAAGCTCGAACAAGAGGGAGCGGAGCAGTAACTGATGTTTGACCCGAACACAGATCACGTCCTCACTTCTCTGGTTAATATCATCAATGCTTCGCAGGGCGAGGAGGACGGCCCCGGCCTTGTCCTCACTGTGGGCGGCCTGACCGTAAGCGGCAACCTCATCCCAAACTGGCTGTGGTTCATGGGAATGCGCCAGCAGATCGCCGGGGCGAGTGGCGATGATTCCACGGAGCCTGCGGAGGCTTCCGGAATGGAGCTCTTCTTCAAGTCCTGGGAGGACGTAGCGACCTCCGGACGAGCGGAAGAGGAAGCAGCGCTAGCTGCGGCCGAAAATCTAGCACCGCGCTATCAGCAAGCTATCCAAGATAAAGATTCGACCGTCTTCATTCACCTTCGAGACGCTCGAATCTATCAACCTGGCCAAGTTGGGCTCCCGGGAAACGGAATGTACTGGAGGGGTCGACTAAACGAAGTGACTGGGTGGTCCTTCGGGAAGCTAGGATGAAGATCTGCGGGACCAGTTCACCAGCATCGCCACCCCTGGGTCGGCACTGGCGTATTGAAGTTACTTCGGGACGAGAGGGCGGCACTCAACGCCGTGCCCGATCCGTGCCCGTCAGAGCGGTCAGCCACGGCAAATAGCGGGCGTCGAGGGAAGCCCCTGTAGGCCCCCTTGACGCCCGTTACCGCTGGTCAGAACGACGCCGCGACCTGTAAACGCGTTGATTCCCAAGCTCAGAGCGCGAGTTCGATTCTCGTCACCCGCTCTTTGATGAAGGCCCTGGTCAGCGACCGGGGCCCTTCTTGTGTTCGGGGCCGGGCCGTGGTGTGGAGGCTGTGGGAACGACTGGAACCGCGTGGTTGCCGTCGTGCGTGGTGTCCTAGCGTGTGCGGAGGCGAAGAGTGACAGCTCACGTACGGGGGAGGGCTTCCGATGAGTGACGGGGCAGCGCTGGCGGACCGGATAGCCGAGCGGCGGTCCGGGCTCGGGGATCCGGGGGCGCTCGTGGGTGAGCTGCGGCGGGCTCTCGTTCTCGTGCCGTACGACCGGGGCGGGTTGTGGACCGCCGAGTTCGGCGGGGTGCGGTGGGTGTGCGGGTTCACCGATGAGGCCGCTCTGGCCCGGTTCGCCGAGGAGCGGGCCGTGGTGGAGGGGACTGCCGGGGCAACCTCCAGGAGTTGGGAGTACGCCGTGTTTCGGGGGGCCCGGTTGCTGGACGAGGTCATTCCGGCGATGGGCGTGCCGGCCGGGGTCGCGGTGAACGTGGCTGATCCGGACGGTTCTATGTTGTTCCCGCCGGTCGTGGGGATCGTTCCGGATGCCGTCGCCGTCGATGCCGATGCCGGCGTACCCGGCGGGGGGCGGGAGCTGTGAGCGGTACGGGGGCTGAAGACCTCAACGTCGATCCGGTCAGCGTTCAGAAGATCACCAGCGGGCTGCGCGGGGCCGTGGCCGAGTTGAAGGAGATCGGCGACGGCACGGGTGCGGTGCTGGGCAAGGGGCTGTCCGAGCTGTCGATGACCGGGATGGAGGCCGGGCATCACGGGCTGTCCGTGGACTTCGAGGACTTCTGCGAGCGGTGGGAGTGGGGCGTCCGCGCGCTCGTCCAGGACGCCAACGCGATCGCGGCCAAGCTCGGGCTGGCGGCGGGGATCGTGTGGGAGGAGGACCAGTACGTCCAGGGCACGCTGAAGATCGCCGTGAACGCGGGCGTCGGGAATCCGCATGCCTCGGAGGACGAGATCGTCCAGCAGGACTGGGGCGATGTGTTCACCCCGGACTACCTGAGCCCGGACTACAGCCGCGAATCGTTCGAGCGGACCGCCGACGAGGCCGGGCAGACCTGGACGGACACCGGGCGGGCACTCGTCACGGAAGGGAACGGCGGGCGACAGGCGGAGCAGCTGAACGAGCTGTTCGGTGTGGAGCAGCAGGCGTTCGACCGGTCCGTGGACGACATGTTCGGGCCATCGCCCGAGGAGCGGGCCCGGCAGCAGGAGCAGCAGGGCGGCGGGGGGAACTAGGCCATGGGGTTCAAGGATTTCGTCCGGGACCTCACACCCGATGTCGTCGAGGACGCGGTCGAGGACGGTGTCGAGTGGGCCGGTGACCGGGTCGAGGACGCCGGGAACTGGGCCGGTGACCGGCTGGACGATGTCGGCTGGGAGTCCGGGGCGGACTGGGTCCGGGAGAAGTCCCGGTCCGTCGCGAACCGGATGGGCGCCGAGGTCGACGAGATGGACCTCGGGCAGACCGAGGACAAGACCAAGCTCATCTACGGCAGTCCGTCCAAGATCCGGGCCGCCGCCACCCATCTGAGGAAGTTGCAGGGGTCGTTCGACCAGGTCGGCGGTGGGCTCAAGGGAGTCGACTCTTCCGCGCTCAAGGGGCAGGCCGCCGACGCCTTCCGGGACTCCGTGTCCATCGAGCCGCCCAAGTGGTTCAAGGCCGCCGACGCCTTCGAGAAGGCCGCCGGCGCGCTCGACTCCTTCGCCGGGACCGTGGAATGGGCGCAGGGGCAGGCGCAGACCGCGATCGACAAGTGGAAGGCCGGGACCAAGGCGTCCGAGGACGCCAGGGACGCGTACAACGAGAAGACGACCACGTACAACAAGGCCGTCGACGCCTACAACGCCAAGCCCGCCGACGAGCGCGACCCCTCCACCCTGCCGCCCAAGCCCGGCGCCTTCAGCGACCCGGGCACAGCCCGGATGGAGGAGGCCCAGGAACTCCTCGCGGAGGCGCGCAAGCAGCGCAACACCGCTGCCGAGACCGCGCGCAAGTCCGTGACCGCGGCCCGGGACTCCGCACCGCCGAAGCCCCGGTACGCCGAGCAGGCCATGGACGGGCTCGCGGAATACCAGGTGATCAAGACCCATATCGCGGGCGGCGTCGTCAAAGGCGCGGCGGGCATCCTGAACTTCGCGCGCAGCGTCAACCCGACGGACCCGTACAACATCACGCACCCCGCGGAGTACGCGCTCGCGCTCAACAACACCGCCGCCGGGCTCGTCCGGGTCGCCAACGACCCCTGGGGCACCGGCAAGCAGATGCTCGACGGGTTCATGAAGGATCCGGCCGAGGGGTTCGGGCGGCTCCTGCCCGACCTGGCCCTCACCGCCGCGACCGGCGGCGCGGGGGCCGGCGTCAAGGGTGCCCGGGTGGTGAAGGAGGCCGCCGACATCGCATCCGACGCCCGCAAACTCGAACGCGCCGCACCCGACGGCACCCACAACCGGCCCGACGGCGAGCGCACGAGCGAGGGCACCGACCCGGTCGACCTCGCATCCGGCCGCATGTTCCTGCCCCAGACCGACGTTGTCCTGCCCGGCGTGCTGCCCCTCTCCTTCACCCGCCGGGCCGAATCGGGCTACACCGCAGGCCGGTTCTTCGGCCCCTCCTGGTCCTCCACCGTCGACGAGCGCCTGGAGATCGACGCCAACGGCGTCATCCACGTCACCGACGACGGACTGCTCATCACCTACCCGCACCCCGTCCCCGGGCTACCCACCCGCCCCGAGAGCGGGACCTCACGCTCCACCCTGAACCGCAACGAGGACGGCGGCTACACCGTGACCGATCCGGACAGCGGTCACACACACCACTTCACCGCCCCGAGCGGAGCCGATCCTGGCGGGAACGGCACCACCTGGCTCGTTCAGATCAGCGACCGCAACAACAACACCATCACCATCGACCGAACCGACGACGGCACACCCCAGGCACTCGTCCACTCCGGTGGCTACCACCTGCAATTGACCTTGGCCGAGGGGCTCGTCACCGGTCTGGCTCTGCTCAGCACCACGGATATCAGCAAGGGACTCACTGCCTCCGCGTGTGCGGCACGTCAACTGCGCGCCTACGGCTACACGGACGGCAACCTCACCACTGTCACGAAGCCGACAGGTGCCACACTCACCTTCACCTATGACGACCGACGGAGGGTGACAGCCTGGGAAGACTCCAACAGCAGCCGTTACCACTACGCCTACGACGAGCGGGATCGCGTCATCGCGCAGGGGGGCGAGGCGGGCCACTTCCAACTGACCTTGGCATACGACGAACCCCACCTGTCCACGGGGCACCGCAACACTGTCCTGACCACGGCTGACGGCCGCTGCACACGCCATCTCGTTGACAGCAGGTGCCGAGTCCTCGCGACCACCGACCCGTTGGGAAACACCAGCCAGGACACCTTCGACGCAGCCGGGAACCGGCTGACGCACACCGACGCGCTGGGTCACGTCACCACGTTCGTGTACGACGAGGAGGGCAGGGTCTCCGGCGTCCTGCAGGCGGACGGCACACGACTGCGCGTGACACGGAACCAGTTGGGGCTGGTGACCGAATTCGTCGAAGCGGACGGGTCCCGCCGTCTGCAGGAGTTCGATGACTTCGGCAACCTCACGGCAGTCACCGAACCGGGCGGGGGCACCACCCGCTACACCCGTGACGCAGCAGGCCGCATCACCTCGATCACCGATGCGCTAGGACACTTGACCAACTTCCGCTGCAACGACGCAGGACTACCCGTGGAGGTCACCGACCCTCTCGGGGGCGCCAGCCGTTACGACCGGGACCCGCTGGGCCGTCCCACGCGTATCACCGATCCGCTGGGCGCCGTCACCCTGTTGCGGTGGACCGTGGACGGTGAACTCTGCGAGCGCACAGGCCCCGACGGCGCCACGGAGTCGTGGACCTACGACGGGGAGGGCAATCGACTGACCCACACAGATGCTGCCGGCGGAACGAGCCGGTTCGAATACACCCATTTCGACCTGCTGTCGGCTCGTACCGACCCCGACGGGGCTCGGTACGAGTTCACCCACGACACAGACCTGCGACTCGTCCAGGTCACCAACTCGCTAGGACACACCTGGTCATACTCCTACGATCAGGCAGGCCGGTTGGTTTCCGAGACCGACTTCGACGGTCGCACCGTGAGCTATGTCGTCGACGCGGCCGGGAGGATGACCGCCTCGGTCACTCCGCTGGGCGAGACCGTTTCCTACGCTCGCGATGCCCTCGGACGCGTCATCCGTAAGGACGTCGCCGGCCGGGTGACGACGCTCGCGTACGACGCTGCGGGACGGCTGGTGCAGGCGAACAGCCCGGACACCGAGCTGATCTATCAGTACGACCGGGCTGGGCGCGTGAAGACGGAGCTGGCCAACGGCCGAGCCACCACACACGCGTACGACGCTTTGGGTCGGCGGACCCGCCGAGTCACTCCCACAGGCCGGTCCACCACATACCGGTACGACGCGGCGGGACGGCTCACCGAGACGACCGCCGGTGAACGACGCATCACCTTCACCCACGACGCCGTCGGCCGGGAATCCAGGCGCGTCGTCGGTGACGCCTGCACCCTCGCCTTCGTCCGGGACGCGGCGGGCCGTCTCCGCGGCCAGCAACTCATCGGGCGCGATCGGAACATCTTGAACACACGCGCCTACACCTACCGCGCCGACGGATACCTCATCGGCCTGGACGACTCTCTGAGCGGCCCTCGCCGCTTCGATCTGGACAGATCCGGTCGCGTCACCAAGGTCACCGCCACCAATTGGAACGAGGCGTACGACTACGACGACGCCGGCAATCAGACCGCCGCCGATTGGCCTTCCTTCCACCCGGGCAGCGACTCCACCGGCCCTCGTTCCTACACCGGGTCCACCATCAACCGCGCAGGGAGCACCCGGTACGAGCACGACGCCGGCGGGCGCACCACCCTCCGCCAGAAGATCAGACTCTCCCGCAAGCCGGATACCTGGCGGTACGAGTGGGACCCTGAAGATCGCCTTACTGCGGTCACCACTCCGGACGGGACCCGGTGGCGGTATCGCTACGACCCTCTGGGCCGCCGGGTGGCCAAGGAACGCCTCGGCGAGGATCATCTGACCGTGGTGGAGGAGATCCGCTTCACCTGGGACGGAACCACCCTGTGCGAGCAGACCACCGTCTCCGCCGCACTACCGAACTCCGTCGTCCTCACCTGGGACCACCATGGACTTCGCCCTTTGGCCCAGACTGAACGGATCCTCTCTGAAGACGCGTCCCAACGCACCGTTGACGAGCGGTTCTTCGCCATGGTGACCGACCTGGTCGGAGCACCCACCGAACTCGTCGACGAGTCCGGTTCCCTGGCCTGGCACACCCGCACCACCCTCTGGGGCAGCACCACCTGGGCAAGGCACAGCACGGCGTACACACCGCTCCGCTTTCCAGGCCAGTACTACGATCCAGAAACCGGGCTCCACCACAACCACCATCGCCACTACGACCCGGAGACCGCTCGTTACCTGACTCCGGATCCGCTGGGCCTCGCTCCGGCGCCCAACCCGGCAGCCTACGTGCACAACCCACACACCTGGTCCGACCCACTGGGCTTGGCCCCACGCTGTCTGAACGACACGGGCCGCGAGGGTAAGGACATCAACGAGAACTTCGTGCCGGGCTCGGCCGAGGGGCAGCGACTCGCCGATCAGCTGCGCAGAGAGTCGGCGGGCTCGATCTTCAACGAGAGCGGTTGGCTCACGCCTGAGGCCATAGCTGACTCGCGACGGGTGATCGACGGTGAAAAGATCGGCAACCCCGCTGTGCGTGAAGCCATGACATCTGATGGAAGCAGTCTCAGCGACTGGGGCAAGTACACCACCAAAACACACCAGTCCCCTTACGGCGACTTCCAGGTGCACTACTATTACAACCCCGAAACAGGTCGACTTTTGAACTACGATTACAAGGTAATCATGAACAGGAGGTAATTTAGCATGCGCGTCCGCATGACCACCGAATTCACCGTGGAACCCGCCGCCCTGCAGGGAATCAGCGCCCTGACCGAAGGGCGTGAGTACGCGGTGCTCGAAATCTCCGCCCCCTTCAAGAGAGCCACCACATTCCGGGTCGAATTCACCGAAGCCGGACTCAGGCAGTCCGCCCTCTTCGACAGCCGAGTATTTACTGTTACCACGCACTCCCTGCCACCGAACTGGAAGTATTTCCAGTTCGAATCCGGGTCTTTCTCGTTGTGCCCAGAATCATGGAACACTCCCGGCTTTTGGGAGGCATATCACGATGGCGACCCGCGCGCAATTGCGGTGTACGAGGAGGAGCGTGCAGCGATTCTTCTCCATTCATGAGCTCACGGTCACCCCGGAACCGAACCGACCCACGCAATCGCCTGCGCCTCAAGATTCATCGAAGAAACTTGGTTCATCGCAGTGATCAGAAAGGAGTTCGCCGCACTCGGCGAGGGATGACCATGCGAAGCAACCCTCGGATGCGGGAGATCCTGCGGACGGCAGACACCACCGACCTGAGCGATCGGGATATTCCCCCCATGTTCCTTGAGGTCGTGGAGCGCGGGTGGTCCCTCACGGCCGCCGGTGGGCGCGTGCTGACCGACCTCTGCCCGGAGGCGCCTGGCACCTACGTCGACCGGCTCACGGAGGAGACGACGATCAACGGGAGGGGAATGACCGACTACGACCTCCCGGCCTCACCGGACGAACGTACGCCCCTCCTCGTCCGGAGGTGTCTGGCGTATGTGTGCGCCTGCCTTCGGAAGGCACAGGAGGAGTTCGGTGACAGTCAGGTGAAGGCGTACGTCTCCCTCTCCTTCGCCGATACCGAGGAGGCTCTCCTCACCTCCAACGTCACCTTCTGCACGCCGCTCCCCGACGTCCGCCCCTATATCCCGGCCCTGGAGGCTGTTACGGACGCGGCCGCCGCAGAGATCTCGATGGAGGACTGCTCGACTTGGTCATGAGAGTCCCTTGCCCTCCTTTGCTCGTGCCCCAACCGTGCCCAGCAGAGCGGACAACAGCGGTCAGGTGCGGCCTCCACAGGCCATAGCCATCTAATACTCCAGCTGTAGATCGTGATCTTGCTGGTGGGCGTGACTGAGGGCGCTGGTTGGCTACCGAGGATCTCAGGCCGATGTGCGTGTTGCGCCGAGGGGTCTGGGGCGTCGGGGCGTTTCTGAGCCCGTGGGGACGGCAGCAGTGGGCCCCGCGCCCCAGCTGTCGGTGGCTGCACGTACGGTCTGCGCATGACTGATCAGTGGTGGGTGGGCGTGCGTCGGCGGGTCGAGGCGGCGGGTGCAGGGCCTTCCGGCAGCAAGGTGTTCGGGGCATTGGGGCACAGGTGGATAGTGGAGGGTCCGCTTACCCAGGGCGAGCTTGCCGAACTCGAGGCTCAGATGGGCGTGCGGCTGCCAGAGGAGTACCGGTCCTTCCTGCTCCACGTCGGCGCGGGCGGCGCCGGCCCCGCGTACGGCCTGTTCCCGGTCCGGCGGGTGCAAGGCCGCTGGCGTTGGGAAGGCGACGGCGCGGACCTGGCCGACCTGTCGAGGCTTGCCGAGCCATTCCCCGACCAGGGCCCGGACCCGAAGCTGCTCGATGACCTTCTTGCCCAACGCCCCGAGGAGGAGGACTTCGACGACGCCATCGAGGCATGGGATGAGCGGTGGGAGGTCGTCATGTTCGCCCCGGAGCGCACCGCCGGCGCCATCGTGATCTCTCACCTGGGCTGCGCCCAGAGAGAATGGCTGATCATCAGCGGCAGCCACCGCGGCACGATCTGGTCCGACTGCAGGGTGGACGACGTAGACCTCGCCCCGCTGCTCGACGACGACGGTACGCCGGTGACATTCGCCCGCTGGTACACCGACTGGCTGGAGAAAGCCGAGCGCACAGCCATGTCGGCTCCGTAGGCCCGTCGGCTTGTGCTGTTGAGCGTTGCGGTTGGTCAAACGGGCTAAGTGGGGCCCTCAGCCACAGTGGGGCCGGTGCGGAAACGGGTGCGGCCACCGTTGATCATCGTGAGTTGTGTGGACAAACGAGGAGACGGTAGCCGCAGGTCACAGCATAGATCCCGCCCGTTGGCGGGAGGCGTTCGAGGTGGCTATGAGCCGGCTTGCGGACCGGTTCGCCCGGGTCGAACCCCGCCTGCGGGCCGGGCGGTTGGTGCTGGGCCTGTTGTCGGACCTGCCGCGCAAAAACTGCTAGACGATCGCGGAGTGGGCCGGGGAGAGGACCCCGCACGGCATGCAGCACCTGCTGTGTCGGGCCTCCTGGGATGCCGACGCCGTCCGCGACGATGTCCGCGAATACGTCGTCGAGCACCTCCACGACGAGGAAGCGGTGCTGGTCGTCGACGAGACCGGCGACCTGAAGAAGGGCACCCACACTGTCGGGGTCCAGCGCCAGTACACCGGCACCGCCGGACGGATCGAGAACTCCCAGGTCGCCGTCTACCTCGTCTACGCCGGCGCCCGGGGACACGCGGCGGTGGACCGCGAGCTGTACATCCCGCGCTCCTGGACGTGCGACGCGGACCGCTGCCGGGCAGCGGGGCTCGGCGAGGACACCGTCTTCGCGACCAAGCCCGAACTGGCCCGCACGATGATCGAACGCTTCCTGGACGCCGGACACCACGTGGGCTGGGTCACCGGGGACGAGGTCTACGGCGGCAACCCGAAACTGCGCACGGCTCTGGAGGAACGCGGCATCGGCTATGTCCTCGCGGTGGCCTGTTCGGCCGAAGTGTCCACCAGCGCGGGCACCTTCCGCACCGACGCGCTGGCGAAGAAGGTTCCGAAGCGTGCCTGGCAGAAGCTCTCAGCCGGACGTGGCGCGAAGGGGCAGCGGTTCTACGACTGGGCCGTCATCGACCTCGCCGTCTCAGCGCCGGGCAAGCGTCAGCTCTTGATCCGCCGCAACTGCACCACCGGCGAACTCGCCTACTACCGCTGCCATTCCACCGAGCCGGTTCCCCTGACCGCCCTGGTCAAGGTCGCCGGCTCCAGATGGCGAGTGGAAGAGACCTTCCAGACCGAGAAAGGGCTGGCCGGACTCGATGAGCATCAAGTCCGCCGCTACGCCTCCTGGACCCGCTGGGTCACCCTCGCGATGCTCGGCCACGCCTTCCTCGCGGTCGTCCGCGCTGACGAACACGCCCGTCACCCCGCCCCGGACGCGCTGGTCCCGCTGTCCTGCAACGAGATCCAGCGCCTATTCATCACAGTTGTCGTCCAGCCGCTGCACGATATGGCCCACCGGCTCGGCTGGTCCGATTGGCGACGCCGCCATCAAGCCCGATCCCGCACCAGTCATTACCGGCGACAAGCCGCATGCCGGACATGAAGATCACGATCTACAGCTGGAGTACTAGGCGGTTTCACAACATGGAGCGCGAGTTCGATTCTCGTCACCCGCTCCTTGATGAAGGCCCTGGTCGACGACCGGGGTCTTTTCCTTGCCCTCCAGCGGTACCGGCCCTGAGCCTCACCCCGCCGTGGACATCCGGAGAGCGACCGCCCCCTGTCCACATCCGGAGCGTGTGGTCGCGGTCGTCAAGGCTGGGCCAATGGCCCGAGCCAGCGCATGCATACTTCGATATGCTTACCGTATGCCCTCAACGACTCGCATCACCGTCACCCTGCCAAGCGACCAGGTGGCGGAGCTCCGCAAGCTCACGGACAACGTCTCCGGCTACGTGGCGGAAGCCGTAGCCCGCCAGATCCGGCACCAGCTCCTGGGCGACCACCTCCGCCGTCACGAGGAGGAGCACGGCTCCTTCAGTGATGAGGAGCTCGCCGAGGCCCGCGCCAGGATTTTCGGCTCGGCCGGCACCTCGAAAGGCGCGGACGCCGCGTGAGCGAACGCATCGAAACCGTCGTCCTGGACTCGGAAGGGCTCTCCGCCTGGATCGCGCAGGACCGCAAGCTCCTCGCGATGCTGCAGGTCTTCCACGACATGGGCGCCGACCTGGTCATCGGGGCCAACACCATCGTGGAAGTCGCCCACTCCCGCACCAACATGCCGCGCCTGAACTGGGCACTCTCCCGCGTCAAGGTGGAGCCGGTCACCGAACAAGCGGCGAAAGCAGCAGCGGAGCTGCTCAAAGGTGCCGGACTGCACGGACACAAGTACGCCATCGACGCCACAGTCGCCGAGGTCGCCCTTCGCCAGCCGAAACCCGTCGCCCTCCTGACCTCCGACAGCGACGACATGACCAGACTCTGCGGAGACCAGGTCCGCACCATCCCTCTCTGACGCGCCGGCCCACCCCCTAACGGGGGCCGCGGCACCGCTACTGAGGGCTCGGGCCGGGTCGAATCGGAGTGCCCGGTGAGTCACCGAGCCGTATGCCCGGTGCCGTCGGCTGGCGGCTGGCGGCTGCCGGCTGCCGGCTGCCGGCTGCCGGCTGGCAAGCGTGAACTGGGGTTGTTTCTCCTGGGGCGAGGAGGGCGGTTTCATGGCTCCGGGGTGTCCGTGCGACGGGCCGGTCCGTCCGCTGTCTGCCGTATCGTTCCGATTGCGGCGTGGTCCCCCGCACGTCGGGTCGTGCAGCCGGTCCGTCCGCCCGACCAACGTCTGAACAGGAGTCCCCTTGTCCTCGCCCGACTCCCCCGCGCGTGTACTCCTCGTCGAGGACGACGACCTGATGCGACGGGCGTTCGCCGTCGCCCTGGAGCGTTACGGCTACGACGTGCGGGCCGTCACCGACGGCCTCACCGGGCTCGAAGCCTTTCGTGAGCATGACTTCGACCTCCTGATCCTCGACGTGATGCTGCCCGGTCTCGACGGGATCGGGCTGTGCCGCAGGGTCCGGGAGACCAGTCTGGTGCCGGTCCTGATGATGTCCGCCCGCGGCGACGGGCTCGACGTGGTCGCCGGGCTGGAGGCCGGAGCGGACGACTACGTCGTCAAACCGGTGGAGACGTACGTCCTGGTGGCCCGCATGCGCTCGCTGCTGCGGCGCGCCACCTACGCGCCCGTGCCCGTGGAGGAGCCGGCCCAGGCCGGGAGCCCGGCGACCGAGGGGCACGTGCTGGAGTTCGGGGACCTGCGGATCGACACCGCCGGCATGGAGGTCTTCCTCTCCGGCGAGCCGGTGGCGCTCACCCCGACGGAGCTCAAGCTCCTGCTGGAGTTCGCCGCGCACCCCGGCATCGTGCTGGAGCGGCACACGCTCCTGCGGAACGTGTGGGAGTACGGCTGGGACGGGGACAGCCGCGTCGTTGACCTGTGCGTGCAGCGGCTGCGCCGGAAGGTGGGCCGCGACCGGATCGACACGGTCCGGGGCTTCGGATACAAGTTCCGGCGGTGACCGTGCGTCCCCTCCGCGGGCCGTGGGCGGGCCGCACCCCACTGCGCCGGAAGATCGCCGCCCTCGCCGCGGCCACGGCCCTGCTCGTAGTGGCGGCGGTCGGCGTCCTCGTGCACCTGTGGACCGCCCAGGACATCCGCAGCCGGGGCGAGGCACGGGCACTGAACACCCTGTACGCCGCCATGGACGTATACCGCCGCACCGGCGTCCTCACCGACGGCGCCGAGCTCGACCCCGCCAGCCTGCCCCCCGTACTGCGGGACTCGGCCGACGGCACACGTCGCCACGTGTACGACGGGCGGGTCGAGGGCAACGTCGGGCCGAGCGCCTGGGCGGCTCAGCGGACCGGCGGCTCGGGCAGCCCGGTCCTCGCCGTCCAGATCAACCTGGGCCCGGACCGGGCCAACCTGTCGCGCCTCGACGCGGCCATGGCGGCCGCCTCCGTGGTCGCGCTCGCGGGCGCCGTCCCCCTGGCCGTCTACGGCGCGGGGCTCCTGTCCCGGAGACTGAGCCGGGTCGCCGAGACCGCGGCACGGATCTCCGCCGGAGACCTGGACGCCCGCACGGGACCCACGAAGGGCCGTGACGAGGTCGCGGACATCGCCGCGACCGTCGACCGGATGGCCGACAGCCTCGCGCTGCGGCTGCGCACCGAGCGCCGGTTCACCGCGGACGTGGCCCACGAGCTGCGCACCCCCGTCGGAGGACTGCTCGCCGCCGTCGACCTCCTGGCCCCCGGCGAGACCGAGGACCTGCTGCGGGCCAGGGTTCGCGACCTGCGCGACCTCGTCGAGGACCTCCTGGAGATCTCCCGCCTGGACGCGGGCGCCGAGGAGGCGGTCCGCGTCCGGGTGCCGCTCGGCGCCGTGGTCGCCGAGGCCGTCTCCCGTACCGGCCTCGACGCGGAGATCACCGACGACGGCAGCGCGCGGACGGTGGAGACCGACCCGCGCCGCCTGGAGCGGATCGTCGCCAACCTCGTCGTCAACGCTCACCGCCACGGAGCAGACCCGGTCTAGGTCGCCGTCGACGGACCGACGGTCGTCGTCCGTGACCACGGCCCCGGCTTCCCGGACGACCTGCTGCTCCACGGCCCGCGCCGCTTCCACACCGGCGCCCGGGAACGCGGCTCGGGCCACGGACTGGGGCTCACCATCGCCCTCGGCCAGGCCCGGGTCCTCGGCGCCGAACTGCTGCTGGCCAACGCCCCGGACGGCGGGGCCGTCGCCACCCTGCGGCTACCCGCGTGACGGAACGGCCGTTGGTGGTCGATACGCGGTGGAGCGGCCACTGATACACGGCGGCCCACAGGCCGACATGTTGCTCCGTGACCCTTCGGAGGACACCACGTCCCGCACCGAGCGTCGTGCGGGAACCGCTTCTAGGAGGCACCGTGAACCCGTCCTTCCGCACCACCGCCCTGTCCCGCGGCGCCCTGGCCGCCGGCGCCCTCACCGCCGCCCTGTCCCTGCTGCTCGTCATCGGAGGACTCACCGCGAACACCGCGGCGGGCGAGACGGGACAGCCAGCCGAAGTGCTCGGCGTGATCGGGCTGTTCCTCGGCGGGACACTCCTGGCCGTCGGCGCGCTCGCCCGCAAGGTCGTCGCCCTGGGCGAACACCGGTAGAGACGCGCCCCTTCAGGGCCTCCCCGCCGCCCGCGCTCTCGACGCGCGGACACCGCGGGGAGGCCCCTTCGCATATCCGGCCCGCTACGCCTTTGCCGCACGCCTGAGCGGACACCGATACACGGCGGCCCAGGCTCCGATACGTTCCCCGGACACCCTTCACGTGCGCTTTCCGCACGAGAAGAGGAGCCCCATGACCGCCGACCTCCTGCCGCCGCACCCGATGACCGGCATCGCGGCCGCCACCACCGACCTGTCGAAGGTCTACGGCAGCGGCGACACCCGCGTGGTCGCCCTGGACCGGGTCAGCATCGCCTTCCGGGAGGGCGAGTTCACCGCGATCATGGGCCCGTCGGGCTGCGGAAAGTCCACCCTGATGCACTGCGCCGCCGGACTCGACTCGCCCACATCCGGGTCGGTACGCGTCGGCACCACCGAACTCGCCCGGCTCGGGGACCGGCAGCTCACTCAACTGCGCCGGGACCGCCTCGGGTTCGTCTTCCAGGCGTTCAACCTGCTGCCGACGCTGACCGCTCTGGAGAACATCATCCTGCCGATGGACATCGCCGGCCGCCGCCCCGACCGCGCGTGGCTGGACCGGGTCGTCTCCATGGTCGGTCTCGCCGACCGCCTGGGACACCGGCCCGCCCAGCTGTCCGGCGGCCAGCAGCAGCGCGTCGCCGTCGCCCGCGCCCTCGCCTCCCGGCCCGCGATCGTCTTCGGCGACGAGCCCACCGGCAACCTCGACTCACGCTCCGGGGCCGAAGTCCTCGGCTTCCTGCGGGACTCGGTGCGCGAGCTGGGCCAGACCGTGGTCATGGTCACCCACGATCCCGTGGCCGCCGGATACGCCGACCGCGTCGTGTTCCTCTCCGACGGACGCCTCGTCGAGGAGATGGCCCGGCCCACCCCGGACCGCGTCCTCGACCTGATGAAGAACCTGGGCTCCCGCTCCCACGACGGCTGAGCCGCGCCCCCGCCGCCTCCCTCTCCGTACCGACCCGACCGGGCCGCCCCGGCTTCCCTGTCCTCCCTCGGAAAGTCTTCACGACCCATGCTGAGAACAACCCTGCGCAACCTCCTGGCCCATAAGACCCGGCTGGCCATGACCGTCCTCGCCGTCTGCCTGGGCGTCGCGTTCGTCAGCGGCACCCTCGTCTTCGCGGACTCCATCGCCGCCGCCCACCGCGCCGCCGCGTCGAAGACCTTTGCCGGCGTCGACGTCACCGTGACCGAGAAGGCCCCCGAACCCGGTACGGACTCCGGACCGCGGGCCGGTGTGCTCGACGACGCGCTCGTCGCCCGGCTGGCCCGGGTGCCCGGCGTCGCCGCCGTACGACCGTCGGCCGACGGCTCGGCGATCCTGAACGCGGCGGACGGCAGCCCCCTGCGGGCCGACCGGGCCTGGTCGAACCTGGCCGGCGCATACGTACCGGACAAGGGCGGCGAGGACAGCCGCCATCCGCTGGCCGAGGGCCGCGCGCCCGCGCACAGCGGCGAGGTCGTCGTGGACGGCGGCACCGCCGGCGCGGGCGGCCTCCGGCTCGGCGACACGGTCACCCTGGCCACGGACGGCCCGGTCATGACCGCGCGCCTCGTCGGCATCGTGACCACGGACGACACCCGGGTCACCGCCGGCGGCACCCTCGTCCTCTTCGACAAGGCGACCGCTCAGAAGCTGTTCGCCACCCCCGGTCACTACACAGGCATCGACCTGAGCGCCACGCCCGGCACCACCGCGTACGAACTCGCCGACCAGGTCACAGCCGTGCTGCCCGCCGACCGTGCCGAGGCCACCACGGGCCAGGCACAGGCTGCCCAGCAAGCCGTCCTCGTCGACACCCTGACCCGCGGCTACGAGAAGGTCCCCATGGTCTTCGCCGGGATCTCGCTCTTCATCGGCTCGTTCCTCATCGTCAACACCTTCACCATGCTCGTGAAGCGGCGCACCCGCGAGACCGCGCTGCTCCGGGCGATCGGCGCTTCGCGGCGCCAGGTGTCGCGCTCCGTCCTCCTGGAGGCCCTGGTGGTCGGGCTGGCCGCCTCGGTGGCCGGCTTCCTGCTCGGGCTCGGCATCGCGGCGGTTCTGCCCCACGCCCTCGGCGGTGACAGCGCCCTGCCCAGCGGCCCCCTGGTGATCGGCCCGCGCTCGGTCGTGGCGGCGCTCGGCGTGGGCGTCGGCGTCACCGTGCTCGCCGCATGGCTGCCCTCCCGCGTCGCCGCCAGGACCTCGCCCATGGAGGCGCTGCGCACGGCCGAACAGCCACCTCCGGCACAGCGGTTCCGACTGCGCGGCGCGGTGGGCCTCGTCCTCCTCACACTCGGCGCCGGCTGGCTGATCTCCCTCAGCGGGGCGAAGGACGCCTCGGAGGAGAACCTGCGCGACGCCATGGCGGGCTGCGGGCTGTTCGCCGCCGGTCTGATCGTGCTCGCGCCGGTGATCGCCGCCCCGGTGATCCGGCTGACAGGGCGGCTGACCGGGCGCTTCGGCGTCACCGGCCGCCTCGCCCGGGAGAACGCCCTGCGCGATCCGCGCCGCACGGCGGCCACCGCCGCCACCCTGCTGATCAGCACCGGCCTCGTCACCGGCCTCGCCGTCACCGGACACTCCACCGGCCAGGCCCTCGACCGCCAGGCCGCGGCCGGGCTCGGCGCCGACTACGTCGTCAGCACCCGCTCCACCATGGCGGGCATCGACCCGGCCGCCGTACGGCGGCTGGCCGAGACCCCCGGTGTGCGCGCCGCGCACCCGGTCACCGACTCCACCCTGTTCACCGGCAGCGGCGTCCGGCAGATCTCCGGCGTCGACCCCGCCACCGTCCGCGACACCATGAAGCTCGACTTCGTCTCCGGCTCCGCCGACGATCTGGCACCGGGCCGGATCGCCGTCTCCGCCAGCCTCGCCCGGGAGAGCGGAGTGACCACCGGCGGCCTGTTGAACGTCGAGATGGGCCGCGCGGGGAAGCCCACCTCGTACCAGGTCGTGGGCATCTACAAGGACAACCCCGTCGCCCACGACGCACTCGGCAGCCGCGGCGAGGTCGCGGCCGACAGCTTCCTGCCCGACTCCGTCCAGCGCGTACTCCTGCGCACCGACGGCCCGGCGACGGCCGCACTGGAGAACCGGCTGCGCACCGCCGTCGGCAACAACCCCCTCCTCACCGTGCAGGACCGCGACCAGTTGGTCAGCGAGGCCGCCGACACCATGGGCGACCTGCTGAACGTGATGTACGGCATGCTCGGCATCGGGGTCGTCATCAGCGCGCTCGGCATCGTGAACACGCTGGCCATGTCGGTCGCCGAACGCACTCGCGAGATCGGCGCTCTGCGCGCGCTCGGCATGGACCGCGCCGGGATCCGCCGCATGATCCGCCTGGAGGCCCTGACGGTCGCCGGTTTCGGCGCCCTCCTGGGTCTGGCGGGCGGCCTGTTCGGCGCCTGGGGCGTCGGTTCCCTCGCCAACGGCGCCATCGACCAGTACACCTTGGCCCTGCCCTGGGGCACCCTGCTCCTGGTGTGCCTGCTCTCGCTCGCGGTCGGCGTCCTCGCGGCCGCCGTCCCGGCCCGCCGTGCAGCAGCCCTGAGCCCTTTGGAGGCCGCCGCTCACACCTGACGTCCGGCACGGGCTCGCGGCAGCCGGTGCCAGGGGCGGCCCGGGTCGCGCCGGCCCCGGCGTGCCCCAGCCGTGCCCTCCGGAGCGGTGAACTACGGTCACCAGCGGTGTCGAGCAGGCCGCCGCACACCCGCATCAGCGAGAGAAATACCAGCTCAGAGGCGGTTCAGCGGTCCGAGCGACGGTGATTGCCAAGCTCAGAGCGCGAGTTCGATTCTCGTCACCCGCTCCACAAGGAAGCCCCAAGCCGACGGTTCGGGGCTTCCTTGTTGCCAATGACACGAATCACGCCTGCGCTGCCACCCTGGGGATGAGCAGGTCGCATGCTTCCTCCCAGTGAAATCGGTCTGCCCCGCCTCCCACCCTCGGGCGGTGGGGTTCGTAGGAGCCGATCAAGATGCCCATGTGCGCAGTTTCCGCAGGCTCTCGGCGTACGCGGGGTGGGCGGCCTGGGCGGAGTTCACGTAGGGCAGGGCGGCGGTCGGGATACCGAGGCCGCAGGACTCGCAGAGGAGCCCGAGCGCGAGGGTGTCGGAGATGCTGGCCGCCCCACTTGTAGATCGTGCTGAACGTCGCCGGGACTAGCGCGGTCACGTCCGGGGCCGGAAGGGGCTGCAGAGCGCTACGAGAGCGCCACGCGGAACGAATTGGGTAGCCGGTCAGTGCCTCGACGACCTCCGCGTCGATGAAACTCACGCCCTGCGGGTCGCGACGACGCCCACACCCCGGCCTGCATCCGGTGCCGCACGGATCAGCCGACAT
The DNA here is from genome assembly GCF_055577965.1 of Streptomyces sp. NPDC033165. NCBI lineage: Bacteria > Bacillati > Actinomycetota > Actinomycetes > Kitasatosporales > Streptomycetaceae > Streptomyces > Streptomyces sp. NPDC033165. The sequence continues at coordinate 346,261 of NZ_JBVIPK010000003.1, forward strand.
CACCGGCAATGCCCGACCCGCACACGGCAACGTAGAGAAAGGCTTCATGACCTGCTGGCCGGGCGGCGAACGTCCTGCGCCACGCAACTCTCCGCAATGCGGAGCGCCCGGCACCCCTGGTCGAGCCGACCTTGCTGGCTGTAAGCGCGGGCCGTCTCGACCCAGAGAGCAGCCCGTCGCTCGGAGAGGGGGGAATGTGCCGTCGCATGAGGGGCGCGCGGCCTCCGGGGCAAGCCCGGTCACCGAAGGCCACCGCGGCGCCCACCCCGTGCGGACTGACTTTCGTCGGGCGGAAGTTGGCCCAGAGGTCTGACCAGTCGAGCGTGACGAAACGCGAGACTTCCCATTCCTTCGCGACCGCAGGCGACACCAGACCATGCGGCACGTACCGCCAGGCGCGCCCCCGCCCATATGCGTACACCACCGGGTCGAAGACAAGCACGGCGCAAGAACCGCAGCGGCTGGGCCACTCGGCGCGGATCTCGGCACGGATGCAGCGGCTCGACCACCTGCCACGGAGCGACCGTAGACGGATCCTCAGGTACAGGCCCGCAGAGACAGACGCACTCCGTGCTCCTGCAAGGCAAGGCGCCCCAGTGCAGGATCCACGTTTCCAAGCTCGAAGCACGCTTATGGTGCCCCACCATTGCCCCTCCGACGAAGGCCCAGGTCGGCGTCCAGGGCGCCCGTGTCCTCCTCCGTGCGCCGTCCCGCCGGTTCTCCCCCCAGCAACGTCCGGCGTCCGAGGCGCTAGTGCCGATCCGCAGTCAAGTCCGGCGCGGAAGGAGCGCGCCGCTCAGGTCCGGCAGCAGCGAAGCCGGACCTCTATCCGTGATGACATCAGCCACCAACGAAGTGCTCGGCAAAACCGACCTGAAGATCGAACATTCAATCGATATTCAATAATAATTTTACATCAAATCACCCGTTCCTTGTCCCCCCAGCCACGGGCTCATCGACTCGCTTGACCCACCGCGCTGAAAAGAGCGAATATCTGCCTTGCGAACCCCTAAGGAAGGACACAATGACCTCCCCACAAAGCAGTGCAAACGAAGAACCCGTCGCACCCCTGTACAGCATGGCCAGATTCGTGGAAACCGTCTGCTCGTGTCCGGGATTCTCAATGAGCCGACACGGAGACGAGTGGGAAATCCAAGCGGAAAGCTCAAAGGCGCCCTTCTTCGTGCCCGAGGCGATGACCGGCACTCAGTATTTAGAATTCACACGCAAGCTCTACAAAATGAATTGGCGCCCCGCGCCCCGTCTCTGGTCCGGCGCCCCCTCCTTGTCGTTCGAGGACGTCTCTCCGATGGATGCGTGCGAGCTGCTGCTCCGAATCCCGTGGTACCAACGCACCATGGACGAACGCAAGATCGAGGAATGGGCGGGCGCCATGCGCCGCAAAGAGTGGAGAACCACCCATCAGGGGCTGGCGATCGACCAGCAGGGGATGCTGTACGACGGACAGCACAGGCTGGCCGCTCAGGTGATTGTGGGGATCACGCTGCGCTACAGCGTGGCGCGTGGCATCGAGGGCGACACTTTCAATGTGGTCGACCGTGGGAAGATGCGCAGCAGTTCATACACGTTCGCAGCCGCCGGCGAGAAGGACGCCTTCAATCTGTCCGCCGCTCTGCGCCTGCTCTGGATGTGGGAAAACCATCCGCTCGAGAAGTGGAAGAACCGGTATCCGGTGTCGGATGACCAGCTCAAGGCGGTGCTGGACCGTCACCCGGGAATCCGACACTCGGTGAAGCGGGGAAAGCCGATCCCGCGCGCGTCGGCACGTGCGACCACTCTCGTTCACTATCTTGCGACTCAGGCGTGCGGATCTTCCGAGGTCCCGGACCAGTGGTACGCGCAGCTGGGCACCGGGGAGAATTTCCAGCGACGCGACCCGGGACTGGTACTGCGCAACTACTTCCTCGGCGGAGAAATGACCGAAAAGGGAAATCGGTCGCCGGTGAGGGGTATGCAATCGGCTATCCAGGTCATGCACCTTTTCGCGACGGCATGGAACAACACATGCACAGGCCAGCAGCGCGTTATTGCAAAAGCCTTTGGCAACTACGGTGTACCGACACTCAAGAGACCGGGCCCGAACCACCTCTTTCGCTTCCCTATGAAAGATTCGGGAGAAGCAGACATGCTGCCCTAGACGGACGCACGTAAGGTATTTCACGCAGAAGCCTCAGGCCGATGGCCCGGGGCTTCTGCTGTTGCCCGGGCTGTCTCCGGACCCCGTAGTGACGACACACGAGCACTGCGACTGGGCTTTCTGCCGGGTTGATAGCCGTGCCGGTCATCAACATTCTTCGGCGCTCGGCTCGACGCGAAGCAGTGGGAGCCTCCTTTTGTGTCCAGCCCGTGGTGGCGTCATGTGCCGCCGGTCGAGGGGTTTCCGTGTACGCGGCCAGCCCTTTGCGGGGCTTCTTCGTCGGGCGACCCGCGCGGGTGCCAAGGCCCCGGAAGCCCACGCTGCCGGTGCCCGCTCGGTCCTGCACGAGCGGGCGTTTCGCGCCGATTATGCAGCTCAGCGTCTCCTGGTCGGAGCAGACCTGAGTGATCCTGGGCCGGATACCGGCGTCCGACAGCATCCGGTTCGCGTCCCGGCGCCGGCTCGACGTGACCATGTGATCGGACTCCTCTGCACGAGCGGTGCGCCCGCCGCGGCGAAAGTGGTCCTTGGAATGGGCGGGCTGGGCTACGTTGACGACCAAGTCCAGGTCATCGATGTGGATGCGCCGGCGGCGACGTCGGTGGCCCCGTTCGCTCGCAGCCGTCCAGCCCTCGAAGCCCAGATCAGCACCCTGCTGAAGGCCCACCCTCTTCACTCAGTCCTGACCTCGATGCCGGGTGTCAGAGTCAGGACCGCCGCAGTCCTGCTGGTCACCGTCGGCGACGCCACCGGCTTCCCCAGCGCCGCCCACCTCGCCTCCTACGCCGGCCTCGCCCCCACGACCAGGTCGTCGGGGACCTCCATCCACGGCGAACACGCGCCCCAAGGCGGAAACCGGCAGCTCAAACGCGCCATGTTCCTCTCCGCCTCCGCTTGCATGAACGCCGACCCGGCCTCCCGCACCTACTACGACAAGCACCGCGCCCGCGTTATAACGCACACCCAGGCACTCCTGCGGCTCGCCCGCCAACGCACCAGCGTCCTGTTCGCCATGCTCCGCGACGGAACCTTCTACGAGCCCCTCACCCCCACCGCCACCCTCGCCGCATAACCACCCCAAGCACCCGCACACCACGTCCTTGACGAACGACATAGAGATGACTCCCGACGAACCTGGCCGCTTAACTGATGCCCTGCAACGACGACATGACCTAGCTCTGCGGCACGCAGGTACGCGTCATCCCCCCGGACCCGTCGGCCCCGGACAGGCTCCTCTGCGGTGCCAGCCTCGTGCCCCACCCATGCCCAGCAGAGCGGACAACAGCGGTCAGATACGGATCCCTGGCGATCGGGGCCATGCACCCACTCCAGGCAAAACCGCAGTTCAGAGGCCCTCTACCAGTCCAAGAACCGCTGATTCCCAAGCTCAGAGCGCGAGTTCGATTCTCGTCACCCGCTCCACGAAAGAGCCCCGGGCCAGCCGCCTGGGGTTTCCTTGTTGGCCCGGAGCGGAATGCGGATGTCGCCGACCGGCTTCCCCACACAGGCCGTCCGCCGTCCGCTACCTTCTCACCGCTGTGGCGCAGCAGTGACAAAGTCCAGGACGAGTGGGCTTGCGACGGTGCGAAACTCTTCGAACTATTGCTCCGCCCTTCTCATCTGCCGTGGGCTTGTCGTAGAAGCAGAAGAGAAGCTCGCACTCAGTTGCTGTCCGGCGTGCGCTCACCAAGCTGTCGGGTCCGGGCAGCAGGGAGCTCCACCGGCCGAGTAGGCCGTCGTGTCGCAGCAGTGACGTCACCAAGGGCTTGGGGGGGGGTGGCCGGCAGATGACGCGTTCGGTCGCGGCGATGTGCGCCGAATCCGCGGGTGGCGCCAGCGCTGCGCAGGTTGCCGGCGCGTGCTCGGCCAGCCAGTTCTCGATGCGTGTCCACGACTCGCTGATCGGTGTGTGAGGCGGTGCCGAGGCTTGCCGCCGGGCGCGGTCTTCGTCCAGGAAGCCCGATACGGCCGAAGGGTCTGAACCTGTGCCGGAGTCAGGCGGCGATGAGGTCCTGCTCACGGTCCGGCGTTCCGGCCTTGGGCTGCCTGTTCGGCAGTGCGAGCCGGAAGACCTTGTGCCACGCGGAGAACACCTGCTTGGGCAGCGGGCCGGTGACGTACTCCAACTCGTACTTCTCGAACAGCGCGCGCACCTTCACCGCGACCTCGGCGTACCGGTTGCTCGGCAGGTCCGGGAACAGGTGGTGCTCGATCTGGTGCGACAGGTTGCCGGTCATGAAGTGCATGGCCCTGCCGCCGCTGATGTTCGCCGAGCCCATCATCTGGCGCAGGTACCACTGGCCGCGCGTCTCGCCCCTGATCGACCGGCGCTCGAAGACCTGTACGCCCTCGGGGAAGTGCCCGCACATGATCACCGAGTGGGTCCAGAGGTTGCGGACCAGGTTCGCGGTGAACGTGGCGGCGAGTGTGGGGAGGAATGAGGGGCCCGACAGCAGCGGGTGGATCACGTAGTCCTTGAGCACCTGCTTGCGGATCTTGCGGCCCACGGCCTTGGCCCGCGCGCGGAACTCCGGGTTCTTGCGGCGTCGCTTGGTGAGGTTCTTGCCGAGCTCCAGGTCGTACGCCGCGATGCCGTACTCGAAGAAGCAGGCGTTGAGGAAGTTCCACAGCGGCTGGCCGAGGTGGAAGGGGTGCCACTTCTGGTCTTCGTCTACACGCATGATGCCGTAGCCGAGGTCGTTGTCCTTGCCGATCACGTTGGTGTACGTGTGGTGCAGCTCGTTGTGCGAGTGCTTCCACTGATCGGACGGTGAGACGTGATCCCACTCCCAGGTGGTGGAGTGGATCTTCGGGTCTCGCATCCAGTCCCACTGGCCGTGCAGGACGTTGTGGCCGATCTCCATGTTGTCCATGATCTTCGCCACGGACAGCCCGGCGGTGCCGATCAGCCACGCGGGCGGGAAGATCGAGAACAGCAGCACACCCCTGCTGACCAGCTCCAGCTTGCGCTGCGCCGAGATGACCTTACGGATGTAGGCGGCGTCCTTCTCGCCGCGGTCGGCGATCACCTCGTCACGGATCGCGTCCAGCTCGCGGCCCAGTTCCTCGATCTGCTCCGCGGTCAGGTGGGCGGTGGGGTCGATGGCGGTCAAGGTGCTCCTACCGTTCGATGTCGCAGGGGCCCGCCGCGGCGGACACACAGGTCTGGATGAGGACGCCCGGCTCGGCCTCGGTGATCTCGCCGGTACGCAGATCGCGGACAGCGCCGGCCTTGAGCGGCGTGACGCAGCCGAAGCAGATGCCCATGCGGCACCCGGAGGGCATGAGCACGCCGGCCTCCTCGCCGATGTCGAGCAACGGCGTGGCGCCGTCCGCGTCGACGGCCTTGCCGGTGGCGCTGAACGTGACCTCGCCGCCGTCTCCGGCGACGACGATGCCGGGGCGGAACCGTTCGGTGTGCAGGCGTTCCAGGACGCCGTGTGCGGTCCAGTGCTCTTCGGCGGCGTCGAGCATGCCCGCGGGCCCGCAGGCCCAGGTATCGCGCTCGGCCCAGTCAGGCACGAGTTCGTCGAGTCGGGCGATGTCGAGCTTGCCGTCTGTGTCGGTGTGGACCTCGGTGAGCCGAAGCTTCTTGTCCGCGACCAGTCCGTGCAGTTCCTTGCGGAAGATCACGTCCTGAGGCCGTGGCGCGCAGTGGACCATGACGACATCGTCGAACTCGGTGGAGCGCAGCATGCCCATCATGGGCGTGATGCCGCTGCCGGCCGTCAGGTAGAGCACCTTGGCGGGCTGGGCCCGCGGCAGGACGAAGTCACCGGTCGGCTGGTCGAGCTGGATCAGCGTGCCCGGTTTCGCCCTGCGGACCAGGTGGTTGCTGACCTTGCCGTCCGGGATCGCCTTCACGGTGATCGTGACACGGCCGTCCCGCCGGTTGGCCGGCGAGGTGATGGAGTAGGCACGCCACAGGCGCACTCCGTCGACGTCGACCCCGATCCTCACGTACTGGCCCGCTGTGTGGCCGCGCCAGCCCCGCCCCGGCCTGATCACGACAGTCGCGGCGTCATCCGTCTCGGAGTGCACGGCCTCGATGCGCCCACACAGGTCAGCGCCCGCACGCAGCGGGCTGACCAGGTCGAGGTAGTCCGACGGCAGCAGCGGCGTCGTGACCATCTCCAGCAGTTTCCACGCCCTACTGCGGAGGGCTCCACTCGTCATGACCCCAGCTTGCTGCGCCCCCAGGCGTAAAGTCCTGACCACAGGACGTAAATCTGGTCGACTGAATTGTTCGCAGGGAACAAAGAATGAGCTATGCAATCCGGAGGGCCAGCGAACTGACCCTGGATGAGACGACGGTCACCGCCCTTCGGGCCGCACTGAAGACCACCGCCGACGAAGTCGTCCAGGCGATCATCGACGAGGTTCCTCCCTACGCCCATGCCTTGTCGGGCCGCATGGGCGCCACCATCCGCAGAGCCGTCCGCACCGCCCTGGGGCACTACCTGGACCTTGCGAGCGGGAACGCCACGGGCGGCGACGCCGGGGACGCCGCCTACGAGCTGGGCCGCGGCGAGGTGCGCGACGGCCGTTCGATGGACGCTTTGCTCAGCGCCTACCGCGTCGGCGCCCGGGTCGCCTGGCGATGTCTGGCAGCGGGTGCCGTACCCGCGGGTCTGCCCGCCGCCGAGGTCGCGAAGTTCGCCGAGCTGACCTTCGCCTACATCGACGAGCTCTCCGCCGCGAGCGCCGCGGGCCACGCCGACGAACTGGCCGCCCGGGGCAGAGCCCACGAGCGCCACCTGGAACACCTGGCCCGCGACCTCCTCGCCGGCGCGAGCCCGGACGTGCTGCTGGCCTCCGGCCAACGGGCCAGGTGGCAGCCTCCGGTTTCGCTGACCGCCGTCCTGCTGCCCGCCGCCCAGGCCCGGCCTGCCTACCGGACACTCGACCCGAGCACCCTCGTCCTCGACGATCTGCCGGATGCCACCGGTGTGCTCCTCGTCCCCGATGCCGACCGGCCACGTCTCCTGCGGCAGCTGACCGACCGCGCCGCCGTGGTCGGCCCGGCCCGGCCGTGGACTCACGCGTCCGCCTCGTACGCACGAGCCGTACGCGCGCGCTCCCTTTCCCCTGACATTCGCGACACCGAGGACCACCTGCCCGAGCTGGTACTCAGCGCCGACGTGGACGCGTTCGCAGACCTGCGCGCCCGCGCCCTCGCACCGTTGCAGGCCTTGCCCGCCGCCACCGCACGACGGCTGGAGGAGACGTTGCGGGCGTGGCTGCTGCACCAGGGCAGGCGGGACGAGGTCGCGGCGGCATTGTTCGTCCATCCTCAGACGGTTCGATACCGGATGTCGCAGTTGCGGGAGCTGTTTCCCGATCTCGCATCACCACACCGGGTCCTTGAACTGACGCTGGCGGTCGGTCTCCGGGTCAGCTGACGCGTCACCCGCCTGCCGCCGCGTCCGCGAGCGTCCAGAAGTCGTGCTCGTTCCCGATGGCGGGGCGGCAAGGCCAGGGGCCCGAGAGACGGGGGGGGCGGGCCGCTCGCCCCAGGGACCACCGCCGTCCTGCGACAGCCTGTACCTCCCTCCCGTCCGGCCGGACGCCCGGCCGGCCGGCCGGGCCAGCCTGGCACACCGCGCGAGGGATGATGGGACGGAGTACGAAACGTGAGGTCAGGAGCTCCCATGACAAAGCTGGTTCACCGACCTCGTGAGGACGCGGAGTTCGATTTCATCCTCGGGAGAAGCAAGGTTCCGGTCCTCGCATACTTCACCGGGGCATGGCCCAAGGCAATCGAGCCCTGTCGGGTGATGGATTTCGTCGTGGGCGACATCGCCGTCGCCTACACGGGCCGCCTCACGGTCGTCCGCACCGACATCACGCGCTGCCCGGCGGCAACCAAGCGATACGGGATCACCGGAGCCCCGTCCTGCCTCCTGCTGAAGGAGGGAGCGGCGGTGGCGCACGGCACGGGGGCTATGACCATCGACGAGGTACGGGAGTTCCTGGACGGTCACCTCTGAGCGGCCGCTGCGGCGCCCGGACCGCCGCTTCTCGTCGCGTTCGAAGCGGACGCGGGCGGTTGGGAGCCCATCTCCCGCCTCACCACCGCAGGGCGGTTCGAGGTCGTGCGCGAGACCGTGCTCAGGGGCCCCTGCGGCAGGTGTGACGGAACCTCGCATCAGACAGCGACTCGACCTTGCGGCAGACAACAAGTTCGACTTGGCCAGAAGCGGGCCTTGGGTGCGTCTTCGCGTACGTCTTCAGCCTGCGGCGATGCGCGATCATGGCGCGATCTTGAGGTTCACCCGAGGAGCGGCGCAGCGGGGCTGCCAGGGTGCGTAAGCCCTCGCCGCCGGGGCGGAACCGTTCACCTTGCCGAGTGGGCGAGGTGGAGCAGGCCGGTACGCATCCGCTGTTCACCGAGTTCCGGCAGGAGCGCGGCTACGTGGTCGGCTGCCAGCGCGGCGAGCAGGGCGTGGGCAGCCTGGTCGGGGTCGGGGTCGGGATCGGGTGCGGTGGCGAGCAGGATCGCCACATGGCGGTGCCAGAACCGGTAGGACCCGATCCGGTACCGGGCGCCGGGGGTCGCGGTCTCGGACATCCGGACCAGCGCCAGATGCTCCAGCAGGTAGTCGAAGTAGGCGTTGAGGAACGCGGCCAGGCGCTCGTCGGCGGGAGCCCCGGGGCCCAACGGGGGCGGCCCGTGCAGGATCGCTTCCTGGAGAACACGCTCGCGGGCGTCCAGTAGCGCGACGGCCAGCCCCGACTTGTCGCCGAAGCGGCGGAACAAGGTGCCTTTGCCGACACCGGCGGCCGCCGCCACCTGATCCATGGAAACCGCCTCCACGCCCTTCTCGGCGAACAGTCTGGCGGCCGCCTCCAGCACCGCGACCCGGTTACGGGCCGCGTCCGCGCGCTCCTTGGGCGGCGGCGTCCGCAGCAGTTCCAGGGGCATTGCCGAAACGGACCGCAGTCCGTTACTGTCGTGAGCCATAACAGGACTGTAGTCCGATTTTCTTGGAGGCAGCAGCGTGACCGCACTCATCACCCGCGACGAGCTGGCAGCAGCGATCAAGGCCGAATCCGTGACCGTCGTCGACGCGCTCGGTGGGGCGTACTACGCCCAGCAACACCTGCCCGGCGCGGTGGCGCTGCCCCCGGCCGACGTCGACGCCCAGGCACCCGCCCTGCTCCCCGACCGCGACGCCGCGATTGTCACGTACTGCTCCAACCCGGCGTGCCCCAACAGCGGGCAGGTCGCCGACCGGCTTACCGCCCTCGGCTACACCAACGTCCGTAAATACCGCGAGGGCATCCAGGACTGGGTCGAGGCCGGCCTCCCGACCGAATCCGCCTGACCTCGGACCGCCCCGTCCTCGGGACCGCCCTGACCTCGGGACCGGGGGTCGTGGCGACCGCGATGGCCGGCCGCCGGTCGGGCAGATACGCCTGCACCGCGGCGTAACCGAAGAACGAGGGGTTCTGCACGATCCAGCCCGTTCTGGACGATCAGACCCAGTCCGTGGTGAACGGCCTCCGCATTGGCCTGGCAGACGGTGGCGGGGCAGGTCCCCGTGGGACCGGCCTCCGCCGACGCCCCGGGCTGGGTCACCCGCTTCGAATGGAACGCCGACGGCCTGCTCTCCCGCCGTACCGCGCCTGACGGCGCCGCCGAGTCGTGGCCCCGGGGCGGCGAGGGCCAACTGCCGTACCCACACCGCCCCCCCCCTGAGCCGCACCACCCGTTACTGGTACGGCCATCACGACGCCACAGCGAGGCACAGCCCGCGCTCCCCAGCGTGCCCGGGCTAGTCGAGGGTGGTGTGGGGCAGCGAGGTCGAATACACGCGGGTGTCCGCGTCCGTGTCGATCAGGCTGATCAGGATGGGGTTCGGCCCGGCCGGTGCGCCGGTGAGGGCGCGGACGCGGTAGCGGTGGGTGGACACCGCGTCCTTCGCCAGCGGGGTGCCACCCGTGTAGAGCGTGTACGGGAAGACGTCGTTGGCGATGCGCAGCGTGGCCGCGCGCCAGGACCCGGCCGCGGCGTCCCAGCGCTCCAGGGTGTACGCCGGGTCAGCAGTCGCTCCCGGCATGCCCTCCAGCTGGAAGGCGAGCACCAGGTGCCGGTAGGCCCGGGTGTTGCCGTTGCGGAGGGTGACGGTGAACTCCCTTGGGTTCCCACCGGGTTCCAGCGCGATCCTGCCCCCTGGCGCGGCCGCATGCATCGCCAGGTACGTGGGCACGGGCGGCCGGGTCGGCGACTTCGACGGCGGCGTCGGGGTACGCGGCGCGGGGCGGGTGGTGGTAGTGGCTGTGGGCGTGGGAGTCGGGCTCCCTGAGGGCGGCCGGGTCGCTGACGTGGCGGACGCGGAGGCGGAGGCCGTGCTGGTGGCCGTGGCCGTAGCGGTGGCGGCGGCGGTGGCCGTCGGTGATGCGGCCGAGGTCGTGGAGGCCGCCGCCTTGCCCTGCGTACCGGTTTCGGGACCGCAGGCCGTACCGGACGCCGCCAGTATGGCGACACCCACCGTGCCGACGATGAGCGCACGGGTACGGCGCATGAGGTGCCCCCTGGTGACGGTTGACTCTGTTGCTGAGGAACGTAGCCGAGCGAGGACACGGGAAAGCCGAGGGTGCATAACACTTTGCCTCCGGCGAACCGTGAGCTGACCTGCGAACACTTCCCAGCACTGTTGCCCAGCCCCCCCTGGAGGCCACCGCCCTCGGCGTGCGCTCCCCAGGGGTTGAGCGGGCTGGACGTGGCCGACGCGCTCGGGCCCGTCACCGAGGCGGGGGCGGCGATCAGGCGCGCTGGGCAGCCTTCTTGAAGACCTAGCGCCCCGGGGGTTGAAGGTATTCGTCGACCGTGCCAGGCTCCTGATAGTCCACAGGGCGGGGAGCCCTGGGTATTCACCTATTGGGGGCAGCTGATGATCCATATCACTCTCGGTGAGAGGCGTTACGTCAACCCGCAGGAGGACCAGCTCGGCCGCAACATCGTCGGCTTCGACCCCCTCATGGACGACGAGGCCCTCTTCCATGCCAACCGCGGCTGCTGGGTTCTCGGTGAGCGCGCCGAGAAGGAGCGCTACGCCCTGCTCTCCCACGAGGGCAAGGTCCGCATGGCCATCGAGATCGACAAGCTCGTCCCGGTGGTCGGAGGGCGCAAGGCGATGGAGGGCAGGTACCTCACGCCGGGCGACGAGGTCTACGACACCTATGTCGGCAAGCCCACTCCCGTCGAGACGGCCCGCAACCCGATCACGTACTTCGACTCCCCGCACGGCGCCCGCACCTGCTACTGCGGCTGCGGCGAGCCGGTGGCCAGCGGCTGGTTCGTGATCGGCCACGACCAGAAGGCCCTGCACGCCCGAATCTCGAAGATCGGCACGGTGCGCGAGTTCATCGACTGGTTCGACAGCACCTACGCCGAACCCAAGGGCGAGTGACAGCGGCCTCACGCAGACGAGGCGCGGCTCCGTAGCCCAGAAGCCCCGCCACCGCTGGGCTGGTGGCGGGGCTTCGGCTCTGCCTGCGTGCGCAAGTGTGTGATGCGGGCTGGAACCCTTGAGTGACCTTCCCCGGAGCGGGGATCGTGGGGGGATCACCGAGATCAAGTCTGAGCACGGCATGATCGCCGACGTCGTCCTGCACGGCGCCTCCACCGGCAAGGCAAGCGACCCGGCGGTCGCCAGCCTGTTCATCACTTTCGGGCACGACCCGCGCACGGGCCGACGGCCGGCCGGCGTTCCGAGCGGCCTCGGTCCCCACCCATCCTCATACCCAGAGTTCCCCGGCGAGCGCGGCTCCGACGAACGCCGCCCCCAGTCCCGCCACCAGACTGGCGACAGCGTTGGCGGTGGCGAAGAACCTCGCCCCGTCCTCGGCCAGCCGCAGCGTCTCGAACGAGAACGTCGAGTACGTCGTCAGCGCCCCGCACAGCCCCGTGCCCAGCAGCAACTGCACCTGCGACGAAGCCGCACCCGCCAGCGCGGCCCCGGTGAGCACGCCCAATATCAGGCAGCCCACCACGTTCACGGTGAAAGTACCCCAAGGGAAGACGGTGTCGTGCCGCTGCTGAACCGCCCGGTCGGTCAAGTACCGCAACGGGGCGCCGATCATGCCGCCCACGACCACCAGCAGCCAGTTCACGCGTCCGGTCCCCTGCCCACGTAACGGATGACCTCGCAGTCGTCGAGGACCACCAGCCCCTCCCGGACCAGCTCGTCCAGTTGCGGCAGGAACGCCCGCACCCGCTCCTCGGTGTCCACCATGACAATCGCCACCGGCAGGTCCTCGCTCAGGGACAACAGCCGCGAGGTGTGGATCAGCGAGGAGGCTCCGAAGCCCTCGATCCCGCGGAACACCGAAGCACCGGCCAGGCCGGCCTGGTGCGCCCGGTGCACGATCTCCGTGTAGAGCGGTCTATGCCGCCAGGTGTCGTTCTCGCCGATGAAGACCGTCACTCGCAGAGCCCTGCCCGTCAGCCTCGTCACCGCTGCCTCCATGCCAACACACGGCGCGTCGCCGTCGCCGCGAGCCATACCGCCGCCAACGCCGCGCACAGAGTCGCGGCCAGATACGCCAAGCCGGTCCCGGGATGTCCGCCGTCCACGAGCTGTTGGACATCCACGGCGTACGTCGAGAACGTCGTGAACCCGCCCAGCACCCCGGTGCCGAAGAACGGCCGCACCAGCCGGTGCGCCGCCCGCACATCGGTGATGACCACCATGAACACGCCGATCACCGCACAGCCGACCACGTTGACCCACAGCGTCGCCCACGGAAACGCCCCCGCCGCGGTCGGCCACACGAGCGCGGCCCCGTAGCGGGCCGCCGCCCCGATGCCGCCGCCCACCGCCACGGCCGCCACGACCGGCGCCTGCTCCCACCAGGAAGTACGCCTTCGGACCGCGGTGCGCAGGTCCACGTCGGGGTCGATGGGCTCGTCCCTCGCCTTGGAATGCGGGGTGCTCATGGGTACACGTCTCCTACTCGCCAGGCCCACGCCCACGCGGGCACACACGATCGCAAGTAGGGACTGTCGGCGGCATCCACGCCGCGGTTCGGGTACGGCGAGCCCCACCGCCGCGCTGCGATTCACGAATCACAGCCGATGACCAGGCTAACGCGGCATCTGCCACGAGGCGCGCCCCCAGCCGGCAAGTCTCCGGCCAGCAGGGTCCTGCTGGCTCGGAGCCAGCAGGACCCCACCAGGCGGGCTACGGACCGGGGGCGAGACGACGATGACCAGCACACTTGCCGGTCAGAGGTTGTTGCAGGGCTGACTACCGAGTGCCCGAGACGGTGGCGAGATTTCGATTTCCGTCATCCGCCCACCCCTAGCAGAGCCTCAGGTCTCCGGCACCTGGGCTTTGCTAGGGGTGGGCGGATACTCCTAGGTCATGTAGTTGTAGATCGGCCAGAACTGCGGCGTCGGGGGCGGGCCCTGCACGCCTGCGGCCTGGAGGGCGGGGGCGAGGCGCTCTGCGATGAAACGCTTTGCGTCGTCCTCCGACTCCCAGACCTCGATGACGCGCCAACCACCGTTCGGGCTCGGCCCGGCGGCGTGGAAGATGCCGCCCGCGGGCTTCTCCTGTATACCCAGCTGCTCCCGAACCTTGTCGTAGATCTCCTGCGATCCGTGTGGATTCTCCACCATCATGGCAATCGTCATCACTGCCTCCTCTTGGTCGGTCTTCCATACCCCAAGGAGTCATACGGCGCGCGACGGAAGGGACTTGCCGATCTCCAGTCGCAGTTCTTCCAGGAAGGCTTCGGGCTGCTCGAAGGCGGATCGCCCGCGGCGCGCTCGATCGCATACAGCGGCCATCCGTAACGGCCAATCGCGGTTTCTCGGCGACCTTCAGCCGCACCTGGAGGTCGTGCCGCCCGCAGATCAGGCTCGTGGGCGCGGTGATCCGTGCCGGACCGCCTCAGGGATCGGAACCATCGCCAACTCCGGCATGAGGCTCCGGAGAACGGGCCCCTGGTCGGGCGCGCGGGCTCGGTCGAGAGCGTGCGCCTCCAGCAACTCCATTCTATCTCCGAGCTCTTCGCGCAGCCTGCCCAGGTCCCTCAGTGCAGACCCCGCTGAGCTGGTCCTGCGCACCTGGCGCGGGCAGAACGAGGTAGCGGGCCATGGGGCGAGGGCGAACCTGTGCTCTCCGTGGTCGCAGGCGAACCGGGCGGCGATGGCGCCGCCGAGCAGATGACAACCCGTGGCTGACCGGGCTGCTCGTACTGCCTGCTCTTGTCGCTCTCCGGCTACCCGACCGACCTCGCGGTCACAGGCAACACGCTCAGGAGCGATTCCGGCCCTCATCATGGCTGGGGATACCGGCGCAGTGGCCCCGCTCCCGGGACGGCTGGTCACCGCTCTCCCCCATGACTGCCGCACCGCCTCGTACCGGTCGCGAAAAGGGATGCCGTCCGACCGGCCTGTCGCAAGTACGGTTCAGTCCAGGCCGATACGGATCAGGCGGGCATCTGTCATGCAAAGGTCGGGGTACACGAAGGCGGAACGAATCAACCGATACGAAGGAAAGCGTCCGGCCTCTACAACCTTTTGCGGCGGTGAATAGTCTTTGCGACGCAAAGACTATTTCCTTCAGGGGGTATTTTCCGTGAAGTTGTCCCGGATCGCCGCAGCTGTGACCACCGCTGCCCTGGCTCCGGCCGTCCTCCTCGCGTCGCCGGCGTTCGCCGACACGAACCAGGCCGCCGCGTCCACCACCAACCCGCCGGCTCCGACCGCCCCCGACCGCGAGGCCGCGGACGATTCCGACAAGGACCAGGCGGAGCAGGACCGCAAGACCATCCTCGCGATCATCGCCGACCCGATGGCCAGCGAGTACATGAAGAAGGCCGGCCACAAGGCCATCGCCGACGGCCCCGCGGCCATGCGCACGTTCATCGAGACCGACCAGCACAGCATCCGTCTCGACGACTACCGGATCGCCATCGGGAAGCTCCTGCACTCCGCGGGCCCCCACCTGGAGGAAGGAATCAAGGCCTTCCTGAAGACCGACGGGCGGACCTTGGCAGACCTCCGCCACTTCTACGAGGTCACCCAGCACGAGCTTCGCGACACCGACAACAGGATCGAGATCGCCCGCCTGGTCAACAACGCCGGTCCCGCGCTGAAGGAAGCCGCCAAGAAGGCCCTTCTGGGCACTCCGGCGGACCGCATCGCCTTCCTGGAGAAGGGCCGCCACCTCGCGCAGGCCGAGGACGACCGGGTCGAGCTCGCCCGGATCGACGAGGGCTGGGACGGCCCCATCCTCAGCGAAGCGATCAGCAAGCTCCTGAACGGCTCCCCGACCCCGGCCGAGCTTCGCCATTTCCTGGAGGTGACGCAGCACGAGCTGCGGGACCAGGACAACCGCGTAGAGATAGCCCAGATCATCGACGGGGGCGGCCCCGAGCTCGTCAAGGCCGGCCGTGCCGCTCTGGCGGGCACCCCCGCCGACCGTGCCGCGTTCCTGCTCACCGGTCAGCACGAAGCCCGGAAGAAGGACGAAAAGGCCCAGCAGGAGAAGGACGAGCACGACGACAAGAAGGACGACAAGAACGACGGTCAGAAGGACCAGGACGGTTCCGGTGCCGACACCGGGAGCGACAACAAGAAGGACACGGGAACGGGCGCCGGCAACACAGCCGTGACCCCGCAGAGCGGCAGCGGCACTCAGCTGGCCTCCACCGGCGCGGGCGTCACGCCCCTGATCGCGGGAGGCGCGGGCACCGCGCTCGTTGCCGGGGCGGGCTTGCTGCTCGCCGCCCGGATGCGCCGCCAGGCCTCCGGCAACTGACCGCCCGCAACCCCAACGCACAAGGGCCGGCCGTGTCACGGACACGGTCGGCTCGGATCGACGATGACGTATCGAGGATGGCGCGGGGAGTCTCCCTGCCCGCTGCCGCCGCCGAGCCGCGGCCGCCGACCCTCAGAGTCATCACGGGCCGGTCCGTCGAACCAACGCACGCTTCGGCCACCCAACTTGCCAACGCTGGTGTAAGGCACCGTGGTCGGCGGACCGCTCCCCTGAAGGGGCTGGGGACGCGGCTCATGGACGCGGAACACGCGGGGCTGGCCGTCGCGGACCAGGCCGGTGACGACCGGGCGCGCGACGAACTGATCGCCGCCTACCTGCCGTTGAAACGCTCACCACGCTCGACGGCCTGCACCTGACCGAATGGATCACCGAGCCGACGGCAGTCGGCCTTCCCGGCATCGGCGTCTTCGCGGCCGGACTCCCAGGCGACTTCGACGCGGATGACACCGCCGGATCCGCCACCGACTGGAAGTCCGCTCCCATCGAAGGCGCAGTTGACCGGATCACTCTTTCCGAATCAGCGGTGTCAGCCGTGTACTTGTGCATCACGTCGAGGTAGTGACGGTCTCGGTGAGGCACATGATTGTCCCGGCCCGGGAGGCTGAAGACCGCGTAGACGTCGGCGGGCCGAGTGAGGATGCTGGACTGCTGGCCGAAGGTGAGTTTGTCGTTGACGTGATGCTCACAGCCTGCGGTGTCCAGGGCGGTGAGCAGCTCCTCGCGGAGCACAGTGGCCTCGAACGACTCTGATTCGGGCAGGACGAGAGCGGGAAGGTTCGCTGTCGAACCGGGCCAGAGGTGGATCCAGATTCCGCTGACCGACCGCTTGGTGACGTCCAGCTTGAGCCCGCCCCAGGAGTACGGGTAGCCGTCGATGTCGGGCCCCTTCATGATATGGGCAGGGTGCGGCCGCCCCGGGCCGAGGATGTCCTCGGCCTTGGCCAGGGGCATTCCGCAGTGAAGCGGACCGATTCGGCCGGTTCGAGCGAAGTCGACAAGCATGTTCATCAAGGTCACGGCAGTGACTGTGTCACCCTCCCGGACCTGTGCGCACTCCGATATCAGCGCCGTGCGGAGCCCGTCCCGCCCCCCGGACGTCGACGAGCGGCAGAAGCCGGGCCGCCATCGGCACGTCCGCTTATAAGAGATCCGAGAACCCGTCCCGGCTGAACCGCATGGCCTGTTCACGTGCCTGGATCACCAGGCGGATACGTACGGCGTCCTCGGCCGCGCCGCGGTGGAGGTCCCGATAGGCCTGGGCGGCCGGGCCCCGCCAGCCCGCCTCGATCCGGTCGACGACCACGTCCATGCGCTTGACCTGTTTGTCCAAGTAGTCCTGCATACCGCCGAGGTCATCGGCGAGGTCCGTCAGCCGGTCCGTCTTCACTCGAAGGCGTGGCTGTTCGCCTGCGCCGCTCATCGCATCCCCCGGTCCGCGTCTCTCGACGTCGCTTCGTCGCAGCCTGCTTCGGCTGTCTTGCATCCTGACTTCCGGCCGGACGGTGACGGCGGCTGCCCGGAACGCGATGAGCACGCTCGCCGCCGAACCGGGCATCGGCCGACGCGGGCTCGTCGGCCGAGACAGCAACCCCGGCGACTGGCCACGGGGACGGGCACGGCCGAACTCCGGGACAGTCAGGGTTCGGGGAGGTCCGGACTGAACGACTCACAGCATCACATACGTCCAGTTCAGACAGTGCACGAGGAGACCGGGAGCCGCAGATTCCCTTTCCTGGAGCGGGAGTTCCCCAACTGATCACCCGCACCACGGCCAAGGCGGCCCAGGTCAGCGACCCGGGTTTCGCGCGCCCCGTCCCGCCGTCGCGGGACACCTCAGGGCGACGCCCTCTGTGGCTGGTCGCACAGATGTGGGTCTGGCGTGGTCGTGGCCGGTTCTGCGATGCTTCCGTCCGACAAGCGACGGCGGAACGAGGAAGCCGGTGAGATTCCGGCACGGTACCGCCACTGTGTAGGGGGAGCGAATCCGCCATGGCCACCGCCCCATCCGGGGTGGGAAGGCCGGAGGAGCATTGATCCCGAGTCAGGAGACTCACGCCGTCGCACCTCGATGTACGGGGCGGATTTCCCCAGGAGAGGCGGTGGCACCCGTGTGCCTGCGTACCCAAGGCGGCAGCTCTGTGCTGCCCGTGGCCCTGCGGGGCCGACCTGCCCGGCTTCACGCGCGGACCCGTTTCCTCAGGTTCTGACGACTCCTTCCTCAGCGGGTCCCTTCCCGTACGCCGTACCACGCGCCCCGGAGTGCCGGTGCGCGCTGCCCACACGTGCCACCAGGAGTCACCTTGTCCGTACGATCCGCCATGCCCGGCCGCCGTCAGGCCGCCGCGGCCGCCTTCCTCGCTGTCGCCCTCACGCTCACCGCGTGCGGCGGCGACACCGGCCCGCCCGCCGACGCCGAGGCCCGGTCCGGTGGTGAGGGCTGTATCAAGGACTTCGACCCGGGCAAGGACTACTTCCCGGTCAAGTCGACGGTGAAGCACGCGGAGAACTTCACGCTCCGGTACGAGAAGAGCTACCAGGTCCTCACCGTCAACGAGCCCTATCCCAAGGGCAAGCCGGAGTCGTACGTGCTGGTGAAGTGCGGTGCGCCGACACCGGAGCTGACCGGTGAGCTGGCATCCGCACAGCAGGTCACCGTTCCGGTCAAGAGCCTGTACTCCGCCTCCACCACCCACCTGCCGCTGCTCACCGAGACCGGCACCCTGGACGCCCTGACGGGCGTCGCGAGCGCCGCGAACATCTCCTCGGCCCAGGTGATCGAGCGGGTGAAGGCGGGCAAGGTCACCGAGTACGCCAAGGACCGCACCCTCAACGCCGAGACGGTCATCGGCGCGAAGCCCGACGTGCTGATGACCCAGGGCACCGACGACCCGCAGTATCCCAAGCTGCGTCAGGCCGGTATCGCCGTGGTCGCCAACGCCGAGTGGCTGGAGTCCAGTCCGCTCGGCCGCGCCGAGTGGGTCAAGGCGATGGCCGCGCTCACCGGAGCGGAGAAACGCGCCGGCGAGGTGTTCGACACCATCGAGGGCGACTACCGGAAGGTCGCCGAGAAGGGCGCGATGGCGGTCGCGGCGGGCAAGCCCGTCGAGGTGCTGCCGGGCACGATGCACCAGGGCACCTGGTACATGCCCGCCGGCGGGAGTTACGCCGCCCGGCTGATCAAGGACGCGGGCGGCACCTACCCCTGGGCCGGTGAGGCGGGAACCGGCAACGTGCAGCTGAACTTCGAGGCGGTGTACGCCAAGGGCGGCGAGGCGCCGGTCTGGATCGCCGACCAGAAGTGGAAGTCCACCGCCGACGCGGTCAAGGCCGACAGCCGTTACGGGCAGCTGAAGGCCCTCTCCGACGGTGCGGTCTGGACGAACACGAAGGCGCTGGGCCCGAGCGGTGGCAACGACTACTTCGAACGCGGTGTGCTGCGCCCGGACCTGGTCCTCGCCGACCTCTTCGCGCTGATCCACCCGGACCGGGCGAAGGACCACACCTTCACCTTCTACACGCGGGTGCCCAAGGCATGACCACATGCACGGCAACCGCTCCGGAAGCCCCGCCGGCGGTACGGCCAGGGCGGCGGCGCCTCGCCGTCGTCCTGGCCCTCGGGGCGGGTACCGCCGCGCTGTTCGTCCTCACCATCGCGACCGGCTCCCATCCGGTGCCGGTGGCGGAGGTGGTGCGGGTCCTGTTCGGCGGCACCGCCGAGGACCCGCGGTGGACGGTGATCGTCGAGCAGGTCCGGCTGCCGCGCGCGCTGACCGCCACCGCCGTCGGCGCCGCCCTCGCGGTGGCGGGCGTGCAGATGCAGACCCTGTTCCGCAACGCGCTGGCCGACCCGTTCTCCCTCGGGGTGAGTTCGGGCGCCAGCATGGGTGTCGCCGCCGTGGTCGTCGGCACCGGCGGGGTCGCCGGGAGCTTCACCGGGAACCTGGCCGGGCTGGGGCGCGTCGGTGTCGTACTGGCCGCCTCGCTCGGCGCTGCCGCCGTGCTGGCCCTCGTCCTGCTCCTCTCCCGTTGGGTGCGGTCGGCCGTCACCCTGCTCGTCATCGGCGTCATGATCGGCTCGGCGGCCACCGCGGTGGTCGGCGTGATGCTCGTCTACGCCCGGCCCGAACGCGCCCAGCAGTTCGTCATGTGGGGCCTGGGCAGCTTCAGCGCCACGACCTGGCCCGACCTCCAGGTCATGCTGCCCGTCGTCGGCGCGGGACTGCTGAGCGCACTGCTCACCGCCAAGCGGCTGAACGCCCTGCTGCTCGGCGAGGACTACGCCCGCACCATGGGGCTGAACGTACGGCGGAGCCGCGATCTGGCGCTGCTCGGCACCTCCCTGCTGGCGGGCGCGGCGACCGCGTTCTGCGGACCCGTCGCCTTCCTGGGCCTGGCCGTCCCGCATCTGACGCGGGTGGCGCTGGGGACCTCGGACCACCGGGCGCTCATCCCGGCGTCGATGCTCGCCGGAGCCTTCCTCGCCCTGGCGTGCGCCCTGCTGAGCCAGCCGCCCGGTACGGACTCCGTGCTGCCGCTCAACGCCATCACCTCACTGTTCGGCGCACCCGTCGTCATCGCGTTCCTGATCCGCAGCCGCCGCGGCGTACAAGGAGTGGCCTCGTGACCGACACCCTGACCGAACCCGTCACGGAAACGGCCGACGGACCGGACCGCCCCGGCGGCCTGGCCACCCAGGGGCTCGCCGTCGGCTACCGCACCCGGTCACCGCGTCGGCGGGGAGCGGGCCGGGCCGTACTGTCGGGGCTCGACCTTCAGGCGCGGGCCGGCGAACTGACCGTACTGCTCGGGCCCAACGGCGCGGGCAAGTCCACGCTGCTGCGGACCCTGTGCGGACTCCTGCCGCCGCTCGGCGGCCGGATACGCATCGGCGGGGCGGACCTGGCGCACCAGCCGCCGGCCTCTCTCGCGCGACGGCTGGCCGTCGTCCTGACCGACCGGGTGGACCCCGGGCTGCTGTCGTCACGCGAACTGGCCGGGCTCGGCCGCCACCCGCACACCGGGTTCACCGGCCGCCTCACGGCCGCGGACCACGCGGCCGTCGAGTGGGCGCTGAAGGCGGTGGGCGCGGAGCACCTGGCGGGCCGGGCGGCCGCCGAACTCTCCGACGGCGAACGCCAGCGCGTCCTGACCGCGCGGGCGCTGGCCCAGGAGCCCGAGGTCGTCCTCCTCGACGAGCCGACCGCCTTCCTCGACGTGCCCTCACGCGTGGCGCTCACCGTGCTGCTGCGCGACCTCGCCCGGGACAAGGGCCTCACCGTCGTGGTCAGTACGCACGACCTGGAGCTGGCGCTGCGCGTGGCCGACGCCGTATGGCTCGTCGACCGCGACTCCCGCGTCCACGCGGGAGCGCCCGAGGACCTGATCCGCAGCGGAGCCGTCGCCGCCGCCTTCGACGCCGACCACCTCGCCTTCGACCCGGTCTCCGGCAGCTTCGGACTGCGCCGCACCGCGCGGGCCGCCGTAGCGGTGGATGCGGCACCCGATGTGCTCCCGCTCCTCGAACGGGCTCTGGCCCGGGAAGGACTGGCCGTCGCGGAACCGGGCGCTCCGGACGTGCTCGCGCGGGTGAGCTGCGACGGAGGGGAACGGCTCACCCTCACCGGACCGGACGGGCAGGTCGTCCGCACCCGCGGCTTCCACGAGCTGACGCGGACGGTACGGACATGGTGACCGCGGTCATCACCCCCAGCGTCCTGGCGCGGATCTCCGGCATCGGACCGTACTTCGCCGTGGCCGCTGGGGCCCGCCCTCCGGGCGACCGTTTCCGGCCGATGACCGAGCTGTACGGCGACTCGGACAGGCTGGCGGAGTGCCTGCGGGTCGTCGCCGGCCGGCTGGGCACCGACCAGCCCAGGGTGGCCGCCTCCACCCTGCACCTGGGCACCGCCTCCCGGCTCTGGTCGATCGCCCTGGCATGCGCCGCGTTCACCGGCCGCGTCCCCGATCTGGGGCCGGACCGGCTGTGGTGGCGCCTGCCCGCGTCCGGTCCTCTCGACCTGTGGCTGCCCGACCCGCGGGAGGTGGACCAGGAGCCGTTCCCGGCCCTGCGCCACACCGTCGCCGTACAGAACCTGACCGCCTGGGCCGACGCCGTACGGCGCGTGTCCGGCGTCTCACCGCACACCCTGCGCGGCAACGCCGCCTCCGCTCTGATCGGAGCCCAGCGCGTCCTGATCGCCAGGGAGCCGCACGCCCCTCACCCCGTCGCACCCCTCGTCCGCGCGCTGCTGGACCGGCCTCCGCTGGCGGGCGCCGGCACCTGCCGCCCCACCCCCGCCGGGCCGCTCGCCTTCCGCCGCCGCAGCTGCTGCCTGTACTACCGCGTGCCGGGAGCGGGCATCTGCGGCGACTGCGTCCTCAACCCCAAGGAGACGACCTCATGACCACCACCGAGCCGACCGTCATCGAGACCCCCGGCGGCGGCACCCAGCACGTCTGGCCCCTCCCGGTAGACGAGGCCACCCTCCTCGACCTCGTCACCACCGTCTTCACCGACCACTGGCAGCACATCCATTTCGGGCCCATCATCGAAGGCGCCGCCTGGGAGGTCGGCGCCCCCTGCGCCCCCACAGCCATCACCATGAACGACGGTTACGCCACCGTCGACTTCGGCGCCTGGCACTTCCACCTGTGCATCGGCGAGCACACCGGCTCCGGGCCCGAACTCGGCCGCGTCCGGCGCTGCTCCCGCGCCGAGCTCTACCGCAGCCTCGGCTCCGACGGAGCCCCCGTCAGCTGGGGAGTCCGCCTGTTCAACGGCCGCGACGAGCAGATGATGACCGTGCTGCTGCCGAACCCCTTCCTCACCGACCGCCAGGAGATCCTCGACACCCCCGACTTCACCCGGCTCACCACCTGGGACACCCTCCGCGACCGCTTCCTCGGCCTCTCGCCCGACCCCCTCGACCGCACCGGCAGGGGCTTCCGGCACAGCGGATGAGGCAGCGGCGGCCATCACGTCCACGGGCAGGACAGGGCAGGCAGGCAGACAGGGCAGGGCAGGCAGGCAGGCACTCACTACCGGACTGCGGGTGGGGGCGTTTTTGCAGGTCAGGGACGGCCCGCAGGCTCAAGTAGCGGCTGGTTCCCCTGCATGCAGCGTGTCGCCGGGCGGCCTCCACACCCGTTGAGGCACGGCAGCGGTCACACCGGCAGGCGCACCGGCAGCCGGACCGTGAGCCGCCAGTGCTCCGGGCCTTCCGGACCGGCCTCCATTTCGCCGTGCAGCAGCCGCACGCGCTCAAGGAGGCCGGGCAGGCCGTGCCCGGACGTCGGGAAGGCGCCCCGGCTCATGCCGCTCCCGGCTCCGGTCCGGTTGACCACGTCGAGCTCCAGCGAGTCCCGTGCGGTCGCCACCTTGACCCGGATCGGACCGCCCGCTCCGTGCCGCAGCGCGTTCGTCAGGCCCTCCTGGAGGATGCGGTACGCCGCCCGGGACAGCGTCCCCTGCACCTGCGCGCAGTCGCCCGACATCTCAGGCTCCACCTCCGCGCCCGCGTGCCGCATCCGGTCGAACAGCTCGGGCAGGTCGGTCAGGGCCCGGGCCGGGGCCGTTCCCGCCTTCTCCTCGCGCAGCATGCCCAGCACGTAGTCCAGATCCTCAAGGGCGGCCCGGGTCGACTGCTCGATGCTGCGCAGGGCGGCCCGGGCGGCCACCGGGTCGGCAGCGAGCACCTCGCCCGCCACGGCCGCCTGGATCGTGGCGGACGTCAGCGTGTGACCGATCGAGTCGTGCAACTCATGGGCCAGCCGGTTGCGTTCGGCCAGCGCCCGCTCGCGCTCGGCCGCCAGCGCGAGCCGCTCGGCCGACGACGGGCCCAGCAGCCTGGGCGCCAGCCACCGCAGAGCGTGCGTCACCGCCAGGCACAGGGCCGCCGCCAGCAGCAGACAGAAGAGCGACGCCGCCCAGCTCTGCCAGCCGCCCTCCGCCCGCAGCGTCCAGCCGTTCACGCTCAACCCGGCCTCGGCGCCTGCCCAACCGCCGGGAAGGAGCAGGCCCGCGATGAACAGCAGGACGCTCAGCTGCGCCCCCGCCCACCCCAGCGCCACCTGCGACAGCAGCCAGAGCGGGGTCCGCAGGCGGTCGGCGCCCGACGCCGTGGAAGAGCCGTCACCAGGCGAGCCCTTACGCCGACGCTCGACCACGGGATCCGGCAGCGGCACCCCCAGCATCCGCCGGGCGCAGGCGATCAGCACCCGCCGCGTGGTACGGGCCAGCCCGATCACCGCGACCAGTACGGACCAGACCAGCACGGTCAGAGCGAACCGCACTCCCGCTGAAGCCGATGACCACGCCATCGCCGGCAGTGCCGCGAAAGGCAGCAGGGGAAGGCTCGCCAACGCGCCGCAATAGGCGAACAGGGCACCCGCGTACGTGGAGCCGCGCAGCAGCGACCGGATTCCTCTGATCATGGTCAGGCAAGTATGGCCGGACGGCCCGACGGTGCGCTGCCCGGCCGTGATCGACACGGCGAGCTCCCGAAAGCCAGGCCGTCACGACCCGGGCATGAAGATCTCATGTCCTGGCCGGCAGGGCCGGAACCGGACGTCACGGGGAAACCGTGGGCCCGCTTCCCGTGCTTCCGGTGCTTCCCGGGCTTCCGGTGCTTCCCGTGCTTCCCGGGGTGAGGTCGCAGGTGGTGGAGCTCGACGCCCCGTCCTGGCCCTTCAGCTCCACGACGATCCGGCCGTCGGCGGCCTGGCTGTAGGCGGTCGTGCAGGTCAACTGGCGTACGGCGGTGGCGTCCAGGGGTTTCAGGGGGAAGGGGAGGTGGATGGTGATCCTGCCGTCCGACGAGGGCCCCACCCCTACCTTCGCGCCGGGGCGGAGGGCCGGCAGGGAAGTCGTCAGGCCCGCGGCCCGGTCCTGCTTCGCCGGTCCGGCGAGGAGAGTCCGGAGGACCTTCTCCGTCGGTGCCGGTCCGGGGTCGCCCTCGGAACCCGGGGCGTCGGTGCCCCCCTCGGAGTACTCGCCGCCGAAGCCCCTCGCGGGCTCCGTCGTCCGGATCACGGGGTTCACCCCTCCGTGGGGGGCGCGGAAGAAGAGCAGCATCTCGGTCTCGCGGATGAAGAACGCCTCGACCGTCGCGGGGCCGCCCGCCTCGACGACGCCGGTCCCCTGGATGCCGCACCCGCCCAGCAGCAGCGGCACCGCTATCGCGACGGCAACGGCGGCCGCGCGTCGGGGATGCCTGCGTCGAAACGGCCGTGCGCCGATCATCCGGACCTCTCCTCGCCTCGGAGCGCGGTCTCCGCGTGCAGCGGGATCTCGACGGTGAAGACGGCGCCGCCGCCGGGGGCGTTCCCCGCGCGGATGGTTCCCCCGTGCAGCCGTACGTTCTCCTGGGTGATCGCCAGCCCCAGGCCGCTGCCCGCCGAGCGGGTACGGGCCGCGTCGGCCTTGTAGAAGCGGTCGAAGATGTACGGGAATGATTCGGGGCGGATACCGGGGCCCCGGTCCGCCACCTCGGCGATCAGCACGGGCGTTCCCGAGGGGCGTTCCCCGGTGCGCAGGCGCACGGTGACCGGCGCGCCGCCGTGCCGCAGGGCGTTGCCGACCAGGTTGGCGATCACGATGTCGAAGCGGCGCGGGTCGAGCCGGGCCCGGATGCCGACGGGGAGTTCGGCACGGACCCGGTCGTCGTCGTCCCAGTGCCGGTTCTGGAGGGTCTTGCGGATGGCCTCGGCGACGTCGACCTCGTCGGCGTTCAGCTCGGCCGCGCGGGCGTCGAAGCGGGAGATCTCCATCAGGTCCTCGACGAGCACGGCGAGCTTTCCGGTCTCCGCGCTGACCAGCCGGACCGCCCGGGCGGTGTCGGCGTCGAGGTGGTCCGCTCCCTCGTCGAGCACCTCGGTGACGGCGAGCATTCCCGCGAGAGGCGTGCGCAGTTCGTGCGAGACGTCGGAGGCGAAGCGTCGGGCTCGCGCTTCCGCCTCGCGCAACTCGTGTACAGAGTCCTCCAGTTGTCCCGCCGACTTATTGAAGGTGCGTGCCATGTCCGCCAGTTCGTCGCTCCCGCGCACCGGAATCCGCGTGTCGAGCTTGCCGCTGCCCATGCTTCGGGCCGCCTGGCTCAGCTCCCGTACCGGGCGCAGCACACTGCGCGCGGCGATCAGGCCGGGTATCAGCGCGACGGCGAGGCCGGGCAGAGCTCCGTCCCGGGCCGCTACGAGGAGGGCGTCGACGTTGAGCTGCTCGTCGGTCAACCGCATGACGGCGTACAGGACGAGTCCGCTGGGCAGCACGCTGTACGGGCCGGTCTTGAAGACGGTGGGCATGGCGATGGTCAGGTAGGGAACGCCGTCCTTCACGACCCGCTGGAAGCTGCCGTACGGGTTGTCCAGCGCGGCCCGGCGCAGTTCGGGGGTGATCACGGTGGAGACGGGGTTCTCGCCCGAGGACGCGCGGACCGAGCCGTACTCGGCGAACACCACCCACGGGCGCGGCTTGCCCCTGCGGGCGAGGTCCTGCAAGACCTCCTCGACGCCCTCCTCCTGTACGGGCAGCGCGAATCCCGTCTGCTGGACGTGCTCGCGGAACGTCGAGACCGCCGTGTCCTGGGCGGTCTGCAACAGCGCGTTGCGGGCCTCGCGGTAGGTCAGCGTGGCCGTCGTCCCGGCGCTCACCGCGGCGACCAGGAGGAAAGCGGCCAGCAGTCGGGTACGCAGGCCGAACGCCCGCACCCGCAGCCGCCGTTCGCCGCGTTCCCGGCCGTCGCCCGGTCCAGCGGTGTCGTTCACAGCGGGCCGAAGCGGTAGCCGAAGCCCCGCAGCGTCTGGACGTAGCGCGGGGTGCCGGCCTCGTCCTCGATCTTGCCCCGCAGGCGGGCGACGCACGCGTCGACCAGGCGGGCGTCGGCGTGGTAGTTGTGCTCCCAGACGTTCTCCAGCAGTTGCTGCCTGCTGAACACCTGCTCCGGGGCGGCGGACAGATGCATCAGGAGCCTGAGCTCCGACGGGGCGAGGGTGAGCGGGCGGCCCGCTTTGGTCACCGTCAGTCCGACCCGGTCGATGGTGAGTTCGCCGTACACCTCGATGGCCTGGCGGCCCGGTTGGCCGTCGTCCATGCGGCGCAGTACGGCACGGATGCGGGCCTCGATCACCTCGGTACGGGCGGGCTTGACGATGTAGTCGTCGGCACCGGCCTCCAGCCCGATGACCACGTCGAAGTCGTCACCGCGCGCGGTGAGCATGATGATCGGCAGCTGGCTGTACTCGCGGAGCCGCCGGCAGACCTGTACGCCGTTCATACCGGGCAGCATCAGGTCCAGCAGCAGCAGATCGGGGCTGAACTCGGCCAGCGCGGCGAGACCGGCTTCGCCGGTCGCGACCGCCCGCACGTCGTGGCCGCGGCGGCGCAGGCCGAGTTCGACCCCCTCGCGCACGGAAGGGTCGTCCTCGATGAGGAGCACGCGGGGCATCGGCAGTTCTCCCTCGGCGGTGGTCAGGCCCGGGCCCGGCTGCGTCGTCGGCGTACGCGCCGGAGCAGCGCGTCCAGTTCGGCGAGTCGCAGCGGACGGGCGAGCAGGGCGAAGGTGAGGGCGACGGCGGCCGCACCGGCGGCCGCGGCGGCCAGGGCTCCGGCCCGCACCGCGCCCAGGGCCGCGAAGTGGCCCAGCACGGTGGCGGGGACGGCGGCGAGCAGCAGCCGCGCGTGGGCGCCGACGGCGGCGGAACGCAGAAGCCGCGGGCGTGGAACGGCCGACGGCCCGGGCGGGGCCGCGGCGGTGAGCCTGCGGCTCAGGACCCGGGCGGTCACCGCCCAGCCCGCGCACAGCGCCAGGGAGTACGCCGCCGCCATCCCCGTAACCGCCCAGCGAGCGGGCAGCAGGTGGGCGGCGGCCACGGACAGTCCCGCGTTGAGCACCACGATCACGAGGTTGAGCAGGAACGGCGTACGAGTGTCGGAGAGCGCGTAGAAGGCGCGGGACAGCACGTACTGGCCCGAGAGGGCGATGAGCCCCGGCGCGAAGGCCATCAGGATTCCCGCCATCGCGGCCGTGTCGTCGGCGCTGGTCCTGCCGTACCCGTAGACGAGAGCCATCACCGGGTGGGCGAGGGCGAGCAGCGCGCAGGCGGCGGGTACGACGGCGGAGGCGCAGACCCGCAGCGCGTGGGAGACGTCGCGCCGTACGGCGGCGGTGTCCCCGTCGGCGGCGGCCGCGCTCATCCGGGGCATCAGGGCGGTCACCACGGAGACGGTGACGATGCCGTGCGGGACGACCCACAGGACGTACGCGTTGTTGTATACGCCGAAGCCGGGGGCGCCCTCGCTCCCCGCGGCCGTGGCCAGCCGGGTGGTGACCCAGTACGCGGCCTGGTTGGCCAGGACCAGCAGCACCAGCCAGCCGGCCGACCGCAGGGGGCGGGTCAGACCGCTGCCACGCCAGTCGAAGCGGGGCCGCCAGCGGAAGCGGGCCGCGCGCAGTGCCGGGACGAGGGCGAGTGCCTGGACGGCGATACCGGCCGTCGTGCCCCAGCCGAGCACGGCGGTCTCGGTCGCGGTGAGCGTGTCCCCGCCCCCCATGGCCAGGGCCAGGTACAGCCCGAACACGGTCATGACGACGATGTTGTTCAGGACCGGCGCCCACATCATCGCGCCGAACCGGCCGCGTGCGTTCAGGACCTGTCCGAGCAGCGTGAACAGTCCGAGGAAGAAGATCTGGGGCAGGCAGTAGCGGGCCAGCGCGGTCGTCATGGCGGCCTGCTGGCCGGTGTAGCCGGTGTACGCGTCGATGATCGCGGGGGCCGCCCATACCGCGGTCGCGGTGAGGGCCAGCAGGGCGAGGACGCAGACGGTGATGAGCCGGTCGGTGTACGCGGCGCCCCCGTCGGCGTGCTGCTTGGCGGCCTTGACCAGCTCGGGCACGAAGACGGCGTTCAGCGCGCCGCCCAGGAGCAGCATGTAGACGATGGTGGGCAGGGCGTTGCCGACCGCGTAGGCGTCGGCGGTCGGCCCGATGGTCCCCAGCGCCGCCGCGACCACGGCGGAACGGGCGAAACCGGTGGCCCGGGCGACGACGGAACCGGCGGCCATGACGGCGCTGCCGCGTGCGGCGGAGGACTCCGTCCTCGTCGCCGCGGTCGTCGCTTCTGCTACCGCTTCTGCCGGTTTCGCATGGTTGGCGCTGTTCGTGGTGATGGTGCCGTTCGTGCTGATGGTGCCGTTCGTGCTGTCGGTGCTGGTCGGCATCGTCTGCTTCATCGGCGCTTCAGGTACGCCTGGAAGGCGTGGTGAAGCGCGTTGTTGGCGCTGCCGCCCAATGGTCTCTCCCATTCCCCCAACGTCTCGACGACCTGCCCCCCGGTGCCGAGCTTCCACCGTGACAATCCGAACGCACGCTCCGCCGGATCAAGAGTGGAGGGTACCCCGCGCATGTCGTAGACGTCGGCCCCGAGGGCGTGGGCGTCCAGCAGCATCCGCCACTGAAGGGCGTTGGAGGGCCGGACCTCCCGACGGTGGTCGGCCGACGCACCGGTCTGGTACCAGACCCGGCGGCCCACGGTGATCATCGTGTGGGCGGCCAGGATCTCTCCTCGGTGACGGGCCAGGTACAGCTTCATCCGGCCCGGCTCCTCGGCGTTGAGCGCCGCGTACTGACGCTCGTAGTAGGCGAGCGAGCGGCCGAGGCGGAAGCCGTCGCGCCGCTCGGTGATGTCGAGCAGCCGGCAGAACTCGGGGAGTTCCGCCGCACTGCCCACCACCACCTCCACGCCCTCCTTCCGGGCCCGGCGCACATTGCGCCGCCACTCCTGGTTGAGCCCGGACCACAGGTCCTCCGCCGTCCGCCCGGCGAGCGGCACCTGGAAGACGTGCCGGGGCTGGGCGTCCCCGCCCCCCTCCTCCCCGGCCCCGCCACCGCCGCAGCGCTGCCAGCCCCGGGCCCGCAGCCGCTCGGTGACGGCGGTGCCGAGCGGGTCGACCTCGCTGGCGAGGACGTCGTCCAGCCGTCGGCCCGGGCCGGTGAGCGGCTTGAGCCGGGCGGCGTCCCAGCGCCGGTAGGCGGGCGACGGTCCGATGCGTACGGCGAAGGCGCCCGCGCGGCGCAGATGCTCCAGGAGCGGATCGAGCCAGCCGTCGATGCCGGGGTCGCCCCAGTCGGCGACGGGCCCTTCCGGAAGGTACGCGAAGTGCTTGCGGGTGCCGGGGAACTGCCGCAGCAGCACCAGGGCCACGCCCGTCAGCTCGCCCCCGTCCGGGTCCGGCCCCCACCCGAGCAGCTGGGCGCGCCAGCCCTCCTTGACCTCGGCCCAGGAGGGGCACTGCAAGAAACCGGCACCGAGAGCCGCGCCGCGCGGGGACGCGAGGAAGGCGCGGTAGGCCTCCGCGGTGATGGTTCGCAGGGCCACGTCCCCGCCCCGGTTCCGTGCTCGGCGGACGGGGCTGGACGACGACGGCACGAGCAGCGCTGACACGGTGTGAGCCTCTCCTTCTCCCGGGCTGTTCCGGGGCAACTCCCCGGACTGCTCCCGGGCGACTCCCCTGGCCTGTCGCGGGGATGCAGAGGATGCTCACAGCCGTCCATGACCGCTCCACGCGGCGAATGTGACCGGACGATGACCGTTCCTCACCAGTCGCCGTCACATCGCTCCATGGCAGCTGACCTCGGGTTCTCCGGCTCTACAGTCACGACATCGCCGACCCGCACGGCTCTCGCGCTCTCGCGCTCCCGTGCTCCCGTGCTCCCGTGCTCCCGTGCTCCCACCCTCTCGTTTCCCGTGCTCCCGGAGGTCCTCTTGTTCCGTACACGCGCACTGACCCATGCCCGCGCCCGGGCCGCCGTCGTGGCCGCTCTGCTGGTACCGCTCGCCGCCTGCTCGGCGAGCGCCTCCCCCGGCACCACGGCGGACTCCAAGGGGACGCCGAAGCCCGACGACCGGCCTGTCACGGTCACCGTCACGCCCACGGGACAGAAGGTCGCGGCGGGCGAGCCCGTACGGGTCACGGCCGTGGGCGGCAGGCTCACCTCGGTGACGGTCACCGACGCCGAAGGCCACCGGCTCGCGGGCGAGGTCGCCGCCGACGGCCGGTCGTGGGTCTCCGACCGCAAGGCCGTACCGGGCGCGGCGTACACGGTGAGGGCGGCGACCCGGAGCGCCGGCGGAATCGCCAGGAGCACCAGGTCCGGCTTCACCACCGCCCCGGCGGACAAGGTCAACAAGGTCGACTGGCGACCGGGCACCGGCACCACCGTCGGCGTCGCCCAGCCGGTCTCCCTGGTCTTCGACCATCCGGTCAGGAACCGGGCCGAGGTCGAGAAGCAGCTCAGGATCACCACCTCGAACAACACCGAGGGCTCCTGGGGCTGGATACGCGACTGGTCGGGCCGGGACCGGGTGGACTGGCGGCCGAAGGAGTACTGGAAGCCCGGAACCGAGGTCACGCTCGAAGCCGACCTGAACGGCACCGAATCGGGCCCGGACGGCGGCTGGTTCGTCCGCGACTACGCGACCACGTTCACCGTCGGTGACCAGCAGATCGTGAAGGTCGACCTCGACCGCCATCAGCTCACACTCATACGCGACGGCCGGACTGTTCGGAACATACCGGTCTCCGGAGGTACGCCCGGCGGCGACAAGCGGTCCTGGCGCGGAACCGCCGTGCTCATGGCCAAGGAGGGCACGATCAACATGAACTCCGAGACGGTGGGCCTGGGCAACGTCTACGACAAGATGGTCGACCACTCGATGCGGCTGACCTGGTCGGGCATGTACGCGCACGCCGCCCCCTGGAACGCCCGCTGGTTCGGCAACTCCAACCAGAGCTCCGGGTGCATCGGGATGAGCGACGCCGACGCGGCCTGGTTCTACGGCCAGGTGCGGCCGGGCGACCCGTTCGAGATCACCGGCAAGGACACCAAGGGCGCGGTCGAGCCCGGGAACGGCTTCGGCGCGTGGAACCTCTCCTGGGCGGAGTGGCGGGAGAAGAGCGCCCTGCGGTAGCAGTCGCTGCGGGGGAGGGGCGGAGTGGGTCCGGAACGGCCCGGAACGGTACGTCCCACTCCGGAGTCGGATCGGGTCGGGCCACCGCCGTCAGGTGACGAGTCCCTCCGAAGTCCGAGGCATCAAGGATGACACCAGGCAGGCACGGGAGGCGCGTCGCACCCGGCATCAGGTGGGCGAGACCGACGATCGCCGCGGACACCCGCGTAGCGCAGCTCACAGCCCGTCGAGGCCGCCGGTTCGCGGTCGGTGCGCGTCCGCGCGATACGTTCTCGTATTGACCGATGAGCAACCCACACGGGGGACCGAGTTGACCAAGCTCCTTCGCGGGACGCTGTGCGTCACCGCAGCGTTGACCGCCTGCACGGCCCTTCTCGCCGGGTGCGGGCTGGGCGGCGGAGATCGGGGCTACAACCTCGTCAAGCCGCCCTTCTCGGGCAGTCCGGCCTGCACCGCGCTCACCGACAGGCTCCCCAAGGAACTGGGCGGACACCGTCTGGAGAAGCCGGGCGTCGACGGCGCAGCCGCCTGGGGAGACGGCGACATCATCCTGTACTGCGGGATGCCCGAGCCTGCTGCCGCCGGTGACTGCCGCACCGTGGGCGGGGTCGACTGGGTCGGCCAGAAGCCCGCCGACGACGGTACGGCCGAGATGTTCGCCACCTGGGGCCGCGATACGACCGTCCAGGTCCGGTTCGCCGGTAAGGACGCCGGCACCGCTGCCGTTCTCCAGTCGCTCGCGCCGGTCGTGCAGCAGATCAAGGAGGCTGAGGCGGGCACGGCGGGCGAGGCGAGCACGGGCTGCGGCACCGCCAGTTGAGTACCCGCGCGCGGAGACTGCCGCCACCGGCCGCTTAGGCTGGTCCCCAGGTCAACCAGCGGTTGACCTGGGGACCAGGGGACCGGCACACCGGGGGGTACGGGGCGATGGATCAGGCGACTGAGGTGTTCAAGCCGCTACAGGCGGACGATCCGCCCTCGGTGGCCGGTTACCGTCTCGCCGCCCGGCTCGGCGCGGGCGGTATGGGCCGGGTCTACCTGTCGTACACGCGGGGCGGCCGGCCCGTGGCCATCAAAGTGGTGCGGCCGGAGCTGGCCGACGACCCGGACTTCCGGCAGCGGTTCCGCCGGGAGGTGGAGGCGGCCCGGCGGGTCCGGGGCGCGTACACAGCGGAGTTGATCGACGCCGAGGCGGACGGCACACCGCCCTGGCTGGCGACGCTGTACGTTCCCGGGCCCGCCCTGGACGCGGCCGTCGCGCGGCGCGGACCGCTGCCGGTACCCGCGGTGCTGTGGCTGATGGCCGGGGTGGCCGAGGCGTTGCAGGCGATCCACGGTGCCGGGATCGTGCACCGGGACCTGAAACCGTCCAACGTACTGCTGGCCGCCGACGGACCGCGCGTGATCGACTTCGGCATCTCACTGACCTCCGGCGTGACCGCGCTGACGGCCACCGGTGCCACCGTCGGCACGCCCTCCTACATGGCTCCCGAGCAGGCGTCCTCGGGTGAGATCACAGCGGCGACCGATGTCTTCTCACTGGGCCAGACGGCGGCGTTCGCGGCGTTGGGCAGACCGCTGTACCGAGGCGGCTCCTCGGTCGGCGTGCTCTACCAGATCGTGCACTCCCGTCCCGACCTGTCACCTCTCCCCGACGAGATCCGCCCTTTGATCGCCCGGTGCCTGGCCGCCGACCCGGAGGAGCGGGCCACCCCGGCGGAGGTCGTCGAGCAGTGCCGGAAGCTGCTGGGCGCGGACGCCGAGGCGGGGGCGGGGCCTGCCGTGTGGCGGGAGGTCAGGGGTACGGAGGTGACAATTCCGCCTCCGGTCGCCGACCCCACCCCGGTGCATACGCTGCTGTTGGCCGATCGGCCGCCGCAGCCCGGCGGGCCGGACGGGCGGCAGGCGGGGAAACGGGTGCGGGCGCGCAGGTGGCGTACGGCGCTGATCAGCGCGGCCGCCGTGACGGCCGCGGCCCTGCTGACCGGGCTGACCTGGACCGTCCTCGACGCGACGAACGGGTTCCGCGACCGGGGTGCGACCGCCTCGGACGGGCCGTCAGCACCCGGGGGCCCGTCGGGGTCGAAGTCGGGAGCGGAGTCGGAGTCGGAGTCGGAGTCGAGGGGTGGTGACCCCACGCCGGACGCTTCGAACGCCTCCCCGGCCGGACCCACGGCATGGCAAGCCGTCCCCTACCCCCTCCAGATGCTGACCGAGAAGAACTCTCTCGCCCTCAAGAAGCCGGTCAACCGCGAGGACCGCGAGGGGGACCTCCGCTTCGTCTGTCAGCAGACCGGTTGCGCGCTGGAGAGCGACACCAGCGTGGTCGCCCTGCGGTACGGCAAACCGGGGGCCTCCCTCGAAGAGTGCCGTATGTCCCTCCGCGGCGCCGACAGCCGACGCCTCCCCCTGGCCGTCGTGGCTTCGGGCAGCGAGATCTGCGTCCGGCACCCCTCGGGGGACATCGCGCTGTTCGTGATCCAGGTGAAGTCGACCGCGCTGCCCGGGAGCGGGCACAGCTTCGTCACCGGTGACATGACGGTCTGGCGTGCGGAGAGTCCGTAAGCCGTAGGGCGTACGGGCCCGCGCCGAGACCTTGGCCACATCCGGCCGGTCCGGGGATGCCTGTGCTGCGGGGGCGTGTTGGGGGCGGGTGGAGACCCCGGCTACGAACAGGACACCGACATGACAGACGCCGTGACCACCGACGTGACCACTGCCGCCGCTGCCGGCGGGAATGCCGCCCGCGCCGCCGCCGCCCTCTCCCGCCCCTTCTCCGTCCGTGGCCTCACCGCGCGCAACCGCATCGCCATGGCGCCCATGACCCGGCAGTTCGCCCCGGACGGCGTCCCTGGGCAGGACGTGGCCGACTACTACGCCCGGCGGGCCGCCGGCGGCGTCGGACTGATCATCACCGAGGGCACCTACGTCGGCCACGACTCCGCCGGGTCCAGCGACCGGGTCCCGCGCTTCCACGGCGAGGAGCCGCTCGCGGGCTGGGCGAACGTCGTGGACTCCGTGCACCGCGCGGGCGGGGCGATCGTCCCGCAGCTGTGGCACGTGGGCGTCACCCGCGACGAGGGCGCCGGGCCGGTGCCGGACGCCGAGCCGGTCGGGCCCTCCGGGGTGGCCCTGAACGGCGAGCCCAAGGGGCGCGCCATGACGCAGCGGGATCTCGACGACGTCGTCGCCGCCTTCGCCGACGCGGCGGCAGCCGCCGAGCGCATCGGCTTCGACGGCATCGAACTGCACGGCGCCCACGGGTATTTGATCGACCAGTTCCTGTGGTCCGGCACCAACCGGCGTACCGACGCCTACGGCGGCGGCCTCGTCGCCCGGACCCGCTTCGCGGCCGAGGTCGTGGCCGCCTGCCGCGCGGCCGTGTCCGACGCCTTCCCCGTCATCTTCCGGATGTCCCAGTGGAAGGCGGACGCCTACGAGGCGAAGCTCGCCCACAGCCCCGAGGAACTGGACTCCCTGCTCACGCCGTTGGCCGAGGCCGGTGTCGACGTCTTCCACGCGTCCACCCGCCGCTACTGGCTGCCCGAGTTCGAGGGCTCCGACCTGAACCTGGCCGGCTGGGTGAAGAAGATCAGCGGCCTGCCGGCCCTCACCGTCGGTTCGGTAGGCCTGGACGGGGACTTCTTCAGCGCCTTCCAGGGCAACGGATCCTCCGTCACCGGCATCGACCAGCTGCTGGAGCGGATGGAGCGCGACGAGTTCGACATGGTCGCCGTGGGGCGTGCGCTGATCGCCGACCCGGAGTGGGCGGCGAAGACCCTGCGCGGGCGCACCGGGGACATCACCCCGTTCTCCGCGGAGATGCTGGAGTCCCTGCGCTGAGAGCGCGGCCGGGCGTCCGCTCCGCCGCCGCCGGGAGGTCCGCGCGGATCGCTGTGATCAGGGCGCGGCTCGCCTCGTGGGCGGCGGCGCTGCCCTCCGCGGGGGTGGTGCCCGCGCGCTGGTGCAGGACCACTCCGAGGATCAGGCGGCTGGTGCCGGAGACCTTCTGGGTGGTGGCCCAGACGAGGTTGCCGCCCGCCGGGGTGGACGAGCCGGTCTTCAGGCCGATCACCCCGTCGTGCCCGAGCAGTCTGTTGGTGTTGCGCAAGGTCGTACCGGTGCCCGGGGAGGTGACGGACTCGGTGGCCACGATCTCGCGGAACACCGGGTCCTTCATCGCGGCCCGGGCAAGGGTCAGTTGGTCGGCCGCCGTGCTCCTCGTGCTGGCCTCCATACCGCTCACGCCGGTGTACGTGGTGCGGTCCATGCCGAGTCCGGCCGCGGTCGCGTTCATCTTCGCCACGAAGGCCTTCTCGTTGCCCGCGTCCCAACGAGCCAGGAAACGGGCGATGTTGTTGCCCGACGGCACCATCATCAGCTCCAGCAGCCTGCGTTGGGTGTATTTCCGCCCGGCGAGCACGGGGGCGGTCGTCTCCACCGAGGAGTACGACTCGTCCGCCGCCCGCTCGTCGGCGGCAATGGCCGCGCCGGGGGCGCCCGCCCGCATCGGATGGCCCTTCAGGATCACGTAGGCCGTCATGACCTTGGTGACGCTGGCGATCGGAACGGGCCGCTGCTCGCCCCGGGTGCCCAGGCTGCCGATCCCCTCGACCGCCACACTCGACTGGCCCTCGCGCGGCCACGGCAGGTGCAGGGACTTCGCGATCTGCGCGCCCCCGGACGCCTCGGACGCCCCGGGCGCCCCGCCGGGGGAGCGCCCGCGCTCCGCCCCGTCGCCGAACGCGTACCAGCCGCCCGTACCGACCGCGAGCACCACGGCTGCGATGCGAAGGACGGTGGTGGTGAAGGGGGTGGTGAAGGGGGTGGTCGGGGTGGTCGGAAGGGTGGGGGCGGTCGGGTCTTCGGGCATGGGCACCTCCAGGGCGCGGACGGGTTTCCCGTACCTGCGTCACCTTCGAGGAGTCGTTCTTCCGGACCCGTACAGTGCCGTTTCCGTCACCGCGTGAGTGCGTTTCGGTTCGGTTTCAGCCGCCGTACCGGCCCTCGTCAGGGTGCCCCAGCGCCCAGGTCCAGGGTCGCGACCGCTCCCCCGCCCGGGGCGTTCGCGAAGGTCAGCCGGGCGCCGATCACCCCGGCCTGGCCCTGCGCGATCGTCAGGCCGAGTCCGTGGCCCCGGCCGCGTTCGCTCGCGCCGGTGCGGAAGCGCTGCGGGCCCCGGTCCAGCAGGTCGGGCGGGAAGCCGGGGCCGTGGTCCCGTACGACGATCCGGGTCCCGCCCACCGTCACCTCGACGGGGGCCGCGCCGTGCCGGTGGGCGTTGGCGACGAGGTTGACCACGATCCGCTCCACCCGGCGCGGGTCGGTCTCCACGACCTCGGCGTCCCGCACGGTGACCCGGGTGTCCGTGCCCGTACGCCGCACCACGTCGGCGACCAGTTCGCCCAGCGGCACCGGGTCGGGGCGGGCCCGCTCGCCGCCCGCGTCCAGGCGGGAGATCTCCAGCAGGTCCTCCACCAGGGCGTTCAGGACCCGGACCCGGTCCCGTACGAGCGCGGTCGCCTCGTCGGTCTCCGGGAGCAGCCCGGCGGCGGTGACGAGGCCCATCAGCGGGGTGCGCAGTTCGTGCGCGACGTCGGCGGTGAAGCGCTGCTCGTTCTCCAGCTTGCGCTGGAGGGCGGTGGCCATGTCGTCGACGGCCGCCGACATCTCGGTGATCTCGTCGCGGGCCCGCCCGGCCCGGCCGATACGGGCGTCCAGGTCCCCGTCCGCGATCCGGCGGGCGGTACGGGCCCCGTGGCGCAGCCGCCGGTTGATCGGTTCGGTGGCGAGGGCGGCGAGCGGGACGACGACCAGGAGGGCGGCCAGGACGGATTTCGCGATGCTGCGGTCCAGGAGCTGGAGGCTGCGGACCTCGGTGCTCATGTCGTCCCGGACGACGAGGAACGCGTCGCCGCCGACGGCCACGGTCCCCCACATCCAGTACCAGTTGGGGGGATCGGCGTCGTACCAGGTGGCGTATCTCCCGCTGGTGTCCGGCTGGTCGGCCAGATTCCGCGCCAGGGGTCCGGGCAGCTCGTGCCCGGCCCGTACGTCGATGTCGGCCGGAGCCTTCCCCGTACGGGAGAACTCCCGCTCGGCGGCGATCAGCCGGGTGAGGGTCCGGTCCTTCCCCACGCTCAGTCCGCGCTCGCGGGTCGCGTCGTGCACCAGGAAGCCGATCACGGCCGCGACCGCGCAGCAGGCGGCGGCGGCCAGTGCCGCGATCTTCCAGCGGAGGGCGCGGGGGTTGAGGAAGTCCAGGTCGGGGGAGTCCATGGGGGTGTCAGCCGGTCAGTCCCGGACCAGCTTGTAGCCGAAGCCGCGTACCGTCTCGATCCGGCCGCTGCCGATCTTCTTGCGCAGCCGCAGCACGCACAGGTCCACGACCCGGGTGTCGCCCTCCCAGCCGTAGTCCCAGACGTCCCGCAGCAGCCGTCGGCGGTCGAGCACGGAGCCTGGCGCGGCGACGAACTCCAGGAGCAGGCGCAGTTCCGTGGGCGTCATGGGCACGATCGCCCCGCCCCGGCGCACCTCCATGCCGAGCGTGTCCACGCTGAGGTCCCCGAAGACCAGGACGTGGCCGGGTGCCCTGTCGGGCTTCCCGGGTGCGGGCTCCTCCGCGTCCGGCCGGAACGTGGCGCGCCGCAGCAGGGCGCGGATACGGGCCACCATGACGGCGGTGTCGACGGGTTTGACCACGTAGTCGTCGGCTCCCGCCTCCAGCCCGGCGACCACGTCGAGGGCGTCGCCGCGCGCGGACATCATCAGGACCGGGACCGCGCTTTCCTCGCGGATACGGTGGCAGAGGCCGATGCCGTCCAGTTCGGGCAGCATCACGTCGAGGATCAGCAGGTCGTGGCCGCCCCCACGGAACGCCTCCAGGCCGCTGAGCCCGTCGGCGGCCACCGCGACCCGGTAGCCGTAGCGCTCCAGCGCCAGTTGGACGGCACGCCGGATGGCGGCGTCGTCCTCGACCACGAGCACGCTGACGGGGTCCGGTCCTCTGGCTTCCGACACGCTGCCTACCTGGGCTTTCGAGGTCGTGGGTCGCTCGGTCGCTCGCATCGTAGTCGGGCGTGCCCGGTCACCGGCCCAGCGTCGCCGCGACGGGCAGGTGGTCGCTGCCGGTGGCGGGCAGGGTCCAGGCGGAGCGCGGGGTCATGCCCCGCACCAGGACGTCATCGATCCGCACCACCGGGAACGCGGCGGGCCAGGTGAAGCCGAAGC
The DNA here is from genome assembly GCF_055577965.1 of Streptomyces sp. NPDC033165. NCBI lineage: Bacteria > Bacillati > Actinomycetota > Actinomycetes > Kitasatosporales > Streptomycetaceae > Streptomyces > Streptomyces sp. NPDC033165. The sequence goes on from NZ_JBVIPK010000003.1 coordinate 385,411, forward strand.
CGTCGCCCGCCTCGCGCTGCGCGGAGCGCAGCCGGGAGGTGACCGGGGCCAGCGCGGCATCCCGGAACGTCCCGTTGAAGTCGCCCAGCACCACGAGCCGGGGTGCGCGTTCCTCGCGCAGCGCGGCGGCCAGGGCGCGGGCGGCCTCGTTGCGGCGGCCCGTCGTGAACCCGGCCGCCGACACCCGTACCGACGCGAGGTGGACGGCGTACACGGCGACGGGCCCCTCCGGGGTGCGTGCCGTGGCCCGTACCGCGCGGGTCCACGGCATGATCGGCACCGCCTTCACCTCCTCCAGCGGGTGCTTGCTCCAGAGGCCGACCCCGCCGAGCACCGCGTGGTGCGGGTAGGCGGCGGCCAGCTCGCGGGTGTACGTGGGCACGGACGCGGCGGACAGCTCCTCCAGGGCCAGTACGTCCGCGTCCGCTGCGGCGAGCACGCGCGCGGTTCCGACGGGGTCGGTGTTCCCCTCGTCCACGTTGTGGCTGACCACCGTCAGGTCCCCGGTGCCGGACCGGGTGTCGGACCGGGCGTCCGCCCGCTTCTCGGCCCGCTTGTCGGTGAGGGTCCCGCCGAAGAGCGTCACCCACACCACGGCGGGCGCGAGGACCGCCACGGCGGCGAGCCGGGACCGGCACACGGCGGCGAGCACGAGGAGGACCGGGACGCTCAGGCCCGTCCAGGGCAGCAACGTCTGGAAGAGGCTGCCCGCGTTGCCGACGGAGTTCGGAATCCACGCGTGCAGCGCCATCAGCGCGGCCCAGAAGACCGCCGCGGCGGCGACCCATCGGGCGAGACGGCCCCCGGCGGGTGGGGGCGGGGGCGCAGCGGTGGTGTCCGTGGCGGGTTCGGCGGCGGTCTCCGGTGGGCTCAGCACGGCACAGGTCTCCCAACGTCGCGTACACCGGCGATCCGGTACGTCGACAGCCTCCGGGAATCCCGCTTCCGGCTGGTCAGGGCCGTGCTTCGGGCACCGCACGGGTGTGTATCAGGTGCGTTTCGGTGTCCGGTGCGGATCGGTGCCCATGCGCGGATCGGTATCCGGGCGCGGATCGGTACGCGGGCGCGGATCGGTGCGCGGGCGCGGGCTCCCAGGCCGGGCCAGGCCCAGGAGCCCGTACGAGAGGGGGTGCGGGGGAGCCGACGGGCTCAGCGGGTCTCGGTGAGCGGGCCGTACGCGTCGGGGCGGCGGGTGGTGAGGAACGGGAACAGCTCCAGCCAGTCGCGGCGGGCGTCGAGGTCGAGGTCGGCGACCAGGACGGCGGGTTCGTCCCGGGGAGCCTGGGCGAGGACGCGGCCGTACGGGTCCACGACGAAGGAACTGCCGTAGAAGGTGAGGCCGTTCTCGGCACCGATGCGGTTGGGCACGATCATGAACGTGGCGTTGGCGATCGCGTTGCCGGTGATCACCTTCTGCCAGAGCGGCTGGGAGTCGAAGCCGGGGAAGCCGGGCTCGGAGCCGATGGCGGTCGGGTAGACGAGGACGTCGGCCCCGGCCAGGGAGTAGGCGCGCGCGAGCTCCGGGAACCACTGGTCCCAGCAGGTCGGCAGCCCGAAGGCGGCCTCGTCGACCTCGACCAGCGGGAAGGCGTCGTCGCCCGCCGGACCGGCGCGGAACCAGTCGTCCTCGTAGTAGCCCTCGGTGACCGGGATGTGGGTCTTGCGGGTGCGCTGGGCGAGGGTGCCGTCGGGGGCGACGAGGATCGCCGTGTTGTAGCCGAGGCCGTCGTCCTCGCCGCCCGGCGCCGGGGCCTTCTCGTACAGCGAGGCGTGCACGTACACGCCGTGCTCGCGGGCGGCCTCGGCGGCGAACGTGAAGGTGGGGCCGGTCAGCAGCTCTTCCGGCTCGGCGGGCTCGGGGTGGTCCGCCCTGCGGACGACGGCGAAGTACGGCGAGAGCGTCAGCTCCTGGAGGCACACCACACGGGCGCCCTCGGCCGCGGCGAGCCGGATGCCCTCCAGGAGCGCGGCGCGGTGCTCGGCCGGGTCCCGGTGCCACCGCTGCTGGACCGCCGCGACGCGCAGGGGGGCGCGCTCGGCGGGGCGGGTGCGGGTCGGGGAGGCGGGCGGGTTGTAAGCGGTGATCAGACGCATGGCGGGTTCCAGGGGGACGGGGGCGGAGGCGGAGGCGGCCACGAACTTCGGACGCCATGCCGGAACGTTCCGGCGCGGACCGAATCTAGCCGTGCCGGAACGTTCCGGCAACCCTCCGTCCCGTGCGTCCTCGGACCCCGGTGGAGTGTCGCGGGCAACCCCCTAGACTTCACCCCCGTGACCTCCCGGACCGTGACCCTGCTCGATGTGGCCCGCGCCGCCGGGGTCTCCAAGAGCACCGTGTCCGACGCCCTCCAGGGCTCGGGGCGGGTCGCGGAGGCCACCCGGGACCGGGTCCGCGCGGTGGCGCGGGAGCTCGGCTACCGCCCCAACAGCGCCGCCCGGCGGCTGCGCCGCGCCAGTACCGGTGCCGTCGGGCTGTATCTGCCCCAGACGGCGACCCGGCTGGACTACTACATGAACCTCGCCTTCGGCGCCGTGGCGCGCGCCCAGGAGGAGGGGCTCGACGTGGTGCTGCTGGCGCCCGCGGGCGCGGCGAGCGGGCCGGTCGCCTCGCGCGTCGACGGGCTCCTGGTGATCGACCCCGAGGTCGGCGACAGCGCGGTGCCGGGGCTGCTCGACGCGGGCGTCCCGGTGGTCACCGGCGAGCGCTACCTCGGCCCGGCCGCCGGCCCCAGCGGCGCCGTGGTCTGCGACAACGCCGCCTCGCTGACCGCCCTCCTCGACCACGTGACCGGGCGCGGCGCCCGCCGCCCCGCCGTACTGGCCCCGGCGGGCGCCTCCGCCTGGGCGACCGCGCTGCGCGCCACCGCCGCCTCCTGGGGCCGGGCCCACGGGGTGGAGGTCGCGCTGCGCACCGTGCCGTTCGCGGCGACCCCCGGCGAGGCCGAGGAGACCACCCGGGCGCTGCTGAGCGCCGACCCCGCCGTCGACGCCGTGATCTGCGCCCCCGACGGCTCCGCCCCCGGCGTCCTGCGCGCCGCGGCCGCCCTCGGCCGGGCGGTCGGCGGAAGGCACGGAACCGACGGCACCGACGGCACCGACGGAGACAGCGGAGACAGCGGAGACAGCAACGGCAGCAGAAACGGCGAAGGCGGCGGGCTCGGCGGCGCCCCCCTTCTCGTCGCCTCCTGCGTCGACGGCACCGCCACCCGCAGCTCCGAGCCGCCCGTCACCGCCGTCGACCTCCGTCCCGCCGCCTACGGCCGCGCCTGCGCCGAGCTGCTCTGCGACATCCTCGCGGACCGCGCGGCCCCCGACACCGTCCGCGACCACGCCTGGTCCCTGGAGACCCGCGCCTCCACCACGCCCGCCTGAGCGGTCCGCCCCAGGCTCCCCGAGCGCCCCACCCCCTCCGGTTCCGTCCGCCCGGGCGGGTTTCGGGAGGGTTCGCGGACGGGCGGAACGCTCCCCAGGGAGGGGGCGGAACCCGCCCCTGGACGGGGGTGTCCCGATGGTCTGATCCCTAGCGTTCATGGGGTCAAGTTCCATCCGGAACGGTCCGGCCGCCCCGGCGGTCGCGCCGCTCCTCGCGTGAAAGGTGTGAGCCACATGGCGAACCCGAACGTCGGCATCCTCGAAGAGATCGACGACCAGAACCTCGACGCCGTCAGCGCCGCCGGCCAGGGCTGGGGAACCCTCGTGTCCTCCCTGTCCTGCTACGGCGCCAGCTACGTCCTGGGGAACAACGGGAACTTCTGCACCGCGACCGCGGAGTGCCAGAACAACTGCAAGTGACCTTCTGACGCCGGGACTTCACCTCCCGGCGTCACCCCCACTTCCCTTCGCCCAGCCTCCTGCCCCCGCCCGCCTCCCGCCCGCCCAGGATCCGGTGTTCATGAACAGTCACGACGTCTCCCCCGGCCCCGGCGCGTCCGAAGCGCTTCGGACGTATCTGCCGGAGCTGACCGACCCCGTGCTGATCGCTCACGTCGAGGAACGGCTGCGGGCAGCAGCAGGGGCAAGGACAGCCGCCGAGCCGCGGCCCCGCCCCGAAGCGCCCGCCCCGTACGACCCCTCCCTCGACCCCGACGGGCTCTTCCACGACTACTTCCGGCACTTCGTCGGACCCTGGACGGACCTCGTCCGCGATGCCGCCGCGCAGTCCCCCCTGGTGGCCGACCCGGTGGCCGTCGTCGACGACTTCCTCGTGCACCAGACCGGGCTCGTCTCCCGGCTGATGATCCGCACCCTGGTCGAGGAGCTCCACCAGCGGCGTTCGGCGGGCCTGCTCGACGGGGACAGCCCCGAGGAGCGGTACGCGGCCTTCCGGCGGTGGACCAACAGCGCGTCCGGGCACGGCGAGCTGCTCGGCCGCTACCCGCACCTCTTCCACCTGGTGCACAGCCAGGTCGGCTCCGCCGCCCGCTACGTCGTCGAGCTGCTGCGCGAACTCGACTCCGCCGCACCCCGGTTGGGCACCCTGATGCCCGGCGGCGCGGGGGACGCCCGCCTCCAGCGCCTCGTCCTCGGCGAGGGCGACACCCACAACGGCGGGCGGTCCGTCGCACAGGTCCTGTTCACCGACGGCCGCCGCGTCCTCTACAAGCCGCACCCCATCGGCGCGGAGGCGGGCTACAACTCCTTCGTCTCCTGGATGAACGGGCGGCTCGGCACCGATCTGCCGACCGTCGCCGTGCTGCCGACCGAGCACGGCGGGTTCGTCGAGTTCATCCCCACCGAGGAGTACGCGGGCGAGGAGAAGGACTACTTCGCCCGGATCGGCGCCCTCGCGGGCATCCTCTTCCTGCTGCGGGCCACCGACATCCACTTCGAGAACATGGTCTCCTGCGCCGCCGGGCCGGTCGTCATCGACACCGAGACCCTGCTGTCGCCCCGGCTGAACCTCCCCGAGGCGTACGACGACGGGGCCGCCTCCAAGATCGCGGCGCTCACGCTCCGGGAGTCGATCATCGGTTCCGGGCTGCTGCCGCTCGTCGTGCGCGCCGGGGACGACGACCACGGCATGGACATCGGCGCGATCGGCTACGACACCGGCCAGCGTTCCCCGTACAAGTCGCTGAGCCTCCAGAACCCGGGCCGCGACGACATGTTCGTCGGAATGGTCACCACGACGACCACCGCCGCCAACGCCAACCTCGCCGTGCAGCGCGCGACCCAGCTGCCCGTCAACGACCAACGGGACATCATCAAGCGCGAGTTCAGCCGGGTCCTGCGGTACGCGGCACAGCAGCCGGACGCGGTCGTCCACGCGATCGAGGAGTTCCTCGGCGACGTGCAGTTCCGGCACGTCAACCAGGCGACCATCTTCTACACCCAGTTGCTGCGCATGGCGACGCACCCGCACGCGATGGCCGACCCGGTCGTCCGCGCGGCCGTCCTGAACCGGACCGTCCTGCGCACCGGCGACTCCCCCGAGATCGCCGACGCCGAGGTCCGGCAGATGGCCCGGGGCGACGTCCCCTACTTCTCGTACACCGCCCGGTCCCGCGCGCTCGGCTCCACGGACGGGACGGTCCGGGCCGACGCCCTGGCCGAACCGCCGCTGGCCACCGTGCGCGAGCGGATCCACGGGCTCGACGAGGCGGTCATCGAGCGCGAACTGCGCCTGATCGACTTCTCGTTCGTCAACAAGCTGCCGACCGAGCAGGAGGAGACCGGGTTCGTGCCCGTGCGCCCGGCGGGCAGCACCCCCGTCGCCGTGGACCGGGACCGGTTCGTCCGCGAGGCCGTACGGATCGGGGAGCGGCTGCTCGCGACCCGGGTGGCGAGCACCGAACCCCGGCACCCGGCGACCTGGATAGCCCCGCAGGTCACCACCGACTCGCAGAGCCAGTGGAGCCCGGGCACCCTCGGCTACGACCTGTACGGCGGCAGCCCCGGGCCCGCCCTCGTCCTCGCCGCCCTGGCCCGCGAGACGGGACGGGCGGACTTCGCGGCGGCGGCGCGCGGCGTGCTGGACCCGGTCGAGGAGCAGCTGCGCGGCGGCGCCCTCGCCGAGCAGGGGGTGTCGGTGGGCGGGATGACCGGGATGGCCGGTACCGCGTACGCCCTCGTCGTGGCCCGTGACCTGCTGGACGAGCCGGAGGCCGGGCGCCTCGGCGAGCTGGCCCGGGAGCTGGCCCGGTGCTCGGGGGCGGAGATCGGCACCGACTTCCTCAGCGGCATGGCGGGCGCGCTCTCCGTCGGCCTCGCGCTGCACGAGCGCGCCACGGACCCCGCCGAGCGGGCGGTCGTCGCGGAGGCGGTCCGCACCATCGCCGCCCGCGAGACCGAGGCGCTCGGCGGCCCCGGTCTCCAGGACCCCCGGGTCACCCCGTACACCGGTTACGCACACGGGGCCATGGGCATCGCGCCCGTACTGCTGCGCTACGGCGCCGAGTTCGACGACCCGGACGTGCACGGGCTCGGGCTGCGCATCCTCGGCGCGGTCCTGGAATCCCAGGCGGAGGGCGACCGCGACTGGCCGCGCGTGTGGGGCGAGCCGGAGCGCTCGTACGGCTGGTGCCACGGCGCCCCCGGGATTCTGCTGGGCGCGCTGATGAGCAACCAGCACGCGCCCGGAGCCGTCTCCCGCCCGGTGCTGGACCGGCTGGCGGAGCTGACCCTCGCCCGTGGCTTCGGCAACAACCCGACGTACTGCCACGGCGACCTGGCCGGGGCGGAGATCGTCCGGCTCGGGGAGGACCTGGTCCCGGGGCTGTTCGGCGAGGGCGTCGGGGGCGGCGGTGCCGAGGACCTGTACCCGCGCCTCTTCGACGAGGTCGTCGAGCGGTACGGGCAGCGCTCGGACACCAAGTACGCGTACACCAACAGTCTCATGGTCGGGGAGGCCGGACTCGCCTGGTCCGTCCTCCACCACCTGGACCCGGGGAGCCACCCCTCCCTGCTGCGCTTCGCCTAGGGCCCGTCCCCCCGGCAGCGCTCCACGAACCGGGCCCGCGTCCTGCCGGGCCCTGGCACCACCCATCCACGCAGGAAGACAGAAGAGAGGAACCGTCATGGGCGACATCGCCATGAACGACACCACCGGATACGTCAGCGCCGACGAGCTCGTCGAGCTCGCGGACGCGCCGGACTCGCTGGCCGCGGGCATCACGCCCACCATCGTCCCGGCCACCGCCGTCACCACGGTGATCGTCGGCGCCAGCGCCGCGATGCAGGGCGGCTGCCCGACGAGCGGCTGCACCAAGCGCTGCTGAACCCGCTGAGCCGGTGAGGCGCGGGCGCCCCGGAACCGTTACTTCCGGGGCGCCCGCCCCCACCCTCCCACCCCTGTACACCGCACACCCCCTGAAACGGCGGAAGCCGGCAGACGACGGCAAGAGAGTCCACGAGTGCACCTGAGCGACGCGTTCCTCGACGAGCTGGTCCAGCGCATCACCGAGGAGAGGGCAGACGTATTCGGCGCCTTCTACACGCCGTACCTCCGCGACGGCGCCCAGCGCATCGCCGGGCTCGCCGCCTCCCCCCAGGGCCCGGACGGCATCGACGGCGTGGCGGATCTCGCCGGGGTCGCCGAGTCCGCGCTCCGCTCCCTCATGAGCCACTGCGTCGAGACCGGCGTACGCACCCTCATCGCCTCCTTCCGCGCCCAGGACACCGGCTACCAGGCGTTCCACGCCCACCTCGCCGAGGCCACGGGCCGCGAGGCGGTCCTCGCCCGGTTCCCCGAGCTGGACCGGCTGCTGCGCCTGGTCACCGCCCGTACCGCCCGTACGGTGGCCGACGTGCTGCACGCCGCGGCCGCGGACCGGGCCGAGCTGGAGACGCTCCTCGGCGGGCCCGGGCGCATCGTGTCGCTCACCCCGGGCCTCGGCGACGCCCACCGGGGCGGGCGGACGGTCTGCCTGGTGGTCCGGGACGACGGCTCGCGCGCCGTGTACAAGCCGCAGCAGGACAACTGCCAGCAGCTCCTGACCACCCTGCGCACGCTCCTCGACGCGGACGGCTCCTTCTTCGGGCCGCTGCACCCGCGCACCCTCGTCCGGCCGGCCCACGTCTGGCAGGAGTTCGTCGCGCACGCCGACCTCGACGGGACGGCGGAGCACAGCGCCCGCTACTTCCGGCGCTTCGGCCGGTCCGCCGCGCTCCTGGCCATGCTCGGGGCCACCGACCTGCACCACGAGAACATCATCGCCACCCCCGCGGGGCCGGTCGTCATCGACACCGAGACCCTGGTGTCGCTGCCCAACTCCGCACCGGGACAGCCGGCTTCGGCGGCCGCCGCGCTCAACCTGGACATCGAGCACTCCGTCCTCAACACCCTTCTCCTCCCGGCCCGTTACGCCGGGGCCAAGCTGGACGTCGACATCTCGGGGATCGGCTGCGTACGGCCCGAGGCGTCCGAGCACCTCCAGTCGTACGCGGTCGTGGACGCCGGGAGCGACGACATCCGCTTCGACCGCAGCCAGGTCGTCGTCGAGCACGGCGCCAACATGGCCACCGTGGCGGGCGAGCCCCTGGACCCGCGCCGCTGGGCCGACGACCTCGTCGCCGGGTACCGCGAGGCCCGCACCCTGCTCACCGCCCACCGCGCCGCCCTGGAGGAGGCCGTACGGGGCTCCGCGGGCTGGGCGGTGCGCCAGGTCGTCCGGCCGACCTATGTGTACGCGCGGTTCCTGGAGGCCTCCACGCACCCCGTGCACCTGGGCAGCAGGCAGGACCGGGCCGAGCTGCTCGGAAAGCTGCCGCGCCACTACCGGGGCACGGCGGCGGAGTCGGCGGACGCGCTGCACCGGGAGGAGGTGGCGGCGCTGCTCGACCTCGACGTGCCGTTCTTCACCGTGGACTGCGACAGCACTCTGCTGCGGGGCGACTTCGACGAGGAGATCCGCAGCGCCGCCCGGGTCACCCCACGGGAGTCCGCGGTAGCCGCCGTAGGGTCCTTCTTCGCCCGCCCCGCCGACCGCGACCCCGCCTACATCCGCTACGCACTGGCCGGTTCCGCCGACGACGTGTGGGAGACCCGGGAGCCCGGGACCACGGCCGGCGGCGACCCGGCGCTCCCCGGGCTCGCCGACCCGGGCGACTGGCACGCCCTGCTCCGTGACCTCGTGGTCGGCGGGGCCGACGCCCCGACCTGGCTGACGCCCCGCCTCCGGGGCGACGGGCTGCGCCTCGGAGGCGTCGACGCCACGCTGTACGACGGCGGCGGTCTCCTGCTGCACCTCGCCCAGAGCGCGGCCCGCACCGGCGTCTCCCCGGTCGGCGTGGACCTGGAGCGGGTGTGCGCCGGGGCCGTGCACACCCGGCCCACCGTGCTCGACGGGTCGCCGCTGTCGATGTCGCCGTTCACCGGGGTGCTCTCCGACCTGGTGACCGACTGGGAGATCCGGCGGCTGGCGGACCCGGACGCCCGCTTCCGGGACGACGTCCGCTTCCGCCCGGCGGACGGCACGTTCGACGTCGACGCGCTCTCCGCCGCCGACTTCGACCACCTCAACGGCTACGGCGGCTACCTCGTCCACCTCGCCGCCCACACCCGGGCCGGGGCCAGTGAGCTGACCGGCGCCGGGGCCGAGCGGCTGCTGCGCCGCCTGGTCGCGGTCGACGGCGACCCGGCCACGTACGCCGAAGGCACCGAACTCGGGCTGGCTCACGGCCGGTTCGGCCGGATCACCGCCCTGTCCGCGATGGTCGCGGCGGGCCTCGACGGGGACAGCGGCGCCCGCGCCCATCTGGAGCGGTTCGCCGAGGCGTACGGCCGCCACCGCTGGCAGGACGCCGCCCTGCGCGACCGGGGGGCGGGCAGCACCGGCTGGTGCAAGGGGTACGCGGGCATCGCGTACGCGCACGCCGCGCTGCTCACCGCCCTCGGCGAACCGGCGGGCCGCGTCGCGGAGGCGGTCGCCCCGGAGATCGCCCGCGTGCTGGAACCTGGCCCCACCGGAACCGAAACCGGCACCGCGCCCGGCCCCGACCTCAGCCTCTGCCACGGTCTCGCCGGCCGCATCGCGGTCCTGTGCCACCTGGCGGACCTGCTCGGCAGGCCCGACCTGCGCGACGGGGCCGCCGCCCTGCACACCGGCTTCCTCGACCGGTACGGAGAGGGCGGCTGGTCCTGCGGGATCGGCACCGAGCCCCTCCTGCCCTCCTACTTCCTCGGCCTCTCCGGCTGGTTCGCGGCACAGCAGATGCTCGGCCACCCCGGAACGGGCCTCCCCCGCTGCCTCGGAGGCCGCTGATGGCATGGCGTATGCGCAGAGTCCGACGGGTCCGCGAGGTCCAGCAGTTCGCCCAGGCCGAGTGCGGCCTGTGCTGCATCGCGATGGTGCTCTCGGCCTACGGCTCCCGCGATTCGGTGGCCGCCCTGCGCCGCGAGCACGAGGTGGGCCGCGACGGCCTCACCATCAAGGAGATCGCGAGCATCCTGCGCGGCCGGGGCTTCCAGGTACGGGCGTTCCGGGCCGGGGTGCAGCGGCTGGAGCAACTGGCCCTGCCGCTCATCGCGTACTGGGACGACAGCCACGTCGTGATCGTCGAGGAGATCGACGAGCGGCAGGTCACGGTCGTCGACCCCGGCGGCGGGCGGCGCAAGTACAGCACGGAGGAGTTCGCCGAGCACTACTCGGGCCTGGCCCTCGAAGCCGTACCGACGCCGGAGCACCAGCCGGAACGGCACCGAGAGCCCAGCGTCTGGCGGGAGTTCGCCCGGTCGCTGACCGGCGCCCGGCGCCCGCTGCTCCAGGCGTTCCTGATGTCACTGGTGCTGTACTCGTTCACGATCTTCATGCCGATCGCGACCCAGTACGCGGTCAACGACTACGCGGGCTATCTGGAGAAGGCCCCGATCGCCCTCGTCCTGGTGGCCTTCACCGCCCCGATGACGGTGTTCTTCGTGCTCTCGCTGCTCAGAACCGTGGCGCTGGCGTCCGTGATCCGGAGCCTGGGCGAGGCGATGATGGGGAAGACGTTCAAACGGCTCCTCGACCTGCCCTACAAGTACTTCGCCAACCGCTCGCAGGGAGAGCTGTTCTACCGGCTGTCGAGCATCACGTCCGTACGGGACATGATCTCCAGCCAGTTGTCGGTCGTGCTGCTCGACCTCGGCAGCCTGATCGCGATCTTCAGCTACATGTTCTACCGCTCGTTCACCCTGGGGGCGACGGCCTTCGCGGTGTTCCTGACGATGCTGGCCGTCGCGGTGGCGACGTACCGGCCGATCCGGCGGATCACCGAGCGGGAGATCAGCGAGACGACGAAGTCCTCGTCGCTCCAGATGGAGGCGCTGTCCTCGATCGAGACGCTGAAGGTCTCCGGGATGACCGGCACGTTCTTCCGGGACTGGCAGAAGGTCTACGCGGCGGGGATGGAGCAGACCCGGCGGCGGATCGTCCTCCAGGGCGTGGCGACCAGCGGCTACGCGGTGTTCCAGGTGTTCGGGCCGCTGCTCGTGCTGGCGGTGGGGCTGTGGCTGGTGCTGAACGGTTCGCTGGACCTCGGTTCGGCGGTGGCGGCGCAGACGCTGACCGCGACGAGCCTGGGCATGGTGATGTCGCTGTCCGGCGCGTTCACCCAGCTGATCACGGCGAACGCGCAGGTGGCCCGGGTCGGCGACATCCTCCACCAGCCGGACGACCCGGGGGCGTTCGGCGACCGCCCGGCCCACGTGCGGGGCGCGGTGCGGTTGAGGAACGTGGGCTTCTCCTACCCCGGCTCCCGCACCCCGGCCCTGACGGACGTCTCGTTCGACATCCGGGCCGGGCAGCGGGTCGCGGTGGTGGGCAGTTCGGGCTCGGGCAAGAGCACGCTCGGCAAGCTGCTGATGGGGCTGTACCCGATCCAGTCCGGGGACGTCGACTACGACGGGGTGTCGATCCGCGAGATCAGCGCGGAGACGTTCTACCGGAGCGCCGCGTACGTCCCGCAGGACATCGTCCTCAGCAACCGCAGCATCGCGGACAACATCCGCTTCGGGGTGCCCGACGCCACGATGGAGGCGGTCGTGGACGCCGCGCGCCAGGCGCATGTGCACGACGACATCGCGGCGATGCCGCTGGGCTACCACACCCCGGTGCGCGAGATGGGCGGCAGCCTCTCCGGCGGCCAGCGCCAGCGGATCGCCCTCGCCCGCGCCCTGGCCCGGCAGCCCCGCGTCCTCGTGCTCGACGAGGCGACGAGCGCGCTGGACACGGTCACCGAGTCCCGGATCGCGGCCGCGCTGGAACGGCTGGAGTGCACGCGGATCATCATCGCCCACCGGCTGTCGACCATCGTGGACGCCGATCTGGTGGTGGTGCTGGAGCACGGCCGGGTCGTGCAGACCGGCCGCCACGAGGAGCTGATCACCGAGCCCGGCCCGTACCGGGAACTGGTCCGCTCGCAGGTCGACCTGAACACGGTCTGAAGAGCCGGAAGAGTCCGCAGAGAAGGAGGCGCCGACGCATGACACAGGAAGCACAGCGACAGCAGGTGATCTCGGTCCGGGATCTCCAGAAGGAGTTCCGGGGAACGAGAGCCGTCGACGGGGTCTCCTTCGACGTACGGCCGGGCCGTGTCACCGGCTTCCTCGGCCCCAACGGCGCCGGGAAGACGACGACCCTGCGCATGATCCTCGGGCTGGTCCGCCCCACCGGCGGCAGCGCGCTGCTGTGGGGCCGCCCCTACGGTGAACTGGTCGCCCCCACCCGGCGGATCGGCGTGGGCCTGGACGGCGGGGCGTTCGTCGGCCGCCGCACGGGCCGGGGCCATCTGCGCTGCTACGCCCCGGCCGCCGGGTGCACAGCGCAGCGGGTGGACCAGCTGCTGGCGGACGTGGGGCTGACCGGGGCGGCGGACCGGCCGGTCGCCGGGTACTCGACCGGGATGAAGCAGCGGCTGTCCCTGGCCTCGGCGCTGCTGGGCGATCCGGAGCTGCTGATCCTGGACGAGCCGGCGAACGGCCTGGACCCCGAAGGGATGCTGTGGCTGCGGGAGTTCCTGCGGGACTTCGCGGCCTCGGGCCGGACGGTGCTGCTCTCCAGCCATCTGCTGGGCGAGATGGAGCAGACGGTCGACGACGTCCTGCTGATGCACCACGGGCGGCTGCTGAGCAACGGCCCCCTCGACGGTCTGCTGGAGCCGGGCGAGCGCCTGGAGTCGGCTTTCCTGCGGCTGACACGGGCCGGGAACGGAGTACGGATATGAGCACGGGTACAAGCGCGGTGGCACCCGCACGTACGGGCACGGAGGCCGGGGCCGTCTCCCCGGCCGCTCTCCTGCGGTCCGAGGTGCTGAAGCTCACCACGACCCGGCTGTGGTGGGTCCTGCTGCTGGCCGTCGGTCTGTGCAGCGCGGCCCTCACGGCACTGATCGTCTTCGGCGCCCTCAACGCGCCCCGCAGCCCGCTGAGTTTCGGTACGGCGGGCGACGCCGTGCCCGCGTACAACCTGGCGGTGGCGCTCGCGTACGTCTTCCCGCTGGCCATCGGCGTCATCGTGGTCACGCAGGAGTACCACTCCCGTACGATCTCCGCCACGCTGCTGGCCGAGCCGCGCCGGGCCCGGGTCTACGGGGCGAAGCTCCTGGTGGGGCTCGGCACGGCGTTCGTGTACGGGACGGTGGCCGTGCTCTCCGGCGCTCTGGTGGCCGCCGCCCTGCTGTCGGGGCACGGGAAGCCCACGTACCTCACCGACGGCACGGTGCTCGGCGCGCTCGGCGGCAGCATCGTGGTGCTCACCCTGTGGGGCGCGATCGGCGTCGGGGTGGGGGCGCTGGTGCGCAACCAGGTGGCCGCGATCGTCGGCATCCTGCTGGTCACCCAGTTCCTGGAGCCGACCCTGCGCATCCTCGCCTCCTCGCTGGGCAACGCGGAGCTGGGCAATCTGCTCCCCGGCGGGGCGGGCGACCTGGCGGTCGGCGGCACGATCATGACGGCCGCCGCCGAGGCGGACGGCGGCTCGCAGGGCCTCGGCTTCCTGGTCCTCGCCCTGTACGCACTGGCCATCGGCGCTCTCGGCGCGGTGCGGTTCACCCGCTACGAGGCGACCTGATCGACGCCGGACGAACAGACGGAGACGCCGGGGCCGCCGCACGTATCGTGCGGCGGCCCCGGTGTTGTCGGCTCTCGTGCCCGGGCGCTCCGGGCGCCCCGGGCTCACTCGGCGCTGCCGGCGCTGCCCTTCTTCACCGCGTTCTTCTGCATCGCGACATTGGTGCACGCGAGCGTCACCGCGAGCAGAAGCGGAACCACGACGCCGGTGGGGTTGTCGCCGAAGAGCGGAGCGATCAGCGCGAGCACCACCAGAATGCCCACCGGGGCCCAGCGCAGCGCTTCCTTCTTCTTTTCCATGACAGTCTCCTAGACGTTTGGTATGTACCAGTGGCGTTGGTGCGTGCCGGTCAGCCGGCCACCGGCATACGCGCCACGAGCTGGCTGCGGTCCCGGAATCCGGTTTTCTGCAGAATGTTCGACATATGGAACTTCACGGTGCTCTCCGCGATATAGAGGGCGCCCGCGATCTCGCTGTTGTTCATTCCCCGCGACACCAGCGAGACGACTTCGTACTCCCGTGCCGTCAGGGCCGGATCGGGTGTCCGCCCCCGCCCCTGCGGGAGCACGGGGACGGCCGCCGGTGCCGGGGCCGCCACCGGTGCGGGCGCCTGGCCGCGCAGCAGGGGGCGGACGAGCGTGGGCGAGATCCACCCGTGCCCGGCCGCCACCTCCTGCACGGCCTCCAGGAAGGCCTCGTCCAGGTCGTCGCGGTCGACGACGGCCCGGACATCGGCCTGCACCGCTGCGAGATCGCGTATTTCCGAACCGTAGGTCAGCGCAACGACGGGCGCGGAATCCCGTATCTCGTCGAGCCGGTCGATATCGGCGACCAGGACATCGAAGGGCAGGAGCCCCCCGGCCCCCGCCTTCTCGGCCGCATTCCACCCGCGATGGGCGAAGAGCCTGCTGAGTCTCCGCCGCAACGACAATCTGGCGACCATCAACCCGACAGCTATACCGTCATCTGCCATTACTGCCCTACTTCCCCCGTACGGCCGCCGTCAGGGCAATCGTCACAACGGCCCCCGCACGGCGTGCGCTGGTCAAGGCGCACAGCGATCCTAGCTTTCCCAGGGAAATGACAGCAACCAGCCAATCACTTAAGCGAGATCGGCCCGAATTATCCGGCCAATCGACGGGGAGACCCCCCGCCGGTCGGCGGGGGGCAGGGTGACGGATCTCCTCCTGGAGAGGGACCGCACGGGCCGTTCCGGCAGGTGCGGACACCCCTTCAGAAAGCCCCCCGGCGGGGAAACACCGCCAGGATCCGGAATCCGCCGCCCGGCTCGCGCTCCGAGCGGAACGTACCGCCGAGCAGCTGCGCGCGCTCCCGCAGACCGGCCAGCCCGTGACCGCCGCCGGGGAGGTCCGAAGGGGCCGTGGCCCCGTCGGCCGGGGTGTTGCGGATCTCGACCCCGAGGCCGCCGTCGAGCGGCTGGACCTGTATGTCCACCTCGGCGCCGGGGGCGTGCTTGCGTACGTTGGTGAGGGCTTCCTGGACCGTGCGGTAGGCGGCCCGCTCCACCGCCCGGGGCCAGTGCCCGGCGGTCTCGGGAGCGGTGAGGGTGGCGCGCAGCCCGCTGTCGCGGACCAGGGCGGGGAGGTCGGCGAGGCGGGGCTGCGGGGCGGGGGAGGGCGGTGCGGCCCCGTCGGCGCGCAGCACGCCCACCATGTGCTGGAGCTCGGTGAGGGTCTTCGCCGAGAGGTCCCGGACGACCCCGGCGGTCGTCCGTACGGTGGCCGCGTCCGGGTCGCCGACCTGGAGCGCCCCGGCCTGGAGGCTGATCAGGCTGACCTGGTGGGCGACGACGTCGTGCATCTCACGAGCCAGCCAGGCCCGTTCGGTGGACAGGGTCCGCTCGGCGAGGAGACGGTGCTCGCGCTCCCGGGCCTCCACGATCTCCCGCTGCCGTTCGCGCCGCAGCCGTGCCGTCCGGCCCAGGACTACGGCCCCCGCGCCCAGGACACAGGAGTCCAGCGCCGCGATCAGCGTCTCCCGGTCCGGAGCGAGCTCCGGGAGGCCCGCGATCGGGTACGGCAGGAACTGGGCCAGGGCGACCGCGGCGGCCCCCACGACGCCGACGGCCACGCCGCGGCGGCGGTCGGCCAGGCAGTACAGCGCGATCAGCGGTGCGAAGGCGAGGTGGCCGACGTACATGCCGGGCAGCCCGACGAGCAGCACCAGCTCGGGCCAGCGCCGCCGCAGCACCAGCGCGCCCGCGGCGACGAGCGCCACCCAGAGGCCCGGGCCGGGCCCGAGCCCGTTGACGAGGAGCCCGTCGACCACGGCGATGCCGACGGGGACGGCGGCCCGCCCGGCGGCGCGGAGACGGCGGGAGACATGGAGCCGGGGCAGGCGGAGGCCGGGCAGGCGGAGGTGCTTCACAGCGCCGAAGGGTGTGTTGCCGGTCATACCGGGCCGACACCCCCGAGCAGTCCCGCCCGGTCCGCGATCACGGCGGCCTGGACGCGGTTGACTCCGCCCAGCTTGCAGAGCACCGAGCTGACGTGGTCCTTGACCGTGCCGTGGGACAGCCGCAGCTCACGGGCGATCTCGCGGTTGGAGAGGCCCGCGCCGACCAGGGCCAGCACCTGGCGTTCGCGGTCGGTCAGCGCCACCGTGCTGTCGGGCGTCCCCCGCGCGGCGGAGAGGTAGCCCTCGACCACCAGGCCGGTCGCCTCGGGCGCCAGAATCCTGCCGCCGGAGGCCAGGACGCGGACCGCTTGGACGAGCTGTTCCGGGGCGGTGTTCTTCATCAGTAAACCGGCCGCCCCCGCACGCAGCGCGTCGCCGACGTACTCGCCCGCGTCGAACGTGCTCAGCATCGCCACCGCGGGCGCGGACGGCAGGGCGGCCACCCGGCGCAGCACGGTCAGCCCGTCCACCTCGGGCATCCGGATGTCCAGCAGCAGCACATCGGGGCGCCCGTTCCGTACGCGGTCGACGGCCTCGGCGCCGTCGCAGCAGGCGACCACCTCGATATCGGAGGCCGCACCCAAGATCAAATTCAGCCCGGACCGGACCAGCTGCTCGTCATCCACGACGGCAACCCGAATCACGATGCGCCCCTTCACCCGGCCGACCATGCGAAGGGTACGGCAGGAGGCGGGGCCCGTCGACGGAGGCCGGAATGTCGCATTCCGGGGGTGCGGCACCCCGCGACCAGGGGTGCGGCACCCCCGACCAGGGACGCGGCACCCCGCGGCCAAGAGCGTGGCGCCCTACGGGGAGGGCACGGGCGGCGTCCTTCACATCTCCCGGATGTGAACGTTCTGCGTCAAGTGGCAACCGGCATGGCGCTCTTGACATTTCAGCGCGCGGCCGATGATAAGATCATCTCACTTCCAGTGGGCTGATGGCATATGGGGGCATTCCGGGAGGAATGGATTCCTCGGCCCCACCTTCGGAGGGGCACCTCCCGAAGCGGCGCACGGCCCCGGCGAGATCCGCCCCGGTCGCGTGCCGCCTGACGGGGTGTCAAGCCGTTTCCCAGCCATGGCACTTGAAGTGAGTCTCATGACCTTTCCACAGGGCCCCGTCATCTGGGCGCTGGCTGTCGTAGCACTGGTCGCCGTGGGTGCCGTCCTGCGGGCTCGCGCGACCAACGTCAAACTGCGCAGACAGACCACCGAGCTGCGGGGTGAGCGCGACGCGCTCCTGCGCCAGCGGGACGAGCTCCACGTCGTCCACAACGGTCTGCTCCAGCGCCAGGCCGCCGAGCTCGCGGAGGTCCGCAAGGACGCGGAGGAGGAGACGAAAGCGGTTCTCAAAGCCGCCGTCCGCACCCTCCAGGGCCTCGCCGACGAGCAGCAGGTCGTGATCGAGAAGGCCCAGCGCAAGTACGGCGACGACCCCGGCATCCTCGCCGACCTGATGGCCGTGGACCACGCCAACAGCCAGTTCGGCCGCCGCGCCCAGGGCATCGCGGTGCTCTGCGGCGGCTGGCTCGGGCGGCGCGAGACCGTGGCCTCCGTCTTCGACGTGGCCCGCAGCGCCCAGGGCCGTATCCGGCACTTCGACCGGGTCCGGGTCAACGGCCAGGTGAACTTCTCGGTGGTCAGCCGGGCGGTGGAGCCCGTCGCCGTGGTCCTCGCCGAGCTGCTCGCCAACGCCACGAACTACTCCGCCCCCGGCACCCCGGTGGAGATCAACATCCAGGCCGTGCCGACGGGCGTCTGCCTCATCGTCGACGACGCCGGTCTCGGCATGGGCCAGGAGGAGAAGGACCGCGCGGCGGCCCTCCTCTCCCCCCAGGCGGCGATCAGCGTCTCCAGCCTGGGCATCCCGCCGCAGTTCGGGTTCGCCGTCTCCGGGATGCTCGCCGCCCGCTACGGCTTCCGGGTCTCGGTGGACTCCGTTTCCCCCTATGGAGGCGTACGCGCGGTGGTCCTGATCCCCGACGAACTGCTCACCACCGAGGCGCCGCCCGCCGCGGCACCCGCCGAAGCCCCCGAAGCACCTCAGGCCTCCGGGACGTCCGAAGCCGCCGGGGCCCAGCAGTTCCCGCAGCCCCAGCAGTTCGCACAGCCCCAGCAGCTCCAGCGGCCGCAGGCGCACCAGGCGGCGGACCACCGCCAGGGCCCCGCCCCGGCCGCCCCGGCGCCCACCCCGCTCTTCCCGCCCGCTCCCCGGCCGGACACCGCCACCCAGCCACTGGCCCAGATCAGCACCACCACCGGGGGGCTGCCGAAGCGTCGTCGCAAGAGCCCGGTCGCCGCGGTGCCATCGGCCGAGCCGCAGCCCGTGCGCACCAACGAGGAGACCGCCTCCCGGCTCGGCGCGTTCCAGCGCGGCACCCGGTCCGGGCGGGACACGACGACCACGGAAGGACCCGAGTTCCAGTGAATCCCGATCTGTCCTGGGTGCTCAACGACCTGCTCCAGGTGCCCGGCGCCCGGCACGCGATCCTGGTGTCCGCCGACGGCCTGCTGCTCGCCAACTCCAGCGAGATCGGCCGGGACGACGCGGAGACCGTCGCCGCGGCCATGAGCTCCATGCAGTCCCTCAGCCGTGCGGTCGCCCCCTTCATCGGGACCCGTAACCCCGGCCGCTGGCGGCAGACGCTCCTGGAGTACGAGGACGGCTGGATCTTCCTCATCGCCGCGGGCAGCGGCGCCTATCTGGCGGCGACCGCGGCCGCCGACGTGGACATGGAGGCGATGTCCTTCCGGATGCAGCAGCAGGTCACCGCGCTGGGGAAGGCGATGACCACGCCGCCCCGCCAGAGCGCGGGCAGCGAGATATGACCGCGCCGGGCGAGGAGCAGCAGGTCAGCAGCGGGTTCGTCCGGTCCTATGTCATCACCGGGGGGCGCGGGCTGCCCGACGCGGAGGACCTCTCCCTCGTCACTCTGGTCACCCTCGCCCCCGACCGCCAGCCGCCGCCGAACCCGAGCCCCGAGGTCAAGGCGATCTGGGAGCTGTGCTCCGGCGGCTATCTGTCGGTGGCCGAGGTCGCCGGACACCTCGGCCTGCCGGTCGGGGTGGCCCGGCTGCTGCTCCAGGACTTAAACCAGCAGGGACACCTGCTGCGCCGGAAGGCGCCGCCGCCGGCCCAGCTCGTTGACAGGAAGATCCTCGAAGAGGTGTTGCATGGACTTCAGCTCCGGTTCGGCTGAGAGCATCTATGTGCCGGACGCGGTGCGGCGCGCGGCGAAGATCCTCGTCGTCGGGCACTTCGCCGTCGGCAAGACGACGCTGATCGGCACACTGTCCGAGATCACCCCGCTGCGCACCGAGGAGCGGATGACCCAGGCCGCGGCCCAGGTGGACGATCTGCGCGGGGCGCCCGACAAGAAGACGACCACGGTCGCCCTGGACTTCGGGCGGCTCACCCTCAGCGACGAGCTGGTGCTCTATCTGTTCGGTACGCCGGGGCAGCAGCGGTTCGTGGAGCTGTGGGAGGACATGGCGCGCGGTTCGCTGGGCGCGCTGCTCCTGGTCGACCCGGCCCGGCTCGCCGACACGTTCCCGGTCATCGACCTGGTCGAGACGTACGGCCTGGAGTACGCGGTCGCCGTCAACAGCTTCGACCCGTACACCCAGCACGCCGAGGACGAGCTGCGCGAGGCGCTCGACCTGCTGCCGGACACCCCGGTCGTCTTCTGCGACGCCCGGGACCAGAAATCCTCCGCGCAGGCCCTGATCACTCTCGTACGCCATCTCCTCGCGCACGCGGCCTGACGCACCACAGACGTATACCGAAGCCGGGGCCGTCCGGGCCCCGCGATCACACCGAGGAAGCCGACATGGACCCGTCGCCGGGAGCCACCCCGTACAGCCCGCCCGCCGGGTGCCCCGCGCACCAGCAGCAGACATCGCTGTACGGACCGGAGTTCGCCGCCGATCCGCACCGCGTCTACGACACCTTCCGGACGCACGGCCCCGCCGCCCCGATCGAGCTGGCCCCCGGAGTGGACGCCACGCTGATCGTGCAGCACGAGGCGGCGCTGCGGGTGCTCCAGAACCCGGCGCTGTTCGCCCGGGACTCACGGCGCTGGGCGGCGCTGCGCGAGGGCGCCGTACCGATGGACAGCCCGGTGCTGCCGATGATGGTGTACCGGCCCAACTGCCTGTTCACCGACGGCGCGGAGCACCTGCGGCTGCGCAAGGCGGTCACCGAGTCGCTGTCCCGGCTCAACAGCAGCAGACTCAGCCGGGACGTCGAGCGGATCGCCGACTACCTGATCGACCAGTTCATCGAGCGCGGCACCGCCGATCTGCTCAACGAGTACGCCAAGCTCCTGCCGCTGCTGCTGTTCAACCAGATCTTCGGCTGTCCCGGCGACATCGGCGACCGGCTGACCCGCTCGATGTCGGCCATCTTCGACGGCGAGGACGTGCTGCGCGCCAACGCCGAGCTGACGGAGTGCCTGATGGAGCTGGTCGCGATCAAGCGCCGCCAGCCCGGCGAGGACATCACCTCCTGGCTGATCCAGCACCCGGCGGGGCTGCGGGACGAGGAGCTGAAGGACCAGCTGGTGATGCTGATGGGCGCGGGCGTCGAGCCGGAGCGCAATCTGATCGGCAACGCACTGCTGCTGATGCTGGCCGGGGAGCAGCCGGGCGCGCCCGAGCGGCGCGGTTCGGGGATGCTCGTCGAGGACGCGCTGGACGACGTGCTGTGGAACAACCCGCCGATCGCCAACTACGCGACGCACTACCCGGTGCGGGACATCGAGCTGGACGGGGTGACGCTGAAGGCGGAGACTCCGGTGCTGATCAGCTTCGCCGCCGCGAACAGCGACCCGTCCCTCACCGACGCCCGCCAGACCCTGAGCAAGGGGGCCCATCTGGCCTGGGGCGCGGGCCCGCACGTGTGCCCGGCCAAGTCGCCGGCGACGCTGATCGCGCTGACCGCGATCGAGAAGATCCTCAACACCGTCCCGGACCTCTCCCTCGCCGTCCCGGCCTCCGGGGTCGCCTGGCGGCCGGGCCCCTTCCACCGCGCCCTGGTCGCGCTGCCCGTACGGTTCACCCCGACGGCCGCCCGGCGCGCGGCGGCCGGGGTGCAGCCGCCGGCCCCGGCGCAGACCTCGGCGCAGCTGCCCGATCCGTACCGGACCGCGGCGCCCGCCGCCGCTCCGGCGCACCGTCACGCTGCGGAGCCGGCCAAGAAGGCCAAGGGCTGGTGGAGTTCGTTCCTGGATGTGTTCCGCGTCTGACCGACGTTTGGCTCACAGGCCGACAATTCACTGGTGAAGACGGGCATTTGTGAACGATTGCATGTGACGGGGGCAACAGGGATCGATGCTTGGCGCAGATATCCGGAGGGGTAGGTTCAGGGCGGTAACCACGGGCCTAGGTCAAGGAACTCTGCGTGAGTATCACAGGCGGCAAGGACAGGACCCCCGACGGCCGACGCGCGGTGGTCGGCCTGCTCCGCAGACTCAACTCCGCGGAAGGGCAGGCCGATCCCTACGGAATACTCGCGGAGCTACGGACGATGGGTGACGTCGTCCGAGCTCCGTGGGACGGGTATTTCGTCACCGGATTCGACACCTGCGCCAAGGTCCTGCGCGGCCGCGACTGGCTGACCCCCGACTTCGCCTGGCAGGAGCGGCAGGAGGACAGCGAGCGCTGGGAGGCCGTCGCCACCCGGGAGATGACCGGCACGCTCTCCCGGCTCAACGCGCCCGAGCACACCTGCCAGCGGCGCAGCCTCGGCAACCTCTTCGACCGCTCCACCATCGAACGCCTCACCCCCGACGTCGAGGGCCACGCCGACCGGCTGCTGGACGAGCTGGCCGACAAACTCCGCTGGGGCGAGGCCGACTTCGTCTCCACGGTCAGCGAGCAGCTGCCGATCAGCACGGTCGGCTCCTGGCTCGGCATACCGCCCGAGGACTATCCGCGGATCCTGGAGATGACGCACAGCCAGGTGTACGCCCAGGAGTTACTGCCGACCAAGTCGCAGCTCGCGGTCTCCGCCGGGGCGACCGTACAGCTGCGCGCCTACTTCAACGGCCTGATCGCCCGCCGCCGGGCCGAGCCGCGCGACGACGTGCTGACCGGCTGGATCCACACCTGGGACGCGATGGAAGCGGACCGGGAGCGGGCGGACGAGGTCCTCTACCGCCTCACCATGTTCGTCACGATCGCCTCGCTGGAGACCACCGCCACCCTGCTCTCCGCGATGACCTCGCTGCTGCTGGCCGAGCCCGGCCGCTGGGAGTGGCTGCGGGAGCACCCGGAGCACATCGACGCGGCCGTCGACGAGGTGCTGCGCTACGACCCGCCCATCCACATCAACACCCGGATCGCCGCCGAGGACACCGTCCTGGCCGGGGTCCCGATCGAGAAGGACAGTATGGTGCACGTCCTGTACGGAGCCGCCAACCACGATCCGCGGCGCAATCCGGACCCCGGCGCCTTCGACATCCTGCGCGGCGGCAGCCACCTCACGTTCGGCGGCGGGGTGCACTACTGCCTGGGCGCCGCACTGGCCAAGCTGGAGGCCCGGACGCTGCTGACGCGCATGCTGGACCGTTTCCCCACGCTGCACACCACGTCCCCCGCGGTGTACGCCACCCGTATGGTCTTCCGCCGGGTCACCTCGCTGGGCGTGGCGCTGTGAAGCTCTCGCTGCCCGACTTCCTGAGCTCCTCCTCGCCCGCTCCCCCGCCCTCCTCGTCGGACGAGCGTCCCGCGACGGTACGCACCCGGCGCGAGGGGGCCGTTCTGCACGTGGAGCTGCACGCGCCTGCGAGCGGCAACGCGGTGACCGAGGCGATGCTCGACGAGCTGCTGGACCTCTACACCGCCCCGGACCCCGAGGTGCGGGTCGTGGTGCTCAGCGGCGCCGGGGACGACTTCTGCCTGGGCGGCGACCGTACGGAGTTCGCCCAGTGGCTGGAGGAGGACCCCGCCGGCCGGGGCATCCGGGTCTCCGGGGAGAAGGCCCGCCGGGTCTGCGAGGCGATCTCCGGCAACCGGGCGGTGACCATCGCCCGGGTCCAGGGCAAGGCCGTCGGCGCGGGCTTCGCGCTCGCCCTCGCCTGCGATCTGCGGGTCGGCGCGGACACCGCCTCCTTCCGGCTGCCGGAGCTGGCGCTCGGGCTGCCGACCGCCTGGGGCGGGCTGCTGCCCCGGCTGATCCACGAGGTCGGCGCGGCCCGGGTCCGCGAGCTGATCCTCACCGGGCGTTCCTTCGACGCCACCGAGGCGCACGGGTTCTCCGTCCTCCAGCGTGTGGTGGCCGAAGCGGAGCTGGACGAGGCGGTCGCCGCCTGGGCGAAACCGGTGGTCCGCCGCCCGGAGGCCGCCCTGCGGGTGACCAAGGCGCTGCTCAACTCCTACGCCGCCGCCACCCGGCTGGCCGACCCCTCGTTCCTCGACGCGGAGCTGATGGCCTCGGTCGCTGCCGTGAATCCGCGTTCTCCGGCGCGCAGTAGCGGCCTTGGCGGGGCACACTCTTAAGAACCCAACGGGCGAAGGGGAGGTCTCCGGCGTGGATGTACCGGTGTGGCTCTGGATCGTGTTCGCGGTAACCGTGGTCGTCTCGCTGGCGGTCGACCTGCTGGCGCATCGCAAGGCGCATGTCATCGGCTTCAAGGAGGCCGGGCTGTGGAGCGCGCTGTGGGTCGGCCTCGCGCTGGTCTTCGGCGCGGTCGTCTTCCTGACCCTCGGGACGACGGCGGGCACGGAATACACCACCGCCTGGCTGCTGGAGAAGAGCCTCTCGGTCGACAACCTCTTCGTCTTCGCACTGATCTTCGCCTATTTCAAGGTGCCCCGGGAGTATCAGCACCGGGTGCTGTTCTTCGGCGTCATCGGCGCTCTCGTCTTCCGGGCGATCTTCCTGACAGCCGGTGTCGCGGTGGTGAACCGCTTCACGTTCGTGCTGTTCCTCTTCGCCCTGGTCCTTTTCTACAGCAGCTACAAAATCCTCAGCGGCCAGGAGGAGAACTTCGACCCGGGGAAGAGCTTCGCGGTACGGATGCTGCGGAAGATCATGCCGGTGCAGAACGAGTACGCCGGCACGCACTTCGTCGTGCACAAGGAGGGGCGGCGGATCGGCACCCCGCTGCTCGCGGTGGTCGCCGCGATCGAGGCGGCCGACCTCATCTTCGCCGTCGACAGCGTCCCGGCCGTGCTCGCGGTCAGCGACGACCTCTTCATCGTCTACACCAGCAACGCCTTCGCGATCCTGGGGCTGCGGGCCCTGTTCTTCCTGCTGGCGGGGCTGCTGGACCGGTTCCACTACCTGAGCCACGGGCTGGCGATCATTCTCGCCTTCATCGGGGTCAAGCTCATTCTCCAGGCCTGCCACAAGATGATCAGCACCTCCATTCCGGAGATCCCCTCGCCGGTGAGCCTGGCGGTGATCGTCGTCATTCTGGCGGTGTCGGTGACCCTGAGCATCCGCCGCCCGCCGAGGCCCCCGGGCGAGGCGGGCGGTGCGGCCGGAACGGGCGGCACGGACGCCGGTACCGCCAATACCGACAAGTAAAGCAGCGGCAAAGCAGAGGGAAAGCCTTTCCAAAGCCCCGGTCGGGCCTATCGTGAGGAAATGGCCAGCAAAGAGCGTGAGACCCGGCAGCGGGCCGCTTTCATGTGCCCGACCTGCAAGGAAGCCGTCCCGTCCGAGATCCACCGCCACAAGACCCTGGGGATCTTCGTCCCGGTCTGGCGTCCGGGCCCCTGCCAGAACCCCGACTGCCCGGACTACGCCCCCGAGGAGCGGCAGCACCGGCACCGGTCGCGCCACTGATGTCCCGACGCGCGGTCTCACCCCCGGCTGGCTAGCGTTGGCCGTACGGGTGGGGCCGACGACCGGACGCAGGGAAGGACCGCGCCATGGCTGTACGACCGGAAGGCACTCCGTGCTGGGCGGACGCGATGTTCGCCGACACCGAGAGGGCCAAGAGCTTCTACGCGGATGTGCTCGGCTGGACGTTCGGCGAGGCCGCGCCGGAGTTCGGGGACTACACGCAGGCGTTCGCGGACGGCAAGGCGGCCGCCGCCGTCTCCCCGCCCATGCCGGGCGAGGAGGAAAGCCCTTCGGCGTGGTGTCTCTACCTCGCCTCCCCGGACGCCGCCGCGACCGCGGACAAGGTCCGCGACAACGGCGGCGAGGTGCTGGTGGAGCCGATGCAGGTCGGCGACTTCGGCACGATGGCGCTGGCCCGCGACCCGGGCGGCGCCGTCTTCGGCATCTGGCAGGCGAACAGCCACGAGGGGTTCGAGACGGAGATGGGCGCCCCCGGCGGGTACTGCTGGGGCGAGGTCTTCACCCGGGACCCGAAGGCCGTCGACGCCTTCTACCCGGCGGTCTTCCCCTACACGGCACGGAAGTTCGACGACGAGTCGATGGACTTCGCCATGTTCGACGTCCAGGGGCAGACGGTCCTCGGCCGGATGGCGATGGGCGACGACTTCCCGCCCGACGTGCCCTCCTACCTGAACGTGTACTTCTCCGTCCCGGACTGCGACGCGGCGGTGGCGAAGGCGACCGAGCACGGCGGAGTGCTGCGGTTCGGGCCGATGAACAGCCCGTTCGGCCGGTTCGCCGCGCTCAGCGATCCGCAGGGCGCCTCGTTCTCGGTGATCGACGTGACGACCACCGAGGGCGAGATGCCGGCGACGAGCCCGGTGACCTGACCGGGACTGTCACCCGCCGACCGAAACGACCGGCACCGACGGGCCGCGACCGGGGAGAACGGCGCGGCCCGTCGACGTGCCCGGCAACGCCCGCCCCTCCCCGTACGTTCCTCCGAGAGCCACCGCATCTGCGATGGACCATCGTCCAGAGAATGGCAGATACCAGCCTGATTGGCCTAGCGTGCCGCACATGCAGTCCTACACAATCGGCCAGGCAGCACGACTTCTCGGTGTCAGTCCCGACACCGCCCGCCGCTGGGCGGACGCCGGGCGGGTCGCGACCCATCGCGACGAGGCCGGGCGCCGTCTGATCGACGGCCGCGCGCTGGCCGCCTTCTCGATCGAGGTCGGCCAGGGTGCGGGCGGCGAGGACGAGGCCCCCTACACCTCGGCCCGCAACGCGTTCCCGGGCATCGTCACCGCGGTGAAGCTCGGCGATGTGGCGGCCCAGGTCGAGATCCAGGCCGGTCCGCACCGGCTCGTCTCGCTCCTGACCAGGGAGGCGGTGGAGGAGCTGGGCCTGGAGGTCGGCATGCGGGCGACCGCCCGCGTGAAGTCGACCAGCGTGCACATCGACCGCACCTGAGGCCAACCGGACCGACCGGCCGGCGGCCCGCCGCTGCCCCCGTACCGCACCGCCTACGCACGCAAGGAGCCTCAGCCTCGTGTCCCTCCTGCTCACCCGCCGCCGCGCGGCCGCCGCCCTGGCCACCGCGCTCCTCGTCCCGCTCGCCGCCTGCGGCGACGACGGTTCCGGCACGGACGAGGACAGCGGCGCGAAGCCGTCCGGCTCCGCCTCGCGCGCCCCGGCCGCCGACCTGACCGTGCTGGCCGCCGCCTCGCTCACCGACGCCTTCGAGGAGGCGGGGGCGGCGTACGAGAAGGAGAACCCGGGCACGAAGGTCACGTTCTCCTTCGCGGGCTCCCAGGAGCTGGCCGCGCAGGTGAGGCAGGGCGCCCCCGCCGACGCCCTGGTCACCGCCGATACCAGGACGATGGACGGCCTCTCCGGCGAGACCGGCACCCCGACCGTCATCGCCGGGAACCGCCTCGTCATCGCCGTCGGCGAGGGCAACCCGGAGAAGGTCGAGAACCTCAAGGACCTCTCCGACCCCCGGCTGAAGGTCGTCCTGGCCGCCCCCGAGGTGCCGGTGGGCCGCTACGGCAAGCAGATCCTCGACGCGCAGAGGGTCGAGGTGAAGCCGGTCTCCCAGGAGCCCAGCGTCCGCGCGGTCCTCAGCAAGGTCGAGCTGGGCGAGGCGGACGCGGGGCTCGTCTACGGGACGGACGCCGCGACCGCCACCGACAAGGTCGACGCGATCGACATCCCGGACGCCGAGAACGCCGTGGCCTCCTACCCGGCCGCCACGCTGAAGGCGTCCCGGCACAGCGAGGCCGCCGCCGCGTTCGTCGCCTGGCTCACCACGCCCGCCGCACAGAAGATCCTCCGGAGCGCGGGCTTCCAGCAGCCCTGACCGCACCCCGCACACCCCGGCAGGCCCGTTCCGTCCGACGGGCGAGCCGGGCACCGCACTTCCCGCCGCCCGACGAGGTCACTCATGAAACGACCGGCACCGCGCCCTACGCCCGGAGGCCGCGCCCCGCTCCTGCTGACGGTGCCCGCGCTGCTGGCCGTGGCGTTCCTGATGCTGCCGCTCGTCGGCATCCTGGCCCGTACCTCCTGGGGCGAGCTCGGGGCTCACCTCACCGCCGAGCCGACCACCCGGGCGCTCCGGCTCTCCCTGCTGGTCTCGCTCTGGTCGCTCGGGCTCTCGCTGCTGTTCGGGGTGCCGCTGGCCTGGCTGCTGGCCCGGGTGCCGTTCCCCGGCAAGGCGTTCGTCCGCTCGCTGGTGCTGCTGCCGATGGTGCTGCCGCCCACGGTCGGCGGGGTGGCCCTGCTGCTGGCCTTCGGCCGGCGCGGGCTGCTCGGGCCGTGGCTGGAGGACACCTTCGGCATCACGCTCCCCTTCCACACCGCGGGGGCCGTGCTGGCGGCGACGTTCGTCGCGATGCCCTTCCTGGTCATCTCGCTGGAGGGCGCGCTCGGCGGACTGCGCCCCCGGTACGAGGAGACCGCCGCGTCCCTCGGCGCCCCGCCGGTACGGGTGTTCCTCACCGTGACGCTGCCGATGGTCGCCCCCGGGCTCATCGCCGGAGCCGCCCTGACCTGGGCGCGGGCGCTCGGCGAGTTCGGCGCGACCATCACCTTCGCCGGGAACCTCCCGGGCACCACGCAGACCCTGCCGCTCCAGGTGTACCTGCTGCTCCAGGACTCCCCGGAGGCCGCCACCTCGGTGTCGCTGCTGCTCCTGGCCATCGCGATGATCGTGCTGATCGCCCTGCGCGGCCGCTGGACCGGTACCCCGGGCGACCACCGCGAACGGACCGCCCGCCCGGAGGAGCCGGCGAGCACCCCACCGGACGTCCTGCCCGAACCACCCCCGTACGTACGGGAGAAGGCCCCCCAGGAACGCTGGTCCCTGCACGCGGACGTCACCGGCTTCACCCGCCTCGCCCTGGACGCGGACCCCGGCACCACCATCGCGGTCGTCGGCCCCAACGGCGCGGGCAAGACCACCCTCCTGCGGGCCCTCCTCGGCCTCACGCCCCGCGCCCGCGCCCGACTGCTCCTGGGCGACAGCGACGTGTCGGAACTCCCCCCGCACCGCCGGGGCGTCGCCTGGGTCCCCCAGGACGGGGCGCTCTTCCCGCACCTGAGCGCCCTGTCCAACACGGCGTACGGGCTCCGCGCCCATGGCGTGCCGCGCGCGGAGGCCCGGCGCGAGGCCCAGGGCTGGCTGGACCGGCTCGGGGTGGGCCACCTCGCCGAGCGCAAGCCCGCCCAGCTCTCCGGCGGGCAGGCCCAGCGGGTCGCCCTGGCCCGCGCGCTGGCCGCCCGCCCGCGCCTCCTGCTGCTGGACGAACCGCTCGCCGCCCTCGACCAGAGCACCCGGGCCCGGGTGCGGCACACCCTGCGCGGGCACCTCGCGGAGTTCGGCGGGGTCTGCCTGATCGTCACGCACGACCCGGTCGAGGCGGTCTCGCTGGCCGACCGGGTCCTGGTGCTGGAGGACGGCAGGGTCCTCCAGGACGAGCCGCCCGCCGAGGTCACCCGGCACCCGCGCTCGCCGTGGGTGGCCCGGATGCTGGGCCGCAACGCCTGGCCGGGCACCGCCACCGCCGACGGCCTCGCCCTGGAGGGCGGCGGGCACCTCGTGATCGCCGAGCCCCTCCCGGCGAACACGGACGCCCTCGCGGTCATCGCCCCGGAAGCCGTCTCCGTACACCGGGAGCGGCCCACCGGCAGCCCGCGCAACGTCTGGCCGGGCACGGTCCGCGAGATCACCTCGGGCGGCAGCAGACTGCGGCTGCTGATCACCTCGGCCGAGGCCCCGGACCTGGTCGCGGAGATCACCCCGCAGGCCGCGGCCGAGCTGGGCATCGCCGAGGGGACGCCCGTCTGGACGAGCGTGAAGGCGACGGAGGTGACGGCCGTCCCCCTGTAGCGGCCCCTCGGCGGCCGGGAACCTTCGCCCCCGTCGGCACGTAGTTCCTACGACGGCCGGGAGAGGCGCGAGGCGATGCTTCGGCACGACGGCCGGAAGACGCACAGACGCACAGACGCACCCCGGGGGACCCATGGCACTGTTCGGCAACGCCCACACGATCAATCCGGCCACCGCCCAGCAGGACTACGCCCGGCTGCTCGGCCAGGGCGAGCAGGTCCACGCCGCGTTCCTGCTGATCCGCGACACGATCCTGTTCACGGACCGGCGGCTGATCCTCGTCGACAAGCAGGGCATCACCGGCAAGAAGGTGGAGTACCACTCCGTCCCGTATCGCAGCATCACCCACTTCGCCGTGGAGACGGCCGGGACGTTCGACCTCGACGCCGAGCTGAAGATCTGGATCTCGGGCAGCGCCACCCCGCTCCAGAAGACCTTCACCAAGGGCGTCGACATCTACGAGGTGCAGGCGATACTGACGCAGTTCGTCGCCCGGTAGCCACCCCGGCGCGGCGCTCAGAAGTACGGCCGCAGCCGGGCCGCCTCCGAGTGGCCCGGCACGGAGGCGCGCAGCCTCGCCGTGCGCTCCCGCAGCTGGGGCAGCAGCCCGTACAGCGCCTCCCCGGGGCAGCGGGTCTCATAGCTGTCGCGGTGGCCGGAGATGACGTGCAGCCGGGCCACCTGGCCCTCGTCGAAGCGGCTCTCGTCGTTCGTCGAGACCAGCTCGACCGTGCCCAGCGGGTCCGCCCCGGGCCGCAGCTTCCAGGCGGCGAGCCGCACCAGCGCGTCCATCATGGGCTTCGGCACCTCGGCGCCCTCGCCGAAGTCGCCGATCGCCGCGACGCCGACGGTATCGGTGTTGAACCCCTTGGTGTGGGCCCCGAGCACCGCCCGGGCGACCCCGCCGCCCCGGCCCTCGTAGATCGTGCCGCAGCGGTCGACGAGGAAGTTGTAGCCGATGTCGTCCCAGCCCTCCTGCTCGATGTGGCCGCTCTGGACGGCCCGGATCAGTTCGGGGGCGTCCGCGCAGTCGTAGTGGTTGGGGTTGCCGGTGTGGTGCACGAACAGCGCCTTCGCCGCACCGGTGTAGTGCGGCTCCTCCTTCACCAGCTCCTCGTCCGCGTGCCACTCCCGGCGGCTGACGACCGCGGGCTGCGGGAGCCCGCGCGGCGGCCGGGGCCCGGTGGCCAGCTCCGTCCGGGGCGCGTGGACCGCCGGGCCGTCCCCGAACACCAGGAGGGCCAGGGGCAGGACCAGGACGCCCAGGACGAGTCGGCGGGACCACATGGTCTCCACCCTGCGCCCCGGCCTCCGGCTTCGCAGAGGAGCGGGCCGATCGGGTGACCCCCGTCCGGCGGGGGCGTTTCGTCCGGAATGCACACCGGGGCGGGCGTTCTTACGATGAGGTCCGGATCATCCGCCGCACCCTGCGGGGGGAGCCCGGCCGGATCGAGGAACCATGGCCCACGACCGTATGCAGGACGAACCCGCGGTCGGCCTGAAGCCGAACGCCATCGGGTTCGTCGACGCCCTCGTCATCGGCCTCAACTCGACCTCCCCGGCCTATTCGCTGGCCGCCGTGATCGGCCCGATCGTGGCCCTGGCGGGGATCTACGCCCCGGGCGTCATGTTCGCCTCGTTCGTGCCGATGCTGCTGATCGCCTCGGCGTTCTACTACCTGAACAAGGTCGACCAGGACTGCGGCACGACGTTCTCCTGGGTGACCCGGGCGATGGGCCCGTGGGCGGGCTGGCTCGGCGGCTGGGCGATCACCATGACCGGTGTGCTGGTGGTCGGTTCGCTGGCCGATGTGGCGGTGAGCTTCACCCTGCTGGCCGTCGGCCTGGACGGCTGGGTCGAGAACGACTTCGTCCGCCAGCTGCTGACCGTGCTGCTGATCATCGTGATGACCGGGCTCTGTGTGATCGGCACCGAGCTGTCGGCCAGGGTGCAGAACGCGCTGATCCTTCTTCAGGTCGCGTTCCTGCTGGTCTTCGTCGCGGTGGCGCTGTACCGGGTGTACGCGGGTACCACCGGCTTCGACTCGATCGAACCGTCCCTGAGCTGGCTGCATCCGTTCGGCGCCGGTGGCGCCGCGCTGACCGGCGGGCTGCTGCTCGGGGTGTTCATCTACTGGGGCTGGGAGTCCGCGGTCAACCTCACCGAGGAGACGGAGAACTCGGCGAGCGCCCCGGGCAAGGCGGGCCTGTGGTCCACCGTGGTGCTCCTGGTGACCTATCTGTCGGTCGCCATCGCGGTCGTCGCCTTCGCGGGCACGGCGTTCCTGGCGGAGAACGCGGGCGAGGAGGAGTTCGTCTTCGCCCGGCTCGCCGGGGACGTCCTGGGCGGCTGGGACTGGATCCTGCTGCTCGCGGTGGCCACCTCGGCGATCGCCTCGACGCAGACGACGATCATCCCGGCGTCCCGGACCGCGCTGTCGATGGCCCGGCGTCAGGCACTGCCGCAGCACTTCGGGCACATCAGCCCCCGGTTCCGTACCCCGGACGTCAGTACGTGGTGGGTCGCCGCGATCGCGATCGCCTGGTACCTGGTGGTGAACCAGATCAGCACCGAAGCGCTGTTCGACTCCCTCACCGCCCTGTCCCTGCTGATCGCCTTCTACTACGCGCTCACCGGGGTGGCCTGCGCGGTCTACTACCGGCGTCATCTCACCGAGAGCGTGCACAACTTCGTCCTCATCGGCCTCGGCCCCGTGGTCGGCGCCGGGCTGCTGACCTGGCTGCTGGTGCGCTCGGTGATGGACATGTCCGACCCGGCCAACTCCTACAGCGGCACGTCCTGGTTCGGGCTCGGCCCGCCGCTCGTCATCGGCATCGCGATCTCCGTGGTCGGCGTGGTCCTCATGGTGGTCTGGCGGCTGCGCGACGCGGTGTTCTGGCAGGAGCGGCCCTCGGTCCCCGACCCGGACCTGGTGCACGCCACGGTCACCAGGTCCGGTGAGCCCGCCGGCTCCGGTGACGGGAAGGGGCTCTGAGATGTCGGTTGTGCTCGGTTACGACGAATCCCCCGGCGCCGCCCGCGCCCTGCGCATCGCGATCGAGGTGGCGGCGGCGTACGGGGAGGAACTGATCCTCGTGTACGGGGCGGCCGCCCCGGGCCTGCGCGACGGGGCCGAATACCGCAGCCACTACGACGCGATCCGGCAGGCCGGGCGCACCGGACTGGAGCACGCCCTGACGGAGGCCGAGGCGGCGGGCGTACCGGCGAGTGTGGAGGTGCTGGACGAGAGCCCGGCCCAGGCGCTCCTGGACGCCGCCCAGCGGCACGGGGCCCGGGTCATCGTGGTCGGCACCTGGGGCGAGAGCCCCATGCGCGGCGCGCTCCTCGGCTCGACCCCGCACAAGCTGCTGCACATGTCTCCCGTCCCGGTGCTGTGCGTCCCGACGGAGGGCGCGCCCTGAGCACCGGAGGAGGGCGCGGGACCTCACCACGCCTCGCCGCTCTCCGCCGCGCGGGTCGGCGCCCCCGGCCCCGCGCCGTCCTCCTCCCTCCGCAACAACCGGAACGCCAGCAGGGGGAACGTCAGCACCGACACCAGTGCCGCGGCGACCAGAGCTGCGGCCTCGCCGGTACCGATCACCTTGTCGTCCAGGCCGATGGCGGTGATCGCGACCACCAGCGGCAGACAGGTGGAGGAGAACAGCGCGAGCGCGGAGCGGGGAGCCCGCCCGGTCAGGTCGCGCGGGGCCAGGAGGTACGCCGGTACGCCCCGCACCAGCAGGAACAGCAGCAGGAAGACCGGCACGAGCAGCAGCGGGCGGCCGCCGTCCAGGAGCGCCGCGAGGTCGAAGTCGATGCCCGTGACGACGTAGAAGAACGGGACCAGAAACCCGAACCCGATGGCCTCGATCCGCCCCAGGACCTCCCCGCTGCTCTCGGGCACCGACCCCTGGAGGACCAGCCGGGTCAGCATCCCGGCGGCGAACGCGCCGAGCAGGGTGTCCAGGCCGAAGACATGGGCCAGGCCCAGCATCCCGGCGAGCAGCAGCATCACGAAGCGGACGGCGAACTGGCCGCTGCTGTGCAGGGTCATGGCGATGATCCGGGCGAACCACGGGGGCCTGGGCCGCATCGCCCAGAACACCGCGCCCACCGTGATGGCGGCGAACCCCGCCAGGACCACGCTCGCCGCCCCCGGACTCCGCCCGCTGAACAGCAGGGCCATCGCCACGATCGGCCCGAACTCGCCGACCGCCCCGAACACCATCACCACCGACCCGAACCTCCCCTCCAGCCGCCCCGAGTCCCGCAGGATCGGCAGCACCGCCCCCAGGGCCGTGCTGGTGAGCGCGGTGCCGATCACCAGGCTCTTGGCCAGGTCCGCGCCGCTGAGGAGCAGGGCGACCCCGAGCCCGGCGGCGAACGAGAGGACCCAGGCCCCACCGCCCCGGCGCAGGGTGGCGCCACGGACCTCGGCGAACCGGATCTCGTACCCCGCGAGGAAGATCAGCATCGAGAGGCCGAGGTCGGACAGGGCGTCGATGACCTGGTCGTGATGGGCCCAGCCGAGCACATCCGGCCCGACCAGGATGCCGAGCACGATCTCGAAGATGACGACGGGGACGGACAGCCACCGCCCGGTCGCATAGCCGAGCAGCGGGGCGAGAACCGCCAGGGCCATGATCAGGACGAGGGTCCCGGGGTGCTCCATCGCTCGTGTATAGCAAGGAATGCGCCGTAATCACCCGTATTGACACCGAAAGGGCACTGCTGAGACGTCGGTCAGTCCGGGCCCTGCGTGCCCGCGCCGGGCGACCGTCGCGCACGCACTGGAGGTCGCCACCGAACGAAAGTGAGACAGAACACAGCGACCGGAGGGAACGCCTCCACCGCCTAGGGTGTCAGGATGCCTTCCCCCGTCACCTGGAAGCTGCCGCGCCCCACCGCCGCCGCCTCGCCCGGGACCGGCGCGACCGCCGCCGATGGCCGGGACCACTTCTTCGACAACGCGAAGTACCTGGCGATCGTGCTGGTGGCGATCGGACACGCCTGGGAGCCGCTTCCCTCCGGCCGTCTGGTGGAGGCGGCGTACACCTTCGTCTACACCTTCCACATGCCGGTGTTCATCCTGATCGCGGGCTACCTCTCACGGAACTTCGAGCTGCGGCCGGACCGGGTGTGGAAGCTGGTCACCAGCCTGCTGGTGCCCTACTTCGTGTTCGAGGTGCTGTACACGCTCTTCCACCGGGCGTTGCGCGACCCGGATTTCTCCCTGTCGCTGCTCTCGCCGTACTGGCTGCTGTGGTTCCTGCCCGCCCTGTTCTTCTGGCGGCTGTCCACGCCGATCTGGCAGGCCGTGCGCTTCCCGGTACTGGTCTCCCTCGCCATCGCCGCCCTGGCGACGGTGTCACCGGCCGCCGACGGGTCCCTGCCGGTCCAGCGCACCTTGCAGTTCCTGCCGTTCTACGTGCTGGGTCTGCGGCTGGGCCCGCAGCACTTCGCGCTCGTCCGCCGTACCTGGGTGCGTGTGGTCTCGGTGCCGGTGTTCGCGATCGGGATGCTGGTGGCGTACTGGCTGGTGCCCAGGACCTCCACCTCGTGGTTCTTCCGCAAGAACAGCGCCCAGGAGATGGACACCGCCCAGTGGACGGGCCCGGCGGCCACGCTCCTGCTGTTCGCGGCCGCCATCGTGCTGGGCGCCTGCTTCCTGTCCTGGGTGCCCCGGGGCCGCACCTGGATGACCGCGCTGGGGACCTGCACGCTGTACGGGTACCTGCTGCACGGCTTCGTCGTCCGCGGGCTGTTCTACGAGGGCTTCTACGACCGGCAGGTCTTCGACACCACCACGGGCACGGTCGTCGTCACCGTGGGCGCGGCCGTCATGGTGACCCTGTTGTGCTCTCCCCCCGTGCGGCGCCTGCTGCGCCCGCTGCTGGAGCCCCGCATGACCTGGGCCAGACAGCGCACCCCCGCCCGGCCGGCCAAGGACTGAGCGACGGGTCAACGGCTCAGCACGGAGCTCCGGCCGAGGACCGTCGCGTGCTCCAGGACGTCCTCCAGCGGATCGTCGATCTGGCCCGTCGCGATCAGGGCCACCTGCGGGCCGTTGTGGGAGTGGGTGTGGGACTCGTCGGCGTGCGCGGTTGCGGCGGGCAGCACGGACGCCGCCACCGTCACCCCGAGCGCGGTCAGCTTCCTCTTCATGGTGCGGATTCTCGTGCGGGCCGAAACCCGCGGGGCGCACCGACGCCCGGGCCCGGCGCCTTGTTACAGACGGTCACCTGACCGAGTGCCCCGGGGCCGCGAGGGCCCCGGGAAGACGCCGGCCCGTACGGGTCACGCGGCGCGGTTGCTCCGGCGCTGCGCGGCGGCCGCACGGGCCTCGCGCGTCGGCAGGTCCGGGCGACGGCTCCGGGCGGGAGCCCCGCCGCCGCGCTTGGTGCCCCGGCCCATGAACGCACCGCCACCGCGGCTGCCGCGCTCCTTGGGCGGGGCGGTGATGACGACCGGGACGCCCGAGGGCGCCTGCGCACCGGTGATCCGGCTCAGCTCGGCCTCGCCGGAGCGGACCTGGGCGATCTGCGGGGTGATCCCGGCGTCCGCCATCAGTCGGCTCATCTCGCGGCGCTGGTTGGGCAGGACGAGCGTGACGACGCTGCCGGACTCCCCGGCGCGGGCGGTGCGGCCGCCTCGGTGCAGGTAGTCCTTGTGGTCGCTCGGCGGGTCGACGTTGACGACGAGGTCCAGGTTGTCGACGTGGATGCCGCGCGCCGCGACGTTCGTGGCGACGAGGACCGTGACGTGCCCGGTCTTGAACCGCTCCAGGGTGCGGGTGCGCTGCGGCTGCGACTTGCCGCCGTGCAGCGCCGCCGCCCGGACCCCGCTCTGCAGCAGGTGGTCGGTGAGCTTGTCCACCGCGTGCTTGGTGTCCAGAAACATGATCACGCTGCCGTCGCGGGCCGCGATCTCCGTCGTGGTGGCGTACTTGTCGGAGCCCTGGACGTACAGGACGTGGTGCTCCATCGTCGTCACCGCACCGGCGGCCGGGTCGACGGAGTGCACGACCGGGTCGTTCAGGTAGCGCCGCACCAGCAGGTCGACGTTGCGGTCCAGGGTGGCCGAGAACAGCATCCGCTGCCCGTCCGGGTTCACCTGGTCGAGCAGCTCGGTGACCTGCGGCATGAAGCCCATGTCGGCCATCTGGTCGGCCTCGTCGAGGACGGTGATGGTGACGCGGTCCAGCTTGCAGTCGCCGCGCTCGATGAGGTCCTTGAGGCGGCCCGGGGTGGCGACGACGACTTCGGCGCCGCCGCGCAGCGCACTGGCCTGGCGGCCGATGGACATCCCGCCGACGACGGTGGCGATGCGGAGCTTGAGCGATCGGGCGTACGGGGTGAGCGCGTCGGTGACCTGCTGGGCCAGCTCCCGGGTGGGGACGAGGACCAGGGCGAGCGGGCGCTTGGCGTCGGCGCGGCGGCCCGCGGTGCGGGCCAGCAGGGCGAGCCCGAAGGCCAGCGTCTTGCCCGAGCCGGTGCGGCCGCGGCCCAGGACGTCCCGGCCGGCCAGCGAGTTGGGCAGGGTGGCCGCCTGGATCGGGAAGGGCACGGTCATGCCCTCGGCGACGAGCGCCGCCTTCAGCGGTGCGGGCATCTCCAGCTCACCGAAGGTCTCGGCGGCGGGAAGGGCCGGGGTGACGGTCACGGGCAGGGCGAACTCGCCCTTCACCCCGGACGCGGAGCGGCGGCCGTAGCCACCGGACCGGCCGGAGCCGCCCGATCCGCCCGGGCCGCCGGAGCCGCCGGACCGCCTGGGTCCGCCGCCGAACCCCGCGGCCCGGCGCTCACCGCCGGAGTGCCGGGGGGCGCCGCCGGAGCGGGTGCGGGAGAACCGGTCGTTCGAGCGGGGCGTACGTTCGCGATTCATGTAGAACCTTTCCTCGATGAGGCACGTGGGGCACGTATCGAGGGATTCTCAGAATCGCAAGAACGAGCCGATGAAATGACGATGAAATGACAAAAGAAAAACGAATGGGCCGCCCCCGGGAATCAGTTCCCCGGAAACGACAACGAGCTGGGGCCCGCACCCCAAGGTGCGGGCCCCAGCTGCGCAGTACGACCTGAGTGATCAGGCGGGGGTGATGTTCTCGGCCTGCGGGCCCTTCTGGCCCTGCGTGACGTCGAAGTTCACCTTCTGGCCCTCCTGCAGCTCACGGAAGCCGCTGGCGGCGATGTTGCTGTAGTGGGCGAAGACGTCGGCGCCGCCGCCGTCCTGCTCGATGAAGCCGAAGCCCTTTTCCGCGTTGAACCACTTCACGGTGCCAGTAGCCATGTCATATCTCCTTAGGGGCAGAGCCCGCGGGCCCACACTGTGCGGGCCCCACGTCGCCGCGATGATTACCCCATCCGGAAAGAACACCGGAAATACAAAAGTGCACCCGCCGACATCCGACCGGCAAGAGCACTTGAAGTCTTTGGGAACCACAACTGCAACTGAGATCAACAGTAGCACGATGGAGCCCGAAGAGCCCGTGCCTAATATCACCGCGCCGACCGGAACAGAAAAGCCTCACGGCTCATTACGCGAAATTCTGTGCCCACGAAAACAGATATTCTCGGGGCGGGACGGGTCCGTCAGCGCCGCCCCGCCGGACCGCCGCCGGCCCGGGCGGACCGGTCGCGCAGCTCCTCGTTGAGGCGCAGCGCCTCTTCGAGCTGGTCCTCCAGGATGACGATGCGGCAGGCGGCCTCGATGGGCGTACCGGCGTCGACGAGCTCACGGGCGCGGGCGGCGATGCGCAACTGGTAGCGGGAGTAACGGCGGTGGCCGCCCTCGGACCGCAGCGGGGTGATCAGCCGGGCCTCGCCGACCGCCCGGAGGAACCCCGGCGTCGCACCGATCATCTCCGCGGCTCGCCCCATCGTGTAGGCGGGGAAGTCGTCGTCATCAAGACGGTCGGCGGCGTGCGAGGGGGTTTCCGGGGGCAATCTGCACCTCTCCTGTCACGCGGCACCGGAGGAGCCGGGCGCCGTACGCCTGCGGGGTACCCCTCTGCGCGTACCGCTGTGTCACGTGACTTCACCAGAAATCCTAATGGCCCGGGAAGGCCATGTCTATCGCGACCGGAACAGATTCGGGCCACCGGAGCGGGCGCGGCGGACCTGCCGCGGAGGGCCGCTGACCGACTGGTCAGTTGTCGTCGGGAGGACCGCGGGGCCATAATGCACGCGTAGCCCTTCACGCATCCCCCGTCGTGAAGGGCTACACCCCTGTCCGGAGCCCCTTCCGGCGGGCGCGACGGCCTTCACGGGCAAGGGACTCCCCTCGTGGTCCCCTGCCCGTGTTTTTTCGAGTTAACAGTGACGTAGAGTGTTTACGCAAGCTCAGTTCCGACTCCGAGGTGCTCGGGAGGCCCGGATAGCCATGGACGACGGCGACGAACGCGGCCCGGAGCCTGCCGACCCCACCGCCCCGGACGAGCTGCCCCGCCTCGGCTCCCTGCGGGAAAAGGTCGAGTACATGGTCGAGAAGACCTTCCCCGGCCAGAGGATCTCGGGCCGGGTCTTCGCCGAGCTGGTCCGCGACCGCGGCGGTTCGCTGTCGCACAGCTACTTCTCCAACATCCTCGCGGGCAAGGTCACCCAGCCCTCCGAGGACATCCTCAAGGCCCTCGGACTGGGCTTCGGCGTGGACTGGCGCTTCTTCAAGGAGGAGTCCGAGGTCGTCGACGACGTCGTCGCCGGGCTCCAGTTCCTCGCCAAGCGCCGGACCGGGGAGATCAGCGGAGTGGCCGGGAGGGGGCTGAACGAGGACGGACTCCCGCCGGAACTGCTCCAGTTCGCCCTGTCCCTGCTGGAGGACGCGGCCCGCGAGAGGGAGGGGACCGGGGGCCCGGCCGGGGAGGACGGCGGAAGAGATTCCGCCGCGACCCGCCGCTCCGCGGGCCCGGCAGCGTAGCGTCTTCGCCATGTCCCTGCGGAAGCTGCGGAAAGAGTGCGAGGCCGGGCTCGCCGACCTGCCCATCCCGGTTCCCTTCTCGCTGGACGGCCTCGTCGCGAACATGGAGCAGGCGAGCGGGCGCACCATCCGGCTGCACGAGATGCCCGACCGCCTCGCCCGCGCCAACGCCGCCTGCGGACTGCGCCTGAAGGCGGGCGGCACCAGCCTCGTCCTCTACCGCCGCAGGCCGACGGCGTACCAGACCCAGCACGTCATCCTGCACGAGCTGTGCCACGAGTGGTTCGACCACGGCACGACGCTGGACGCCGAGCAACTGCGGGCACTCCTCCCCGTCTTCGACACCTCGCTGATCGCCCGGATGATCTCTCCCGCCGCCGCCGAGGCCTTCGCCTCCGGAGGCGGGACCGTCCAGGCCCGTGCGCAGTACGACACCCACGACGAACGCATGGCCGAATTCGGCGCCTCACTGATCCCCCGGATGGCGCGGGGCCTCACCACCGATGACATGGTGGGGCGGCTGGACAACTCCCTGTCCCGCCCGGTGGCCCACCGGCGGCGCGGGTTCTTCGGACGAAGACGACCCGACGGCGCCTGACACGTGCCACCAGCCCTCACCGCGGGCCCTCTCCCCCGCGTTCCCGACCCCGAGGACGAACACCGCCGTGACCCCCCTCGATCTCGCCGGCTACCTGGTAGCAGGCCTGATGACGGCCGTTGCCCTGTGGCGTATGCCCGCCGCCCTGTGGGGCGACGAGGAGGACCGCAGGCGAAGAGCCCTGTGGGGCTGCTACGCCGGATTCGCCGTCGCCCTGTGGACGAAGACAGAGGCGGTGCGCATCGGCCTCAACAACAGCGCCGTCACCGACCTCGCCGTCCTCATCAAGCACTACACCGCCACGGTGGCGATTCTGGCCATCCTCAGCTACATCGTGGCCATCTACGGCAGCTACCCCGAAGAGGGCGCCGTCCCCCGCCACGTACGGTTCGCCCGGCTCGTACAGCGGCTCGCGGCCAAGGCGTCCGTCGCCACGCTGATCCTGCTGACCGTCCTCTTCTTCACCGTGGTCGACCGCTCCGAGCCCTCGGACCGCTTCGTCTCCGACCACGCCGGGGAGTGGGGCGCCACGCTCTACATGAGCGTCTTCTACCTCTACCTCGGGGCCGCGTCCGCCGTCTGCGCCTTCCAGTGGGCACTGGCCACCGCCGACGCCCGGCGGCGCCATCTGCGTATCGGGCTCGGGATGATGACGTTCGCGATGTTCATCGGCGTCGGCTACACCGTCAGCCGCACGCTGTTCCTGTGGATCAGCGTGGTGGAAGAGCCGAGCGAGGCGTTCGCGCTGCGCTTCGACCAGATCACCGAGGCGGCGCAGCTGGTGCTGTTCGCCTTCTTCGCCCTCGGCGCCTCCATCCCCGCGTTCGCGGCCGGTGCGCGGCGGGCGAGGCTGTGGCGGGCCCAGGTGAAACTGCACGCCCTCTGGTACGAGTTGATGGCCGCCTTCCCCGACCAGCCCTTCGACCCGCCCGCATCCCTGCCCCGGGAGCTGATCCGGTTCAACGTTCCGGCGGACCTGCGGGTCGACCGCTGGGCCGCCGACATCGCGGACGCGGTGGAGAAGCTTCGCCACTACGTCCCCGACGGGCTGCTCGCCGCCGCCGAAGAGGCCGCCGCCACCGGCCCCCGAAGAGGGGAGGCTCTCGCCGACGCGTACTGGATCAAGGCCGCCCTCCTCGCGAAGGCCTCCGGCGCACCCGCCGGGGCGGCCGCGACGGTCGCCACCCAGCACGCCGCCGACCAGGACGGCGAGGTGGCCCGGCTGGTGCGGGTCGCCGCCGCGTACCGCACGGTCGGCGAGGAGCGCGCCCGCGCGGTCCTCACGGCCGCGACGGCCGACACATCCCGTACGACGGAGAAGACCGCATGACCGGCAGCACCACCGAAGACACCGGCAGGACCACCGAAGACAACCGGGCCGCGGACGCGGGAGGGGCGACGGCCTCCGTGGCGCGCACCGTCACCGACGTCCTCCAGCCCCGCAACGTCCTGCTGGCGGGCATGCTCGGCATCGGCCTGGCGGCGGCGGGCGGTGAATGGACCGGGCTGCTCTGGGGCTTCCTCGGGGCGCTCTGCGCCGGGCTGATCCCGGCGGGGTACATCGAGTGGGAGCGCGGACGCGGCACCTGGGGCGA
The DNA here is from genome assembly GCF_055577965.1 of Streptomyces sp. NPDC033165. NCBI lineage: Bacteria > Bacillati > Actinomycetota > Actinomycetes > Kitasatosporales > Streptomycetaceae > Streptomyces > Streptomyces sp. NPDC033165. The sequence goes on from NZ_JBVIPK010000003.1 coordinate 427,117, forward strand.
CCGCCACGTCGTGGACCGTACGAAACGGGCGCCGATCTTCTTCGTGATCCTGGGCTCGATCGGCGCCGGTTCGGTGGTCATGGTGCTGGGGAACGCGCCCAGCGGAATCCTCGTCGCGATGCTGGGACTGTGGGTGATGACGATCGGACTGCTGGCCGTCAACACGGTGTGGAAGATCTCGGTCGACTCGGCCGTCGCCTCGGCGGCGGTCGCCCTCCTGGCCGTGGTCCACTCCCCCTGGTGGCTCCTGGCCTACCTGCTGACGACGGCGGTCTGCTGGTCGCGGGTGGCTCTCGGCTACCACACCGTCGCCCAGACCGTGGCGGGTGCGGGTCTGGGCGCGGCGACGACAGCGGCGTACGTGTTCGTCTGAGCCGGGGCCACGTCCGAGCCGGGGCTGCCTCCGAGCCGGGGCTCGGGCGCCAGGCGGGTTTCAGACCCCGGCGCACTGCCCGGTCCGGGGCCCGCGCACGTCGTTGGGCCGGCCGGCGGCGTCCGGGGCGGGCCGGTTGGCGGAGCAGGCGAGCGGCCCGGTGACGGTGTTGGCGGCGAGCTGTACGCCACCGGTGTTGCCGGTGAGGTGGACGACCCCGGTGACGGCGTTGGCGGTGCAGCCCGGCCCGCCCAGCCGTACGGGACCGGAGGCGCGGCTGACGGAGACAGGGCCGGTGACCCGCGATCCGCAGAGGTGGACGGCTGCCGCGCCGTCGGCCTGGAGCGGGCCCTCCACCGTGGAGGCGGTGACCACGAGGGCGGCGCCCGGGCGGACGGTGACCGGCCCGCGCTGGGCGGCGCGCTCCAGGCAGGTGACGCCGCTCGTCACGGTCAGCGGGCCGTTGCGGGGCCCGGTGAGCGTCGTCGTACAGGCGGGGGCGGGCAGGATGCGGGCCTTGAAGTCGAGGGACCCGGCCAGCTTGCCCGGCTTGGGAGCGCTGATCGGCCTGGCCAGCTTGGCGAACGCACCGCCGGTCTCCTTCTTGCCGCCGTTCCACTCCGCGATCCGGCCCAGCTGGGCGGCGGTCCGCCCGTCGTCGACAACCGCGTCGGCCTCCAGCGCGGCCATCGACTTCGAGGCCGCCTTGACGAGATCGAGGTAGGGGCCGGGTTCCGTCAGGTCGTACGCGGACACGTCGTGCTCGCCGCGCAGCCAGGAGCCCCACGAGAACTCCAGGAACTCGGTTGCCCCGTCGGGGACTTCGTAGCCGATGCCACGCGTGAAGTAGACCAGGCTGCGGTAGCGGTCGTCGCGGAAGCCGCTGATGCCCAGGCGGTCCGGCAACTGCTCCACGGCCAGCGGCCGGTTGTTCTCGTCGCGCAGCCACACCTTCTTCTCGGCGGTCATCCGCTGCCAGAACGCGGCGGTCGACAGGGAGCTGAAGTTGTCGGTGACGCGGAGCCGGACCGGCAGCCGGGTGGAGCCACCGGGGCCCTCCAGGAAGGACGTCAGCGTGTGGTGCCCGTCGGTGAGGTAGAGCTTCCCGCCCGGCCCGACGACGGCCGTCTTCATCGGGGCGACGGTCTCCGGGGTCTCCTGCCCGATCGGTACGGTGCAGGAGAAGCTCGCAGGATCGTCCAGCCGGGCCCCGTCACTCACCGAGGCGGCCTCGCCCTGGCCGTTGGCCTCGCACCAGTCGTCGAAGCGCTTGTTGAAATCGCCCGCCGCCTCGTCGCGGTCGCTGCCGTAGCGGCCGAGCTTGTAGAAGACCTGGTCGAAGCCGAGTACGGCCTGGGTCGGGTGCAGCTCCCCCAGGGTGACGCCGATCAGGTCCCCCGGCCGTGCGCAGCGGTACGCCGCGGAGCCCGCGCTCCCGGCGCACGCCTGCTCGGCATCCGCTCCGACGACGGCGGTTCCCCTGCCCGCTCCGACGCCCGCTCCGACGGCGGCGGTTCCCGTACCCGCACCGGTGACGACCGCGCCCGCGGCCAGCGCCCCGGCCAGCAGCAGGGCCCCGCGCCGAGGCAGCCCCGTACCCGATCCGTTCATCGACTTCATCGACCGACGTCCCCTCCGGGCCGCGGCTCTTCCGCGTCCTCGGCAGGGACGATGGCAAGGCGCGGCGACGGGGTCGGGGACAGGACGTGAACGCACGATGACGCTGTCGTGCCACGGCGGGTCGGTGACTTCCCCGATGCCCTGACGGGACCGACCGCCGACGGTGCCGACCGCTTGCGGTGCCGTCCGTTCTGCGGGGTCGTCCGTTTGCGGGGTCCGCGGACACCCGGTTACGTGGAGTACGCGACGCTCCCGTACCCGGAGGTACCCCGATGGCGAAGAACCGGTCCGCCCCCGCCAAGGGCCTGCGCGGCAGCAAGGCGGGGCTCGTGCTGAGCCTGGGCAGCAGCGTGCTCGCGGTCATCAGGGCGTCCAAGCAGGTCCGCCGGGCCAAAGGCACGCACGACAAGCTGAACACCGCCGACGCGGTGGCCGGGCTGCTGCCGCTGATCACCTCGGCAGCGCTCGTACTGCGGCAGCTGCGGGGCCGCAGGCGGAAGACCCCCGAAGCGGCGTGACCCGCACGGTCGGGTCCTCAGGCCGGACGGTCGGGCCCCCAGGTCGGCATGACCCGCGCGGTCGAGCCCCCGGGGCCGGCATGACCCCGCGGTCAGGACCCCACGGTCAGGACCCCGGGGTCGGACGCAGCACCGGCGGGCCCTCTCGGATCCGGGACGCCAGGACGGCGATGTCGTCCTCGGCGTTCTCGCCGAACCGGTCGAGGACCTGGTCCAGCAGCTCGTCCAGATGCCCGCTCGGCGGCAGGGCCAGTGAGGCGAGCCGCCGTACGGACACGTCGATGTCCTCGCCCCGCCGCTCCACCAGACCGTCGGTGTACATGAACAGCACGGTCCCCGGGCCGCAGGGCACGGACGCGGTCCGGTAGCCGCCGAAGCCGGTGCCCAGCGGCGGCCCCACCGGCACCGGGACGACCCGGCCCCCGGCTTCGCCCGGATCGATGAACACCGGGGGCAGATGGCCCGCGCTGGCCACCTCGCACACCCCGCCGAACCGGTCGACGACGGCGAGCAGACAGGTCGCGGCCCGGTCCAGCCCGGACCGCTCCACCATGGCGTCGAGCTGCGCCAGGATCCGGTCGGGCGGCAGGTCCTCGCCCGCGAGGAGCCGCAGCAGCGAGCGGTAGTGGCTCATGGCGACGGCCGCCTCGACGCCGTGCCCCATGACGTCGCCCATCGCCTTGAGGTGGCGGCCGTCCTGGAGCGGTACGACGTCGAACCAGTCCCCGCCGACCAGGACGCCGCGGTCGGCGGGGAGATAGCGGGTGGCGATCTCGACGTGCGGGTGGGGGCCGTAGGGCTCGGAGAGCAGGGAGCGCTGGAGTTCGCGGGCGATGCTGTGCTCGTGGTCGTAACGGCGGGCGTGGTCGAGGGAGACACCGGCCCGTACGGCGACCTCGCGGGCGACGACGACGTCCTGGCCGGTGAAGGCCGGGGAGTCCTCGGCCCGTACGAGGGTGAGCGCGCCGAGCGTCTGCCCCCGGGCGGTGAGCGGGACGGCGAGCGCCTCGCGCAGCCCGAGGGCCCGGGTGGCGGCGATCCGCTCCGGGGCGGCGGCGCCTCGGCCCTTCGTGTAGCTCGCCCAGTCGTCGAGCACCGGCTCGCCCTCCGCCAGGCAGCGGGTCACCGCGGAGTCCGCGGTGAAGTCGACGTACTCCCCGGGGTGGCCGAACCGCTGCACCTGATCGTCGAGATCGCCCTCGCCCCGCAGCGCGGCGCGCCTCAGCCGCAGGACGCCGGGCTCGGGGCGGCGTACGGAGTGGCCGACCACGGGCGGGAGGACGTCGACGGCGGCGAAGGCGGGCACCACGAACGCGGCGAGCTCCCGGCAGGTGGTGTCCATGTCGAGTGTCGTACCGATCCGGACGGCGGCCGTACTGAGCAGGGCGACATGCCCCCGGGCCTGTTCGAGCTCCTCGCGCTGGCGGGCGATGTCGGTGATCTCGACGACGATCGCCATCAGTCCGCAGGCCGCCCCGTCGGCCTCCAGCCGGTGGTACGTGGCACGCCAGAACCGCTGGCCGACCCGAGAGGCGGCCCAGGTCTGCCCTTGAATCGTCTCCTCGCGGGGCTTCCCGTCGGCCAGGACGTCACGCAGGGCGGCAGCCTGTCCGTGCAGTTCGGGCAGCACTTCGGTGAAGGTCCGGCCCATGTGGGAGGCGGCGGGGAGGCCGTTGAGCCGTTCCAGGGCCGGGTTGACGTAGGTGTAGCGGAGGTGGGGATCGAGAACGGCGACTCCGGCGGGGTTGCCGTCGAAGAGAGCCGCGACGGTCCCGGGGTCGAAGGACGACGGCATGCCGTCGTCGCACGTTTCGGCCTGCACGGGCATGCCTCCCGCCATGATCGCCACAGTCGACGTGCTCGCCACGGTCGCTGTGATCGCCACAGTCACCGTGAACGCCGCGGTCGCCGTGATCGCCGTGAACGGCCTTCCGGACCTCCATGGTCGGCCGCCGCTTCGGACGGCGCATCCGCAGCACGCGAGCACAGGGGTTCGCAGGAAGGCTCCGGAGCCTCAGGGCCTGGCCGGAGCGGCCCCCTCCATCGCGGCGCGCAGCCGGTCGAGGTCGAGGGTGCCCTCGGTGGCTTCGGCGGTGGGCGGCAGGTCGAGGGCCGCCCGGACCGGGCCCGGCAGACTGCCGGACCCCAGCAGTCCGGAAACCAGCGCGGTGGTGAGGCCGTGCCAGGCCGGGGCGCGCCGGATCATGGCGTGGTCGCCGCCTCGCACGGTGACCATGCACGTCCGGGCACCGGCGCGACGGGCCCGCGCGGTGAGGGACTGGGAGGCCTGGGGGCTGGTCATCCGGTCCCGGCTGCTGTGGACGAGGACGATGTCGCGCCCCGCGAGCTGACTCACCGGGTCCCCCGGCGGACACCAGGGCGCGAGCCCGACGACGCCCCGCACGAGGGGGTGCCCGGCGGCGCACAGGGCGGCGCGGGCGCCCATGGAGTGGCCGAGGAGGACCACCGGTACGTCCCCGGCCTCCTCGCCGAGGGCGTCGAGAGCGGCCAGGGCGTCGTGGAGGGGGTCGGCGCGGGGCCCGTTCCACCCCCGGTGGGTGTACCGGACCTGCCGTACGAGCATGTCGTCGGCGGCCCCCCGGCCGGCCCGGCCGATGGCGCGGACGAAGGGCCGCATCCGCAGACCGGGCAGGTTCAGCGGACCGGGCGGCGGGGGCCCCGTACCGCTCTCGCGCCCGCCGTGCAGGACGAGAACCGCGGCCGACGGCGGTCGTTGGGCCACACGTGCCTCCAGGGTCCGGATGTGGACCGTTCACTGTACGGTCACGGGATCACCCCTGTACGCGACACCAAGGAGACGCCATGGCCGCAGGACCTCAACTGGGCTGCGAGGCACCGGACTTCACACTCCCGGGCGGACTCCTGCGGTCGGCTCCGGAATCCGCGGGGAGCACCTTCGAACGCGCCGACCACCGGCTCTCCGCCGCCCGCGGCCGGGCGGTGGTGCTGGCGTTCTACCCGGGGGACAACACCACGGTCTGCACAAAGCAGCTGTGCGCGTACTCGTCGGGAATGGAGGCTTTCGAGGGGCTCGACGCCGAGGTCTGGGGCATCAGTCCACAGGGTGTGGACAGTCATGAGTCCTTCGCCCGCGCCCACGGCCTGCGCATGCCGCTGCTGGCCGACGAGGGCCGGGAGGTCGCCAGGTCGTACGGGGTCACCGCGCCGGGCATCGGGGTGCGGCGGGCGGTCTTCCTCATCGGCCCGGACGGCGTTCTGCGCTGGAAGCACGTGGCGCTGCTCGGAGCGACCTTCCAGTCACTCTCCACACTCACCGACCGTTTGTCCGGCATCAAAAGCACATAAAGATTGCCGGAACCCGGCAGTGACCGGGCGGCCTGGCGTATGGGATCATCCAGCCAGATCGACGGAAAGCACTCGGGGGAAGTCGACAAACAGGGGAGTGATCGCGTGACCTTCTTTCTCGGTCTCGGCATTGCGGGGATCGTCCTGCTGGCCTTCTCCCTGATCTTCGACGGCCTGCTCCAAGGGCTGCTCGGCGGGATCGACGGCCTCTTCGACGGACTGCTCTCGCTGCCGGTGATCGCCGGGTTCATCTCGATGCTCGGTTTCGGCGGGGCCATCACGCTGGGCACGACGAGCGCGGGACCGTTCGTGGCGACGCTCATCGGTACCGCCTCCGGCGTCGCCGCGGCCTGGCTGACCTGGAAACTCAGCAGGGCACTGATGCGGGACCAGACCCACGCGACCCCGCGCGAGTCCGACCTCGTCGGTTCCTCGGGTTCCGTCGTGACGGCCATCCCGGCCGGCGGGTACGGCGAGGTGCTGCTGAACCTGGGCGGTCAGCCCGTGAAGTACGCGGCCAAGTCCGCCACGCCCGTCGCACGCGGGACGGAGATCTGGGTGGAAGAGACCCTGTCGACCACGTCGGTGGCGGTCCGCCCGGTGGAGCGCTGACCCTGCCCCACCGCACTCCTGGATCCCCACCCCATCCACCTGAACACCGCAACCCGCACCCGTAATTCGCAATCTGCCGTCCCCACCGGGAGGCAGGGGGGACACGTTTCATGAGTCCAGTCGTCATCGCCGTCATCGGCATCGTCGTACTCCTGGTCCTGCTGGGCCTGGTCGTCATCACGCGCTACAAGGTCGCCGGGCCCAGCGAGGCGTTCATCATCACCGGCCGCCGGGGCAAGAAGTCGACGGACCCGGTCACCGGACGCATCAGCGTCGACAACAGCGGCCAGAAGGTCGTCGTCGGCGGCGGCGTCTTCGTCGTGCCGTTCGTCCAGCAGAAGTTCACCCTGGACCTCTCCAGCCGCCACATCCCGATCTCCGTGCGCGGCGCGGTGACGCTGCGCGGCGTCAAGTCGAACCTCGAAGGCGTCGCGATCGTCAAGGTCGGCGGCAGCGAGGACGCGATCCGCGCGGCCGCCCAGCGCTTCCTCCAGCAGCAGGACGGCATCGTCGGCTTCACCCAGGAAGTGCTCTCGGGTGCGCTGCGCGCCATCGTCGGCCGGATGTCGGTCGAGGACATCATCCGGGACCGGGCCGCGTTCGCCGGGCAGGTCGCGGAGGAGGCCGAGGCCAGCCTCTCCGGCCAGGGCCTGATCCTGGACGCCTTCCAGATCCAGGACATCACCACCGAGGGCTCCTACCTTGAGGACCTCGGCCGCCCGGAGGCCGCCCGCGCCAAGCAGGAGGCCGACATCGCCGAGGCCATCGCGAAGCGCGCCTCGGAGCAGGCCCGGCTGAAGGCGGCCGAGGAAATCGCCATCGCCGAGCGGACGTACTACCTGAAGCAGGCCGAGATCAAGGCCGAGACCGAAGCCGCGGCCGCCAAGGCCAACGCCGCCGGTCCGCTCGCCGAGGCCGCCCGCCAGCAGGAAGTCCTCCAGGAGCAGGAGAAGGTCGCCGAGCGCCAGGCGGCGCTGACCGACCGCGAGCTCGACACGAAGGTCCGCAAGCCCGCCGACGCCGCCCGCTACCAGGCCGAGCAGGAGGCGGAGGCCCGCCGCATCGCCCAGGTCAAGGAGGCCGAGGCCGACGCGGAGCGCTCGCGCCTGACCGGTCAGGGTGAGAAGCTGCACCGTTCGGCCCTGGCCGACGCGGTCCGCATCGAGGGTGAGGCGGAGGCCGCGGCCATCGCCGCCAAGGGTTCCGCCGAGGCCGAGGCCATGCAGAAGAAGGCCGACGCGTTCGCCCAGTACGGCGACGCGGCCGTCCTCCAGATGCTGGTCGAGGTCCTCCCGGACGTCGTCGCGAAGGCCTCCGAGCCGCTGAGCGCCATCGACAAGATGACGGTCATCTCCACGGACGGCGCGAGCCAGCTGGCCCGCACGGTCACGGACAACGTCGCCCAGGGTGTGGAACTGCTCAACTCGACAACGGGCGTGGACCTCGGGGCTCTCCTGGAGAACCTGAAGTCCCGCACGATCCCGGGTACGCAGAGCCAGAGCCCGGAGGAGCCCGCCGGGGACTCCTCCTCGCAGAACAGCGAGATCGAGATCAAGGGCTGACGCGCAAGGTTTCGCGCAGCACCCCTGTTCAGTGCCCGGGAGCGCCCTGTCGGCTCCCGGGCACTGCCATGTCCGAGCGGGCTTTCCCCATGAATCCGGGCCCGTGCCTTGATCACCCTGTCGTCTTCCACGGGGCGAGGAGCTACGGGCCGAGCAGAGTCATTGTCGGTGCCCGGCGACCGCCGCATGGCGGCGGCCGAGTTCTTCGAGTTCCACGGGGCTCCAGTGGTCGGTGGCGGCCCGTACATCGATCAAGTCCCTGGCGAGCCCGCGATCGGCCAAGGCCCGGACCTTGGTCCCGACAACATCTTCGAGGGACAGCACCAGGCCGTGCTCGGTCTGTACGGGTTGCCGCCAGAGTGCTTCCTTGAGGATGTCGACCTCGCACTCTTCACGGCTGGCGGGGTCGGTAACCATCAGACGTGCGGACAGCGGGTCCGTCTCCAGGGCTTCGACGCACCATCCGCGCTGCTCCAGTCCGGTGCGCACGACAGTTGCGATGTCCTCCATACGATCCGGGTTCTCGGTCGCGACATCCAGGTCCTGGCTGAGCCGGTCGACCAAGCCGTGCGCCTGAACCGCGTAGCCGCCGGCGAGCGCAAGGGGGTAAACGCCACCCACGTCGAGCACGTCCGCGAGCAAGCGGCGGTGCAGCTCTGTGAGGTTCACACAGCGGCCCGGACGCTGTCGGCCAGTTCGGCGAAAGCGTCCTCCCAGGCCTCGCGGACATCACGACCGATCAGGGTGCGCAGCACGGGCCAAAGACCGACGAGGAGATCCCTGTCGAGGTACTGGACCAGGTCGTCGTGCTGCCCCTCGGCCAGGACGATCCGGTAGTAGCTCATCCGCAGCCGCGGCCGGTCAAGATCGAACGTGGTCAGCCCCGACCACGCAAGGTGCGGGGGCAAGGACACCGTGCCGTGCTGGGGACCGGCAAGCTCGGAGAGCGCTGCGGGCAGTCGCCGGACGAACTTGGCACGACGAAGATCGGAAAGGCCGGGCTGAGATGCCATACAGGGATTATCCAGGAAGATCAGGCAGTGAGCTGCTCGGTCCGCAGGTAACGCTCCTGCGGGCAGGAGACTGGGTCCCGAGGATCGGCACCCGATCAGGGTAGCTCCATCGAAGGCACCGGGTTCGGGGGCGAGGAAGCCCGCGGTATCGCGTGAGGGCGGCCTGCCCTCATCCGACGGCCGTCAGCACCCGCCCCGCTCCCGCCCCACCGAGTAGAGGTGGCTGTCCCGGAACTGGTCGGAGCCCAGCGTCCGCCCCACCATGATGACCGCCGTCCTGATCACGCCCGCCGCCTTCACCTGCTCGGCGATCGAGTCCAGGGGGCCCCGCAGGATGATCTCGTCCGGGCGGGACGCCATCGCCACCACCGCCGCCGGGCAGTCCGCCCCGTAGTGCGGGAGCAGTTCGGACACCACGCGGTCCACGTAGCGCGCCGCCAGGTGGAGGACGATCAGTGCGCCGCTGCGGCCCAGGGTCTCCAGGTCCTCGCCCTCCGGCATCGCCGTGGCTCGCTGCGCGACGCGGGTCAGGATGACCGTCTGGCCGACCGTGGGGACCGTCAGCTCACGCTTCAGGGAGGCGGCGGCCGCGGCGAAGGCGGGGACGCCGGGGACGATCTCGTACGGGACGTCCGCCTCGTCCAGGCGCTTCATCTGTTCGTTGACCGCGCTGAACACCGACGGGTCGCCCGAGTGCAGGCGTGCCACGTCGTGGCCGTCCGTGTGGGCCTGGACGAGTTCGGCGGTGATCTGGTCGATGTCCAGGTTCGCCGTGTCGATCACGCGGGCGTCCTGCGGGCACTCGGCCAGCAGTTCCACCGGGACCAGGCTGCCCGCGTACAGGCAGACCGGGGCGGTGGCCAGGATGCGGGCGCCTCGCACCGTGATCAGGTCGGCCGCTCCCGGGCCCGCGCCGATGAAGTACACGGTCATGGTCTGTCTCCAATGTGCGAACTTGCCTCTGCCCCGAAGGGTTTACGTACCGACCACTGCGTCACCGGCATCGCCTGCCGCCAGCCCGTGAACCCGCCCACCGGCACCGCGTGCGCCACCGCCAGGCGCACCAGCTCGCCCCCGTACGCCCGGTGCCGCTCCCCCAGCAGCGCCTCCGACTCCAGCGTCACCGTGTTCGCGACCAGCCGGCCCCCGGGGCGCAGCGCCTCCCAGCACGCGTCCAGCAGGCCCGGCGCCGTCAGGCCCCCGCCGATGAACACCGCGTCCGGCGGAACCGGAGACGGAGCCGGGGAGGAGAGGGAAGCAGGGGCCGTGCCGGTGACGACCTCCAGCCCGGGCACCCCCAGCCGTTCCGCGTTCCGCGCGATCCTGGCCGCCCTCGCCGGGTCCCGTTCCACGCTCACCGCCCGGCACGACGGGTGCGCCCGCATCCACTCGATCGCGATCGAGCCCGATCCGCCGCCCACGTCCCAGAGCAGTTCCCCGGGCGCGGGAGCCAAGGCCGCGAGCGTGGCCGCCCGGATGTGGCGCTTGGTGAGCTGGCCGTCGTGTTCGTACGCCTCGTCCGGGAGGCCGGGCAGCAAGCCCAGGCGCAGGGCGTCCGCCCCCGCCCGGCACTCCACCGCGATCACGTTCAGGCGGTCCCCCGGCCGGTGCTCCCAGGTCTCCGCTGTGCCCTCGGCGTACGTCTCCGCCTCGCCGCCCAGCTGTTCCAGGACGCGCAGGCGGCTCGGGCCGAAGCCATGGGCGGTGAGGAGGGCGGCGACCTCGGCGGGCGTGTTCGCGTCCGCGCTCAGGACCAGAAGCCTGCGGCCCTCGTGCAGCGCGGCGACCAGGCGGGACGGCGGGCGGCCCACCAGCGTCACCACCTCCGTGGTCTCCAGCGGCCAGCCCATCCTCGCGCAGGCGTACGAGAGCGAGGACGGGTGCGGCAACACGTGCAGCCCCTCCGGCCCCAGCTCCTCCGCCAGTGCCCGGCCGATCCCGTAGAACATCGGGTCCCCGCTCGCCAGCACCGCGGTCCGGCGCTCCCGGTGCTCGGCCAGGAGGCGGGGCACGGCGGGGCGCAGCGGCGTGGGCCAGGCCGTCCGTGCGCCCGCGCACTCCGGCGGGAGCAGGTCCAGCTGGCGCGGCCCGCCGATCAGCACCTCCGCCTCGCGGAGCGCCGCCCTCGCCGGGTCCGACAGGCCGGGCCAGCCGTCCGCGCCGATCCCCACCACGGCGACGGGGTACCTGGGTGTGGGCGGCTTGGCAGGCACGGAGGGACCTCATGGTTCGTCGTTCAGGGCCGGGGGGAAGTCGTTCGGCACTTTACTGAACCGTCCGCTCCGGGCCCTCCGGCGGGTGAATCCCCGGGTGAATCCGGAGAAGAACCGCGCGTGGTGTCGAGAACCCCGCCCCGGCTCCGACGTCCCCTGTGCAAGCGGAAAGAAGGAACCGACGGAAAACCGGCACGGAGGTTGCGGTCATGAAGTATCTGGTGATGGTCCAGGCCAGCCAGGCGGACTACGAGGCGATGGCCAAGGCCTGGGACGAGAAGGCGATGCAGGAGATGTTCGCCTACATGGGCAAGATCAACGACGATCTCGCCGAGTCGGGTGAGCTGGTCACCGGCTACGGGCTGGTCGAGCCCGCGCAGACCCGGTTCGTCAGCCTCGACGCCGAGGGCCGCCCGGTGGTCTCGGACGGGCCGTACAGCGAGACGAAGGAGCTCCTCGCCGGGTTCTGGGTGCTCGACTGCGAGACCCTGGACAGGGTGACCGAGATCGCCGCCCGCGTGGCGCGCTGTCCGCAGCCGCCCGACGCCCCCGAGTACCCGGTGGTCATCCGGCCCCTGGACGGTGGCGGTCTCAACGAATAGCGGAGGGACGCCCGGGCCGACCGGGCATGGAGGTGCCCGGGTGGGCCCTGTGACGGGCGACATCGAGGACCTGCTGCGCCTGCACGCGCCGCAGGTCCTCGGCGCGCTCGTCCGCCGCTACGGGCACTTCGACCCGGCCGAGGACTCCGTCCAGGAAGCCCTGATCGCGGCCGCCGCGCAGTGGCCCGAGGACGGGGTACCGGACAACCCGCGCGGGTGGTTGATCCGGGTCGCCTCCCGACGCCTCACCGACCGGCTCCGCAGTGACGCCGCGCGCCGGAGGCGGGAGGAGACCGCGGCCGCCCTCACCCCGGCCGACGCGTTCGTCGCCCCGCCGCCCGGGGAGAGCCGGGCCCCCTCCGAGGACGACACGCTCACCCTGCTCTTCCTCTGCTGCCACCCCGCGCTCTCCCCCGCCGCCCAGGTGGCACTGACCCTGCGCGCGGTCGGCGGCCTGACGACGGCGGAGGTCGCCCGCGCCCTGCTGGCGCCGGAGGCGACGGTGGCGCAGCGCATCAGCCGGGCCAAGCGGGCGGTGCGCGGCGCGGGGTTCCGGGCGCCGGAGCCGGCGGACCGTGACCGGCGGCTCGCCGCCGTCCTCCAGGTGCTCTACCTGATCTTCAACGAGGGCTACACCGCCACCTCCGGTCCCGACCTGCACCGCACCGATCTGGCCCGCGAGGCGATCCGGCTGACCCGTTCCGTACGCCGGCTGCTGCCCCGCGAAGGGCGTGTGACCGGGCTGCTGGCGCTGATGGTCCTCACGGAGGCGCGCACTCCGGCGCGTACCGGGCGGGGCGGCGAGTTGATCCCGCTCGACGAGCAGGACCGTGCCCTCTGGGACCGTACGGCCATCGCGGAGGGCACCGCCCTGGCGCAGGAGGCGCTCGCCCAGGGGCCCGCCGGGGACTACCAGCTCCAGGCCGCCATCGCCGCCCTGCACGACGAGGCCGAGCGCGCCGAGGACACCGACTGGCCGCAGATCCTCGCCCTGTACGACCTCCTCGTCCGGCGCACCCCCGACCCCGCCGCCGCACTGGGGCGGGCCGTCGCGGTGGCCATGGTCCACGGGCCGCGCGCCGGGCTCGCCGAGGTCGACGCGCTGGCGGAGACCTCCTCGGGCACGGAGGCGGGGAGCTACCGCCTCGACGCCGTACGCGGCCATCTCCTGGAGCGCGCCGGGGAGCCGGACTCCGCCCGCGCCGCCTACCTCGCCGCAGCCGACGCCACCCTCAGCGAGCCCGAGGCCCGCTACCTGCGCGGACGCGCGGACCGGATCGTTCCGTGAGCCGTGACGGCCGGGTTCCACGCCGTACTCCCTTTGGCCGACCGGAACCGCGACCCCGCTCGCCGTCTCCCGCACCGCTCGGGATGATCAGCCCCATGACCACCAGCGACAGCGGCAGAGACCTCGGGCAGGGCTTCGGCAAGGACGTCGCCCTGCGGATCGCCCAGCAGCCGAAGGCCGACGAGCTGCTCGGCCGCAGCCCGCTGGCTGCCCTGGTCGGCATGCTGCTCGACCAGCAGGTGCCGATGGAGTGGGCGTTCACGGGGCCGTACACGCTCGCCGGGCGGATGGGCTCGGACGACCTGGACGCCGGGCTGATCGCCGCCCAGGACCCGGAAGCGTTCACCGCGCTGTTCACCGCCAAGCCCGCCCTGCACCGCTACCCGGGGTCCATGGCCCAGCGCGTGCAGCAGCTGTGCCAGTACCTGGTGGCGGAGTACGGCGGTGACGCGAGTGCGGTGTGGCGGGACGTTCCCTCCGGCTCGGAACTGCTCGAACGCCTGAAGGCGCTGCCGGGGTTCGGCGAGCAGAAGGCCCGGATCTTCCTGGCGCTGCTCGGCAAGCAGTTCGGCGTACGGCCCCCGGGATGGCGGGAGGCGGCGGGGCCGTACGGAGAGGCCGGATCGCGCCGCTCCGTCGCCGACATCACCGGGCCGGAGTCACTCGCCGAGGTACGCGCGTACAAGCAGGAGGCCAAGGCGGCAGCCAAGGCCGCGAAGGCGACGAAAGCGGCGAAGAAGGCCCCTGCGGCGCCGGAACGGACCTCGAAAAGGGCCTCCGCCGCGAAGTCCGAGAGGAAGCCGCCCACCCCCTGACGCCCTCCCGAACCGGCCACCCGGCACGGCCCATCGATCAGAACCAGCCACAACGGTTCACAGAAGTCACTCCGCTCGCTAGCTTTCCCAGCACATTCGTTCAGACCGGAAGGACTCCTGTGCACGCAACACGTCGCAGAGCCATGGCTGTTGTGGCCGCCACCGCCCTGGCCACACCGCTTCTCCTGGCCGCGTCCCCGAACCACGGGCGCCCCACGCCGCACGACCCCGCCAAGGAAGCCGCCAAGCTCTCAAGGAAGTTGGTGAAGAGCGCGTCCGCCCACGACGCCTACCGCCACCTCCAGCAGTTCCAGGCGATAGCCGACTCGGCCGGGGGCCACCGCGCCGCGGGGTCGCTCGGTCACGACGCCTCGGCGGCGTACGTCTACCGCCAGCTCCAGCGGGCCGGATACCAGGTCTCGTACGAGAGCTTCCGCTTCACCTACACCCAGACGCTGGCCGAAAAGCTCTCCGTGACCGCCCCGGCGCCCCGCGACGTGACGATCAAGGCGATGACGTACACCCCCTCGACCGAGGTGGGCGGGGTGACGGCGGCGCTCGTCGCGGTGCCCCTCGACGAGACCACCGGCTGCGAGGTGTCCGACTACGCCGCCGCGGACTTCACCGGCGCGATCGCGCTGATCCAGCGCGGCGGCTGCACCTTCGCCGACAAGCAGGCGGCCGCCGCGGACGCCGGTGCGGTCGGAGCGGTCATCTACAACAACACCGAGGGCGTGCTCTCCGGCACGCTCGGCGAGGCCTCCGCGGGCCGTATCCCGACCGGCGGGCTCACCCAGGAGGAGGGCGAGAAGCTCGCCGCCGACCTCGCGGGCGGCGAGGTCACGGTCTCCTTCGAGATCCGCGAGCTCCAGGAGGAGCGGGGCACCCGCAACGTCATCGCCGAGACCCGCGGCGGCAGCGCGGACCGCACCGTGATGCTCGGCGCCCACCTCGACTCGGTGACCGAGGGCCCCGGCATCAACGACAACGGCTCCGGTTCCGCCGGGCTGCTCGACGTCGCCCTGAAGCTGGCGAAGTCGAAGAGCAAGCCCGCCAACAAGGTCCGTTTCGCCTGGTGGTCGGCCGAGGAGAACGGTCTGATCGGCTCGGAGAAGTACGTCGAGGCGCTGAGCGAGAAGCAGCGCAAGCAGATCAAGCTCTACCTGAACTTCGACATGATCGCCTCGCCCAACGGCGCCCAGTTCGTCTTCGACGGCGACGACTCCGACGGGGTCGGCGCGGGCCCCGGCCCAGAGGGATCGGCCCAACTCGAACGTGACATCAACGAGTTCCTCGACCGCAAGGGCAAGCCGCACGAGGGCACGGACTTCACCGGCCGCTCGGACTACGGGCCGTTCATCGAGGTCGGCATCCCCTCCGGCGGTACGGACACCGGGGCCGAGGGCATCAAGACGGCGGCCCAGGCCGAGGTGTTCGGCGGCGAGGCGGGGATCGCGTACGACCCCTGCTACCACGCGGCCTGCGACGACCTGAGCAACATCGACATGGGCCACTTCGACACCAACATCGACGTGATCGCCAACGCCGTCGGGACGTACGCCCACGACCTGAGCTCCCTGACCCGCCCGGTCACCCCCGCCCCCAGCACCGGCACCCCGGGCAGCGGCGGCGGCCTCCGCGAGGGCCACGGCCACGAGGTCACCGAGTGACCGCCCCTTCCCGGAGCGAGTGAAGCCCGTGAGCCCGGTACGGAACCCCGTACCGGGCTCACCGCCTCCGCCGGGCCGTGCCGTGCCGAACAGCGAGCGCGAGATCTCCCGCCCCAGCTGGGTTCCTCTTGAGGTCGACCAGCTCCAGGCCCTTGGCGTCCGCGTAGTGGGAGATCAGCCCGGGCGACTGCTCCTGGGCCCTGTTGAGGCCGAGCACCTTGGCCAGGAGGACCGGGCCGAAGCTGGTGACCGTCGCCCGCGGCGGGACGCCGGGGCCGATGCCGCCGAGCGCGTAGAACTCGCTCGGGAAACCCGTGGCGCGCCACTCCCGCCCCACCTGGGCTGCTCGCTCGTCCACGGCCGCCCCGCCCTCTCCGGGGGCCGATACGCCGGAGACGTCGCCCTTGCTGTCGGCGAGGAGACGGGCACCCCGTGCGCGGAGAGCTGTTCGGCGATCAGCTGGAGGGTCTTGGTCTTGCCGGTGCCGGTGGCGCCCGCGACCAGCCCGTGCCGGTTGAGCACGGCGAGCGGGATGCGGACGGGGGCGGCGGACAGGCAGGCGCCGTCCCACAGCAGGGCGCCGAGGTCGAGGGCGTCGCCGGAGACGGCGTACCCGGCGGCGATCTCCCGCGCGGGGTCCGGGTCCCTGGCGGCGTCCCGATCCGTGCCCCCGCCCGTACCCGCGTCCGTGTTCGCGCTCCCGCTCACCCCGGTGACCCCTGTCCCGGTATCTCACGCTATGCAGCCGTATACGGCCCTTGCGTCAGCATCGCAGTGAGGTTCCCTGGCTGCGCCCGGAGCCCCTTGCCCGGTAGGCTTTCCGTGTGATCTTCAAGCGCATCGGAAATGGGCGGCCTTATCCCGACCACGGCCGGGAAAGCACCCGACAGTGGGCGGATGTCGCGCCGCGTCCGGTCCGCCTGGACCAGCTCGTGACCACCAAGGGCCAGCTGGACCTGGAGACCCTCCTCGCCGAGGACTCCACGTTCTACGGCGACCTCTTCGCCCACGTCGTGAAGTGGCAGGGCGACCTCTACCTGGAGGACGGGCTGCACCGGGCGGTCCGGGCCGCGCTCCAGCAGCGCCAGGTGCTGCACGCCCGCGTCCTCGACCTGGGCTGACGCCCCCGGGAGCCTCGCCCGGCCCTCTTCACCCGCACCCGCACCCGGCCCTCCCTCCCGATTCGGGCCTTTCGGGTGCTTTCGTGCGCATCCGGGTGCCATACGTTGATCATTTAGTACGCATCATCACCGGGTCGCACTACGCTGCCTCCATGAGCATGCTCACTCCCCCCGGCATGGGCGGAAAGTACCGCATCACGGGCGACACCTACCCCCGCATGCGCCGCCCCCGGCGCCGCGGCAGGCTGGTCCTCGCGGGGGTCTGCGCCGTCGTCGCCCTCGGCCTGGCCGGCTGGGGCACGCTCCAGCTCATCGACGTCTTCACCGGCGGCGACAAGAGCGCCAACGCGGTCGGCCACCAGCGGGACTGCCCCACCCCGAAGCCGTCGGCCCCCGTCCGGGCGCTGCCGAAACCGGCTGCCATCAAGGTGAACGTCTACAACGCGACGACCCGCAGCGGCCTGGCCAAGTCCGCGGCCGAGGAGCTCAAGAAGCGCGGCTTCACCGTCGGCGAAGTGGGCAACGCGTCCAAGGAGTACGACAAGAAGGTGCCGGGCACGGCCGTGCTGCTGGGCGCGCCGACCGCGACGAACAGCAGCTTCACCGTGCTCGGCACGCAGCTGGTGGGCACCGTGCAGAAGACCGACGCCCGCAAGACCGCCGAGGTCGACCTGATCCTCGGCGCGAAGTTCAAGGCGTTCAACACCCCGCAGGAGGCGACCGCCGCGATGGCGGCCCTGACGGCGAAGCCGTCCCCGGCCCCGTCCTCCTGCTGAGCCCGCGGGTACCCGGGGTACCCGCGGGCCCCGCGGACTACTCGGCCGTGCCGTACATCCGGTCACCCGCGTCGCCGAGGCCCGGCACGATGTAGCCGTGCTCGTTGAGCCGCTCGTCGACCGAGGCGGTGACGACGGTGACCGGGGTGCCCGCCAGCTCGCGCTCCATCACCTCGACGCCCTCGGGCGCCGCGAGCAGGACGACGGCGGTGACGTCGTCGGCGCCGCGCTTGATCAGCTCGCGGATCGCCGCGACGAGGGTGCCGCCGGTGGCCAGCATCGGGTCCAGGACGTAGACCTGGCGGCCGGAGAGGTCCTCGGGCATCCGCGTGGCGTACGTCTCCGCCTCCAGCGTCTCCTCGTTGCGGATCATGCCGAGGAAGCCCACCTCGGCGGTCGGCAGCAGCCGCACCATGCCGTCCAGCATGCCGAGGCCGGCGCGCAGGATCGGGACGACGAGGGGGCGGGGGTGCGACAGCTTGACCCCCGTCGTGGGCGTCACCGGGGTGTCGATGTCGACCTGCTCGGTGCGCACATCCCTGGTGGCCTCGTAGGCGAGGAGGGTGACCAGCTCGTCGGCGAGCCGCCGGAAGGTCGGGGAGTCGGTGCGCTTGTCGCGCAGCGTGGTGAGTTTGTGCGCCACCAGCGGGTGGTCGACGACGTGGATCCGCATGCGTCAACAGTAACCGTGCCGCCCGGCACTCTGCGCTGGCATCAACCACCTGTTCGGGGGGAAGGTGGGGACATACGGACCCAGCATTGGGGTGGTGTGTCGATGCCGCACGGGGAAGAACAGCGGAACCCGGGCTCACGCGGGGTGGGCGACGCGCTCGACGCGCGCGACCCGCAGGGCGTGACGGGTGATGTCGAGGACGCGCAGGAGAGTGACGCGGCCCGCCGCCGACGACGCGCCCAGTTCCTCCGCGAGCTCCACGAGGCCAAACAGCTGCGCGACCGGGTGCAGCCGCGCCGGGCCCGTGCGGCCCGTATGCGGCAACAGATGCGGATGCGCACGTTCCGCTGGTGAGGCCTCGTGACGCCCCCTCGTACCACCGGCGCACTCCCCCTCTGACCGAGCTCTCACCGGCTCCGTCAGGGCGAGGGCCGACCAGGCACTCCTGGAACTGATGGCCGACGCAACGGTCGAAGACGTCTCGCACGGCGCTTGTTTCTGCCACGATGCCGATTGGGCGGGGCTCAGGGCGGACGGATGACCGGCTGCCCTCCCGTCGGACCGATTCACCTATGACCAGTGGGAGAGTCACGGTGTACTTCGCCGCACTGCTCGCGCGCACCGAAGACGGGTGGGAAGCGAGCGACACAGAGCTCGACGATGTGGAGACCCTGTCCGACCTGACGGATCTGGCCCGGGATGCCTCGGTGGACGAGGACACGGTCCTGGTCTACATCGAGCAGGAGGACGCCTGGTTCGGCGTCGTCCGGGTGGACGGTGAGGAGGACCCCCGTATCTACGTCTCGGACGCGTCCGCCGCCGCCCGCTCCTCGTACGGGGAGATCCTGCTCACCGACGAAATGCTCGGCCGCGAACCAGGGGCCGAGGACGAGATCGCCGCCCTGGAGGAGCTCGTCGACCTCGACGGCACCGAGGACGGCGAGCCGGAACGATCCGCCCCCGAGGCCGCCGCCCCGGACGACGACGCCGCCGACCCGGACGCCGTACCGGCGGGACCGATCGGTGAGCTCGGGGTCCTCGCGGACCTCGGGATGTCCGAGAAGGAGCTGCTGACCCTGCAGACGGACGCGCTCGCGGAGATCGCGGAGGCCGTGGGAGCGTCCGACGTCATGGAATCGGTCCGCTAGGGCAGCGCCGGGGTGCGGTGTCCACCGCCCGCTGTCCGCTGTCCGCTAGGGTCCGCGGGTGATCGCACCGCCTCCGCACCCCTCACCCCCGCCCTCCCCCGGTCCCGTACCCCCGCCCGATCCGGTACGCGACCCCTGGCAGTCACCGATGCGCCGCGCTCTCGCCCAGGCCGCGCAGGCGGCGTCGGCCGGCGATGTGCCGGTCGGCGCCGTCGTCCTCGGCCCCGACGGCGCGCCGCTCGCCGTCGGGCACAACGAGCGCGAGGCCACCGGCGACCCGACCGCGCACGCGGAGATCCTGGCCCTGCGCCGCGCGGCCGCGGCCCACGGCGAGTGGCGGCTGAGCGGCTGCACGCTCGTGGTCACCCTGGAGCCCTGCACGATGTGCGCGGGCGCGCTGGTCCAGGCCCGGGTGGACCGGGTCGTCTACGGGGCCCGGGACGAGAAGGCGGGTGCGGCCGGATCTCTCTGGGACGTCGTCCGCGACCGCCGCCTGAACCACCGTCCGGAGGTCATCGGCGGGGTGCTGGAAGCGGAGTGCGCCGAGCAGCTGACGGCCTTCTTCCGGGCGCTCTGACCCCGTACGGTCGCCTGCTCCCGACCCCTGCGGTCCGGCCGCCGGGAACCGATTTCTTTCCGCGCCCCGGGATGGTCTAAGCTCTCTCTCGGTAGCGTGTCCGAGCGGCCGAAGGAGCTCGCCTCGAAAGCGAGTGTGGCGTAACCCGTCACCGTGGGTTCAAATCCCACCGCTACCGCTGGTAGACGAAGGGCCCGGCTCGATGAGCCGGGCCCTTCGCTTTGCCCTCCGTCTCACCTCCCGTCCCAGTTACTCGTGCTGAGTCTTCCGATTGGCCAGCGGGCAGTCTTCGGAGGCCTCACAATCTGAGGGGCGTCCGGCGGGGGAAGGCGGAGCATGGACCCAGAAGTGACACAGGCGATCGCCACGGTGCTGGTGGCTGCGACAGGTTCGGCCGTCGCCGCGATAGCCAGCGGAAAGTTGCGCGGGCTTCTTCGAGCGATCTTCCGGCGCCCACGAGAAACCTCCGTGATCGTGGAGGTGGACGGCAAGCGTGTCGAGCTGAGCGGTGATCAACTCAGCCCGGAAGCCGTGCAGGCGCTCATCCAGCGCCTGCACGACACACGGAGCGGCGCCGCGCGTGCAGGTGAATCGGAGAAGACCTCGGGGGGCACGACCGGTGAGTGAAGAGGTGATCGGCCCGGCGGAGGATCTCGCAGCGGCGCCCGTTCAAGGTGGCACAGCAGCCGTTACGACGGTGTCATCCCACTTCAAGATGGTCTTCATCGCAGTCGTGGCCATAACCGTCGGTGCTCTGGCGGCGAATCTCTGCATCGCCATCTTCGTGGAGGAGCCGACCGAGGCGGCCAAGTCGGCGATGGACTCGTGCTCGACCATCGCCAACCTCGGCTTCGGGGCCATCGTCGGGCTGCTCGGCGGCAAGGCGGTCTAAGGGCTGTCGTCCGGATCAGGCCGGACCCCGCGAGTCCGGCATGATCCGGACGGCAGGCCTCAAGCGCCCGACGGAGCCTCCGCCAGCGCCTTCCAGCGGATGCGGGTCGCGCAGGCCGACACGAGGAGCGCCGACAGCGCGACCGCGCCCATGCCCCACAGCAGGCTTCCGGCGGCGGCGATGAAACCGATCACCGCGGGACCGGCCAGCAGACCCGTGGTGCCCATGGCGGCGACCAGGGCCAGCGCGTCCGGCCCCTGGCGGGCGGCGGCGACGTAGAGGCACGGGGTCACCGCGGCGATACCGAGCCCGACGCAGGCGAATCCGATCAGTGTCGGCACCACGCCACCGACCAGCAGGGCCACCGCGAGGCCCGAACCGGCCAGCACGCTGCCGACGCGGACGACCCGGCCGTCGCCCCAGCGGGTGCGCCAGCCGTCGGCGAAGAGGCGGGCCACGACCATCATGACCGAGACCACCGCGATGCCGAGCGGGGCAACCTCCGCACCGGCCTTGACCACGTCCTCCAGGTAGAGCGCCGACCAGTCGTTCATGGCGCCCTCCGTGACCGTGCCGAAGGCCATCGCCAGGCCCATCCAGATCGTCACCTTGGTCGGCAGGGTCAGCTTGCGGCGGCCCTTGCCCTCCTCCGCCGCTTCGGGCCGGGGGTCCTCCGTGAGCAGTCCCGGCCGGGAGTAGGCGATCAGCAGCACCAGAACGACCGCCGCCACGCCGAAGTGGGCCGCGAGCGACGTGGTCCACAGGTTCATACCGGACGCCAGGAGCGCGGCCCCCAGCGAGCCCGCGCTGAACGTGGCGTGGAGCTGGGACAGTGCCGTGCGCTCGTAGCGGACTTCGAGCGCGGCCCCCTGGGCGTTCATCGCGACGTTGAGGCAGCCGACGGCGACCCCGTCGAGGCAGATGACCAGCAGGGCGACCGGGTAGTTCGGTGCCACCGCCAGGGCCAGCAGGAGCAGCCCGAGGGCGAGCGCCGAGACGAAGGTGAGGCGCCGGGAGCCCAGCCTCCTCATCAGCGGTCCCACGAGGGGGAACGAGCTCGCCGCGCCCGCCCCGCAGGCCATCAGGAGGAGGCCCACTTCCGCCTCGCTCAGACCGAGTTCCGTCTTGAGGGCGGGGAGCCGTGACGCCCAGGTGGCGTACTGGAAGCCGAGAAAACAGAACAGGGCCGCGATCGCCACCTGCGTACGGCGGAAATCGTCGTTGATCCGGAACACCGACATCAGCTCACTTCGTTCTTCCGCGACGCCCCGCGCGCCGGGGAACTCACCGCCATGGACATGTACACCGCGTCCTCGCCGTAGCCCGGCGGCAGCCCGACCTCGGTATGGGGTGCGTAGCCACGGGCCGACCAGAAGGTGTCGCTGCCTCCCACGGCGATCAGGGAGATCCGTTCGTAGCTCCGCGAACCGGCGGCGGCGGACAGGTGGTCGATCAGCCGCGTGCCCCAGCCCCGGCGCCGGAACTCCTCGGCGACGACACAGTCGTGCAGATGCAGGTTGGCCGAGCGGAAGACGGTGTACTCCGCCCGGCCCAGATCGGGGTACCGGCGGAAGGGGTAGGGCAGGGCCAGTACGTAGCCCACGGTCCGGCGCTCGTGTTCCAGGAGGAAGCAGGTCTCCGGGGACGCCCGCGCTCTGGACTTCAGGGCCTCCTGCTCCTCCGAGAGATCGCTCCCGGTGTACGTCCGCGCCTCCAGCGCGGTGATGCCGCTCCAGTCGTCCTCGACGATCCGGCGGATGCGTAGCGCGTCGTGACCCATCGGTTCAGGCCCTTTCGTCGATCAGCGTGTGGGGAAGGGGGCTGAACCCGTTGAATCCCTGGGTCATGTAGCCGGTGGCGTAGGCACCGCACGCGAAGATCCAGACCGGGTCTCCGGACGCCGCGTCCCGGGGTACGGGGACGGGGTCGCTGCCGTAGGCGTCGTCGCTGTCGCAGGTCGGGCCCGCGATGACGGCGGGCACGTGGTCCGTTCCGGTCCCGGAGTGGGTCGGGAAGACCAGCCGGTAGCGCACCCCGTCCATCTCGTACAGGCCGTTGAACTTGCCGCAGCTCAGATACAGCCAGTTCTCCCGCTCCCCGTCGAGCTGCCGGCGTGTGGTCAGCCGGGACACATGGGCCCGGATCGCGCCGTGGTCCGCGACCAGATGGCGGCCCGGCTCCATGACGAAGCGCAGGGGTGACTCCGAGACCTCGCCGAGCTGCTGCATGCCCTCGCGGATCACGGTGAAGATCTTGTCCACCGGAGGGTCGAGCCGTCGGCCCTGCCGGTCGGCGTACCCGAGCGCGGGCAGGCCGCCGCCGAGGTTGACGTGGTCGAGGAGGATGCCGCGCCCGTTCAGCGTCACGATGACGCCGGTCAGGGTCTCGAAGGCCCGGCGCCAGGCCTCGGACGTCATCTGCTGGGAGCCGACGTGGACCGACAGACCCGCGGGTGTCAGGCCCGCCTGCCGTGCCGCCTCCAGCACCCGGACCGCGTCCGCCGCCGAGCAGCCGAACTTGCGGCTGAGGCCCCACAGCGCTCCGTACCCGTCGGTGGCCAGTCGGCAGAAGACCCGGGAGCCGGGGGCGTGGGCGGCGATCGCCGCCACGTCTTCGAGGCTGTCGGTGGCGAAGTCCCGCACGCCGAGGCGGTGGGCGGCGGCGATGTCGCGGTCGGACTTGATGGTGTTCCCGTAGTGGATCTTCTCCAGCGGAACCCCGGTCGCGATGGCCTGCTCGATCTCCCGGGGGCTGGCCGCGTCGAACCCGGAGCCCAGTTCCGCGAGGCGGAGCAGGACCCCGTCCACCGGGCAGGCCTTCATCGCGAAGCGGACCGAGAGGCCGGGCAGCTCCTCGGTGAGGGCGGTGAACTGCGCCTCGATCCCCGCGAGGTCGAAGACGATCACGTCCTCGGGGGCGGCCGCCAGGGCCGCGCGCATACGTGCTGTCTCGTCCATGATCAGAGGCCCGGCCCCGAGGGTCCGGCGGCCCCGTGAAGGGGCACGGTCCGGCTCGCCCGCACCATCTCTCCCCACGACTCGATCAGGAACGCGAAGTCTTCGATGTCCTCGCACGCCTCGTCGAGCAGCCGCTTCCCCTCCTCCTCCAGGAGCCCGGCGAACTCGGTGTACCGGCCGCCGAGTCCGCGATAGGAGCGGTCCAGGACCTCCAGCCGGTGGACGTTCCCGGACCGGTCGAGGCGCGTGCTCTCGCGGACGAGCCGGGCCGTCTCCGCCGGGCGGAGGAGTCCGTCCCCATCGAGCAGGGCGCCGCCCGCGGCCGCCATCCGGTCGTAGATGTCGTTGAAGTAGAGCATCGACAGGAAGAACTTCACCAACCGCCGGTGGTAGGCGCTGAATCCGGCGTCCGTGCGGCGTTCGGGGGTGTAGAAGTTGACGATGTTGCGGTTGTGCAGGACGCCGGGGAGCCGCGCGTCGTGCACGAGGTGGAGCAGGAAGTAGTCGCTGCCGATGGTGTTGACCGCCGGCGGCAGCGGCACGTTCTCGTACACCTCGCGGTGGAGGCTGATGTTGCACATGTCCACCCGCATGGGGTCGACGACGGTCAGGAGCGCGTGGTCCTGTCGGAACGGCTCGGTGCCCGCGCCGCGGAAGGACTCCCCGACCAGCTCCCGCTTTCTGCTCTCCGGCCACTCCGGCGGTGCCCAGAGGCTCACGATGTCGTAGTAGATCTCCGGGTCGAGCCTCTGCACCTCGCCGATGTCCACGGACAGTTCGCCCACGAAGGAGCTGCCGACCAGCACCACCGGCTTGTCCGCGTCCGCCGGGTCGAGCAGGGTCTCGGTGACGCCGTCCGCCGCGTCCCGGGCGCGCCTGCCCAGCGAGGTGAGTTCGTGGTGGACGGGGTGGACGGGCGTGCGGTCCTCCTGGACCTGGAAGGCGCTGTCGGAGTCCCTGCGGTGCACCGACTCGCACCCGAGGGCGCGGGCGATCAGGAAGGCCCGGTTCGTGCACGCCCCGTAGGAGACGTCGGACGGGAGCATCAGATCGAGCAGCCGGTCCGGGGCGACGGACCCGGAGCGTTCCAGCACCCGCCGCAGGAAGTCCCGCTGCGCCGCTTCGTCGAGGTGATGTACGTGGACGTTCGCCGCCCGGTGCTCGGCGGCGAGGACCCCGGCGTGCTCCTGGAACGCTCGCGGGCCGGAGGAGTCCAGGACCAGCAAGTGCACCTCGACGCCGAAGTGTTCCGCCGCGTGGTCGGCCTCCGCGCCGACCACCGACAGGGTCTTCGCACAGGGCCGGTTCGTGGGGAGGGCCAGGCAGATACGGCGCATCACCGCTCCCTCCAGGAGGTGAGCCCGAGCAGCTTCTCGCCGAGCCCGGTCAGCTCGGCTGGTCCGTAGCGCAGGGATTCGTGCTTGGTCGCGTCGCCGACCAGCGTCCTGTTCCAGTCCGGGGTGGTGAGGTGGCGCCAGGAGTCGATCCGGGAGCGCCGCATCTCCTCGTGCGACTCCAGCGCGGGCATCATCGAGAGGTACTGCACCGAACGCACGCCGTTCTCGGAGGTGTTGCGCGCCACCCCGTGAGCCAGCAGGCCGTTCCAGATCAGCAGGTCACCGGCGTTCAGCTCGGGCCGGACCACCGGGTATGCGGCGCGGTCGGCGGCGGGCCTGATCGGGTCCCGGTCCGCGGGCTGCCCCGCCGCCCACTCCTCGAACCGGTGGAACAGCTCGGGCGAGCACTGGAACCCGCCCAGCTCCGGCCGGGTGTCGTTGAGGGCGATGATCCCCTGGACCCGCTGGGGCGGCTCCGCGAGGGTGGTGTCGACGTCCCAGTGGAGCTCGATGTCGAACCCCTGGTCCGTCGGGGCTATCAGCGCCCGGTCGCGGTTCCTGACGTTGGGCGGGTTGAGGTTGAGGCGGTCCAGCGTCACCCACAGCTCTTCGCAGTCCCACACGTCGACGAACGCGTCGTAGACCCGCTGGGTCTGGCGGCTGTCCCAGATGTACTGGTGCTGGTAGGCCTCGACGAACCCGTAGACGTACAGATCGCGTTCGAGGTCCGTGGCGAACTCCCGCTCCTCGTACCAGGTGTCCGGCCGGTCGGGGTCGAGTCCCTGGAAGTCCCAGGTGAATTCGAGGAGCTTCCGCGCGGCGGCGGGCTCGATCGCCTGCCGCACGATGACGTAGCCGTAGCTCTGCCAGAACGCGAAGTCCTCCTCGGACAGCACCCGCAGGGGGCGGGACTTGCGGAGGTCGCGCAAAGGGGCGGGCGAGACGTAGGTCTCGCCGTCGGCACTGAAGTACGCGAGGTCCGAGGCCGCTCGGTGCAGGTGCGGTTCGGGGTCGGGCATGGTCTCACTCCAAGCTTCGATGGTGCGTTGGTGCGTTGTGGTTCAGCCGGACAACAGGCCGTGGGCCCGCAGTTGCCGCCGGGTGGCGTGGGCCGATGCGAAGGGGATGCCGATGCCGCCGAGCGCTGTCACCGCGTCCGTGTTCGCCCGCATGTCGTCGATCAGGACCAGGTCGTGCGGGCCGGTACCGGTCTCCTCGCCCAGCAGGCGGAAGAACCGCTCGGAGGGCTTGCGGACGCCGAACCGGTACGAGGCGTAGACCTCCAGGCCCGTTCCGGCGAGCAGGTCCCGCTCGATCTCCTCGATCCACCGGGGGTAGTTGGACGCGACCACGGTCCGGTGCTCGCGCGCGCACTCCGCGACGAGCTCGCGCATGCCCTTCAGCCAGGCGTAGCCGCTTCTCCTCGTGCGGTGGAAGACGTCGGCGTCGAACGACAGTCCGGCGTCCCGCATGGCGGCCCAGTAGTCCTCTTCCGCCAACTCGCCGCATTCCAGCTGGTGATAGGCGCCCTGGGGCCGGGCCCGCTCGAACTCCTCATAGGTGATGCCGAATGCCTGTTCGTACGCCGATCGATAGGGGTCCGACAATAGGGTGTCCATCAGATCGAAGGCAATGATCATGAAGGCCCCTCCGCCCCGGCGTTGGCGGCCAGCGCCGCCGCATAGGCACGCAGCACCCGGTGTTCCCGCTCGTGGACGACATGGACGGGGGGCCCTTCTCCGCCCCCGGCGGAGACGCCGGCCATGACCGCCGCGTGGCGCAGCAGTGCGTAACTCCCGGACGCCCCGGCACGGAAGGCCTCAGGGTCCTCATGGGCCAGCTTCGCCCACTCCTGGTGCCCTTCGCCCAGCGCCGCCCGGGACGCCTCCAGCAGATCGGCCCCGCACAGCCCCGGCCGCAGGGCGTCCACCTCGATGCCGTGCACCGTGGTGGTGAGGTCCACACAGACCGGCCCGTCGTCGAACCCCTCCTCCTCCAGCGCGCCGAGCGCGGTCTCGGCGGCCCAGTCCTGCTCCGGACCACGGCGGCGGAGCAGGAGCGCGAAGGTGAACTCGCAGGCCCGGCGCCGGTCGGCGGGCCCGCTCACCTTCCAGATCGCGCAGATCCGGCGGGAGCTCCCGAGGACGACCGCGTTGACGTGGAGCCCCGTGTTCATCGATGGCATGCCTTCGTTCCCGCTGTTGTGGGTGAGCGGCCGGGGGGGGGGGGGGGGGGGGGGGGGGGGGGGGGGAAGGAGGGGGGGGGGGGGGGGGGGGACGAGGGGGTCAACCAGGACGAGGTCCGCCGCATCGTC
>NZ_JBVIPK010000003.1:454534-615883 GCF_055577965.1 Streptomyces sp. NPDC033165
ATGCGATGTTGCGGTTCGTGTTTCGCTTGTCTATCGTTTGTGTCTTGTTTTGTTGCTATGTTGGCGTCTGCTCTTCCCCTCCCCCCCTCCACCCCCCCCCCCCCCCCCCCCCCCCCCCCCCGCCGAGGTGCTCAGTGGCTCAGTACGTAGCCGTCGCCGGGGCGATGGCTACGGGAGCGGCGCAGGTCGGCCACCGCGAAGGTGCGCAGCAGCCAGCGGTCGCCCCCGTCGTAGCGCGGCCGGAACGCGGTCCTGCCGTGCGTGGTCACCCGGTTGTCCACGATCGCCAGGTCCCCCGGCGTCAGCCGGACCGTGTGGGAGGTGGCGTTGACGGCCGCCTCCAGCTCGACGAGCGCCTGGCGCGCTTCGAGCGTCAGAGCCGTCGTGGCGGAGAAGTCCACCCGCAGATCGGGGTCCTCCGGGTCGCCGTACAGCACCGGGCGCGGCGGAGTGGTCCCGTCCGCCGACCCGAAGGAGGGAGGCGGCTGGGTGCTGAACTCCGGGCGGGCGAGGACTTCCCTGGTCCGCTCCGAGAGCGTGGGCAGCGCCTGGCGTATCGATCCGGTACGCAGGCCCGCCGTGCCGTCGTGGTCCGCCCGCAGGCACAGCAGCATCACGAAGTCCGGGCGGTGGACGTGGAAGGCGTTCTCGATGTGGAAGGAGAGCAGGGTGGAGCCCGCGTTGCCCTCGAAGTCCTCCCTGCCCGGCACCGGTACGACGTCCTGCACCAGCGCGCCGGACTTCTCCGGTGCGTAGGCGGCCGGGTCGCCCAGACCGCCGGCGGCGGTCATCAGCAGGGCGGCGGCGGGCACGGTCGCCTCCCGGCGGACCGAGCCGTCCACCGTCGGGGTGGGCGGCAGCAGGGCCTCGTCGACGGGCAGGCCCCGGAACAGCATCACCCCGCAGTCGCCCGAGTCCCGGCGGAAGTCGCGTACGGCCGACCGGAACCGGCCCGGCAGCTCCTCCCAGCCGCCGCGTGCCGCGGCCGCCGTATCGGGGTCGTCCAGCCGGCCGCCCCCGGCCCGGCACACCACCTCCGCGGCCCGCCGGAATGCCGCCGTCTCGGCGTCGGACAGGGCGAAGGAGGGGGGTGAACTCAGTTTCAGGCTGAGGGATTTCATCGGGAGACCTCCGTGGCCTTCCAGTCCGTCGCCAGCTCTGCCTGGGCCGGCGCCCGGGTGGGGTCGGCGTCCGGCGTCCAGGCAACCACCCTGCTGTCCCAGGAGGCGGTGACCGCGTCGTCGCCGCGCCAGGTCACGGCGCTGACCGCGCTGCCGTGGCCCTCCAGCACATGGCTGTGGAGCGGGGCGAGGGTCTCCGGGTCGAGGACCCACAGCCGGCCGGTGTAGTCGTACGAGCCCGTGACGAGCAGCGGCTTCCCGCCCGGGTGCCAGGCCGCGCACTTGGCCGACTCGTCGTGGCCGACCAGCACCTGGAGCAGCTCCCCGGTGTCCAGGTCGTAGACGCGGCTGGTCCGGTCGCGGGAGACGGTGGCGAGCAGCGCCCGGCCCGCCACGCTGGTCACCGAGCCGCCGTTGATCAGCTCGCCGTGGCCGCCGAAGGAGCGGATCAGCTTGCCCTCGGCGGTGATCAGGTGGGCCTGGCGGTCGGTCGAGTAGGTGACCAGGCGGTCCGCGTCCACCCAGGAGACGTCCTTGATGGACCCGTCGTGGCCCTCGTAGTGGATTCCGGGCACCAGCTCGCTGCCCGTCCAGGTGTAGAGGTCGAGCCCGCCCTCGTAGTCGGCGACGGCCAGCCGCTTGCCGTCCGGCGACCAGGCGGCCCGGTTCACGGGATGCGCGCGCTCGACGGCGGCCACATCACGTCCGGTGACGGCGTCGGCGACGCCGACCCGGCCGGAGAACGAGCCGTAGGCGACGAGCCCCGGCAACTGCTCGGACACGGCGACGGTGTTGATCAGGCTGCCGTTGCCCACCGGCACCTCGGTCGCGGTGGCCCCGCGGTGGCTCCAGACCCGGACCGTACCGTTGTCGCTGCCCGCCGCCAGCACCTCACCGGCGGCCGAGACGTGGTTGACGCCGTGCGTGGAGACCGGCGATTCGAGGGTGATCTCCCGGACCTCGCCGGGCAGGGCGTCCGCCGGGACCTCGGGTACGTCGATCACTGCGGGCAGGGCCGAGAACGTACCGGCGATGATGGTCCTGCCGTCCACGGACCAGTCGACCGAGCGGGGCCACAGGTGCGCCCCGTACCAGCGCACCAGCGGGCGGCAGTCGGCGATGTCCCAGAGGGTGATCGTGCTGTCGTAGGCGCCGATGACGATGCGGGAGCCGTCCTGGGACCAGGCGACCGACTTCACGGCGGCGGTGTAGGGGCCGACCTTGGTGACCAGTTCGCCGTCGGTCCGCACGATGTGCACGAAGCCGTCGTCGCAGCTGGCGGCGAGCAGGGTGCCGTCGGGCGACCAGCGGCACATCTCGGCGTGCCCGGCCTGCGGCAGGTCGCGCAGCAGGGCCCCGTTGGTGTCCCAGAGGCGGATGGTGGCGTCCTCGCCACAGCTGGCCAGGACGCCGGTGGGCGCGGCGTCGACCGACATGCAGTGGTCGGCGTGGAAGATCACGCCCTCTTCGAGAACGCCGGTACGGATGTCCCAGATGCGGCCCGTGCCGTCCTGCGAGACGGTGACCACGCGGTTCTCGTCCAGCCAGGCCAGGGCGTTGAGGTCGTCGGGCTGCCGGGCGAGCAGCTGGATCTGGCGGCCGGTGGCCACGTCCCAGATGCGGCAGGTCTTGTCGGCCGAGCCGCTGGCGAGGAGTCGGCCCGACGGCGAGAACCGCACACCGTTGACCAGCCGTGCGTGATGCCCGACCCAGCGCGGGGCGGTGCCGGAGCGGTCCCACAGGGCCACCCGGCCGTCGTACCCGGCGCTGGCGTAGTGGACGCCGTCCGGGCTGAACGCCACGGAGGTCTGGGGGGAGGCGTGCACAGCGGTGGTGTCGCCGGTGCTGTCGCCGGTGGCCTGCGGGTGGAATACGTCGACTGTCCGCATGATCTTCGAACTCCTGACAGAGCGGATGGATGGGCTGAGGAAGGAAGAGGTGGAGAGGGAGAGCAGGTCTGGGGCGAGCAGGGCAGAGGAGGGCAGGTCCAGGAAGGACGGGCCCGGGGCGAGCAGGTCTAGGGAGCGGTGCCGAGGGGTGCGGCCGACGCCAGTTCCGCACCGGCGTTCAGGCCCTCCTCGGTCAGCCTGCGCAGCGGGTCCATGACCCGGCGCAGCAGCGGGAGCCCGACCACCTGTGCCAGGCCGCCCAGCGGGATGGTCTCGACGGCACCCGCGCGGACAGCGGGGTCCGGCGTCCGGCTGTCGGCCGGGGCGGTGCCCGTGGTGGCCGTGAGGCGTTCCAGGGCGGCCCCGTACAGCACGGCCGCGGTCCAGGCAGCGGTGGCGTGGTGGATCTGGAGTCCGGCGCCCGCCAGGTCGCGGAAGAGCATCGCGGGGGTCGGCTCCCACCGGGCCAGTTCCCTGATCCGGTCGGGGTCGATGCCCAGCGTCTGGACGCTCTCGTCCCAGTAGGTCTTGACGTAACGGCCGCCGGGCCCCGTGGGGGTGAGGCCGTAGACGTGCCCCTTGAAGAAGTGGGGGTAGAAGTCCAGCGCCCCCAGCGTGCCCGTCCCGGTCCGCCGGGCGCCCGGCGCGTCGTCCACGAAGCAGGGCGAGAGCCTCGGCCCCTGGTTGTCGTTGCCCACCAGGCTGCCGCCCCCCTTGTGTTCGACCAGGTTGGGCACGGCGATGAACAGGGCGGTGTCGCGCCCCCGCAGGAACGCGGCCAGGGCCTCGTCGTCCGGAGGCGTGTCGCTGCGCAGCAACTCCTGTGCGTAGTGGGCGAATTGCTCGGCCAGGGCGCGGGGAAGCGCCACGGCGAGGGAGGGCGCGTACTCGTCCGGGATCGCCCGGGCCCAGCCGGCTCCGCTGAGTGCGGCGAGCCGCACGGCGGAACCGTTCCAGTGGTTCCAGTTGCTGTAGAAGGCGATGGGGTCGCGGGGCCGGTTCCCGATGGCCTTGGCCACCAGGTCCAGGAAGCCCTCGGCGGGCAGGACGTCGTCCTGGAGGACGAGCCGGTGGCTCGCCGTGCCGTACGGTCCGGCCCAGGCCGCCGCCGCCGTACGCAGGGGGCTCGGCGGACCGTCCGGGTCCGGATCGAGGACGAGCAGCGGGTCGTCGGCGGGGAGCCGGTCGTCGGCGTGCGGGCCTTGGGCGTACGGCAGTCGGGCTTCGGCGTTCAGCTCGGCCAGCAGGGCTTCCGCCTGCTTCCGCCGCCGGGGGTGCGCCATGACCCTGATGCCGGGGTACCGGGACGTCTCCGTCATGTCACATCCTTCGTGGTTGCGGGGGCGAGTCCGGCGTCCGGGCCGCTCCCGGGGGAGGCCGGTCCGTCGTGCGGCTCGTCGTGCGGTTCCGCCTCTTCCTCCTCCGTGCCGGCCGGGGCGATCCGGTACGCGGTGAGCTGGACCCCGACCGCCGCCAGCAGGGCGATCCCGCCGAACGCGGCGCACACCCACAGGGCCCCGCGGTCGAGGACGAATCCGGCGAGCAGGGGGATGAAGAGGCCGGAGATTCCCCAGGAGAGCTGGAAGAGCGACATGTACCGGCCGCGGATCGCGGCGGGCGCACTGCTCGCCACCAGGGCGTTGGCCGCGGGCAGGCTGATCATCTCGCCGAGCGTGAAGATCAGCATCACGGGGACGAGCACCACGATCGCGGTGGTCGCCGGGAGTTCGGTCACCAGGTACAGCCCGGTGAAGACCACGGCGAAGATCAGTCCGGCCCGGACGATCAGCCGCTGCCGGGGGACGTGGGAGACCTTCGCCGTCACCGGCATCTGGGCGAGCATGATGGCGACGCTGTTGACGCCGAGGAAGAAGGCGGGCGCCCAGCCGGGCAGCTTCATGATCTCCACCGCGTAGGCGGGCAGGATCGTCGCGGGCAGCGCCCAGGCGAAGGTCAGGAGCATGAAGGAGAAGCAGAAGCCGGTGAACGCGTGGTCCTTGAACGCGGCCCGCCAGCCGGGCTCCTTCCCCCCGCCGCCCGCCTCCTCGGCCGGACGGTTCGACGAGACGCGTACCCCGGCCAGGAGCACCGCCGCGATGAGCGAGGTGACCACGTTCAGGGCCAGGACCAGGTCGGCGGCGCCCCGGCCGAAGAGGATGGTCAGTCCGGAGCTGGCCAGGGCCCCGGTGGCGACGGTGAAGTTCTTGATGGTCCCGACCGCCGCGTAGGTGGCGTCGAGCTTGCGGCCCGATGCCAGGTCCACCACGATCACCGGCCAGCTCGCCCAGTACAGCCGGTCCCCGGCCATCACGAGGAACGTCGCCACCGCGATCAACATCCACTCGGAGGCGAACGGGTAGAGGCCGTAGCCCACTGCCGTGACCAGGTTGCTGGCCACCAGCACGGACTTCGGGGAGAACCGGTCGACGAGCCAGCCCGCCAGCAGGGCCACCGGCAGGGAGGCGAGCGTTCCGGCGCTGACCGCCGAGCCGATGGCCGAGAAGGACAGCCCGGTGCCGAAGGAGAAGTAGAGGAAGGCCAGCGGGGCGAACAGGCCCCAGCCGAAGGTGTCGATGAAGACGGAGGAGAAGATACGGCCGCGCTGCGGGATGCGGGGCAGACCCAGATCGATCATGTCGGGCCCTTCCCCGGCGTCGGGCTCTGCCCCGTCGTCGTCACGTCCCTCTCGGTCGTCGTCGGGCCCTCCCCCGTCGTCGGGCCCTTGCCCGCCTCCGGCCGGACCGAGTGCCAGGTGTCACGACCCGTCGCCAGCTCCCAGACCGCGCGCCAGGCCGAGGTCGACTCCAGGAGTTCGAACGGCAGCAGGAACACCCACCCCGAACCGACCCGGAGGACCTCCCACACCGGGTCGCGGGAGACGCTGCGGATGCGCAGCGCCTCTCCGGCGAGCAGCGCGGCGGCGGGCAGGCGGAGCGAGCGGTAACGCACGGCCCCGGCCATCACGGGCAGCACACTGAGCTGGCCGAGCAGGCTGAGGGTCATCAGCGTCACGGCGGTCCGCGGCCGGGCGGGCAGCGGCTCTCCGCCCAGGAACCGGAAGCCGATGTCGAGCTGGCCCCTGATCCACCGGGTGCGCTGGCGCAGCGCGGGCCCGACCACCGAGGTCCGGGTGCCGTACGAGAAGGAGACGATGCGCCCCATGCGTACGCCCGCGGCGGCGGCCCGCACCGCCCACTCGTACAGCTCCTCGACGCCGTCCTCGCAGAGCGGTCCGACCTCCTCCAGCGCCTTGCGGCGGAAGTAGATCGAGCTGCCGAGCAGCATGTGCATGCCGGTGCGGCGGTTGACGTACTCCATGGCGCCGAAGAACGCGGCCGACTGCGCGAGCGTGATCCGGTTGACCAGGTCGCCGCCCGCCTCGGGCAGTTCGATGGCGTCGACGACGTCGAGGTCGCGGGCCTCCAGCGCGGCGACGGCCTGGCGGAGCTGGCCCGGGTCCGGCACGGTGTCCGCGTCGTAGACGGCGACGATCGGGTCGTCGACCTCGCGGAGCACATGGTTGAGGGCCTTCGCCTTCGGGGTCATCGAGGGAACGGCCACCACCCGCAGGTCACCGCCGAAGCCGGCCCGGGCCGGCCCGGCGACTGCCTCGGCTGCCGCCACGTCCTCGGACCGGCGAGCGTCCACGAGCCAGCGCACGGACAGCTTCTCGTGCGGGTAGTCCAGGAACTGGAGCATCCCCGCGGAGCGCCGCAGGATCTCCGGGGTCTCCCGGTAGAAGGGGATGAGGAGGGTGACCGGGGGCAGCTCCGACGCGTCGGCCCTGGGCTGCTCCCGTGGTGCGAGACGGGCGTTGGGGAGGAGAAATCCAGTCACTGTGTTCCTCTGGTCCAGGCGGCGGGCCGGAGTTCGACCCGCAGATCACTTCCGATCCGGTCCACGGCGGTGATGCGGAGCCGGTGCGCCTCACCGATCGATCCGACGCCCAGCTCGCCGACGGCGCTGACGCCTTCGGAGCCCAGCAGCAGTGGTGCGACGTAGGCGACGACGCGGTCGGTGAGCCCGGCGGTGACGAAGGCGGAGGCGAGGGCGGGGCCGCCCTCGACCAGCACGGAACGCACACCGCGGGTCCCGAGCGCTTCGAGCAGGCCGAGCGGGGGGAAGCGTCCGCGTGCGTCGGTCTTCAGACGCAGGACGTTCTCCTCGTCGACGCCCGCGAGTCCGGTGCCCGGCTCGGTCACCACGAGCGTGGGGATGCCGCCGTCCAGCAGCCGGGAGTCCGGCGGCAGTTCGCCCCGGGCGTCCAGCGCCACCCTCAGGGGCGGTTGCCCCACGACGCCGTGGCGCAGGTCGAGACGGGGATTGTCGGCCCGCCAGGTTCCGGACCCGACGAGGATCGCGTCGTGCCGGGCGCGCAGTGCGTGTGCGTCGGCCCGGGACTCGGCGGAGCTGATCCAGCGGGAGGACCCGTCGGCGGCGGCGCTGCGGCCGTCCAGGGTGGTGGCGAACTTCCAGGTGACGAAGGGCCGTCCGGTCCGTACGGCGGTGAGCCACATCTCCAGGACGGCTTCGGCCTCCTCCCTCAGGACCCCGCCGACGACGTCGATGCCCGCCTCGGCCAGGCGTCGGGCGCCGCCGGCCGCGACCCGGTTCGGGTCGGGCACCGCGTACAGGACACGCCGGACCCCGGCCTCGATCAGCGCGCGGGAGCAGGGGCCCGTACGGCCCTGGTGGTCGCAGGGTTCCAGGGTGACCACGGCGGTGGCGCCACGGGAGCGTTCCCGCGCCTGCCGCAGCGCGTCGGCCTCCGCGTGCGGGGTACCGGGGCCGCGGTGGACCCCCGTGGCGAGGGTGGTGCCGTCCGCGTCGAGGAGGACGCAGCCGACCGCCGGATTGACGCCGGTCGATCCCACCCGGTCCGCGGCGATTTCCAACGCCCGGCGCATGGCGGCCTGTTCATAAGGAGTCACGTCTCCTGCGGGGCCGGCGTGCGCCTCAGACCTCAAGGGCATGACCGGCTCGTTCGCGCTTGGCCGTCAGGTAGGCGTGGTTGTTCTCGTTGACGAAGGTCCCGGTCGGGACGATGTCGGATATCGCGACGCCGTGTGCCCGCAACTGGGCGCCCTTCTCCGGGTTGTTGGAGAGGAGCCGGATCTCGGGGACATCCAGGGCCCGCAGCATTTCGGCCGCCACCCGGTAGTCCCGCATGTCGTGGCCGAAGTTGAGGACCGCGTTCGCTTCGAAGGTGTCGAGCCCCTGGTCCTGAAGGAGGTAGGCGTCGAACTTGTTGTAGAGGCCGATACCGCGCCCCTCCTGCCTCAGGTACAGGATGATGCCGCCCTCGTGCGAGCAGATCGCGAGGGCCTCGTGGAGCTGCGGGCCGCAGTCGCAGCGCTGCGAGCCGAAGACGTCGCCGGTAAGGCATTCGGAATGCACCCTGACCAGCGGATCGCTCCTCCTGTCCCAGCCGGGGAGGAGGACCGCGATGTGCTCGCGATTGTCGTGCAGCCCATGAAAACTGACCATGGTGCTCGGCCGGCGCCCCAGGCCGGGAACATTGATCGGGACCTCGACCCGCGCCCTCACCCGTACGGCATCGGCGGGCGCGACGATGACGCCTTCATTTCCTTCTGTGCGCATTCCTGACCACCCTGCAGCTGGATTTACGAGTGACAAACATCGAGCGGACCGAGGAGGGTCATCCCCACTGCGAGTCATTCGTCCCGACGGACGAGGCGGTGACCACGGACTGCGGCTCGGAAGAAATCGCGGTGAACGATCCGAGAGCCACGGAAGCGGCAACGGCAAACGCGCCGATAACCTTAAGGAAATTCGCGTTCCTGAACATGCGGCTACCCCCTGTGCTTACCCGCCGTCAACGCCGGGTCGAGTTGTCGTGTTGCCTGCCGAGAATCTTGCTTCTTGTTTCAACCTTGCGACAGGGGAAATTTGTGGCATGATCATGCATCGCGAGAACCTGAAGGATGTACAGATGTGCACGAAAACGGACAAACTGAATAATGTCCAGGCGTCTGAGATCTGCGAGAGGGGGCTGGAGTTCTATGCGCGATTTTTGAAAGGTCACTCAATAAATCAGGAATGCCCCGAGTGCCTGACGCGCCTGGGACTTCTGCGGCGCACCGAGGACGGCCGGCTGGTCGCCATTCCGCCGGGGCTGGCCGCCGGCAGCCTGGTGCGGCCGATGGAAGCGGCCATCGACCGGCAGCAGCACGCGCTCGACGCCGTACGCACATCGATCCAGCGTGCCGAGCAGGTCTACCGCGACACCTACCGCGAGGACGGGGTCCAGGCCGCCCGCGTGATCAGCGGCGCGGACATCATCAGCACCACGCTCGCCTCGGCCGTGGAGTCCTGCCAGGAGGAACTGCTCACCGCCCAGCCCGGTGGCGGCAGACCGCAGGAACTGCTGGCGAAAGCGCTCGACACCGATCTTCCGGCGCTCGCCCGCGGGGTGCGGCAGCGCACGATCTACCAGCACACCGTGCGCACCCACAGCCCCACTCTTTTCTACGTCGAGCAAATATCGGCCGCAGGGGCGGAAGTACGGACCCTGGACGAGGTGTTCGACCGGATCATCGTGTGCGACCAGCGAATTGCCTTCGTGCCCGACCCGGGAGAACAGCGGAGCCAGACCGCCCTGGCCATAGAGCATCCGGGACTGATCCGCTATCTCGTCGGCATGTTCGAGCACGCCTGGGAACGCGCCACCCCGCTCCAGTACTCTCCCGGCGCGCACCGACCGCCGCTGCTCGCCGACGAAACACGCAGGTCCGTCCTTCAGCTCATGGTCAACGGCTATACCGACGAGGCCATCGCCGGGCGGCTCGGCATGAGCGTCCGCACCGTCGCCACCCATGTGCGCAAGGCGTCGGAGATCTTCAACAGCCGAAGCCGCGCCCAGCTCGCCTATCTCATCGCCAAAGCCGGAGTTCTCGACGAGGGTATCGATCCATGAAATCCCCGTCGTAGCCTGACTGTTGACACCCTTGAGAAGCTGCTCCTAGGGTCGGGAGCAAGGTCATCGAATAGGCGGCTGAACAGCCATATTTGGGGGTTCCGTGAATAGCTTTGGTGATTCTCAGGACAGCGCTGCGAAAGTTACGGAAGATCCGGTTCCGCTGCTCCCCGTCAGCCTCGATCAGGCCCATTCCCCCCAGAAGGTCATGGCCCACGGCGACCTGCTGAGACGGTTCGTGGCGGGCGACGAGTTCAAACCGATCCATATGCGCATCGGGATCATGGGCGCCTGCAACATGCGGTGCAACTTCTGCAACTTCCACTCCCCCAACGAGGAGCAGTTCTACGACCTGTTCTCGTTCAAGGACTCCATCAAGACCGACAAGGCCGTCACCCTGATGCGGGAGTTCGCGGCCAACGACGGCCGCGCCGTGACCTTCTGCGGCAGCGGTGAGTGCACCATCCATCCCGGGTACGCGCAGATCAGCCGGGCCGCGAACGAGGCCGGGCTCCGCATCGGGCTGATCACCAACGGCTCCCGGCTCGGCCGCCCGGCCATCGCCGAGGCCGTCGCGGACACCCACACCTGGGTGCGCATCGGGCTGAACGCCGGGACCGAGGCCACGTTCAACGAGATCACCCGGGACCGCGAGCAGACCTTCGCGTCCTTCATCGGGGCCGTGGGACGGCTGCGCGAGACCGCGGTGGCGCCGGACTTCCGGATCGGCTTCAACTTCGTCATCACGCAGGCGAACCACCGGGAGATCCTCGACGCCGCCCGCATCGGCCTGGCGTCCGGGGCCCACTACGTCCGCTTCGAGCCGGAGTTCTACAGCGCGCTCGGCCACGAGACCATCGAGGCGGTCATGCCGGAGATCACCGAGGCCCTCCGGGAGGCCGCGGAGCTGTCCACCGACGACTACGAGGTCTCCGTACCCAAGCTCGACCGGGGCCCGATGGACCAGGTCGAGGATGTCGAGGGCGACTTCGAGCGGTGCCACTACAGCCGGTTCGTGACGGCGGTCGGCGCCGACGGCAACCTCTACCCGTGCCCGCAGGTCCACCTCAACAGCCGCTATCTGATCGGCAACGTGCTGGACCAGGGCTACGCGGAAGTGCTGGAGGGCGGCCCGCGCGCCGAGTGGGAGGCCGCCAACCCCCGCCGCACGGACCTGTGCAAGTCGTGCTTCTACCGGCCGCAGAACGAGCTGCTGGAGCATCTGCACCGCGGCCAGATCCAGCTGGACCGGGCGCTGGACTCCTACGCCGTGGAAGTCCCCAGCACCCTGCACGCCGACTTCATCTGACCCGACGTCACAGGGGCGGGCCGAACGCCCGGCCCCTGGTGTCCAGGGCCGTCCGCTCCCCTCTCACGAAACCGGTCCCACCATCACCATGCAGATCAGCTCCCTGCGCCGGCTCCTCGACACCGGGCCCACCGGTCACCCCGCCCCGCTCCGCTCCCGGGTCGAGCGCCTGGCCCGGGTCGAGGACGCCCACCGCGACGTCCGCGTCACCGCCTCCACCGTCACCGTGTCCGACGGGCTGCGGCGCGAGCGGATGACCCTCGGCTCCCCGGCACGCGGCGAGTTCCCCGCCGTCCTGCTCTCCCCCGACGACGAGGACACCGCCCCCCGCCCGGGCATCCTCGTCCTCGGCGGGAAGAACGCCCGGCTGGACCACCTCACCGGCGAGACGCCCCCCGACCACCCCGACCGCAACGTGGCCGAACGGCTGGCCCGGGCCGGGTTCACCACCCTGACCTTCGCGTACGGCATCGGCGGCGGGCTCGACCCCGAGCGGCTCGCGGGCCGCGACGAAGGGGCCCTGCTCGCCCACGCCTTCGCGCTCACCGGCCGCTCCCTGCTCGGCGCCCTCGTCGGCGACGCGCTCGGAGCCCTCGACGTACTGCGCAGCCACCCGCTGGCCGACGCGGACCGCACCGGGCTGTTCGGCCACAGCCTGGGCGCGGCCGTCGCCCTGCACACCGCGCTGCTGAGCGACGGTCCCCTCCCCGTCTGCGCGGCGAGCCACCTCGGCACCTATCCGGCGCTGTACGGGCGGCTGTTCACCGGATTCGAGGGGGCGGTCCTGCCCGGCATCCTCGAACACGCCGACCTTCCCGACCTCTATACGGCCCTGGCCCCCGCGCCCCTCCAGCTCCAGTACGGCACGGAGGACCCCTATCTGGAGACGGCCGACACCCGCGCCGCCGCCGAAACGATCCGCCTGGGCTACGGGACGGCGGGCGCCCCGAAGCCCGAGATCCTCGAACTCCCCATGGGACACGGCACGCACGCGGGCCACGCGGCGGAGTTCTTCGCCCGGGAACTGGCCGACGCCCCGGCGCACCCGGCCCCCGTGCCCGCCCAGCGCATCCGCTTCGACGTCACCGACCGGCGCACCGTGCTGGAGCGCGTCGACGGGGCGCTGGCCTCCGGCGTCCTCACCCAGGGCCCGCTGGTCGCCCGCTTCGAGGAGCTGAGCCGTACGTGGACCGGCACCCCGGGCGTCGCCGTCGCCTCCGGCTCCGCCGCCCTGGAGATCGCCCTGCGGGCCATCGGCGTGGCGGGCCGCACGGTCCTCGTGCCCGTCAACACGTTCTTCGCGACGGCGGCCGCGGCCGTGCGCGCCGGGGCCCGGGCCCGCTTCGTCGACATGGAACCCGACGGACTCGGCATGGACCCGGACGCCCTGCGCACCGCACTGGAGCGGTATCCGGACACGGCGGCCGTGGTGCCCGTCCACATCGGCGGGATCGTCTCCCCGGCCGTCGACGGGGTCCTCGCCGCGTGCGCGGAGCGCGGCATCCCCGTGCTGGAGGACGCGGCGCACGCCTTCGGCAGCACCCTGGGCGACCGCCCGTCGGGCAGCCTCGGCCGGTTCGGCGCGTTCTCGTTCTTCCCCACCAAGGTCGCCATCAGCGGTGAGGGCGGGCTTCTCACCTCCGCCGCGCCGGAGGACCGGGAGGACGTACGGCGCTGGCGCGACCACGGCAAGAGCGCCCAGGGCTCCACCCTGCACGACCGGCCGGGCAGCAACTGGCGGCTCAGCGAACTGCACGCCGCCGTCGGCACCGTGGACCTGGAGCGCTTCGCCGGGACCCTGGCCCGGCGGCGGTCGCTCGCCGCCCACTACGACACCCTGCTCGACGGCGTCAGCTCCCTGCGGGCGCACGCGGTGCCCGGGGACTCCCGGAGCAACTACTACAAATACCTGGTGTACGCGGACGGTTCCGTGGACCGCGACGCGCTGAAGCAGCGGCTGCGGGAACGGCACGGCGTCCAGCTCGCGGGCGAGGTCTACGACCGTCTCCTGTGCGACCACCCGTACTTCCGCGACGGCGGAGCGGACCCGGAGGAGGCCTTCGCGCGCGGCCGGTGGTTCGCCCGCCACCACATCGCGCTGCCGCTGTACCCCTCCCTCACCCACGCCGAACAGATACGGGTGGTCTCGGCGCTCCGCAGCGAGCTGCCGTGACGCGCCTCCTCCACGCCTTCCGCCGCGGCCACTGGCACCCGTCCCTCGACACCGCGCCGCTCCCCGGGCCCACGGGGACGCACCTCGCCCTCGTCCCGGAGATCGTGGCCGCCGCCGACCGCCGCCGCTGGGACACCGTCGCCCCCGGCCTGCCGCCCGCACCGACGGGCCGACGCCGGCTGCTGCTGCGCGCACTGGATCTGTTCGAGCACGGGACCCTGGACATCGGGGGGCTCGGGCCGCAGAGCGGCGAGGACTTCAGGGACGCCCTGTGGGAGACGGCCGGGATACCCGGCCCGCTGGCCGAGCGCTGGTGCGGGATGCTCCGTTCGACCCTGACGGCACGCCCCGAACCGTCGCCGGACAGCGCCCTGGCCCTCGTCTCGCTGCCCGGCAACACCTTCACCTGCCTGGAAGCGGTCCTCGATCAGCTCGAACGCTCGGCGGCCGTATGGGTGCGCCCCAGCCGACGCGAACCGCTCTCCGCCGCCCGGCTGGCGGCCGCCCTGCTGGCGGTGGGCTGGCCGCCGGAGCGGATCTCCCTCTACCCGACCGGGCAGGGCGCGCTGCGCGGCCTGATCCGGCTCACCGACCGGCACGTGGTCTTCGGCGGCTCCTCGCTCGCCGGTTCCGTCCGTGCCTCGGCCGGTCTCACCCTGCACGGCCCCGGCCGGGGCTGTGCGCTGGTGCCCGAGGACCTGGGGACCGAAGCGGCGGCCGACTGGCTGCTGCCGCTGATCGCCGCCGACTCCGGGCGGTTCTGCAGCAACGTGCGTACGGTCGTCACCGCGGGCCCGCCCGAACCGCTGGCCCGCGCCCTGGCGGCCCGGCTCGACGCGATGGGCCCGGAACTTCCGGGCAGCCCATGGCCGTTGACCGCGTTCCGGGAGCCGGGGGCGGCCGCCCGGGCGGCCCGCTCCGTGCCGGACCTGATGCGGCCGGGCGACCGGCTGCTCACCCGCAGGCCGCCGGTCGTGGAGACCGCGGAGGGCGATACGTACGTCACCGCGCACCTGGTGCTGGTCGACGGGGGGCCGCACGGCCGGCACGGCCCGCCCGGTCACCCGCTGCTCGGCCACGAGGTCCCGTTCCCGTTCGCCGCCGTCGTCCGGGCCACCGGACCGGCCGCCGAGGCGGTCGCCGCCCGGTCACTGTTCGTGTACCGCCCGCTGCCCGCAGCGGCCGCCCGGAGGGGAACCCCATGACGACCGTCCCGAGCACCCGGACCGGGCCCGCCGCGGCCTACCCGGCGATGCGCGAACGCGTCCCGGAACTCACCGTGGACCTCGACGCCTGGACGCGCCGCATGATGCGGTGGCACTTCTCGCCGGAGACGGGCTCCCCCTTCTGGGTCTCCCGCCGCGACTCCCTCGGCTTCGACCCCGAGAAGGACGTCGACGGCTTCGCGGCCCTGGAGCTCTTCGGCCTCTTCGACAAGGCCTCACTCCGCGCCGCCCGCGCCCGGGACCTCAGGCCGCGCGGCTACCGCGACCGCCCCTTCCGGATCTTCGAGACCGGCGGCACGACCGGCACCCCCTGCCGGATCGTCAACGTCACCCGGCTCGCGTACGACGTGGAGATCTACCGGCTCATGCTGGAGGCCCGCGGCCTGGTCGGCGGCGACGTCCTCGCGATGACCCCGATGGGACCGCACGCCTACGGGCACTTCGTGGAAGGGCTCGCGGACTCCTGGAACGGGGCCGTGCACGCCATCGACTTCGACCCGCGCTGGGTGAAGGCCGCACTGCGGTCGGGCGGCGAGGCGGACACGTACACCGACCATCTGGTCGCCCAGACGCTGCCGCTGCTCACCGCCGAGCGGCCCGCGCTCCTGTTCACCACCCCCCGGCTGCTCGTCGAGCTGGCCATGCGGCTGCCGGAGCCCCTGCACACGTACGGGGTCCGCGCCGTCTGCACCGGCGGGACGTCCTGCACCCCGGCCGAGGCACAGTTCCTGCGCGAGGAGCACCTGGTGGGCGTGGAGTGGATCGACACCTACGGCAACACGC
Source organism: Streptomyces sp. NPDC033165 (assembly GCF_055577965.1). Taxonomy (NCBI): domain Bacteria; kingdom Bacillati; phylum Actinomycetota; class Actinomycetes; order Kitasatosporales; family Streptomycetaceae; genus Streptomyces; species Streptomyces sp. NPDC033165. The sequence continues at coordinate 469,973 of NZ_JBVIPK010000003.1, forward strand.
TCGTCGGCCACGCCCTCCAGGCCGACGCGGTGCCGGGCGGCCCCCTCCTGCCCCCCGGCAGCACGCACTCGTACCATCTGCCGCCGCCCTTCGCGGTGCTGACGGTCGTCGACCCGGACGACCCGTGGCGGGAACTGCCCGTCGGGGAGCGCGGCCGGGTGCGGGTCACCACGCTCCTGGAGGACCTGTTCATCCCCAACCTGCTGGAGCGGGACAGCGCCGTCCGGACGGGGCCGCACCCCTGGTTCCCCTGGGACGGGGTGGCGGCGGTTCGCCCGTTCGAGCAGGACGAGGGCGGCGAAGAGGAAGCCGTGGAGGGCGTGTACTGACCGGCCCCCTCCCCGCCGCCACGGTTTGGACCCCGCCCGCTCGCCCGTGCCGAAGGACACCCCATGCCGGAATCGACGCTGTACTCCAACGGCGTACCCATCCGCTTCTCGCCGGACCTGTTCGGGCCCCTGCGGTCCGGTGCGGGCCTGCCCGACGACCCGGCCGCGCTGCGCGAGCGCCTGCGCACCGACGGGTATCTGTACCTGCCGGGCGTACTGGACCGGGACAAGGTGCTGCGCCTGCGCGGCGCCTACTTCTCGCTCTTCCCGGACGGCTACCTGGCCGAGGGGACCGACGCGAGGGACGGGCTGTTCTCCGGCAGCGTGCCGGAGAGCCTCCCGGCGTACGGGGTCGCCGGGCACCCCGCCCACGCCTTCGTCCGGTCGGCCGCATTCGAGGAGTTCGTGGCCGACCCGCTGCTCGCCGACCTCGCCGGGAAGCTGCTCGGCGGGGACGCCTGGATGCTGCCCCGGCAGATCCTGCGCCACTTCCACCGGGGCTCCCAGCTCGCCTCCCGGGCCCATGTGGACCTCGACTACATGAACGCCCTCTCCCCCGCGCCGCGGGTGCTCACCCTGTGGATACCCGTGGGCGACTGCCCGCCGAGCACCGGCTCTCTGGTCTACCTGGAGGGCTCCCACACCCTTGCGCCCGAGGAGTACGAGCCCCTGCGCGAGAAGGGGGACCGCCCCGGCGACCGGCGGCCGATCTCCCACGACCTGGAGCTGACCGCACGGCATCTGGGGCGGCGGTGGCTGTGGGCCGACTTCGCCGCCGGGGACCTCATGGTGCACGTCCCGCAGATCGTCCACGCGTCCCTGGACACCACCACCGACGCCATGCGTCTGTCCGCCGACGTCAGATTCGTCCGCTCGGACGACACACCCGACCCGCGGTGGCTCGCCCCGTGGTCGGCCGACGACGGAGCATGAACCCGACCCCAGCCGATCGGAGCACCCCCGTGTCCCACGCACCCGAGCCGACCGTTCCCCGGCTCGCCGCCCGCCTCACCGCCTACGCGGTGCTCGCCCACGACCCGGCCGTGCCGGGCATCGCCGCCGACTACTGGGCCAAGAGCGAGGAGCACTACCGCACGGTGGACGCCGCGCTCGCCGCCCTCGCGGCCGCGTCCCCGGACTCCGCGCGCGCCTACCGGGACGTCGTCGCCGACCCCGCGCACACCGCGCCCCAGCACGCCCTGCGCGAGTCCCTCGCCGGACTGCTGGAGGAACACCCGCTACAGCGGGCCGAGCTGGCCGACGCCGTGGCCGAGGCCGACCGGCACATCTGGATCGACTACCACCTCGGCGCGGAGTACACCTCCCAGGAGCCCCCCGCGGCCCCGGAGCCGTCAGAGCCCCGGCCGCGCTCCGAGCCCGCGACCGTGCACGTGGTGATCCCCTTCCGGGACCGCTCCGGCGGGCTGCGGACCCGTAACCTGCTGGCCTGCCTGAAGGCCCTGGCCGACCAGGAGGGCGGGCCCGGACACCGGGTCACGGTGGTGGAGACCGACAGCGAGCCGCGCAGCCGCGAGGTGCTGGAAGGCGTCGTCGACCGCTATGTCTTCGCCCGCAAGGACGGTCTGTTCAACAAGGCGTGGGCGGTCAACGTCGGAGTCGTCGAGGCGACCGGCGACGCCTCCTACGTCTGTGTCCTGGACGCGGACATCCTCGTCGACCGCCACTTCGTCGCCCGCAACACCGCCCGGCTGCGCGACGGCGGCCACGGCACCCATCTGCCGTTCCGCTGGTCGCTCTCGCTCGACGGCCCGTCCACCTTGCACGCCATCGGCCTGCGCAACGGCCGGGGGGCCGCCGATGTGCCCGACACCGTGCTGCGCGGTCTGCTGCTGCGGGAGCCGCCGGGCGGCTGTGTGTGGCTGCGCGCGGACGTCTTCCACGCGGTGGGGGGCTTCGACGAACGGTTCGAGGGGTGGGGCGGCGAGGACGACGACGTGGTCGCCCGGCTGGCCGCCGCCGCGCCCCTGACCCGCTACGACGACCCGCTGCTGCACCTGGACCACCCACGGCCCGCGATGACCCGGGAGGACGGGCTGCCCTTCAACGCCCATATCGAGCCCGTGAGCTGGACCCGGGAGCGCGGCTACGGGGACCGGGAGAAGTTCACGGCGGCCACGGCCTGACCGGCGCCCCGCCCAGGGCGTCGGACCGCTCCGCCGCCACCAGGACGTCATCGACCTGTACGGCCTCGGCCACCGGGCACACCGGTGGCCGCCCGGCCGCCACCGCCGCGACGAAGTCGGCGACGAGCGGCAGATGGGGGTTGGCGTCCGGCGGGCACCGGACGCGCCGGACGCCGCCGGGCTCCCGGAGCTGCAACTCCCCCGAATCCAGCGGGTCCAGGGTCAGGGAACGCCCGCCGCCGTGGAGGGCGAGCAGGTCCTCCGGCGGCCCGTCCCCCCACTCCGCCGAGCAGTGCGCCCGCAGCCCCGTGGCCCACTCCAGCTCCACGGTGGCGGCGCGCTCGGCACCTCCGGGGAAGCGCCTGCCGAGCCGGGCCCGTACCTCGACAGGCCTCCCGAACAGCATCAGCAGCAGGTCCAGGCGGTGGCTGCCCGCGTCGGCGAGCACCCCGCCGCCCGCCACGGCCCGCTCGGTGCGCCAGCGCATCGGATGGCCGGGCCCCGGCTCGAACGCGGACCGGAACCGCACCTCCACCCGCTCCGGCGACCAGCCGTGCAGCGCGCGGCGCAACTCCCCGACGACGGGAGCCAGTCGGCGGTAGTACGCGACGCCCGCGCACGCCCGGCCCGTGGCGAGCGCGGAGCCGCCGGGCCGCAGGGAACCGGCCAGCGGCTTCTCCACGAGCACCGGCAGCCCCGCGTCCAACGCCAGGGCGGCCAGCGGCACATGGCGGTCGACGGGCGTGGCGACGTACACCGCGTCCAGGCCCGCCGGCAGGCCCCGGGGGTCGCTGCCGGACGCGGTGATCCCCCACCGCAGGGCGGCCGCGGCCGCGCGCCCGGCGTCCCGCCCCCACAGGAACACCGGCTCCTGGCCCGCCGCGCGCAGCGCGGGCAGCACCCGCCGGGACACGACGTCACCGTGCCCGGCGATGCCCCACCTCACGGAACGATCGCCACCTTCAGCGTCCGGTGCGGCGGACCGTCGTACGGGGCCTGCTCGCCGTCCGGGTGGAGCGCGCGGCTGGCCGACAGCTGCTCCATCGCCTTGGGCAGGTCCTCCAGCGGGTAGGTGTGCGTCAGGAGCTCCGGGAGGTACAGCTCCTTGGACCGTACGAGCCGTTCGGCGGTGGCGAGGGCTTCCGCCCGTGCGGTGTCGAGGGGTTCGGCGGAGCTGTGGACCCGCAGCCCCTTGCGCTCCCAGGTGACCAGGTCGAGGGTGACGTGGGTGTCCACGTGGTGGGTGCCGAGCATCACCACGAGCCCGTTCTGCCGTACGAGGCCGACGCAGGCGTTGAGCGTCGTGGGCGTGCCCACCGCGTCGATCGCCACGTCGACACCGTCCGCGACCTCCCGCAGCGCGGCGGCGCTGCCGTCGACCCGGCGGGTGGTGTCGGCGCCGAGGAGGGCCGACCGGTCCAGGCGCCAGTCGTCCAGGTCGACGGCGGTGATGTGGGAGGCCCCGCGCAGCGCCGCCATCCGCAGCGCCATCAGGCCGACCGGGCCCTGGCCGATGACCGCGACCCGGTCCCCGAGCCGCACCCCCCGGGTGGCGTGGACGGCCAGGGGCAGCAGTTGCAGGATCGCGCCCTGATCGAAGGGCACCTCGTCCGGGAGGAGCCCCACGGCTATCTCGCGGGCCAGCGCGAAGTCGGCGTACCCGGTGGTCAGCGGGGTGCGGACGAAGACGCGCCGCCCCGGTGCCACGCGGGTGACGCCGGGGCCGACCGCCTCGACGACCCCGGCGACCTCATGGCCGAAACAGCCCTGGGCACAGTGCTCGCGCTCCCCGTAGTAGTGGTAGTACGCCAGGTCGCTGCGGTTGCAGACCGTGCAGGCCCGCACCCGTACCAGGACCTCCAGCGGCCCCGGCACCGGCACCGGGGCGTCGGTGACCAGGCGGATGTCGCGCCTGCCGACGAGCTCATACCGTCGCATGGTTCTTCTTCTCCTCCGTGTGCGGCACCGCGATTCTGCGGGCGATCGGAACGGCCGCGGCGGCGACCACGAGGGCGGTGCCGAAGACCGCCGCGAAGGCTGTCGCGTCCTGGCCCGCGCTCACGTGCGCCGCGTTGAACAGCGCCCCGCACAGGCCCACGAGCAGCACGCTGGACAGACTGTCGGACAACTGGAGCGAGGCCGAGTTCCGGCCCTGCTCGTCGACGGGCGAGTGTTCGAGCGTGAGGACGCCGACGCCGGGCAGCAGGAGCCCCATGCCGAACCCGGCGACCAGGAGTCCGACGGCGACGGTCACCGCGGGCATCGCCCGCAGCGCCCCGCCCAGGGTCACGGCCGCACCCGCCGCGTGGATCAGCGCACCGGCCAGGACGACCCGCTCGCGCGGCCAGGGCAGCCGGGGGTGCCCCTGGAGCCAGGAGGCGGCGAACCAGGTGAGGGCCGCCCCGGTGAGCGACATCCCGGCGGCCCCCGGCGACCACTGGCGTTCGTTGACCAGCATCAGCGGGATGTAGGTCTCGACGGTGAAGTACACCCCGGCCGAGACGCCGCGCAGCAGCACCAGCGACGGGATGCCGCGCCCCGCCCGCAGCGTGCGCGCGGGCAGCAGCGGGCGCAGCCACACCACCAGCAGGACCAGCCCGGCGGACACCGCGACCAGGCGGTGCAGGCCCGACTGGGACCCTGCGTACTGCAACAGCCCCGCCCCCAGGGCGACGGCCAGTGCGGGCATCGCGCGCAGCCCGCCCGGCTTCTCGCCGTCCTCGTCCCCGGCGGGCCGCAGCCGCCCCAGCGGACCGGCCAGCAGCGCCAGGGACAGCAGCCCCAGGACCGCGATGCCGTGGAACACCCAGTGCCACGAGAGGCGTTGGGCGACCGCCCCGGCGATCGGCGGGCCCACCATGGAGGGAACGATCCAGCACGCGGTGATCAGCGAGAACATCCGGGGCCGCAGCGCCGACGGATAGGCGCGCCCCACGACCACGTACAGCGCGACGGTGACCGCACCGCCGCCGAGACCCTGCACGTACCGCCCCAGCAGAAAGGGAACGATCGATTCTGCGAGGCCGGAGACCAGTGCGCCGCCGGAGAAGAACGCCAGCCCGGCGCAGAGCGCGGGAGCGGGACCCCGGCGGTCGGACCAGCCGCCCGCGAGCACGGTCCCCACGATTCCGGTGGTGAGGAATCCGCCGAACGCCAGTGAATACAGGCCGAGTCCGTCGAGATCCTGCACAGCGATCGGCATCACCGTGCTCAGCGCCAGACCGGCGAACGCGACCAGGACGAAGGTGCTGCTCACCGCGAGCGTGCGGGCCCGGTAGGGGCGGGAGAACACCCCGGGCGGGGCCGGTGCGGTCATGACGTTTCCGTGGCGGCTTGCATGGTCGTCCCCCGTCGCCTGAAGTGGAGCACCGGGAGGCTTGCACAGGCCCCCGATGGCGTCAACCCGTACCGATCAACAGCGGAAGGCGACATGACGACCCATCAGACAGAACCGGCGAGAGGGGAGAACCCGCGGGTCAGCCGCCGCTTCGGCGAACGATTGTCTTGACACTGAAGATTGGTATAGGCCAACATCCCCTTCATCCTGCACCATTGCCGCGGGGGTACGCATTTCCCTCGGCCCCGCATCGTGCCCGAGCTTGAGGATCTTCATGGCAGAGAACAGCCACCCCGGACTCATGAGGCTGGCCAACTCCGTGCTCCAGCCGGGCTTCGTCGGGACCACCGCACCTGACTGGCTGCTCCGCCGGGTCGGCGAAGGCCTCGGCTCCGTCGTCCTGTTCGGGCGCAACATCGAGACGCCCGAGCAGGTCGCCGCGCTCACCGCGTCGCTGCGCGCCGAGAACCCCGACCTGATCGTCGCCATCGACGAGGAGGCGGGCGACGTCACCCGCCTCGAAGCGCGCGACGGCTCCTCCTGGCCCGGCAACCTCGCCCTCGGCGCGATCGACGACATCGACCTCACCGAACAGGTGGCCCGCGACATCGGCCGGGCTCTGCGCGAGGTCGGCGTCTCGCTGAACTACGCGCCCAGCGCCGACGTGAACTCCAACCCGATGAACCCGGTGATCGGCGTCCGCTCCTTCGGCCCGCGCACCGAGGTCGTCTCCCGCCACACCGCCGCCTGGATCCGCGGCCTCCAGTCCGCCGGTGTCGCCGCCTGCGCCAAGCACTTCCCCGGCCACGGCGACACCAACGTCGACTCCCACCACGGTCTGCCGAGGGCCGGGGCGGACGCCTCCGCGATCGCCCGGACCGCCCTGCCGCCGTTCATCGCGGCCATGGAAGCGGGTGTCCGCACGGTCATGACCGCGCACATGCTCACCCCGGCGTACGACGGCGAGCTGCCCGCCACCCTCAGCCAGAAGATCATCAACGACCTGCTCCGCGACGAACTCGGCTTCACCGGCCTGGTGGTGACCGACGGCATCGAGATGGGCGCCGTCTCCGACCGCTACGGCATCGCGGGCGCCACCGTGAAGGCCGTGGCCGGGGGCTGCGACGCGGTGTGCGTCGGCGGCGAGAGCGCCGAGGAGTCCACCACCGTCGAGCTGACCGAGGCGATCGTGCGCGCCGTCCTGGACGGCACCATCCCCGAGGAGCGGCTGGCCGAAGCGGCCTCCCGTGTACAGGAGTTCGCCGCCTGGTCCGCCAAGCTGACCCGGGACGCCGCCCCCGACGGCCGGACCGCCGGCATCGGCCTGGTGGCCGCCCGGCGCGCGGTCACCGTCCACCGCAACCAGGACGCCCGGGCCGAGTTCCCGCTCGTGGGCGACGCCCACGTGGTCGAGCTGTCCCCCGTGACGAACCTCGCCATCGACGGCTCCACCCCGTGGGGCGTGGCCGGGCCGCTGCGCGCGCTGCGGCCCGGCACCACGTCCGTACGGCTCGGCGAGTCGGAGCTCCGGGGCGAGAAGGACCTGCTGGACCGGGCCGCGCTCGCACCCGCCACCGGACGCGCGCTGGTCGTCGTGGTGCGCGACGCGGCCCGCTACGGCTGGATGTCGCAGGCCCTGACCGGTCTCCTGCGCCACCGCCCCGACGCGTTGGTCGTCGAGATGGGCGTTCCCGGCGGCGACCGCCCGGGGGCCGTGCACGTGACGACGCACGGCGCGACCCGGGTCTCCGGCATCGCCGCCGCCGAACTCCTGGCCGGCAAGGGCTGACCGGGGCGGCCCGGGCGGGGCTACCCGGCGACGCGGGCCGACGCCGCCAGGCGGAAACCGATACCGATGGCCGCCAGGTCCTCCTCGTAGGCGCCGTGGCGGCGGGCGCAGCGGGCCAGGTCCACGTCGTGGCGGAACGCGCCGCCGCGGGTGATGTGGGGGTCGAAGGCCCAGTCCTCGACCTGCGGCACGTCCTCGGGGGCACCGGGGTAGGGGGCGTACAGCGTGGAGGTCCACTCGTCGGCGTTGCCCGCCATGTCCAGGACGCCGAAGGGGCTGGCCCCCTCGGGGAACGAGCCGACCGGAGTGGTCGTGCCGAGGCCGAGGTCCACCAGGTTGGCCAGCCCCGTGCGGTACTCGTCGCCCCAGGGGAACTCCCGGCCGTCGTCCCCGCGTGCGGCCCGCTCCCACTCGTCCTCCGTCGGCAGCCGGACGCCGGGGTCACCGGTGCGCTCGCCCAGCCAGCGGCAGTAGGCGCTCGCCTCGTCCCAGCTCACGCCGATGACCGGATGGTCCTCGGGGCCCCGGGGAGCGGGCCTGCCGGTGGCGGCGGCGAAGAGAGCCCACTGACCGGCGGTGACCTGGGTACGGGCGATCCGGAAGGCGGGGATGCGGAGCTCGGCGCTCGGGGCCTCCTTGCGGTACCACGCCTCCGGCACCCGGGTGCCGGCATAGCGGTCGGCCACCAGCGCGATGTCGTCGGCCGGGGTACCCCGCCGGAGCACTCCGGCCGGAATCTCCACCCAGTCCACCGGTGCGATCTGCATCGTTCCTCCTCGGCCAGGCCAGTAAGGCCACCATGATCGCCGGTACGGTCCCAGGAGTCATCGGCCCAGGGACGGAGACCCACAGGGACCGGAAGACCAGGACCCGGGCACGAGGAGGTGCCCGGGTCACAGGGAGTAGGTCGGGGGAAGCGGCATCGGGGGGACAAGCCGCTTCCCCCGGTGGGAACAGGGCCTGTCGGCCCCCGCCGCGGTCAGGGGGGTATCGCGCGGCGGCGACCCCACAGAGAGGCCCCGTTCCGGCCCTCCGGTTCCTGCCGGTCCGTCGGGCTCGGTATCCATCCTGCCGCGCCCCACCCGGCCGTACGGGCGGGCAAAAGGCCTCGACGGCCGGGCCGTAGGTCCTTAAAGGCCGCGTCAGTGATCGGGCCGGCGGCGGGCAGCGGCCACCGGATACGGCCAAACGTGCGGATACAATCGCCCGGTCGCACAGGGCTGCAGGCGGGGCACCGGCGGGGTCTACGGGGAGGCAAGGGCAAGTGGCGCAAGCGAAGAAGATCGCGCTCTACATACTGGTGGTCTTCGTGCTGTACACGATCATCACCTCACCCAAGCGGTCCGCCGAGCTCGTGGGGGTAGGGTTCGAGGGCGTTTCCAGCGCCGCCCAGAGCGTCGGCGACTTCATGTCCGAACTGGTCAAGTAGTTCAGCAGCTCACGTAGAGACGAAGCGGGAATAGGGATAGCCGTGATTCGCCACCTGGTCCTTTTCAAGCTCAACGAGGGCGTCGAGCGCGACGACCCGCGGGTGGTCGCCGGCGACCGGGCCTTCCGCGAGCTGGCGGGACAGATCCCCGAACTGGAGTTCTGGGAGTGCGCCTGGAACATCACCGACCGGCCGATCGCGTACGACTACGCCATCAACTCCGCCGTCGCCGACGAGGACGCCCTCAAGCGCTACATCGAGCACCCGGCCCACCAGGCGGCCGCGGGACAGTGGCGGGAGTTCGCCACTTGGGTGATCGCGGACTACCCCTTCTGACCGCTCCCCGCCCCCGGCCCGCCCCGGCCGCGCGGACCCCTCGCCGTTCAGGCGGGGGGTTTTGTCGTGCGATTAATGGGTTTTCGGGGTCAACACGGTGTTTTGCGGTGCTTGCACACAGTGGACATGTCTTGTGATGCTATGACCGCTTTTGACGGATGAGTTGACCGTAGTTGACCGCAAAGGGGTGGCGTCACCGTGCCGGCCAGTACAGCGCCTCAAGTGCCTCCCCAGAACGTCCAGACCGAGGACCTCCAGGACATCCAGACCGAGACCCCGGACCCCTCCGTCACCCCCGCCAGAGCCCGCGGCGCGGACACCCGGGCGCTCACCCAGGTCCTCTTCGGCCAGCTCAAGGACCTGGAGCCGGGCACCCCGGAACACCGCCGGGTCCGGGCCGCCCTCATCGAGGCCAACCTCCCCCTCGTCCGGTACGCCGCGGCACGGTTCCGCAGCCGCAACGAGCCGATGGAGGACGTCATCCAGGTCGGCACCATCGGCCTGATCAACGCGATCGACCGGTTCGACCCGGAGCGCGGGGTCCAGTTCCCCACCTTCGCGATGCCCACCGTCGTCGGCGAGATCAAACGTTACTTTCGCGACAACGTGCGCACCGTCCACGTCCCCCGCCGGCTGCACGAGCTCTGGGTCCAGGTCACCGGCGCCACCGAGGACCTGACGACCGCTCACGGCCGCTCCCCGACCACCGGCGAGATCGCCGAGCGGCTGAAGATCTCCGAGGACGAGGTACTGGCCTGCATCGAGGCCGGACGCTCCTACCACGCGACCTCGCTGGAGGCGGCCCAGGAGGGCGACGGACTGCCCGGCCTCCTCGACCGGCTCGGCTACGAGGACCCCGCGCTCGCGGGCGTCGAGCACCGCGACCTCGTACGCCACCTCCTCGTCCAGCTCCCCGAGCGCGAGCAGCGCATTCTTCTCCTGCGCTACTACAGCAACTTGACACAGTCCCAGATCAGCGCGGAGCTGGGTGTCTCGCAGATGCACGTGTCAAGGCTCCTGGCCCGAAGTTTCGCCCGACTGAGATCCGCAAACAGGATCGAGGCGTAACCGGAACGGGTAGACCGCCCAGAGAGCGGTTCTGACGGCACAAAAGCCCTGCACCCCCTGTTTCCAGGGCGGATTCGGCGCTGACTTGTCGACATGTCACTACAGCGTGTTGCCGACATGTGACATTCTGCTCGAAGCGCGTTTGCCGCAGCCCCGCCTCCGGTATTCAGGTGGAGGCTGCGTTCCTCCGATGGTCGCGGCCACCGCGACCGTCCGCGACCTCAAGGGGGTGGCATGTCCGCAGAACAGGGCAGCTCGAAGGTGCTCACGCTCACGAAGAGCGTGCCGGCACCCGCCGTGCTCACCAGCTCGCCGGAAGCCATCGACACCCGCACTCTCTCCCGCTCCCTGTTCCTGCGGCTCGCCGCACTCGGTCCCGCCTCGGGCCCCGAGGGAACGGACAGCCCGGAGCGTACCTATGTGCGGGACACACTGATCGAGCTCAACCTCCCGCTGGTGCGTTACGCCGCGGCGCGGTTCCGGAGCCGTAACGAACCGATGGAGGACATCGTCCAGGTCGGCACGATCGGCCTGATCAAGGCGATCGACCGGTTCGACTGCGAACGGGGCGTGGAGTTCCCCACGTTCGCGATGCCCACGGTCGTCGGCGAGATCAAGCGCTTCTTCCGCGACACCTCCTGGTCGGTCCGGGTCCCCCGGCGGCTCCAGGAGCTGCGGCTAGCGCTGACCAAGACCAGCGACGAGCTCGCCCAGAAGCTCGACCGCTCGCCGACCGTCCCGGAGCTCGCCCGCGCGCTCGGGGTCTCCGAGGAGGACGTGGTCGACGGTCTCGCCGTCGGCAACGCGTACACCGCCTCCTCGCTCGACTCCCCCTCGCCCGAGGACGACGGCGGCGAGGGCTCACTCGCCGACCGCCTCGGGTATGAGGACTCGGCGCTGGAGGGCGTGGAGTACCGCGAGTCGCTGAAGCCGCTGCTGGCCAAACTGGCCCCGCGCGAGCGCCAGATCATCATGCTGCGGTTCTTCGCGAACATGACGCAGTCGCAGATCGGCGAGGAGGTCGGCATCTCCCAGATGCACGTCTCCCGGCTGCTGACCCGTACGCTCGCCCAGCTCAGGGAAGGACTCATCGCCGACTGAGCCCGTGGACCGCTCCCGTTCACGAGGGTTCGTATTTGACGGGCCGTCAGCCATACTGGCGCGATGCGCCGTCAGATGCGTAAGACTCGTCAGATACGTCAGGTACGTCCGGCATTCGGCTTCACCGGCCGCCGGGGCAGCGCGATCGTCGCCTCGGCGGCCGCGCTGTGTCTGGGCGGGGCGCTGACCGCCTGCGCGAGCGGCCCGGACGGGAACGAGGGCTACGTGGCCGTGGGCGCGGCGGCCGAGGGCGGTAAGCGGCCGCCCGAGGGGGCCGGGCAGCCCTCGGGGGAGGTCACGCTGACCCCGCTCGACGGGGACGGCGACCGGGGCGGGGGACGGCCCGGAGAGGGGCCGGGCGACGGCCCGGGTTCCGGTAAGGGCCGGGCCTCGCCCCCGTCACCGGAGGCGGGCGCTCGGAGCGGCCCCGACAGCGGCGGCGGCGAGCGCACGCGGACTCCCGGCGGCCAGGGGGGCGCTTCCGCCGCGCGGCCGAGCGCGAAGCCCTCCGGCGGCGGTTCCGGGTCACCGTCCGCCGGACGGCCCGACACCCCGGCGCCGCCGAGGACGCCCGAACCGGGTGGCGGCAGCGGCGGCCGGCCCTCCGGGTCCGGTACGCCGAGCACTCCCGCCCCACCGCCCCCGCCTCCGCCCCCGGGCCCGGCCGTGCTGAAGCTGAGCGCCCCGCAGCGCGCGGCGGCGGACAGGCGGTGGTGCGAGAAGGTGACCGTGGAGTTCCGCAACACCGGTGGCTCCCCGGCGCGTTCGGGGACCGTCACCTTCGCGACGCACATCATCGGCGCGCTCGGTGTCGACTGGGCGACGATCAGGACGGCCCAGCCGCTGCCCGCCCCCATCGGCGCGGGCGCGGCGCGGACGGAGACGTACACCGTGTGCGTGGATTCCTGGCGGGTCCCCCTGGGGATGCGCGTCGAGACCCAGGACGTGTCCGCCGTCTGGAAATGACCCCGGGCCCCGGTCACGCGTACGCGCGGCCCGGGGCCCGGGGGCCGGACGGTTCGTCAGCCCAGTGCGAGCCAGGCCACCGCGCCGAGGACGAGAACGGCCGCGATCACGGCCGCGATCACCCCGGCTCTCGGCCCGGCCGAGGTCGCCGCGGGCCGCTGCCGCTGCCGCGGCTCCCCCTCGTCGACAAAAGCGCGGAACATCTGCGTGCTGCCCGCCGGGTCGTGGTTGCCCTCGGGGCCCGGCTGGGGGGCGTGGGGGTTGTGTGCCATGGGGCAGGACCCTAGCGAACCCGGGACTCGGGCCCAACCCCCGGGGCCGCTCCGGAGCCGTCCCGCGGGGCCCCGCAGGGCCTTGACCCGCAGCCTACGGAGGCTTTTGCGTTCCTTTACTTCTGCAAGCCCGTTTTCGTTTGCCTGTAGCAACCAACGGCTTCTATGGTTGCCCTAAGCAACAACATATGCGTCAACCACCTATGCGCCGACGCGTTGGGGGCTCCAGTGGCCGCACGGAGTAGTTACGAGGAACTGGCCCGGCAGCTCAGCGCCGTCGGGGCCGTCAAACGGGGGCTCACCCGCGCACTGCCTCCCGAGTGTCCCGGCGGTTCCGCCGCCGTACTGACGCTCCTGGACCGGCACGGCGAGATGCGGATCAGCAGGCTCGCCGAGCTGCTGGCCGTGGACATGTCGGTGACCAGCCGCCATGTGGCCCATGTGGCCGAGCGCGGCTGGATCGAACGGTCCCCGGACCCGGCGGACAAGCGGTCCCGCATCCTGCGGCTGACCCCCGCCGGGCGCGCTCAGCTCGACGAGCTGAGCAGGCGGGTGACCGAGACGTTCGCCCGGAACCTCGCGGACTGGTCCGACGACGACGTCGGACAGCTGAACGCGCTGCTGTCCCGGCTGCGCGACAGCTTCGCCTGCCGCGGGTCGGACGGCTGCGCCCCCGGAAGCCACACCGGAGGGTGCCGCACCCGTACCGGCGCTCACACCCGTACACCTGTGTAACAGAAGCGAATACGCACGGATAAGGAACTCAATGGCTACGACCACACCGACCGGTGTGCGGGGCGGCCGCGCCAAGCACGGAGGCCATGGCGGCCGCGGAGGTCACAGCGGCTCCGGCGCCCCCGACGGCACGCCGATGACGCACCGGCAGATCATGGAAGCGCTGACCGGGCTGCTGCTCGGCATGTTCGTCGCGATCCTGTCGTCGACGGTCGTCTCCAACGCCCTGCCGGAGATCATCTCCGACCTCGGCGGCGGCCAGAGCGCCTACACCTGGGTCGTCACGGCCTCACTGCTGGCCATGACCGCCACCACCCCGCTCTGGGGCAAGCTCTCGGACCTCTTCAGCAAGAAGCTGCTGGTCCAGATAGCCCTGATCATCTACGTGCTGGGCTCGGTCGTCGCCGGGCTCTCGACCAGCAGCGGCATGCTCATCGCCTGCCGGGTCATCCAGGGCATCGGCGTCGGCGGTCTCTCCGCCCTCGCGCAGATCGTGATGGCCGCGATGATCGCCCCGCGCGAGCGCGGCCGCTACAGCGGCTACCTGGGCGCGGTGTTCGCCGTCGCCACCGTCGGCGGCCCGCTGCTCGGCGGTGTCATCACCGACACCAGCTGGATGGGCTGGCGCTGGTGCTTCTACGTGGGCGTGCCGTTCGCGATCATCGCCCTGATCGTGCTCCAGAAGACCCTGAAGCTCCCGGTCGTCAAGCGCGAGGTCAAGGTCGACTGGTCGGGCGCGCTCTTCATCAGCGCCGCCGTCTCGCTGCTGCTGGTCTGGGTGACCTTCGCGGGCGACAAGTACGACTGGCTGTCCTGGCAGACGTACGTGATGGTCGCGGGCTCGGTCCTGCTCGGCCTGATCTTCGTGCTCATCGAGTCGCGGGCCAGTGAGCCGATCATTCCGCTGCGCCTGTTCCGCAACCGCACCATCACCCTGGCCTCGGTCGCCTCGCTGTTCGTCGGCATCGCGATGTTCGCGGGCACGGTCTTCTTCAGCCAGTACTTCCAGCTGGCGCGCGGCAAGTCGCCGACGATGTCCGGCGTCATGACGATCCCGATGATCGCGGGCCTCTTCCTCTCGTCGACGATCTCCGGCCAGGTCATCACCAAGACGGGCCGCTGGAAGGCCTGGCTGGTCAGCGGTGGCTTCCTGGTCACGGCGGGGCTCGGGATGCTCGGCACGATCCGGTACGACACCGCCTACTGGCATGTCGCCGTCTACATGTTCGTCATGGGTCTCGGCATCGGCATGATGATGCAGAACCTGGTCCTCGCCACCCAGAACCAGGTCGCCCCCGAGGACCTCGGCGCCGCGAGCTCGGTGGTCACCTTCTTCCGCTCCCTCGGCGGCGCGATCGGCGTCTCGGCGCTCGGCGCGGTCCTCGGCAACCGGGTCACCCACTACGTCAAGGACGGCCTGGCCGAACTCGGCCCGGAGGGTGCCGCGTTCGGCCACGGCGGTACGGGCGGCGGGGGCATCCCCGACCTGGACAAGCTGCCCGAGCCGCTCCGCCTGGTCATGGAGGCCGCGTACGGCCACGGCGTCGGCGACGTCTTCCTGTACGCCGCCCCGTGCGCGCTCGTCGCCTTCATCGTGACGATCTTCATCAAGGAGGTCGCCCTGAAGACGAACGCGGCGGACGAGGCGCCGGTCACCGCGGGCACCCCCGCCGGAGCGGAAGCAGCGGTCCCCGCCGGAAGGCGTGATGGTCAGTGACCGGCGTCCGGGGCGAGGCGCTGCCCGGGCGGAGGGGCCCCCGGTGACGGGCGACGCCCACCGGGCTCTCGCGCGGGCGCGGCTCCTGGTCGCGCCCGCCCTGAACGCTTCCCTGGTAGGGGAGTTGGAGCGGATCACCGGCCGGGGCGCGGAGCCCCTGACCGACGTACCGCCACCGCCCGGCGCCCCGCTGCTGTGCGTGGGGGACGCACTGCCCGAGGCGCTGCGGACGGACCGGCTGCTGTGGTTCCACAGCGTCAACGCCGGTACGGACTCCCTGCTTTCGGCGGGGCCCTGGCCCGCCGGGGCACTGCTGACCCGGACCGTGGGCCGGATGGGCGAGCGGATCGCCCAGTACGTCCTGGCCTGGATGCTCGCCGAGTGCCAGTCCGTGCCGGAGTTCACCGCACAGCACGCCCGCGCGCAGTGGCAGCGGCGCCCCTCGGAGCTCGCCGCCGGGCAGACCGCGCTGATCTACGGCACCGGCCGGATCGGCACGGCCGTCGGACGGCTGTTGCAGGCCTGCGGGGTGCACACGGTGGGCGTCGCCCGCACGCCGCGGCCCGGGGCGGGCTTCGACCGGGTGATCGGGGCCGACGCGGACCGGGAGGCGCTGGGCGCGGCGCGGTGGGTGGTCTCCACGCTCCCGTTGACCGAGGCGACGGAGGGCTTCTTCGGGGCCGACCGGTTCGGCGCGGTGCGGGGTGCGACGTTCGTCGGCGTGGGGCGGGGCGCGACGGTGGACCTGGGGGCGCTGGAGGAGGCGCTGCGGGGCGGCGGGGTACGGGGGGCCGTGCTGGACGTGCTGCCCGAGGAACCGGCCGCACCCGGCGACCCGGTCTGGCGGCTGCCCCGTACGGTGATCACCTCGCACTCCGCGGGGATCACCGCCGACGAGGACGTGGCCGTGGACTTCGCCGCGTGCTGGCAGGACGTGGCGGCGGGCCGCCTCCCGGCGTCGGCGGTGGACGTGGGGCGCGGCTACTGAGCGGCCTTCCCCGGCGCGGCGGAGGCCCGGTCGCGCATCGCCTCGATGCCCGCGATCAGCAGGTCCAGTGCGAAGACGAAGTCCCGCTCGCGCATCTCCTCCACGGTGTCCCCGCCCCGGGCCGCCATCAGGGCGTCGGACGCCTCGGCGATCTGCCGCAGGTGGGGCAGTGACCGGATCGTGCCCATCGCCTGCTGGTGGTACTGGTCCTGCGTCATCCCGGTCGCGTCGCACCGCGCCTTGAAGTGGCCCTCGACGGTGCCGAATCCGTACACGAACTGGAAGACCGCCGAGAGCGCGCCCGTCTGCCTCTCCAGCGGGAGGCCGGTGGCCCGGATGATGTCCTGGACGGCGTACGAGCACAGCATCGAGTTCGGGCCGATGTTGAGGAAGGTCCCGGCCAGTGGGGAGACCCAGATGTGGCGGACGAGCAGTTCGCGGTAGCTGCGGGCGAACTCCCGCAGCCGAACCCGCCAGTCGGCGTCCTCCGCGGGCGGGGTGATCTCGGCGTACACCGAGTCCAGCGCCAGCTCCAGGAGGTCGTCCTTGGTGTCGACGTACCAGTAGAGGGACATCGCGGTGACGTCCAGCTCGGCGGCGAGCCGGCGCATCGAGAACTTGGCGAGGCCCTCGGCGTCCAGCAGCCGTACCGACGCCTCGGTGATCCGGTTGCGGTCCAGGCCGGCCGGCGACTCGGACCTGCGGGAGCGCGAGGGCGTCCGCCGGTCCAGCCAGACGCTGGTCCGCGCGGGATTCTTCACACGGTCGGACGCGGACACCATGGCGCACTCTCCTCGTCTTGCTCGGGCCTGCCGGAGGGACGGCGTACCGGATGCTCACGGTCCGGTACGCGTGTCCCGTCCGATGCTATGCCGCCGGTCCCGTCGATCCTGCCCGGTCCCCGGCCTTTTCCACCTGGTCAACCGCCTCCACCGCATCCGCCTTCGTCGCCTCCGCCGCCGCCTCCGCCCGCGCGGCCCGGCGCAGCAGCAGCGCGGCGAGCAGGCCGCCCGCCAGCACCGCGACCGCACCCGCCAGCTGGCTCACCTCCAGGCCCGAGGCGAAGGCGTCCTTGATCAGCTCGCGCTCACCCGGGCCGTCGGCGGACGCCAGGGCGGCGGGCAGTGAGGCCGCACCGACGGCGGCCGGTACGAGGGCGGCGAACCGGGCGTTCATCACCGCGCCGAGCACCGCGACCCCGAGCCCGTTGCCGAACTCCGCGAGCGTGCCGTTGACCCCCGCGCCGACCCCGGCCTTCTCCGGCGGAATGGCGCTCATGATGGCGTTGGCCATCGCGGGCATCGCCAGCGCGATCCCCGCCCCCATCACGACCAGGCCGAGCAGCATCCCGCCGTATCCGCCGCGCCCGAGCACCGCGACGGCCGCGAGACCGGCCGCCAGCGAGGTCATCCCCGCCGCGATGACGGTGGGCGTGCCCAGCCTGCCGACCAGGCGGGCGCCCAGCCCCGTCAGATTGAGGGCGACCACGGTGAGCGCCATCGGGGCGGTCCGCAGACCGGCCTCCAACGGCCCGTAGCCGAGCACGAACTGGAGGTGCTGGGTGAGCAGGAAGAGCGAACCGCCCATCCCGAAGGCGACCAGGATCGCCCCCGCCACCGCGCCGATGAACTTCTGGTTCCGGAAGAAGTGCATATCGAGCATCGGGTACGGGATGTGCAGCTCCCACAGCACGAACCCGGCGAGTACCGCGACCCCGAGGAACGCCGTGAGCAGCACCCGGCCGGACGCCCAGCCGTGCTCCGGGCCGGAGATGATCGCGAACACGACCGCGGTCATACCGATCGTGGAGAGCAGCGCGCCCAGCAGGTCGGGCCGCTCCCCCCGGGCGTTCTTCCATTCCGGTACGAGCCGGACGACGGCGGCCAGAGCGATCAGGGCGACCGGAATGTTGATGAGGAAGATCGCGCCCCACCAGAAGTGGTCGAGGACGAACCCGCCGAACAGCGGACCCGCCGCGAAGCCGAGGGAGTTCACCGTCGACCAGATCCCGATCGCCTTGACCCGCTCGGTGTCGTCGAAGATCTGCACCACGACGGCGAGCGTGGTGGTGAGCAGCAGCGCACCGCCGACGCCCATCCCGGCGCGGGCCGCGATGAGCTGGCCCGAGGACTGTGCGAGCCCCGCCACCAGCGACCCGACGCCGAACAGGGCGAGGCCCACGATCAGCATCCTCTTGCGCCCGTAACGGTCCGCGGAGCTGCCCGCCGTGAGCAGCAGCCCGGACTGGACGAGCGAGTAGGCGTTGATCATCCACTGCACATCGGCGGTGGAGGCGTCGAGTTCCGTGGTGAGGGAGGGGATCGCGACGTTGAGGACGGTGTTGTCGAGCAGCACGGTGAGCTGGGCCAGGCAGATGACGCCGAGGATCAGCCAGCGCTGCGGGTGCCCTTGGGGGGCGAGGTCGTGCCGCTGTGCGGCGGCGGGCGTCGTCATGCGGGCTCCTTGAGCTCCGGGGGCTACGGCTCTACGGCTCTACGGCTCTACGGTGTATAGGACGTGGTCGGTGTACACCGTAGAGCAGCCCTTATACGGCGTACAAGTCAGTTCTCGCACCGCCGCACCGCCGCGCCGCCGCACCCCGGGGCGGCCGAGCGGTTACGGTTTCCGACTCAGACCTGACAAAGTGCGCGATTTTCCGGCCGGTTGGAGAGCCATGTCATCCCGCCCCCTTCGCCGTACGACGCAACTCCTGGCCGCCGCAGCACTGTTGGGCACGACACTCACACAGACCCCGGCCGCCGCGTCCGAGACCGCCCCCGACGCCCTGCCGCTGCGCGTCGCCACGTACAACATCCACGCCGGGGCGACCACGGACCACGTCTTCGACCTGGACGGCCAGGTGGCCGAACTGCGCGCGCTGGACGCGGACGTGATCGGGCTTCAGGAGGTCGACCGGTACTGGGGCGAACGCAGCCAGTGGCGCGACCTGGCGGGCGAGCTGGCCCGGCGGCTGAACATGTACGTGTCCTTCGCGCCGATCTACAGCCTCGACCCGGCCGAGCCTGGCGGCCCGCGCGCGGAGTACGGGGTGGCGATCCTCTCCCGGCACCGCATCCTGGCCGCCGAGAACCACGAGATCACCCGCCTCTCGACCCAGGACCCGAACCCGGTCCCGGCTCCGGCCCCGGGGTTCGGCGAGGTCGTCGTACGGGTGCGGGGCCTGCCCGTCCACGTGTACGCGACCCACCTCGACCACCGCCCGGACCCCGCCGTACGCGTCGCCCAGGTCGCCGACACGCGGCGGATCATGGCCGAGGACCGGGGCCCGCGCATCCTCCTCGGCGACCTCAACGCGGAGCCGGGCGCCCCGGAGCTGGCCCCGCTGTGGAGGGAGCTGACGGACGCCGACCCGGGCGCGCCGACCTTCCCCGCGCGGGACCCGGTCAAGCGGATCGACTACGTGACGGTGTCGGGGGCGGCCCAGGTGCGGCGCGCGTGGGTGCCGGAGAGCCTGGCCTCGGACCACCGGCCGGTGGTGGCGGACCTGGTGCTGCGGAGGACGGGGCGATGAGTTCCTGACGCCCGCAGAGCCCGCAGAGCCCGCAGAGCCCGCAGGACCATGCCTCACCGCCCCGCACCCGGAGGACAACCGGTCATGAACCCGCCGAACAAACCGCGCGATCTGCGGGCGCTGCTCGACCCGCTGTCCTGGACGACCTTCGACGCGGTGACGCCCCCGTCGTCGACGAGGGCCCCG
The DNA here is from genome assembly GCF_055577965.1 of Streptomyces sp. NPDC033165. Classification (NCBI taxonomy): domain Bacteria; kingdom Bacillati; phylum Actinomycetota; class Actinomycetes; order Kitasatosporales; family Streptomycetaceae; genus Streptomyces; species Streptomyces sp. NPDC033165. Next base: position 489,902 of record NZ_JBVIPK010000003.1, read on the forward strand.
AACGTGCCGAGCGGCTGCCCGCCCCCGCCGATGAACCCGAGCCGACCGGCGTCCCGCAGGGCCTGGGGTGCCGGCCGCGACGACGGCGATCAGGGAGACGGCGGAGACGACGAGCCGGGTCCGCAGCGTCCAGGGCCGCCGCAGCGCTCCCCTGCCCGCGCGCGCCCGCTACTCACCGGGCTTGATCAGATACCCCGCCCCGCGCCGGGTGTGGATCATCGGCGTCCGCCCGGCGTCGATCTTCTTGCGGAGGTACGAGATGTAGAGCTCGACCACGTTGGCCTGGCCGCCGAAGTCGTAGTTCCAGACCCGGTCCAGGATCTGCGCCTTGCTGAGCACCCGGCGCGGGTTGCGCATCAGGAAGCGCAGCAGCTCGAACTCGGTGGCCGTGACGTGGATCGCGTCCCCGCCCCGGCTCACCTCGTGGCTGTCCTCGTCGAGCACCAGGTCCCCGACGACAAGCCTCGACTCGCTCCGCCCGGCGGCGAGCGCCGAGCCCGAGCGGCGGATGAGCCCGCGCAGCCGGGCCACGACCTCCTCCAGGCTGAAGGGTTTGGTCACATAGTCGTCGCCGCCCGCCGTGAGCCCGGCGATCCGGTCCTCGACGGCGTCCCTGGCGGTCAGGAAGAGCACCGGCACATCGGCGTACTCGCGGCGCAGCCGGCCCAGCACGGAGAGCCCGTCCATGTCGGGGAGCATCACGTCCAGGATCACCGCGTCCGGGCGGAAGTCGCGGGCGGCCCGGACGGCGGCGGCCCCGTCCCCGGCGCTGCGCACCTCCCACCCCTCGTACCGCAGGGCCATCGAGAGCAGCTCGGTGAGCGGAGCTTCGTCGTCCACGACCAGGACCCGCACGGGGGTACGGTCCGGCCGGAGCAGTTCGGTACGCCCCTGGGGCGAGGTCGTCGTCGTCATGGGCCCACTCTGTGAGGCGCCGGTGAGAGAACCCTGACCCGTTTCTGTGATTTCCCTGAGAAAACGGCGGGGGCTGTCAGGGGAACCCTGTTACGGGAACAACGCGGCGGCGTTCCCGTGACAGACCGCCCGCAACCAGTCGTCGCCCAGCCCGAGCCGCTCCAGCGCGTCCAGCTGATGGACGTACGGATACGGGATGTTCGGGAAGTCGGTCCCCAGCAGGATGCGGTCCCCGAGGTCGGCGAGCCGCCCCCGCTCCGCCGCCGGAAAGGGGCTCAGCCCTTCACCGAAGTCGGTGAACGCCATGGTCGTATCGAGCCGCACCTCGGGATACCGCTCCGCCAGCGCGAGGAACTCCCGGTACTCCGGCATCCCCATGTGCGCGACGATCAGCCGCAGCCGCGGATGGCGCGCGAGCAGCCGCCCGACCGGCTCGGGCCCGGTGTACGCGCCCGGGGCGGGCCCGGACCCGCAGTGCATCACCACCGGAATCCCGGCCTCGGCGAGCAGCCCCCAAACGGGTTCCAGCAAAGGGTCGTTGGCGTCGTACGCACCGACCTGGAGGTGCGACTTGAACACCCGGGCCCCCGCCTCGACGGCCTCCTTCACGTACACCTCGACGCCGTCCTCCGGGAAGAGGGTCGCGGTGTGCAGGCAGTCGGGCGTCCGGGCGGCGAAGCCGGCGGCCCAGCCGTTCAGCCAGCGGGCCATGCCGGGCTTGTGCGGATAGAGCATCGCGGTGAACCGGAGCACCCCGAACGACCGCAGCACGGCGAGCCGCCGCTCCTCCTCGTACCGGTAGGTGATCGGCCACTCCAGACCGGTGAGCGGCCCGGCGGCGTCGAAGTAGGCCCACACCTTGCGCAGGACCTGTTCGGGCATGAAGTGGGTGTGCACGTCGATGATCCCGGGCAGCCCGAGCCGCTCCCGGAACCGCACCACGCCCCCGCTACCGTCATCCACGCTCAGGCTCCCTCGCCATCGTTCAGAACAACCCACCCTGCACACCGCCGCCCCCGATGTCGACCAGGGGAACACTGACGATCGCGGACGCATCAGGGACACCGGAAAGCTCCCACCCGGTGAACAGCCGGGTGTCGAGGACGACGACGGCGTCACCCCCGCCCACCGCGAGGTGGAGATCCGGCCCGGCGGCAGCGACGAGCCGCCCGGCGACGACACCTCCGTCGACGAGCTCCCGCACGGCCCGAAGAGGACCGCCCCCTCGCCCGATCCCGAACACCCCGACCTGATCGACGACTTCCAGCGGCAAAGGCTCCAACGACTCCGGCCAACCACGCCCTTGGAGCCCGACGGCGCGCGCGTACAGCTCCGCCACCGCCCCGGCCCTCTCCTCCGCACCCGGCAACCGCCCCCGCACGGACCGCTTTTGGGCGTACGGAATCCGGTCCGGCACCCCGAGGGCGGCCCGCAGCACCTCTTCGGTCCGCCGGGCGGCCATCAGCGGCCCGCGCCCCAGCCAGCTGAACGCGACGGCCCCCTGCTCCCGCAACCGGGCGGCACCCCGCTCCTCCCCGGTGATCCCGACCTTGACCAGGCCGGGCCCGAACCAGGCGAGATAGACGCGGTAGGTCCGCGGGTCGTCCGGCATCGTGTCGGCCGCCACCGAATGCGCCCGGTCCAGCCGCGCACACTCGGCGCACCGCCCCCCGGTGCTCCGCCCGGACACCACGGCCCCCAGCGGGCACTCGTTCCCCCGGGCCCCCGCACACCGCCGCTCCCCGACAGCCCGGAACCCGAGCCCGCCCCCGTACGCGAGCACGCTCACCCGCCGCTCACGCCCCCGCCGCCACCCCAGCTCAGGAGCCGCCCCCGGCCACCGCACCCCATCACACCGCCACCCGCCACCGGACACCCGGACTCCGCTCCCCTGAAACCTGACACCGCCGGCCGCACCGGCCCGGCGATGCTACGGCGTCGCCGCCAGCTAGGATCCGGGCCATGGCGCTGACCCAGGACCAGGTGGACCGGTTCAAGGCCTCCATGCCCCGTCTGGAGGCCATCGCCTACCGGCTGCTCGGCTCCGCGAGCGACGCCGAGGACGCCGTGCAGGACACGTTCCTGCGCTGGCAGGCCGCCGACGTCGACCGTATCGAGGTCCCCGAGGCCTGGCTGACGAAGGTCCTCACCAACCTCTGCCTCAACCAGCTCACCTCGGCGCGCGCCCGGCGCGAGACGTACGTGGGCCAGTGGCTGCCCGAGCCGCTGCTCGCCGGGGACCCGATGCTCGGCCCCGCCGACACCGTCGAGCAGCGCGAATCCGTCTCGTACGCGGTCCTCACCCTCATGGAGCGGCTGTCGCCCAATGAACGGGTGGTGTACGTACTGCGGGAGGCCTTCGCCTACCCGCACCGGAAGATCGCGGAGATCCTCGACATCACCGAGTCCGCGTGCCAGCAGATCTTCCACCGCGCCAGGAAGCACGTCGCGGAGGGCCGGACCCGTGCCGAGATCGACGAGGCCGCCGCCCGGCGGATCGCCGAGGAGTTCCTCACGGCCGCCACCAGCGGCCGGACCGAACCGCTCGTCGAACTGCTCACCGCGGACGTGGTCGCGATCGGCGACGGCGGCGGGAAGGTACCGGCCCGCGCCAAGCCGTTCGAGGGCGCGCGCGCGGTCGCGACGTTCATGCGGAGCCTGTTCCACCCCAACCAGGCCCTGCGCAATCTCCTCGGCGGTTCCGCGGAGGTCCACCTCTCGACCGCCAACGGCGCTCCGGCCGTCGTGGTGGTGGTCGGGGAGCGGATCATCGGCGTGATGCTCCTGGAGATGACCGCCGACGGCATCACCGCCGTCCGCAGCCAGGTCAACCCCGACAAGCTGGAACGCGCGAACGAGCGGTGGGCGGCCGCCGGCCACGGAGAGACCCTGCTCCACACCCTCTGACATCGACTGTGACGCGCGTCACCTCACCCTGCTGTCAGGAAACAGCGGGCTGCCCGGTTCAAGAGGCGAAACCGCGTGAGACAGGAGCCAGGACATGCAGCAGAACCAGCGTCGGCACCGCGTCATCGTCATCGGAGCCGGTTACACCGGAGCGAGCGCCGCCGGGCGCCTCGCCAGGCGGCTGCACCGCGAGGACGTCTCCATCACCCTCGTCAACGACGGGCCCGACTTCGCCGAGCGCGTCCGGATGCACCAACTGGCGGTCGGCCAGGACCTCAAGGCCCGGCCCTTCAGCAAGATGTTCGCCGGTACGGGAGTCGCCCTGCGGCTCGCGAGGGTCACCGGAGTCGACGTCGACCGCAGGACGGTGTCCGTCACCGACGCGAACGACCCCGGGAAGCGGGAGGACCTGGAGTACGACACCCTCGTCTACGCCCTCGGCAGCGGCTGGAACACCCATGGCGTCCCCGGCACCGCCGAGCACGCCCACGACATCACCGGCCGCCCCGGAGCCCTGCGCCTGCGTGCCCGCCTGGCCGCACTGGCCCCCGGGGAGCCGGTGGTCGTCGTCGGCGGCGGCCTCACGGGCGTGGAGGCGGCGACGGAGATCGCCGAGGCCCGCCCGGACCTCGACGTCGCCCTCGCCGCCCGCGGCGGGCTGGGCGACTGGCTCTCCCCCAAGGGCGCCCGCCACCTGCGAAAGGTCTTCGACGGCCTCGGCATCACCGTGCACGAGAACACCCCGGTCACGGCGGTCACCGCCACCCACGTCACGACCACCGGCCAGGACGTCCCGGCCGCGGTCACCGTCTGGACCGCGGGCTTCGCGGTCCACCCCGTCGCGAAGGCCACCGCCCTGGAGACGACCGGCACCGGCCAGATCGTCGTCGACGCCACGATGCGCTCGGTCTCGCACCCGGACGTGTACGCCATCGGCGACGCGGCCCTGGCAGCGGGCCCCGGCGACAAGCCCCTGCGCATGTCCTGCGCCAGCGGCATCCCCACCGCCTGGCAGGCCGCCGACGCCATCGCCGCCCGCCTGACCGGCGCCAAGATCCCGAGCATCCCGCTCCGTTACTTCAACCAGTGCGTCTCCCTGGGCCGCAGGGAAGGCCTGATCCAGTACGTCACCGCCGACGACCGGTCCGTCAGCGCGGCCCTCACCGGCCGCCCGGCCGCCCTCTACAAGGAACTGGTCTGCAAGGGCGCGGCCTGGGGCGTGGCGAACCCCACCTTCGGCCTGCCGACCCGACGCCGCCGGGTCGCGCAGGAGCCGACGGGAGCGACGGCGGCCGCTACAGCCGCTTGAGGTTCCGGTCGAGGATCGCCCTGAGGCGCTCCACATCCTCAGGGCCCACGGCGCCCCGCTTGGGCAGCACCGCGACCCCGGCGGAGCGCTCACCACCGAACAGGACGAAGAGCCGGGGGGTCTCCAGGTACCCCCGGTACACCGACCACTCGAAGGTGAACGACACCCGCTCACCGGTACTGACCGCGCCGCCCTCATCGGCCACCATGCGGCACTGCCCGTACGGCTCCACGACACTGAACACCCGCCGCGCCTCGGCGCGCAGCGCCATCAGGACACCCACGGACGCGAAGATCAGGGAGAGCACCACCGTGACGCCCCATACGGCAGGCGAGGTGTCGAAGAACAGCGCGAGAACGCACGCGGTGGCGGGAACCGCCAGCAACCCCATCAGCACCTGGGCCCGCCCCGCCCATGTCCTGCGCGCACGCGCCCGAAGCGCCTCTTCGAAGTCCGCGGCCGTCGGCCGGTAGACGAACTCGACGGCCGCCCCACGTGCCGTGGCGCTCTCGGACAGATCCCCACCCATAGTGTCCATAGGCAGGAACCCTAGCCAGAGCCACCCGGCGGGCGAACGCCGGAGGCCCCCAGGACTTCTCCTGGGGGCCTCCGGCTTGCTGTGCACTCGACAGGATTCGAACCTGCAACCTTCTGATCCGTAGGATCGGGCACTGCCTTGTGGCCCCCGGCGGCCTCCCGAACTGATCGCCCACGCTGGCAATCAGGTGCCACCGTGTCCCGTCGTCGCCGTCAGCTCCGCCGACTCCGGTTGGACTCCCCTGGCCCCCTCATACCCCTGGACCAGGGCAAAAGCAGTTCCCTGCGCCGCCTCCACCGCAATACCTCAGAACCCGGCCATGGACTTGTCGAGCACTCCACCCAGCGCACCGTAGGCGCTGCACCGGACCGAGTGCTTTGCTTTGCGGCGGAGCGCGAACCCCGTGATGAACGAGAACGCGAAGAGCCCACCGAGGACCATCGCGACGACCGGGTTGTAGACGAAATACGCGAAGACCGCGACGCCGGCCCAGACAAGGGTCGGCAGGAGTGAGCCGCGCAACACCGTCCCGAACCTGATCCGTTCTGAACCCGGCGGCAGCACACGTTCATGCCACACCATGAAGCCATCACACTAGCGACAGCTCGGGTCTGGCGGTGATCCGTAACAAACGGCCCACTCAGCTTCTCACCGCTCGTGATCAAGTCAGGTGTACCTGGCAACCGTGTACGCGGTCGGCCCGGTGAGCTTGGCTCCGGAGTCGTCGATCATGTCCAGGATCTCGAAGCCGACACGCTCCGCGTACTGTTCGAGCTCGCGCGGGAAGAGGACGCGTCTACGGATCTCGTCCTGGGCCTCGTCCCCCGAGGGGAGTGCCCAATGCCGGTGCATGGTGTTGATCTGGGTCCGCAGGTCCCACTCATGGCGGATCGTGACGGTTGCCGGACCGCTCGGGGTGTCGACCGTGGCAGTCATCGGATCGGCCCCCGTGACGGGTGCGACGGGGGAACAGAGGATCAGCAGGCTGCCCCGCTCGGCGTGAGCCGCGAACGTGGCGAAGACCTGGGTGATCTCGTTGTTGTTGTGGACATAGGCGAGGCTGTTGCCCATGCAGGTCACCACGTCCATGCACCGCCGCAGTCGCGCGGTGCGCATGTCCCCGATGTGGATATCCAGCTCCGGCCGGGCCTGGCGGGCGTAGTCGACCATGCCGGGCTGGAGGTCCAGGCCGGTGCACTCGTAGCGCTTGGCAAGGCTCTCCAGGTCTCTGCCGGTGCCGCATCCGAAGTCGAGCAGCGTCCGGGCGCCCGGCCGGTGCGTCTCGATCAGGGTCTGACACAACCCGGCGCTGGTGCTGTCGGACTGGATCACGTCGTACAGGGCCGGGTCCCGGTAGAGGAGGTTCGTCGCTTCCACTGGCTCCGCTTCCGTGTCGTGGCTGGTCACATGAGGCTCCGCAGTCCGACCTCAAGGGCGAGGACATCGCACAGCAGATCAGGGACAGTCAAAGCCGCATCAGCGTCCCTTCGAGCCTGAGCGAGTGCCTTGCAGTCAACGTAGCCAAGATCGACCAGGACGGATTCCTTGAGCATGTCGTCCAGTACGGGGAAGCCGTGGGAGCGCAGCCCCTTCTCCAGTACGGCAAGGAAGTTCTCCGGTTCGGCTGGCGACGCCACCGACTCCGGCAGCCCCGCTCGCCTGATCCGCTCACGGAACAGCGCCTTGCCTCGCTTGTACTCGTGCGGCAGCTGCTCCATGAAGCGGACGATCCGCGGGTGTACGAGCGGGCTCACCGGCCAGACGCCGGCCCGCAGGAAGCCGGGATTGTGCATCCCGAACGCCATCAGGGTCGGCACGGGCAGGACGGGAATGGGCGCCAGGTGCTCGTTCACCTCGGCCAGGGCGCGGACCACCTTCGGACCGAGCCACGGAACGGGTTCCGGCATCGGTAGTTCCGCGGCCGTCCTGGAGTGGTGGGCGTTGACCTCGTCCCCTCCGCTGCCGGTGAACATGACCTCGCACCGTCGGGCGGCTGCCTGCTCGCGTACGACGTCGAAGGCTTCCTGGTAGAACGCCCCCGCCGGATCATGTGGTCGGCGCAGAGCGCGCACGCCGCCGGGGCAGAACGGCGGGTGCTGCACGGCGGGGATGGCCATATCTCGGAAGCCGCAGTGATCCGCGTACGCCTGGCGGCGCTCGCTCTGCTGCCTGCCGGTGCTCCCCCAACCAGTAATCCGAAGCTGTGCACCTGGGGAAAGCGCGCCGCCTTCACGGCCAGGGCGACGTTCCCGGAGTCCGCGCCGCCCGACAGTTCGACGCCCACGCACCCCGTGGCGCTCGGCGCTTCGCGGATCACGTCGGTCAGCAACTCGTCGAGCATGGCGAGTGGATCGACACCGGGACGCAGCGTGCGCGGCTCCAGGACGTGTTCGGCGGGTTCCGGGTAGTGGATGCCGAGTCCGGCGGCGGTGAACGTGGCAGACGCCCGCTCAGTGAGGCGGAAGACGCCCTCGAACAACGTCTCGGAGGTGTAGCGATGCTGCCTCGTCAGCGTCCGCGCCACGACACGCGGCGCCAGGCGGTCAGTCGACAGATGCGGCCCCAGTGCTGCCACGTCCCATGACGCGTACAGCTCGCCGGCCTTCTCCATCAGATACAACGGGGCCGTGCCGAAAACGCCCGCCGTGAGACGGGCTTCCCCGGCCGTCATGACGACCTCGACGAAGTCGGCCTCGCCCCGCTTGCACTCCTTCACCCTCATCCGCACACATGGCGCCTGGTCGTCGCGGACCTCCATGACCAGCGTGGACACGTTCGCGGGCTCGATCCAGCTCTCGCCGTTGACCCAGCGACCTCCTTCCGGCCTCCATCGGGGCTCCTGGAGATCAGCCAGGCGCAGACGCATCGACAGCATGTCGTCCCTTTCCGAGGTCAGGCGGCGGGGCGGGGCCGCGAACGACCCCGCCCCGCCTGGCGTCAGCCCTGGATCACTTGGAGCAGTGGTCGCCGTTGTTGTCGCCACCGCCGGGCATCTTGTCGAGCAGCGTGGCCTCGACAGCCGGGACGCCGGTGATCAGGTCTCCGGTGAACAGCTCGTCCACGTTCATCGCGTTCTCCTCTTACGGTTGAAACGGACCCCGCGGCTGATGCTGCGGAGTTGAGCCCATCCGGCTGCCGGCCCATACGAAGAAGGCGGCCGGACGGGTACCCACCACTTCCGGCGGTGGGCCCTCCCTCGCCACACGTGGGGTTGGATGTGGCAGGGAGAAGTCAGGTGGGGGTGGATACGGCGGCCACGCCCAGGACGAAGCCGCTCGATGCAGAGATGGTGATGATCAGCAGCAGTCCGGCGTAACGGCCGACGACTGCGGCTAACCGCCTCACAGACGCTCTCCGCGACTGCGCTCGTTCGCCCTGCGCACGGCGGCGCTCATGTCGGCCGCGGCGTCCTGAGGCTCGGGACGGCTGTGCTGCGGGCACTCACACGGCGGGAACAGGTTCGAGCCCGGCGGCGGGTCCGCCCCCTCGTAGGTGTCGATCCTCAGCACCCCGTCCACGCCCCGCTCTTCGGTCAACTGGGCCAGTCGGGCCCGCGCTTCGCTTTTCATCCCTCAGTCCCTCAGACGATGGCTGCGGCGAGGTCTCGCCGTTCCCTGCTGCCTCTACGCAACCGCGTGACCACGCACAGCGGTACCGTTGCAGCAGCGCCGGGACTTGAAAGCCTTGAAAGTTCGCAAGGGCACGGGGAGTTGAAGGCATGGCCAAGCGTGAACCGAACGAGGCGCTCGGGCGCCTGCTCGCCGAGAGCCGCTGGACTTATCGCCAATTCGCGCGGGCGGTGAACCGCGTGGGCACCGAGATGGGCACGCCCCTGCGATACGACGAGTCGGCGGTGAGCCACTGGCTGGGCGGCACCGTGCCCCGCGGGGCCGTGCGGGTGTGCGTCCTGGAAGCTTTCTCTCGGCGTCTGGGGCGGCCCGTAACGCACGCTGAGGCCGGTCTGCCCGTTCCCCGCGATCGCTCCTCCACGACAGCCGCGGATACCGTGGAGGGGCTGATCGACCTCGGGAGGCAGGACATGGACCCATCGCGCCGCAGTGTCCTGGGGGCCGGCCTGTTCTCCGTCGCCCTCACGATTCCCGGGTGGCCGGATGTCATCGGCCGTGCCGAAGCGGTCCAATCCGGCCGCGCCCGCCAGATCGGCATGAACGAAGTGGACATGGTCATCGCCATGACCGAGCGCGTCTCGGAGCTGGACGACCAGTTCGGCGGTCGCCACGCACGGCCCATGGCCGCCTCGTTCATGGTGAACACCGTGGCGTCCTACCTGCGCGCCGACGCCCCCGACGACGTGCGAAAGGCCATGCTGTCCGCGGCCTCGGACCTGCTGTACCTGACCGGCTACATGGCCGTGGACGAGGGGCTGCACGGCCTCGCGCAGGGCTACTACGTCAAGGCGCTGGAGCTCGCGGGCGCTGCCGAGGACCACCTGACCTACTGCACCACTCTGCGCGGCATGAGCGTCCAGGCGATCGACCTTCGCCACGGAGGCAAGGCCATGGAGCTGGCAGACGCCGCAGCAGCCGCCTCCCCGAAGGCCGGGCCTCGCATGCTGGCGTTCCTCGCCGGCCAGCAAGCACACGCAGCCGCGCAGACCGGCGACCGGACGCGGGCGCTGCGGTACATCCGGGAGGCCGAGACTGCCATGGACCGTGCCGAGTCGCGCGGCAAGGCGTTCGGCTCGTACGACCCGGCGTCGCTCAACTACCACATCAGCCAGGTCCGTTACGAACTCGGCGACGTCTCGGGCGCCATCGAAGCCATGCAGCAGTCCGACAAGGTGCGCTACAGCGTCTATCGCCGCGCCCGCGTCCGACACCGCGCCATGCTGGCAGAACGGCAACTGGAGGTCGGCCGCCTGGAGGCGGCCTGCAACACCTGGCATCAGGCGCTCGACGACTACCCGATGGTGCAGTCCGGCCGAGCCGACGACCGGGTCAGAACCATGTTCGGGCTCCTCCGGCCGCACCTGAAGAACACCGCCGCGAGGGATCTCTACGACCGCGCACGAACGGTCGCGCCGCCTTCCCTGGTCAGCTGACCTGTGCCGTTGGCGGTCTCAGCCACAGAAGGTACGCCACGACGGCGGGTGCGCCAACCGACCACCCGCCACGTGTGTCTCCAGCAACCACCCGCCGGCCCCAGCCACGCTTCCCCGATCGGCCGAAGTCTGCGGGCGCGCTGGACACAGGACATCGACCTGGAGAAGGGCACCACCACGATCGGCAACACCCGGACCCTGGCTTACGACCCGGAGCGGCCGCGCGGGGAGCGGTCCGTGGTGATCGAGAAGGACGCCAAGTCCGAGGCCGGGGAGCGCGCCCTGCCCCTCCCCCTCCCCACGTGGAACGGGCTGCGCGCGTTCCGCAAGATCCAGGTGGCCGAGCGGCTCGCAGCCGGGGAAGCGTACGAGAACAGCGGCTACGTGATGGTGGGCAAACTGGGGCGGCCGTGGAGACGGACAAGCTGCGGCGCGAAGCGTACAAGCTGATGAACCAGCTTGAGGTGCGGCGGGTGACGCTCTACATAGCCCGTCACGCGATCCTGTCCTGGATGGCGAACAACGGCGTGCCGGACACCGTCGTGTCGGCATGGGCTGGCCACGCGGACCTGTCCTTCACGAAGCGGATCTACGTGCACCCTGACCCGCAGTCACTCCGGGCCGGGTCCGAGAAGCTGAACGAGTTGCTCGGCTGATCGGGCGACCAAGATCAATAGGGTGTGTGAGAAAAAGTGAGACGAAACGAGGAAGGCCCCGATCCTCCGGGGAGGTATCAGGGCCTTGACCTGGTGTTTCTTGTGCACTCGGCAGGATTCGAACCTGCAACCTTCTGATCCGTAGTCAGATGCTCTATCCGTTAAGCTACGAGTGCTTGGCGTTCCGGGCTTTTTTTCTTCCCGGTCGGCGTTGCGGGAACAACATTACATGACCTGCGCCGTGACGCGAAATCCATTGGCCACACCGCCACTGACCTGCGAAAACAGCCTCCCGGAGCGGATCTCGGCCAGCCCCGGCTCCGGGTCCCGGCGCGCCCTCCGCGCCCGTACACGGCCCGGAACGGCCGAAGCCCCGTGCCAGGGGCACGGGGCTTCGGGGTGGAGCGGAGGCGGAGGGATTTGAACCCTCGATGGGGTGTAAGCCCCAAACCGCATTAGCAGTGCGGCGCCATAGACCGGACTAGGCGACGCCTCCTCCACACACCTCGCGCGGACGCGAGTGGTGCGTGCAGATGATGACACAGTCGAACGTCGTGCCACCAATCGCCGCCAACGTTACTAGCCCTGCGGGTGCCAGGGCAAAGCAGTTCGGCGTGGTGGCGCAACGTCCGGGCGCGGTGCGCGTTAGAGGGGTGGGGGCCGCGGGTCTCCGTCAGCCGTCGTCGTCAGTCAGCCGTCCGTCAGCCGTCGCGTCGGGGCGCGTCAGCGATCGTCCCTGGCAGCCCGTGGCCGACCGTGCCGCAGAGATCCTGGAGCTTCCGCATGCTGCGCCGTCTCGCCCTCACCGCTCTCGTCCCGATCGCCGCGCTCGCCATCGCCGTACCGGCCTCCACCGCCACCGCCACCGGGTCCGTGCCCTCGGCCCAGCCCACCTCCGGGCCGCTGGCAGCCGCCCGGCCCGCCCTCGGGCCGCTGCCCCTGCCGGTCCCGCCGCTGCCCGGGTTCCTGGACGACGGAAAGGGCACGGGCGCGGCGGACGAAGCGCTGACCCGGCTCACCGTGACCGTGGGGAACACCGGGGTCGCCGGGTCCGACGGGACCTTCGAGCTGGAGTGCGGGCCCACCGGGCCCACCGGGGGCAGTCACCCGCGGGGTCAGGCCGCCTGTGACCGGCTGGCGGAGGCCGGGGCCACCCGGGCCGGGCGGCAGGAGCTGTTCCGGCCGACGCCCGAGGGCACCATGTGCACCATGATCTACGGCGGCGACGCCACCGCGCGCATCGTCGGCACCTGGGAGGGCCAGGCCGTGGACACCACCGCCAGCCGCAGCGACGGGTGCGAGATCGCCCGCTGGAACCGCCTGGTGCCGGTCCTCCCGGACGTCCGGTAGCTCCTTCCCTCCAGTAACCCCTTCCGTCCGGTAGCCCCCGCCATCCGGTGGCTGTTTCCGTGGCTGTTTCCGTCCAGCAGACCCTTCCGTCCGGTAACCCTTCCCTCCGAAAGCCCCTTCGGCCGGGGCGCAAAGCTGTTCGTCGCCCTCCCGGCGGCTCGGGCCTCGGAGGCCCGGAGCCAGGGGCGGCTTCCCGCGTCCGCGCACGTCACAGGGTGCGCGGACGCTCACGTCAGGGGCCCGTGACGTACACCGCGCGTACAGAACCTTGGTGAGAGCTCCCCCTCATCCGCCGTCCCCGGGGCCTCCCCTGCCCTTAGACTCCTCCAGTGACAGTCTGCGGCCCGAGGGGCAAGATGGGGCCCGCTGTCGGCAAGGTGCGGTAACCAGGGAGGAAGCGTCGTCGTGAGCAGCAGGCCATCCCGAGGCACTGCTCGCCTCGCAGCCATACTCGATGCCCTTCCGGACGGGCTTCTGCTCGTCAATTGCAATGGCACGGTCGTCAACGCCAACGCCATCGCCCTGGAGATGTTCGAGACGCCGGGCACCGCGCTCGTCGGTCGCGGACTGCTCGATCTGCTTCCGGAGTTCGACTCCAAGCTGATCCCGGGTTCGATGCGCCGGCCCGAGGCTGCGGACGAGCAGGGCAGGACCAAGCCGACGCGCATGATCGCGCGGCGCACGGACGGGCACGAGTACCCCGTCGAGGTCACCAGCGCGAGCCTCGACAGCGGGCAGGCCGCGTACAACGACATCCATTCCAGCTACACCGGCGACGAGCTCCTCATGATCGTCGTACGGGATCTCTCCGGAACCGTCGACACCGAGGCCGAGCTGGCCCGTTCGCAGCGGCAGACCGAGATGATCCTGCGCGCCGCGTCCGAGGGCGTCGTCGGCACCGACACCGACGGGCGCGTCGTCCTCGTCAACCCCGCCGCCGCCCAGATCCTCGGTTTCCGGGCCAGCGACCTCGGCGGCCAGGAGCTGCACCCGCTGATCCTGCACTCGCGGGCGGAGGGCGAGCCGTTCCCGTACGAGGACTCCCCGCTCGCCGACACCCTCAAGTCGGGGCGCAAGCACCGGGTGCGCGGCCAGGTGCTGTGGTCCAAGAGCGGCGCGCAGGTGCCGGTGGACCTGACGACCGCGCCGGTGCGCGACGGGGACCAGCTCGTCGGCGCGGTGATGACGTTCACCGACCGCCGCCCCTACGAGGAGCTGTCCGCCCAGCACAAGAACGTCGTCGCCGAGCTGACCGCCAGCCACTCCGCCGAGGTCGCGGCGCTCAAGGAAGCGCACGCCGCCGAGGTGGAGGCGCTGAAGGAGGCCCACGCCGCCGAGCTCGCCGACCGGAGCGAGCGGTACGCCGCCGAAGCCGAGGAGCAGGCCGAGCGGATCGCCGCCCTGGGCGACCGGCACTCCCAGCTCACCGCGGTCCTCGGCGGTTCGCTGCGCGGGCCCCTGGAGGAGCTGCGCGGCGAGCTGTCCACGCTCGCCGCCGACCCAGCCGGGCAGCTGTGGCCCGAGGCCAACCAGATCCTGCACCACCTAGCCGCCGGGTACGCCCGGATGACGACGCTCGTCGACAACGTGCTGGGCTACCAGCGCCTCGACGCCGGGGTGGAGGGGCTGCGCAAGGCCCCCGCGATGGTCGAAGGGATCGTGACCGGCGGTATCGACGGTGCTGTCGAGCTGATCGGGCCCGGGCGCGCCCAGTTCGCCGTGCACACCCCGCCGATCGAGGCGGAGGTCGACGCCCGTCGGCTCGCGACCGCCATCGCCCATCTCGTCGCGGACGTCTGCGGCGTCGATTCGACCGGCAAGGCCCGGACCGTTCCCGGGGGCGGTTACGTCGACTCGACCGTGGTCGTGGCCGCGGCCCAGCGCGGCGATGTCGTACGGATCGAGGTACGCGGGCCCTACGCCGGGGGCGACCCGGTGCACGAGCCGATCGTGCGCGGCATCGTCCGGGCGCACGGCGGGGTGCTCCAGACGCACGAGATGCCGGGCATGAACGGCAGCGCGTACGTGCTCGACGTGCCGATCGGCGCGGCTGCGGGCGCCATCGCGCCCCCGGAGACCCAGGAAGCCCCGGAGGCCCCGGAGGCCGTCGGACACGCCCCCGTGGCGGAGCCCGTTCCGGCGTCGCCCTCGTCGCCGGAAGGTGTCGGCGCGCCGGGCGTCACCAGCGGCGGGCGGCGGCGGGCCCGCAGGTCCTCCACCGACGCGTTCCTGGACAGCCCCGTCGGTACGCCGGAGGGCGCGGGCGAGGCCGAGGCCGTCGCGGCCTCCGCTCCCGACGACAGGGCGGGCGCCGAGCCGACCGGGCGGCGGCGGGCGCGCCGCGGGCCGGCCGCGGTGGAGGAACAGCAGGCCCCCGAGCTGATCCCGGCCCAGCAGGGCGAGGGCTCCGGGCGTCGCCGCGGCCGCCCCAGCCCGGCCGAGGCCGTTCCGGGGGCGGCGCGGGCGGCGTCGCAGGGGGCAGCGGCATCGGTGCCGGGTTCGGTTCCGGCGGACGTTCCGGGGGGTGTTTCGGGGGCGGTTCCGGGGGGCGCCGAGGGCGTCCTCGCGGAGCAGCAGCCGCAGCGGGGGGCGCTGGCCCTGACCGCAGCTCCTGCCACGGCTCCTCCCTCGGCTCCGTCCTCGGGTCCTTCAGCTCCATCGGAGGGGTCCGTCGTCACCGCCGCCGAGGGGGCTCAGGGGGGCGGGGGGCGTCCGCAGCTCGGGCAGACAGTGCCGCCGCAGGGCGTCCCGGTGGACCCGCAGCAGCCCGTTCCGCCCACCGGACGACGGGCCCGGCGGGACGGCGAGAGCCGCGCCCTCCCCGCCCTCGCGTCCGGCAACAGCAACGGCCATGCCAGCGGCGACCCCGTGGGCGCGGAGCAGCTCCAGCAGGCCCAGGCGCAGCCCCAGCAGCCCGGGGGGCGGCGGGCCCGGCGCGCGCTGGCCGCCGCCCAGGAGCGCACCGCCGCCGACGCCGGTCCGCGTACCGCCTTCGCCCTGCCCCCCGCCGACGCGGACCGGGCCCCCCTGCCCCCCGACGCCACGGCCGCCCACGGCGACGAGAGCGCCCCGCACCACGGGCGCAGCGCCCCGGAGGCCGGCCACACGCCGCCGCAGGCACACCCCATCGCCCCGGTGCAGCCCGGCTGGCCGGCCCACGGCTCCGCCGCCCAGGACCTCCCGCACGGGCCGGGCCGGGCTCCCGCACCGGAGAACGCCCCCTGGGGCGGACACGGCCGGACCGCCCACGCCACCGACACCAGCACCGGCACGGGCACCTCCCCGGCCGGCCTGACCCCGGATGCCCCGGAACGCCCGGCAGCCGACACCGGCCACCCCGCCAACACCGCGCACACCACTGGCACCACTGGCACCGCGCAGCCCGCACCCGAGTCCGTGGCGCACCCGGCCGACGGCGATGTGAGCGTCCCCGTTCCGGACGCGCGGCGGCAGCCGCTGCCCGCCGAGGAGCCGATGCCGGGCGGGAACCCCGACTCGACGCAGGGGCGGGCGTTCAGCGTGCGGACGCTGGGCCAGGGCGTGCCGTTCGCCCAGCACCTCGCCCATCAGCAGAACCAGCAGCAGAACCAGCAGAACCAGAGCCTCGGGGGCGCCGGACGCCGTCGCAAGCTCGCCGCCCCGCCCGAGGCCCGGTCCGGGCAGCACGAGCAACCCCAGCAACCCCAGCAGCCCGGACAACAGCAGAGCCAGGGAGCGGAAGGGCCCAGCGCGACCGGCCCCACAGCCCCCGGCAACCCCGCCATCGGCCTCCCCACCGTCCCCGGCTACGGCGACGGCCAGTTGCTCGCGCCGTCCGTCGGGGAGGGGCGCGCCTACGCGATAGGGGCGCCCGACGAAGGCGCCGAGGGGCCCGAGCCGCTGGACGGGCCGGGGGGCGCGGTCGAGGTGGCCAACCGGCCGCACCCGTATCCCGTCGACGACGAGCTGCCGCCCGAGCCGCTGGACAACCCGCGTCGGCTGCTCGTCTGGCCCGCCCCCGACGTACCGACCCAGCAGGCGCTGAGCGACCGGGGCTACCGTCCGGTGATCGTCAACTCCCGCGAGGAGGTCGACGCCCAGATCGCCGCGTTCCCCGCCGCGCTGTTCGTCGACCCGCTGACCGGGCCCATCACCCGTACCGCCTTGCAGTCGCTGCGCCAGGCGGCCGTCGCCGCCGAGGTTCCGGTGCTGGTCACGGCCGGTCTGGGGCAGGCGACCCGGGAGGCCGCGTACGGCGCCGACCCGGCCGTCCTGCTCAAGGCGCTGGCCCCGCGCGACAGCGAGCAGCATCCGCCCCGGGTGCTCCTGATCGAGGAGCACGACGAGATCGCGGTGGCCCTGACCCGGACCCTGGAGCGGCGCGGTATGCAGGTGGCGCACGCTGCGGCGGACAGCGAGGCCGTCGACCTGGCGAGCCGGATGCGGCCGAACCTGGTGGTGATGGACCTGATGCAGGTACGCCGTCGGCGCGCCGGGATCATCGACTGGCTGCGCGCCAACGGTCAGCTGAACCGCACCCCGCTGGTCGTCTACACCTCTGCCGGGATGGACCGGACGGAACTACCGCGGCTCGCCTCCGGGGAAACCGTTCTCTTCCTGGCGGAGCGGTCCACCAGCGACGAGGTGCAGTCCCGGATCGTCGACCTGCTGGCGAAGATCGGCACCAACTAGGCGTACGTAGGCGTACGCGGAACGCACAACAGGGCGGGTGCGGTACGGAGTTCCGTACCGCACCCGCCCTGTTTCACGTGAAACGACGAGCGCGGGGCCTCAGAGCTGCGTGACGTCCAGCTCCCCGGCCGCGTACTGCTTCCGGATCACCTTCTTGTCGAACTTGCCGACGCTCGTCTTCGGCACGGCCTCGATCACCGACCAGCGCTCAGGCAGCTGCCACTTGGCGATCCCCGACTCCGCGAGGAACGTCTTCAGCGCCTCGTAGTCGATCCCGGTGGCGCCCTCCTTGAGCACGACCGTCGCGAGCGGCCGCTCGCCCCACTTCTCGTCCGGGACGGCGACGACGGCCGCCTCCGCTACGTTCGGGTGAGCCATCAGCGCGTTCTCCAGCTCGACGCTGGAGATCCACTCGCCGCCCGATTTGATGACGTCCTTGGCCCGGTCGGTGAGGGTGAGGAAGCCGTCGGCGCTGATCACTCCGACATCGCCGGTCTTCAGCCAGCCGTCCTCGCTGAACTTGTCCTCGGGACGCAGGTGCTCGCCATCGGCCCCGCCGTAGTACGCGGCGGCGATCCAGGGCCCCCGGACCTCCAGCTCTCCGGCCGACTCGCCGTCCCACGCCAGGTGTTCGCCGCCGGGTCCGACCAGCCGGGCCTCGACTCCCGCCGGGAAGCGGCCCTGGGTGACGCGGTACGGCCACTCCTCCTCGGCGCTCAGCCCGGCGGGCGGGTGGGCCATGGTGCCCAGCGGCGAGGTCTCCGTCA
Organism: Streptomyces sp. NPDC033165; assembly: GCF_055577965.1. NCBI lineage: Bacteria > Bacillati > Actinomycetota > Actinomycetes > Kitasatosporales > Streptomycetaceae > Streptomyces > Streptomyces sp. NPDC033165. The sequence continues at coordinate 508,077 of NZ_JBVIPK010000003.1, forward strand.
TGCCCCAGGCGTGGCAGAGCCGGACGCCGAGCTTGTCGTACGCCTCCATGAGGGAGGGCGGGCAGGCCGCGCCGCCGATGGTCACGTTCGCCATGGAGGTGAGGTCGCGCGGGTTGGCGAGGACCTCGGCGAGCAGGCCCTGCCAGATCGTCGGGACCGCGGCGGCGTGCGTCGGGCGCTCGCGCTCGATCATGTCGGCGAGCGGGGCGGGCTGGAGGAACCGGTCCGGCATCAGCATGTTGACGCCTGCCATGAACGAGGAGTGCGGCAGGCCCCAGGCGTTCACATGGAACTGGGGCACGACGATGAGCGTGGTGTCCCGGTCGGTCAGGCCCATCGACTCGGCCATGTTGACCTGCATCGAGTGCAGGTAGACGGACCGGTGGGAGTAGACGACGCCCTTGGGGTCGCCGGTGGTGCCGGAGGTGTAACACATGGCCGCGGCCTGGCGTTCGTCCAGCTCCGGCCAGTCGTACGTGGTGGGGCGGCCCGCGATCAGCTCCTCGTACTCGTGCACGCGCGGCGCGACCCCGGCGAGGGCGGAGCGGTCGCCGGGACCGGCCACGACGATGTGCTCGATGCCCGGCAGGTGGGGCAGCAGCGGCACGAGGAGCGGCAGCAGCGAACCGTTGACGATCACCACCTTGTCGTCCGCGTGGTTCACGATCCAGGCGAGCTGCTCGGGCGGCAGCCGGAGGTTGAGGGTGTGGAGCACGGCCCCCATGGAGGGAACCGCGAGGTAGGCCTCCAGGTGGACCGAGTTGTTCCACATGAGGGTCGCCACCCGCTGGTCGCCGTCGACTCCCAGCTCGTCGCGCAGCGCACCGGCCAGCTGCGTGGCGCGTGCGCCGATCTCGGCGAAGGTGGCACGGTGCGGCTCGGGTTCGCCGGTCCAGGTCGTGACCTGCGACTTCCCATGGATCGTCATCCCGTGGTGCAGGATGCGGGTGACAGTCAGCGGTACGTCCTGCATGGTGCTCAGCACGGCGTCCTCCCGGTGGGCGCTACGCGGCAGTAAGGTTCCGCTGATTCTGCTCACATACCACGTGGTATGTCACTACTCGCGGGAGAAAATTCCTGTCCGGGGCCGTACGGGGGGGGCGGACGGAACTGCGCGGACGGGCGCAGTCGGCCGGTCGGCCGACAACAGGAGACCGGCAACAGCGGCCCGGCCTCAGCGGACCGGCGTCAGCGGACCGGCGTCAGCTCCGGGTCCTCGCGGAGCTTGCCGAGGGCGCGGGAGACGGCGCTCTTGACCGTACCGATCGACACCCCGAGCACCTCGGCCGTCTGCGCCTCGCTGAGATCCTCGTAGTAGCGCAGGACGACCATCGCGCGCTGTCGGTCCGGGAGCTTGAGCACCGCGCGCCACATCGCGTCGTGCAGCGACTGCTGCTCGGCCGGGTCGGGCGCCGGGACCGTCTCCCGCTCCGGAAGCTCCTCGCAGGCGAACTCGTCGACCTTGCGCTTGCGCCACTGTGAAGTGCGGGTGTTCAGCAGGGCCCGGCGGACATAGCCGTCCAGCGCCCGGTGGTCCTCGATCCGCTCCCACGCGACGTACGTCTTGGCGAGCGCGGTCTGCAGCAGGTCCTCGGCGTCGCACGGGTTCGCGGTGAGTGAGCGCGCCGTGCGCAGCAGAACCGGCCCCCGGGCCCGTACGTACGAGGAGAACGACGCGTAGGGCGTGTGGGGGTGGTGGCCGGCGGAGGTGGCGGAGGCCGCCCGGGAGGCGCCTGCGCAGACTGGCGTGGTCATGTACTCAACGCTAGGAGCGCGGCCCGTCCGGGGGATCGGCCCCAGGTCGCGAAGCACCGTCCGCCTCAGGTTGTAGGGGCCGTACGCCCTGGACCTCCTGAAGGTGGACGGGACACCGCCCTCCGTCAGGGTCCGTCCCCGACCCGGTGCCGGGTGGTTCAGCCGTCCGCGCCGAGGACCAGACCCGACGTCGGGACCCCCGTACCGGCCGTGACCAGGGACCTCGCCGCCCCCGCCACCTGGTTCACCGAGGTGCCACGGATCTGCCGGACGGCCTCCGCGATGCCGTTCATCCCATGGAGGTACGCCTCCCCCAGCTGTCCCCCATGGGTGTTCAGGGGCAGCGCGTCCGCCGCGACGAACGCCCCGCCGTCCCCCGGACCGCAGAAACCGAACTCCTCCAGCTGCATCAGGACGAACGGCGTGAAGTGGTCGTAGAGGATGCCCACGTCGATGTCGGCCGGGGACAGTCCGGAGCTGCGCCACAGCTGCCGGGCGACGACGGCGGTCTCCGGCAGCCCGGTCAGCCCGTCCCGGTAGAAGCTCGTCATCTGCTCCTGCGACCGGCCCGCGCCCTGGGCCGCCGCGAGAACCACGGCGGGCGGCCGGGGCAGATCGCGGGCGCGCTCCACGCTGGTGACGACGAGCGCCTGGCCGCCGTCGGTCTCCTGGCAGCAGTCGAGCAGCCGCAAGGGTTCGACGATCCAGCGGGAGGAGGCGTGGTCGGCGAGCGTGATCGGCTTCCCGTGGAAGTACGCCGCCGGGTTCCGCGCCGCGTGCCGTCGGCCGGCCACCGCGACGTGCCCGAAGACCTCCGGCTCCAGTCCGTACGTGTGCAGGTAGCGCTGGGCCGCCATCGCCACCCAGGAGGCCGGGGTGAGCAGCCCGTACGGCAGGTTCCAGCCGAGCGCCGCACCCTCGGCGGTGGGCTCGCGCCGCTGGACGCCGGAGCCGAAGCGGCGGCCCGAGCGCTCGTTGAACGCCCGGTAGCAGACGACGACGTCCGCGACCCCGCTCGCCACCGCCAGCGCGGCCTGCTGCACGGTGGCACAGGCCGCGCCGCCGCCGTAGTGGACCCGGGAGAAGAACGACAGCTCGCCGACCCCGGCCGCCTGGGCAACGGTGATCTCGGGGCTGGTGTCCATGGTGAAAGTGACGAGACCGTCGACGTCGGCGGGGGTGAGACCCGCGTCGTCGAGGGCGGCGCGGACGGCTTCGACGGCCAGTTTGAGTTCGCTGCGGCCGGAGTCCTTGGAGAACTCGGTGGCTCCGATGCCGACGACGGCCGCTTTTCCGCCGAGGGAGTCGGCTCTGCGGACACTCATGCGCCGGTCTCCTTCGTGCTCTCGCCCACGCCCGCGCCCTTGCACGTGCCCGCGCCCGCGCTCGTGTCTGTGCCTGTGCCCGTGCCCGTGCCCGTGAGGGCGACGGTGACCGTGCCGGTGACGTGGCGGCCGATGCCGTTGTCGCCGGTGACCGCGACAGTGGCTTCGGTTGACCGTACGGGGCACTCGGCATCCCCGGAAGCCCCGGAACCCTCGGCGTCCAGAGCGGTGATCCGGCCGGTCAACCGCAGGACGTCTCCCGGGTAGTTCGGTGCGCCGAGGCGGATCGCGACCTTGCGGAGGACGGCGGTGGGGCCGAAGTGGTCGGTGATGTAACGGCCGACGAGCCCGTTGGTGGTGAGGATGTTCATGAAGATGTCGGGCGAGCCCTTCTCCCGGGCCCGTTCGGCGTCGTGGTGGACGTCCTGGTAGTCGCGGGAGGCGATGGCCCCGGCGACGATCAGGGTCCGGGTCACCGGGATCTCCAGGGGCGGCAGCTGGTCACCGACGCAGTGGGCCGCACGGTCGCTTGTCACTTCGCCACTCCCTCGCCCTCGGTGGCCGCGAGCAACAGGCCCAGCTCATCCAGGACTTCGCCGCCGCAGCCGAGGTACGCGGCGAGCTGGCGGCCCCAGAGGAAGTGCCGGTGGACCGGGTGGTCGAGGTCGGCCCCGGTGCCGCCGTGCAGGTGCTGGCCCGCGTGCACGACGCGCCGGCCCGCCTCCGAGGCCCACCAGGCGGCGGTCAACGCCTGGGCTTCGTAGTCCAGTCGCTCGTCGTGCCGCCAGGCCGCCTCGTACGCCGTGACCCTGATCGCCTCGGTGTCCATGTGGGCGTCGGCGGCGCGGAGCAGGACGCCCTGATTGGTGGAGAGGGGCCGCCCGAACTGCTCGCGGGCAGTGGTGTGTTGCACGGCACGCGCGAGAGATCCCGCGCTGACGCCCGCCTGGAGCCCGGCGAAGGCGGTACGGGCGGTGGCGAGGACGGCCGCGTACGCCCCCGGCCCGCCCCCCAGGCGCTCCCCGCGTGCACCGTCGAGAACGAGCCGCCCCGCCGACCAGGGCGCGGTCGTCTCCACGGGTTCGGCGGTGACGCCCGGCACGCCCGCCTCGACGATCCACAGGGCCCGGTCCGCGTCCGCCACCAGCACGTGGGTGGCGTCGCGCAGCCAGGGGACCCAGGGGACGGCCCCGTACAGAGCACCGTCCGAGGTGTGTACGCCGCCCCGCGCCGGGAAGGCGCCCGCAGCCACCGCCGTACCGTCGCGGAGGCCCGGCAACAGGCGCTCGCGCTGCTCCGCCGTGCCGTGTCCGGCGACCGCGAGCAGCCCGTACACGCAGCTGGCGGCGAACGGCACCTGGGCGGTGGTCCGGCCCTGTTCCTCCAGGAGCAGGACGAGGCCGAGGAGCCCGATGTCCTCGACGGCGGCGGACAGTCCGGCCGCACACAACTCCTTCCACAGGGCCGCGTCCGTGCCCGTACCGGCCGCCGCCAGCCGCTCGTGCGTGGCCAGGTCGCCGAAGATCCGCGCGGCCAGAGCCCGCGCTGCGGACTGCTCCTCGCTCGGGGTGAAGTCCATGTCAACGGCCGCCTTCCCCCGGCCGGAAGACCGGCAGTTCCAGATCGGGGTCCGTACGGAGGAACTCAAGCTGCACGGGCATGCCGACGCGGACCTTGTCGTACGGCACACCGATCACGTTGCTGACCATCCGGACTCCTTCGGCCAGTTCGATCAGCGCGACGGCGTACGGACCGCCCTCGCCCGACGGATCGAACGCGGGGAAGGGCGGGTGGTGCATCACGACATGGCTGAAGACCGTGCCCGCACCGGACGCCTCGACGGTGTCCCACTCCGGGCCGCCGCAGGCGTTGCAGCCGGGCAGCCACGGGAGGCGCAGCGTCCCGCAGTCGGTGCAGCGCTGGATGAGGAGCCGGTGCTGGGCAACGCCGTCCCAGAACCCGGCGTTGTCGCGGTTGACGACAGGGCGGGGGCGGAGAGGCGGCTCCTTCCTCCGTTGCGCGGGGTGGTACTTCAGGATGCGGAAGCGGTGGGTCCCGGCCGGTTCGCCGTTGGCGCGGACGTCCATGCGGGTCGTGACGAAGTACCCGGTGCCGAGCTTGGTCGTCTTGCGGCGGGAGACGGACGCGATGACGGCGTCGAAGGCGATCCGGTCGCCGGGCCGCAGGGGTCGCAGATACTCCTGCTCGCAGTCGGTCGCGACGACAGAGGTGTACCCGGCGCCGTCGAGCAGCCCGAGCAGTTCGTCGTACGCCGCGGAGCGGGCGGAGCTGTTTCCCCGGGCGCCACCGTGCCCGGCCGGCCCGCCCAGGGTCCAGGCCTGGAGCATGGTCGGCGGGGCGACGGCACCGGGCCCCCGGTAGGCGGCGGAGGTGTCGCCCATCGCCTCGCACCAGTGCCGGATCATGGGTTCGTTGACGGGGTCCTTGCCGGTGCCGCCGGTCGCGGCGGGGCGGCCCACGTAGGCGGTGAGCCGGTCGTACAGGGGGTCCGGAGCATCGGCCGGTACCGTTCGGGCGTCCGGGCTCACCGCCTGCCCCGCGTCATCCCGAGCCGCATCGTCGCGACGATCTCGCGCTGGACCTCGCTGACGCCGCCCCCGAAGGTGTTGATCTGCGCGGCGCGGTTCATCCGCTCCAGTTCGCCCTCACCACCGCCCGCCCCGAAGCAGCCAGGCGCCCCCGCCCGCAGCAGAGCGGCGTCCCCCACCACCTCCTGGCACATCCGGTAGACCTCCACGGCGCTCTCGGTCCCCGCGAACTTCACGCCGCTCGCCTCCCCTGGGGCCAGCTCCCCCGCCCCGACCGCGCCGACCAGCCGCCAGTTCAGCAGCCGGGTCGCCGCGAGCCGGGCGTACGCCTCCGCGAGCCGGGCGCGTGCCCACGGCTCGTCGATCCGGCGGCGCCCCGTAGTGGGGTCGGGGGTACGGGCGTGGGCGAGGGCCTCCTCGTAGAAGTCCTCGGCCTGCATGCCGATGGCGGCCAGGGCGACGCGTTCGTGGTTGAGCTGGCTGGTGATGAGCCGCCAGCCGTCGTTCTCGGCGCCGACGAGGTTCGAGGCGGGAACGCGTACGCCGTCGTAGTACGTGGCGGTGGTCGTCAGCCCGCCCACGGTCTCGATGGGGGTCCAGGAGAAGCCGGGATGGTCGGTCGGCACGAGGATGACCGAGATGCCGCGGTGCTTGGGGGCCTCGGGGTCCGTACGGCAGGCGAGCCAGATCCAGTCGGCCTGCTGGGCGTTGCTGGTGAAGACCTTCTGACCGTCGACCACCCAGTCGTCGCCGTCCCGCACCGCACGGGTGCGCAGCGCCGCCAGGTCCGTACCGGCCTCCGGCTCGCTGTAACCGATCGCGAAGACGAGGTCGCCGCTGAGGATGCGGGGCAGGAAGTACGCCTTCTGCTCCTGGGTCCCGTACGCCATCAGGGTCGGGCCTACCGTGTTGAGCGTGACCATGGAGACGGGGGCACCGGCCCGGTAGGCCTCGTCGAAGAAGACGAACTGTTCGTCGGGCCCCCGGCCCTGCCCGCCGTACTCCTGGGGCCAGCCGAGCCCGAGGAGGCCGTCGGCGCCGATCCGCCGGAGCAGCCGCCGCTGTTCGCCGGGGTCGCCACGCCCGGCCGTAGCGCGGAAGACCGCGAAGTACGCGCGCAGTTCGGTACGCAGCTGCTGCTGGCGCTCCGACGGGGCGAGGTGCACTACAGGACCTCCGGGGGCGGATCAGAACGGCAGGGACCGGTTTCTGACTGTCCGTCAGATCGGCTTCGGCTGTCAAGAGCATCAGCAGACAACGGCAAGTGACAGCGAGCGGCGACAACGGCAACAGCCCGCGCGTGGCACCGAAGTGCCGCCGCACGGGCTGCTGTCCGGACGACCGGGACCCACCCCCCGGGAGGTCCCGGCGACCGCGTCACCGAAAGGCGATCAGCCGGGGTCGATCATCAGAACTCGATCACCCGGGGTCGATCACCCGGGGTCGATCACCAGAAGAAGGGCGTGAAGTTCACGGCGACACTGTGGTCCGACTGGTCGATGGCCGTGAAGGCCGAGCCGCTCACCTGGGCGGACGTGTTCTGGTTCGACGCGCCGGCGCCGACAGCCTGCTGCTGGGTCGTGGACGAGTTGCCGGAGTTGTTGCCGCCGACACCGCTGCCGCCGATCGTCGCCACGGCCGCGTTCGATCCGTCGTTCGCGAAAGAGCCGTTGTCCGCCAGGGCAACCCCGCCACAGAGTGCGACGGTCAGGGGCAGGGCGGCGACTGCGGCGAGGGCACGAGCGGTACGGATGCTTGCCATGTCATTTCCTCCAGGAAACGGAAGTACGGCTTCATATCCAGCCTGTGCGGCTGATACATCTGACGCGTCTGATACAGCCGATATGTCTGATACAGCTGATGCGCCTATTACGGCTGGTCCCGGGCCAGTTGGCCGACCGCCCCGGTGCTGGTCACGACGTCGCGAGACCAGAGTTGCCCAGCGCATCCCCGACGAACCCCCTCCGCCCGCCCGATTCCCTCTCACGTATGACGAAGAGCGGATAAACCTTCTTTGTGCCACGGAGGCCCAGGCCGGCGAGGCGCACCCGACGTCCCTTGCCCCCCGTGGAAGAAGCCGCCCTCCCCTCCTGGCCGCACCCCCTCCCCTCCCCACCCCCCTTCCCATACTCGAACGCATGTACGAAAATGGCCGCATGGCCACCATCGACCGGCAGACCCCCGCCCTGGCCCTGGCCCACGCTCTCTCCGCCGCCGAGCGCGGGCTCCCCGTCTTTCCCCTGTCCGCCACCAAACTCCCCGCCCTGCGCTCCCCGCACCACGGCGAACAGCCGCCGGTGCACTGCCGGGGGGAGTGCGGGCTGCCCGGCCACGGTGTGCACGACGCCACGACGGACCCCGCCGCCGTCCGCGCGCTCTTCGCCGCCGCGCCCCGGGCCACCGGGTACGGCATCGCCTGCGGACGCGCCCCGCACCGGCTCATCGGTATCGACCTGGACGTCGACACGACGTACGGCAACGACTCGGCCGGGGCCCTCCGGCAGCTCGCGCTCCAGCACCTGTTCACCATCCCGCCGACGGTCACCGTGCTCACCCCGAGCGGCGGCCGCCACCTCTGGCTGACCGGCCCCGCCGATGTGACGGTCGCCAACTCCGCGAGCCGCCTGGCCCCGGGCATCGACATCCGGGGCAGCGGCGGCTACCTGGTCGGCCCCGGCTCGGTCACCGCCCACGGCCGGTACCGCCTCGCCCCCGGCACCGCCCACCTCACCCCGGCCCCCTGCCCCCGCGCCCTCCTGCGCCTCCTCACCCCGCCCCCGCACACTCCCCGCACCCACGGCACGGGCGGCGGCCGGGGCCGCCGGGGCGAGGGCCTGATCCAGTTCGTACTGGCCGCACACGAGGGCCAGCGCAACACCCGCCTGTTCTGGGCGGCCTGCCGCGCCTACGAACACGGCTTCGGCGACGCCCTGGCCGACGCGCTCACCGCGGCCGCGGTACGCACCGGGCTCCCCGAACACGAGGCACGCGCCGCGATCGCGTCGGCGGCGCGGCTGACGTCGGGCAGGGGAAGCGAGCCCCTGTAGGAGCGGGCCCCGCGCAACCGGTCGTCGCGTAACGGCTGACCGCGCAAGGACTGAGGGCGTACCCGTTGATGGCATACGCCCGATGACATCCCCGCCTGAGACCATTCCCGCCCATTGCCGGTTCCCGGCAGCAAGCAGCACGACGGAATGCAGACATCGCCCCTGCCGCTGCCGCCCTGACCGCTACAGAATGCGGGGGTGACTCCGACACAGAGCAGTGAGCCCAGCCCGAGGCGCAGGCCGACGACGCGTTCCGCCCTGGCCGTGGGCACGTTGCTGGCACTGGTGTCGACCTGGCTGCTCCTGGTCACCACTCCCGGCGCCCGCGACAAGGAGCACGCTTTCACCACGGCGGTGGCCTGCCCCGCAACCGGCGACGCCCACAAGGGCGATTGCCTGCGCACGGTCAAGGCGGTGATCGACCGCACCGAGAAGGAGACGGGCCGCAAGACGTCTTCGTACTGGCTGTACGTCACCGAGCCCGACGGGTCGTCCACCCGCACCCGGATCGACGGCAGCCCGAGGCAGGAACCGGGCGCGCGACCGGGAGCGAGCGTCGAGGTCACGTACTGGCGGGACCAGATCCGGTACGTGGACTTCCCCACCGCCCGCCGCTACACGAACGCGGACCCGCGCGGCGACTACCGGATCCCCCTCACCTTCGGCCTGGGCCTGGGCCTCTACGGGGCGACGTTCCTGGCGGGCGCGGCCGCGATGGCCTGGGGCACGCGGCGCTCGCCCAAGGCGTACCCCTGGCAGGTGGGCCTCGCGTTCACCGGCGGCCTGCTCCTCACCGCGGTCGGCGCCGTGGCCCCCTGGCCGACCGACAGCATCGGTGCAGCCCTGCGACTCACCGCCCTGGGCGGCCTGGTGATCCTGCCGGGCTGTGCCCTGGCCGTACCGTTCCTGCGGCGTCGCGGCCGCCGCGACGACACCATCGCCCTGAAGCCGTACGTACTGACCGGGCAGGAGTGCGTGCCCGGCGTCATCATGGGCGAGGTCCCGTACGCGGGCACCGCCGGATTCCTGGCGGCCGCCCCCGGCTCCCTGGCCACCACTCCCGACCCGACGGGCGCCTTCCACCGCAAGGAAACCCCCCGCACCCTGACCCCACTCCGCCTCCGCCCTCCGTACAGCGCCGACCCCCCGGGCCGCCCCGACTTCGACGGCCGGGCGGTCGTCCTGGAGTGCGAGGACGGGGGCGTACCGGTGCTGATCGTGACGCGGAAGAAGGACATGCCGAAGGTACTGGCGGCGCTCCCACCGCTTCCGCCCCCGCCGGCAACCGATCCAACGCGGTGACGGGTCGAATCCCCGGGACCGCAAGACACGGTCGGCGGCGTCGGTGCGCCCCGCCCGGGAGATCCTCACGGCCTGGCACGAGCACCGCAAAGGCTTCTGAACCGCGTTCGCTTCCTGCTACGAGCCGCGCGCAACGAGAACGACCCCCGACCGATGCACCTGGTCAGGGGCCGTTCATCCGCGGTGGGTGTGGGATTTGAACCCACGGTGACATCGCTGCCACGACGGTTTTCGAGAGGGTGCTGCGGGAAGCCTGCTGTACGTGCCTGACCTACTCCTTCGGCCCCGTCACTACGCCCTGTGGTGCCAGGCGGTCCACACCGGGTCCACTGCGGCCGCTGCGGGCCCGATCGCACCGTCTCCAGCAGTCCTACAGATGAAGTGCAGAGATCCTACTGAGCAGGAGGTTGGTCTGCTGCTCCATGAGGCCGGCACGCTCGCGGCTTAGCTCATCGAACTGGCCATGAGCCGCTGCATTACGGAGTCCGCCTACTTGCTCAAGATCTTTTGCTTCCTGCTTCGTGATCAGCTCCTCCCTGCGCAGAAGCTGCGAGTACGTGCTGAGCGAAGGACGCTCGGGCAGCTCTAGCCCACGGGCCTCGATCAGCGACCGCAGTGCACTCTCCAAAGCGGCGCCACACAACACAATGGCCGCAGCAGGATGGGTCTGCTTGTCGCCCAGCAACCGCCGCACCTGGCCCATCATGTCCGTGCTGATCAAGCCCACTTCAGACCACGCACGGGCACCAACGATTTCACTGACACCCGCTTCGACCTGTCGAACCCAGGTAAGCAGGACGTCGCCGACGGCGCGAGCTCCCGACTCAGTCGACTGGTTGTCGCCCTTGCTCTGGTACACCTCAGCAGCTCGGGAAGTCCAGAAGCTGTCCTCTCCGGCGTACTGGCGAAGGAACTCCATGCCAGCGAACGCGTTCGCCATCAGGGCAGGAAGCTGCTGGTGGTCCGATATCTGCCACCAGCCCCGGCCGTCCCCGTTCCTACCGGGCTTCCACACCAGACTCCTTGCAGTGTCTGGGCCAGTGAGCGAGCGTACGAGAGAACCTGTTCCTGACTAGGCATATCAACACTCCGACTGCGCGATGGAACTCTCGATCATCGCTTCCGAAGGTTCTGTACGAACACAGTTTGGAGAGTTACAGGAGACTGTCGGTATGGCCAAGGAGTACCGAGTCGGGATCGTATGCACCGATAGGGGCCAGCACGCGCGAGTCCGTCTGACGATGGCCCGGCGCGAAGCTGATGGCAGCCATGGGATGACCCATGCCCTCAGATACTTCGCGTCACCCATGCGGGACGCCGAGCCTGGATCCATGATGGGTCGTAGTTCATACGTCTTCAGGTGCCCAGCATGCCCGCGCATCCCCCAAGTTGAAGCAGCAAGGTGGTGGCAGCTCGTAGATGAGATGAGAGCTGCAGGCTTCACCGAGCTGGACATCTCGTTGCTGCCATGAAGCTGCTGCCGTACAGCTAGGGCAGCCCCTGGGCGAGGACGGGGTCACTTTCCAGTCACGTACGTGACGTTCGCCGCAAGCCCGCTCATCCGGTGGGTAGCTTCAAGCTGCCCATGGAGAGCACATGCAGGGCTTTCTCATCGACATTCTCGCCAATCTGGCGGCAAGCACTGCCACAACTATCGGTGTACTTGCGGGCCGGAGCACACTCGCGCGGTGGCGTCGACGCCGTGGTCAGGAAGGCAACAACAGCTAGCCCTGGCTTCACAACTGGCTGACAACAGGTTGGCCCCCGCTCGCGGCCTTGAGCGAGGGCCAATCACTACCGTCCTCATCTCCTCAGGCCGACTACCTATTCGTCACTATGACGTGAATTTGATCGAACCTGGGAGCCGGTGGCTGTAGCTCTGCGATGCTGGAGGCCGATCGAGAGGGGCCGCAGCGATGCAGTGGAAGATCTACGGGGAACGTCCGATCTACGAGAACAACTGGGTGAACCTGTGGCTCACCGACGTCGAGACGCCCGACGGGAACCGCTGGGAGCACCACGTCGTCAAGCTCCGCCACCTGGCCGTGGCCGCCGTCGTCAACGAGCGGCGCGAGGTCCTGATGATGTGGCGGCACCGCTTCATCACGAACGCCTGGGCATGGGAGCTGCCCATGGGGTTGGTCGAGGAGGGCGAGAGCCCGGCGGAAGCAGCAGCCCGTGAGGTGCTGGAGGAGACCGGCTGGCGGCCCGGCCCGATCAAGTCGCTGATCTACGCCGAGCCGGCCAACGGCATCACCGACTCCCAACACCACATCTTCCGGGCCGACGGAGCAACGTACGAAGGCCCGCCGACCGAGAAGAACGAGTCGGACCGGATCGAATGGATCCCGCTGGCCGATGTGCGGGGCATGATCGACCGGCGCGAGATCGTCAGCAGCGGATCCCTCGTCGGGCTGCTCTACGTACTTATGGACGACGCGATCCGCTGATCTGCCGGGGCAGCGCTTCCCGGAGCCTGGACTCGAACGCCACCGCGGCCGGTTCCCGGCGGAAGGGCTCCAACTGCTCGTAGAACTCCCGGAGGTGGCCGGCGACTCGTTGCGAGCTGACGGCCGCTGCCGGGGCCAGGGCGTCCATGGCCGCGTGGCACGCCTCGCCGAGTTTGCCGCGTTGGAGCTGAGTGCGGGCGAGCCAGAAAGCGTGGAAGGCGCGGCCTCGGTGATTCGTCTGGTGTTCTCGGCGCAGAGCGTCCGCAACCAGGGGTTCGGCGAGGGCGGCTTCGCCCAGGCGGCCGTGCGCGATACCGGTGTCCACGATCAGCTTCGGCTCGTCGAAATAGGCGACCCAGGCCGGGTCGGGATCACCGGTGCTAATCCGTCCGAAGTGGGTGTGCGCTTCCGAGATCGCGGTGTGAGTCGCGCCGTGGTTGCCGAGGGTGGCGTGGGCGAAGGCTTCGCGCATCGCGAGCATGGCCAGCACACGCGGTGTCGTCCCCGCAGCCGTTCGGGCCTGGTCCTGAGCAGCCGTGACGAGCGCGAGGGCGTCGCCGGGCTTGTCCTGGTAGGTGGCCTGGAGGCTCATGCAGGCGAGGACGTTGGCCATGAACTGGCGGTCGTCAATGGCCTTGGCCAGGCCGAGGGATTCGGTGAAGTAGGCGCGTGCCTGGTTGTACTGGCGGGCGTCGAAGTAGGTCCACCCGGTGAGCCGGGCCAGCTCGGCCGCGATGCTGTGCAGGCCGTCCCGTAGGGGAGCCGGACGCTGCTCCTTGAGGAGATCGATGACGTAGCGGAGCTGACCGACGACCGCCGGCCGTAAGGTCTCGCCGCCGTGCTCGTCGTCCCGGCGCCAGTAGTCCGCGATCGACGAGTGCAACGCGTCCAGCGTCGAGGCACTGAGATCCCGCTCGGTCGCCAGGGCGAGGATGCTGTCGACGCCTGCCCCCGGTAGTCCGGCGGCCAGTGGTTCGACGGCTGAGGCCGGCACCTCGGCCGGTTCGCGCGGCGTGACCGTCAGGCTGGGCGGCGTCTCCCAGGAGCGTCGGGCAAGTCCGAGCATGTGTCCGGGGATGCGCAGTCCGTCCGAGATCCGTTCGATCACGTCCATGTGCAGCAGCTGCCGCCGTCCGGCGATCACCTCGCCCACGCGGCTCGGGGTCAGGTCGCAGCGGCGCGCGATCATCGACGGATAGATGCCTGCTCGTGCCTTGACCAGCTGAAAGATGCGGCCGAAGTCTCTGGCCTGGCATGCCTCGATCATCACTTGGTCCGTGAGCAGGCTGACCGGGAGTTCCTTCGAGCGAGATGACTCGGGCATCGGGCACGCTCCGGCATGAGGACTACAGATCGCTGCACTTGTTCAACCAAGGGTGATGTTACCCAAGTTGGGTAATCCGCTTGGCCTTTCTGGCCGGGCCCGTGAATCGCGATGCTCCTGGCCATGGCGAACGGACAGGACGACGTACGGATGACGTTGCGGGTCTCCCGCGACTCCGGCCAGACGTGGGGGCCTCTCACGGAGGTACGCCTGGGCGAGGACCCGGTGGTCCCGGAGAACCCGGGCCGCTACCCGCCCTGCGTCTGTCCCCGGTGCTCGCAACAGGCTCGGAACGCCGTTGCATCCTGCCGGATGGTGTCGTGATGCGGTGCGCGCACTGGTGCCGGGTGCCCCTCGACCTGGCACGGGAAGCACGGCAGAAGTCGGCCGCCAAGTACATCGACAGGGCGGTGCAGTGCCAGCTGTCCGCGCACGACGAGGGTGAGCACTTCGGTCTCCTCACCGACGCCTGCGCGTACGGGACCGCGCTGTGGCTCCGCTGGCACGGGACGGACGAGGCGGAACTCATCGTGCTGCCGGACTGCCCGGTGGCCGCCCCGGGGCCCGACGGCGAGGCCTGCTGCCTGTTCGCCGACCACACCGAGCAGCACACCTGGGAAGACGCCCTGGAGGAGATCTCGTGCACCAGCTGATCGCAAGCCCGTACAACGGAACGTTCCTGATCGCCCGCCCTGGCTCCAAGGGCGGCATGCGCATTCCCCGGACGCTCTACGAAGAGCTGGCCTCGACGGCCGAGAGCAGTAGCCCTGCGCCGGTCTGGCTCCTCGACCACGCCCGCACAGCCTGGGGCCTGGACCTGGCAGGCGCAGTGACGCGGGACGTCGTTCTCGTACGCTCCGAGACCGGCCTCGTTTACGGCCGGGCCACATACGAGATCAACAAGGGTTGCAACTTCAACTGCGAGCACTGCTACCTCGCGGAACGGAAGCTCGAGGGGCTGCCCTGGCCGGACAAGGTCCGGCTCCTGCACCTGCTGCGGGACGCCGGGGTGCTATGGCTCCAGTTCACAGGCGGCGAGCCGCTGATCGACCGGGACTTCGTGGACGCGTACGCGCTCGCCCACCGGTCCGGGATGCTGATCGAGATCCTGACCAACGGCTCCCGGCTCCACCGCCCCGAGATCATCGAGCTCCTGCGCGACCTTCCACCGCACAAGGTGACCGTCTCCCTCTACGGAGCGACCCCCGACAGCTTCGACGCGCTCACCCGCAAGCCGGGAGCGTTCAAGCTGGTCGAGAAGGGGCTAGTCGCGGCACACGGGGCCGGCATTGCCCTGGAACTGGCGCTGATCATCACCCGCCACAACGCCCATGAGCTGGACGCCATGCGCGCCCTTGCCGAGCGGTACGGGGCGAGCCGCCAGGAGTACGGAACGATCTCCCCCACGTACACCGGCACACCCGAACCCCTCGCCGCGCAGGCCCCTGGCTTCCTGGACAAGACGAGCGTCTTCAAGGGCTGCCCCGCCGGCCACACCTTCTTCCACATCGACCCGCACGGGCTGGCAACCATGTGCAAGGTCGGCCGCGAGAACCCCATCGACCTCATGTCCGAGGGCCTGGACGGACTCCTCCGTCTGCCCGGCATCGCCGATGCCCAGATGCTTCGCACCGGCGGCTGCGGCAGCTGCCAGCTCTCCGGCACCTGCCGGGTCTGCCGACCGCTCGCCAAGGCCTACCAGGAGGCGAAGGCACCACTGAACACCTACTGCCAACACGAAAGCGAGGAAGCGTCATGACCGCTGTCATGGTGGAGATCAGCCCCCGGCCGCCGGCCCCGCAGGAGCGCGAGGGAGTCATCCTCCTGGACGACCTGGAGGTGCTGACCGAGGGCGCCGTCCCGGGCTGCAACGACGACAACCCGTACCGGTAGACAACCCGGTCGCACAGAACCGCGGGGGCTTCCGGACGTTCTTCCGTCCGAAGTCCCCGCACCACTGCACGCCCACACCCGCACCCGCTTCCGTGGAAGAGTGAAGCCCCATGGCGACCATCCGCATCGGCCTCGACCGCCTGCCGCCCGCCGCCCGCGCCGCCGTCGAAGAGCACACCGGCCCCCTCCTCACGGTCGAGGAGACAGCCGAGGGCTTCAACAGCGAGATCGCCGCCCGCGTCGCCTCCGCCACAGGCACCTGGCACATCAAAGGGCTGCGCACCGACCACCCCCGCGCCTGGACCCAGCGCCGGGAGGCCACCGTCGCCCCCTTCCTCACCGGCCTGGCCCCCGCCCTCCGCTGGCGCGTCGAGACCGCCGGATGGGACCTCCTCGGCTTCCAAGCCCTCACCGGCCACCACGCCGACTACACCCCCGGCTCCCCCGACCTCCCCGAAGCCGCCGCCCTCCTGCGCCGACTCGGCGAGACCCCCTGTCCCGGCATCGACTTGCGCCATGCCGAACAGCGCCTGGAGCGCTACGCCGCCCACCCCGACGACCGCCGGTTCTTCGGCGGGACCCACCTGCTCCACACCGACCTGAACAACGCCAACGTCCTCGTCGACGACCGCGCCCCCGGGGGCGACCGGGCCCGTCTGGTCGACTGGGCCTGGGCGACCCGCGGGGCGGCCTGGCTCGACGCGGGCTACTGGGTCATCTGGCTCATCGCCGCCGGTCACACTCCCGCATCGGCCGAAGAGTGGGCAGCCGAGATCCCCTCCTGGCACACCGCCCCCACCGAGGGCATCACCGCCTTCGCCGCCGCCAACCACACCCTCTGGAACGAGATCAGCACCGCCGATCCCACCCCGTGGACCCAGCGACTCGCGATCGCCGCCACGGCCTGGCACGAGCACCGCAAAGGCTTCTGAACCGCGTTCGCTTCCTGCTACGAGCCGCGCGCAACGAGAACGACCCCCGACCGATGCACCTGGTCAGGGGCCGTTCATCCGCGGTGGGTGTGGGATTTGAACCCACGGTGACTCGCGCCACGACGGTTTTCAAGACCGTTCCCTTAGGCCGCTCGGGCAACCCACCCCGCGTCGGCGGTCCAGGGCTGTGCAAGCCGATGGGCCGTCAGGCCCGGGTGGGGCCGGTTCGACGCTTGGGACAGCCTAGCCGGTCAGCTGTCGCCCTCGCGCTGGCCCAGGGTGACTTCGGCCGTGGCCGTCTTGCCGTCGCGCTCGTAGGTCAGGGTCACCTTCTCGCCCGGCTCGCGGGTCCAGATCTCGCCGATCAGGGTCGGGCCGCTGTCGATCACGGTGTCGTTGAACTTGGTGATCACATCGCCCGCCTTGAGGCCCGCCTTGGCCGCCGGGCCGTTCGGGGTGACGGCGGGGGTGCCGCCCACGCCCTGGGAGGAGATGGCCGCGCCGCCGGTCTTCTCCTCCATCGTGACCGTCGCGCCGATCACCGGGTAGACCGGCTTTCCGGTCTTGATCAGCTGCTCGGCGACGTTCTTGGCCTGGTTGATCGGGATCGCGAAGCCGAGGCCGATGGAGCCCGCCTGGGACGGGCCGAGGCCGCCGCCGGTCGACTGGATCGCGGAGTTGATGCCGATGACCGCGCCCGTCGCGTCCAGCAGCGGGCCGCCGGAGTTGCCCGGGTTGATCGAGGCGTCGGTCTGCAGGGCGCTCATGTACGAGTTCTTGCCGCTGGAGCCGTCCCCGGACGCCACCGGGCGGTTCTTCGCGCTGATGATGCCCGTGGTCACCGTGTTCGAGAGGCCGAAGGGCGCCCCGATCGCGATCGTCGAGTCGCCCACCGCGACGCTCGCGGAGTTGCCGAGGGGCAGGGGGGCCAGGCCCGGCGGCGGGCTCTTCAGCTTCAGCACGGCCACGTCGTAACCCTGTGCCCGGCCGACCACCTCGGCCGCGTACTTCTTGCCGTTGGAGAACGTCGCCGACAGTTCACCGGCCTCCGCCGCGGAGGCCACTACGTGGTTGTTCGTGAGGATGTGGCCCTCTTTGTCGTACACGAAGCCGGTGCCCGTGCCGCCCTCGCCGCTGTTCCCCTGCGCGTCGATCGTGACCACGCTGGGCAGCGCCTTCGCCGCGACCCCGGCCACCGTGCCCGCGGGGCGCTTCAGGTCCCTCGGGGTGTCCGACGCCGAGATCGTGGTCGAGCCGCCCGAGGTCCGGTTGTCGGTGCGGTCGGCCGCCCAGTAGCCGAGAGCGCCGCCGATACCGCCCGCGACGAGCGCCGCCACCGCGACGGCCGCCACCAGCCCGCCGCCCCGGCGCTTGCCGCGCGCCGGTTCGGAGCCGGGCGGGACCGGAGCGCCCCAGACCGGGCCGTGGCCGCTCCCGTTGCCGATGCCGCCTGACGCGTGACCGGCGTCCCCGCCGGCGTACGACGGGACGGTCGGCGGGGGCGGCGGCCAGGCGGCCGCGCCCGCGGGGGGCTCGGGCGCCGCGCCGTACGGGGAGTGCTGCGGCGGGTGAGGTGCCTGGGGGGCGTGGGGCGTTGTGGGGTGGGAGGGCGGGGCGCCCTGGCTCGGGGCTCCTTGGTGCGAGGCTCCCTGGCTCGGGGCGCCCTGGTGCGTGGGGTCGTGGCGAGGTGCTTCCGCGTGCGCGGGGGTGGCCGGTGCGGTGGCGTCGCCCGGCGTGCCCTGGGTGGTGTGTGCGGTGTCCTGGGGCGGAGCCGGCGGTGACGAGGGCGACGACGGGGGTGTCGCTCCGTCAGGGGCCGGCACGGGAGTGGCGGCCGGCACGGGAGGTGCGGACGGCGCGGCCGGTACCGCGTTGTCCTCGTTGCCCTCGTTCTCGGTGCTCACAGCTCTTTGCTCCTCGGTTCCACTCGGCATCCAGTCGGTCTTCGGCAGGAAATCCGCTGTGCACGTGTCTGCGGTCAGCTTTTCCCACAGCGCGTCGGGTCACTGTAAGCAGGACCTGTGCATCCGCACACCAATCTTTACATCAGACAAAACAGACCTCCAGGGTGACATGTGCTCACCCACCCCCGTGGCGGTGACACCATGGCGCGGGTGACCCAAGCACGACAGCGCAGCACGCACACCTCGATCCAGGTCGTCGCCCATCGCGGCGCCTCCGACGACGCCCCCGAACACACCCTGGCCGCCTACCGCAAGGCGATCGAGGACGGCGCCGACGCCCTGGAGTGCGACGTCCGGCTGACCGCCGACGGGCATCTCGTCTGCGTCCACGACCGGCGGGTGAACCGTACGTCGAACGGGCGCGGCGCCGTCTCGGCGCTGGAGCTGGCCGACCTCGCCGCCCTCGACTTCGGCTCCTGGAAGGACCGCGAGGAGTCGCCCGACTGGGATCCGGTGCCGGGCGAGCTCACCTCCGTGCTCACCCTGGAACGGCTCCTGGAGCTGTTCACCGAGGTACGGGCGACCGGGCGGCCGCTCCAGCTGGCCATCGAGACGAAGCACCCCACCCGGTGGGCCGGACAGGTGGAGGAGCGGCTCCTCCACCTGCTCAAGCGCTTCGGGCTCGCCGATCCGCCCGCCGTCGCCGACGAGCCCTCGCCCATCCGCATCATGAGCTTCTCCGCCCGCTCCCTGCACCGTGTCCAGGCGGCGGCGCCCACGCTGCCCACGGTCTATCTGATGCAGTTCGTCTCGCCCCGGCTGCGGGACGGGCGGCTGCCCGCCGGGGCCCGGATCGCAGGACCCGGCATGCGGATCGTGCGCAGCCACCCCGGCTACATCGAACGGCTCCACCGCGCCGGGCAGCGGGTGCACGTGTGGACCGTGAACGAGCCGGCCGACGTCGAGCTCTGCGCCGAACTCGGCGTCGAGGCGATCATCACCAACCGCCCCAAGCAGGTTCTGTCCCAACTGGGCCGCATTTAACACATAAGCGCCACCCGACACCTCTCGTCACGGGGAGTACACCGGCGCACTCGCTGCGCATTCGGTCGTGACGAGTGCGTCACCAGCAGCGCTTTGGCCGGTTTCCGGTCCAGCCCAGTGGGGCATCCAACCCGTGGCATGGGGCGAAGGAGGTCTCGGGGGTGGCGTTGGTGGTGGCACAAGAGGTGCCCGCGTCGTCGAGCATGGCCGTTCCTCATGGCCCTGCCGGCGTGCGGCAGGCACGACACCGGATGCGTGAGCAGTTGCGCGGCAACGGGGTGTCGGACGCGGTCGTCGACGACGCCGTTCTGATCCTTTCCGAACTTCTCAGCAACGCCTGCCGGCACGGCAGGCCCCTCGGGCGGCACGCCGACGTCGGCGACGGCGACATCCGCGCCGCCTGGCGGGTGGACACGCACGGCGGCCTGACCGTGGAGGTCACGGACGGCGGCGGCCCGACCCGTCCCGTTCCGGCGACGCCATCGGTGACGGCCCGCGGCGGCCGGGGGCTCAACATCATCAGCGCCCTGGCCCAGGAGTGGGGCGTACGCGACGACGCCTCCGGCGAGGTCACCGTCTGGGCCCTGGTCTCCTCGAAGAAGCCGCCCGGCGCCGGTGGACCGCCCGGAATCGGTGGCCCTCCCGCAACCGGAGTCGGTGGCTCTCCCGGCATCGGCGGGCCGGTCGGCATCGGCGGGCTGCCCGGCGTCAGCGGGCCTGCCGGGTTTCCCGGGCTGGACCTCTCCGAGGCCTTCGACGACGTCGGCTGATCCGGACGCCACGGGCCGCCCCGGGTGCCCGCCCGCGACCGACACGTGCCGCCCCGTAGACGCTCGCCCCGGCCGACACGGGCCGCCCCGGACACTCCGCCGCCGACCGGCGCGGGCCGAACCCGAGACACCCGCCACCGACCGACACAACCCGCCCCGGAGAACCCGCCACCAACCGGCACGACCCACCCCGGAACCACCCCAGACACCCGCCCCGGTCTCAGGCCGCCCCAGGAGCGCCCGCCCCGAGCGACCGCCCGTCAGCGCGCCCCGTACGCCGCGCGGTGCCGCCGCATCCTCCCGGGCCGCTAGGCTCGCGCCGATACCGCTCTGTAGCACCGTCGTACCGTCGCACTCGGGAGAACGCCCAGCATGGCCAAGAAGCGCCCTCAGTCCAAGGCCGGGAAGCAGCAGCTCAAGGACGGTGAGATCCCGGTCGTCGGAGCCCGTGAGCCCTGCCCGTGCGGTTCGGGCCGTCGCTACAAGGCGTGTCACGGACGCGCCGCCGCCCAGGCCGTGACCGAGCTCGTGCACCGCCCGTTCGAGGGGCTCGCGGGCGAGTGCGACTGGGTCGCGCTGCGGGAGCTGGTGCCTGCCGCCACGGTCGAACTGACCCTGAAGGACGGGCTGCCCGAGGGCGTTCCGTCGGTGACGCTCGCGACGGTCCTGCCGATGGCGTGGCCCGCCCTGCGCCGCGACGACGGTTCCGTCCTGCTCGCCCTGCAGAACGACACCTCGTCCGGCGACCTCAGCCGCGACCTCGCGGACACCCTCCAGCGGGCCCTGGAGGCCGAGCCCGGCTCGCCCGTGACCGCCCGCCGGGTCCCGGCCGACGGCCCCCGCCTCCAGGATCTCCTCGCCCCCGACGCCGCGTTCGAGCCGGACGTGCACACGGGGTTCGAGTTCTGGGTGCCCGACGCGGAGAACGCGACACCCGAGGTGTCCGCCTCCCTGGAGCGCGCCAACGCCGCCGCGATCCCGACGACGCTGCTGTCCGGCGTCGATGCCGCGTACTGGTGCGAGACCCCGGAGAAGAACCACCTGCGCTGGGTCATGCCGCACCCCGAGGAGCAGCTCCTCGACGCGCTCGCCCGGCTGCATGCCGCAGGCACCTCCTCGCTCGGCGAAGGCACCCGGCTCGTCGGGTCGTTCCGGGCGCACGGGCTGGTCGTCCCCGTCTGGGACCTGCCGAGCTCGATGGGCGCCGAGGCCTGTGAGAAGCCCGCCGTCGCGTTCGCCGAGCGGCTGGCCTCCGCGCTCGCCTCCGACGCCCCGCTCACCGCCGAGGAGCGGCGCGCCCGGGGCGGGCTCACCAACCGCCAGGTGACGCTCAGCTGACACGGGCAAGGAGCCGCCGCAGACGGTGATCCGCGTCACAACTCACCGTACTCGTAAGTAAATCCCTGTCCCTACAGGCGAGATCGAATTTGCGAACGGCAGATCTCTTGTTACGGTTCTAGAAGCCCGGTCGCTGGTGCATCCCCCGTCGCCAGCGACCGGGCGTCCTCGTCTCCGGCCGCGGCCCCCTGCGCCCGGCCTCGGTACGCCACCGCCGACGGCGCTCAGCCCGTCGCGGCGCCCGGGTCGGCGGACGCCCGGTCCGACCCGGCGCGGAGCAGCAGCGGCGCCTCCTCCACCGGCCCAGCGCCCACGAACTCCGCGACCGCCCAGTACGCCGAAGGCTTCCCGGCCGACACCCCGTGCGGCGTCTCGCAGCTGCCCGGCTCGTCGTGCGCCGTCGGCGCGCAGTGGAGCTCCACGGTCCGGCCGCCCGGGCCCATCAGCGTGAGCACGGACCGGAGTTCCTCACCGGTCGTGTTGCGGTAGTACGTACGCGCCCAGGTCTCGCCGTCCCGGGCCATGACGCAGGTCTGCGCCTCGACGCCCTCCGGCGCGACCACCTCGGGGCCGCACCGGGCGACGTCAGGGCCACCACCGGGGACCGCCGGGCGATCAAATTCAGACAGGGGTCCGGCTTCTGCGTCCATTTTCGATGGCGATTTCCGCAACACCGAAGAGGAAGGGGTGCCCACATCTCCGGATAGTTCATCAGAAAGCTTTCCCTGATAACTTTCTGGCGAAGTGCCAGAAGATTTCGCATCGCCCGCACGGCCCTCCACGACAACCGGAGTACCCACGGGATCCGCGGATGCAATCAGGGGAACCAGACACGCGGATACGACGACAGCCGTGAGGCCGATCATGCGGAGATTCATGGTGGCCCCACCTGGCGACTGCGCGAATTGTGACGACGGGGCGACGATATCGGCGGAATGCGCGCCGCCGGGCCGCCCCGCACCCGCACACCGCGGATCCGGCCCCGACTCACACCCGTACGAGTGAGCCGAGGGACCGTGTCAGTACGCCGGTCAGTTCGCGCGCGATCAGTACGCCCGTCGGCGCAGGCGGTCGGTGGGGGGGGGGGGGGGGGGGGGGGGGGGGGGGGGGGGGGGGGAGGTGAGGGGGGGGGGGGGGGGGGAGGGGGGGGGGGGGGGGGGGGGGGGGGGGACCCCCCCCCCCCCCCCCCCCCGGCACACTCGGTCAGTACACCCGCCTGCGCACGCCGTCAGTACGCCAGTCTGCTTCCGCCGCCCGGGGCGCCCGTGCTGGCCTCGACCAGGGCGTCCAGGACCGCCTCGACATCCGGGAGCCAGGGAGCCGCGGCCGCGGGGGCCCCGCCCCTGGCCCGCCGCCGGGCCGACCCCGGGGCGGAGGAATCGGAGGCGGAGGCTCCGATCGGCGCGGGTGGCCGCTCCCAGCGGACCTGGCCCGTGCTGATCGCGGACGGCGGCAGCACGAGATAGCCGCCCTCGCCGTGGAACCGGAGCGAACTGGGTACCCAGTCCTTCGCGTACAGCAGTTCGCCGAGCCGCTCCAGGGTGTACGGGGCCACCAGCAGCGACCACCGGGTGGGCGTCGCCACGACGGGGCCGAGCCGCATGCCGAGGGCGTCCAGGGCGCTCAGCGCGCGGGCTCCGGCCACGGCGGGCAGGCTCACCGCGCAGGGCGCACGGCCGCCCGTCGCCAGCAGCACCGGGGCCGTGGGGCGGTTGGCCCACCACCAGCGCACCATGCGTTCGTCCGTGGTGGCCGCCAGCAGCCCGGGATCGAAGGGGTGTGCGCCCGGTACGGCGCAGTCGGGTTCGGGGCAGGCGCAGCCGCGCTCGCCGTGCGGGGCGGCCGGCGCCGTCCCGGCTCCGGGGAGCACAGGCCACCGCCAAACGGTGGCGCAGGTCAGGGCCGCGTCGAGCCGGGCGGCCCCCTCCTTGCGCCGGAGCCGGAGCCTGCGTCGCCTTCCGAGGATCTCGCGCATGAGCGCTCGTTCCTTTCCGTTGAACGCCGAGTCCACATGACACCACGCGGGTGTGACACCACGTGCGTATCTCTTCGCTGTGCGTACGTACTCATCAGTTCTGCGGTACGGGGCGCTACGGGCGTGCCGCCAGTACCGAGCGTGAGCCGAGCCGAGCCGAGTGGAACCGATCCGAATAGAACCGATCTGGGGTGGAGCAGAGCCGAATCGAGCAGAGTCGAGCGGGGTCGAACCGGGCGGGTCGAGCCGGGCCGGCCACCGAGGGACGAGGGTGCGTGCGCCTCGCCTGCCGTCCCCGCCGCTCGGGGCGGAGGCGTCACCGTCACGGGTTAGGACGCCCGAACCCGCCGCCGGGTTCCTGGGCGATGGCCCGGGCGATCACAACTGCCCCCGCGCATCAACGATTACGTACCCAGCATGCCCGGAATGACGCTCCCCCGGCGACCTGACGCGGGATGTGCCCCTGTTGAGCAGCCCCAGTCGATCGCAAATAGCGTCCATGGGGTGCAATTTTTGGCCAAGTTAACCGACACTGGGAGGGCAGGAATCCCCCGAACCCCGCGGGGACAATGCTGGACATCGGGTTACTTGTGCGTGTACATGTGGATGCATTGATAGTGGCGCAGAATCACATGGGGGTTTGCGATGCTATTCGACGAATCGCACCGGTCGGAAAGCTGGCTGCCATGAGCGCCCCACACCTGCCGAAAGTGGCTGGAATCGATCCAGAGGTTCCGGTTTCAACGCAGACTCCCGCTCCCCTGACGGAGGTCCCGGCAGCGCCCGGAGCCTTCATCCAGGACCGGCTGGCAGGCTGGGTCTCCGACCTCACGACCCTGCACGAACTCACCGAGCGGCTGGCCGCGACGAGCACCCTCGACGACGCCCTGCACGAGCTGCTGCGCGCGGGAGCCGCCCTCGTCGGCGCCCGCCGCGGCCTGCTCGTTCTGGAACCGGCGAACGGTGAAGGCCCCTCCGCCACCATCGGCCTCGGGCTCGCCCACGCCGACCTCGGGTTCATCGAGACCGTGCCGCGCGGCTCCACCGCCCTGGGCCGCATCCTCGACGGCGCCCCCGGCACCGCGGACGGGGTCACCAGCCCGGACCTGCCCGGCGACCGGAGCCTGGACCCCCGCCACCGCGAGGTCGCCGGACGCCTCGGCTACGCCGCGAGCTACGCCCTCCCCCTCTCCTCCGAGGCTGCCGGACGCCTCGGCGCGGCCGCCTGGCTCTACGACGAGCCCGCCGAGCCCACACAGAAGCAGCGCCACCTCGTCGGCCTCTACGCCCGCTACGCCACCGAGCACCTGGCCCGCCTGACCGAGCTGGAGCGCGCCCGCGCGGACGTCGCCGCCGTCGCCGAGGAACTGCTGCCCAGCCGGCTCCCCCGGATCCCCGGCGTCCAGCTGGCCGCCCGGCGCCGGACCGGGCCCCGGGGCGGCGGCGACTGGTACGACGCGCTGCCGCTGCCGGACCACACGCTCGGCCTCGCCGTGGGCTCCGTGGGCGGGTCCGGGCCGAGCGCGATGGCCGCGATGGGCCGGCTGCGCGCCAGCCTGCGGGCGTACGCCGTGATGGAGGGCGAGGACCCCGTCGCCGTACTCTCCGATCTGGAACTGCTGCTGCGGCTCACCGAGCCCGCGCGGACCGCGACCGCCCTGTTCGCCTACTGCGAGCCCGCCGCCCGCAAGGTCGTGCTGGCCGGGGCCGGGCACACCCCGCCGCTGGTCCTCGGCGACCGGCGCTGCGAGTACGTCGAGACCACGCTCTCCGCCCCGCTCGGGATGCTCGCCTGCTGGGAGGCGCCGAGCGTGGAGTTCAGCCCCGCCCCCGGAGAAACGGTGCTCCTCTATACCGACGGGCTGCTGCGCCGCACCGGCGACCCGATGGACCGCGCCTTCGCCCGGCTGCACTCCGCCGCCGCCTCCGTACCGAAGGCCGAACGGCACGATCCGGCGGCCGTCGCCGACCACGTCCTGCGCACGGTGCTCCCCGACGGCCTGGACAGGAGCGACTCCACCGAGGACGTCGTGGTCCTCGCCGCGCACTTCGAGTGAGCCTCCCGCGGGCTTCGCGGTAACAGGTCCTTGGGCCCTGGGCCCCCTTCCGTACGCCCGTACGATGGGTGATGGTCCAGCGTCGTATCAAGGAGAGTCACATCGTGTCTGAGGAGCTCATCCCGGAAACCCCGGAGCAGGAGACCGAAGAGAACGAGGCAGCAGAGCCGATCAAGCAGCGGAAGAACGGCCTGTACCCGGGCGTCTCCGACGAGCTTGCCGAGAACATGAAGTCGGGCTGGGCCGACACGGAGCTGCACGACCTCCAGCCGATCGCCCAGGCCGAGCACACCGCCGCCCGGCGCGCCGCGCTCTCCGCCCGGTTCCCCGGCGAGCGCCTGGTCATCCCCGCGGGCAACCTGAAGACCCGCTCCAACGACACCGAGTACGCCTTCCGCGCCTCCACCGAGTACGCCTACCTCACCGGCGACCAGACCCAGGACGGCGTCCTCGTCCTGGAGCCGACCGGCGAGAGCGGCCACGAGGCCACCATCTACCTGCTGCCCCGCTCCAACCGGGAGAACGGCGAGTTCTGGCTCGACGGCCAGGGCGAGCTGTGGGTCGGCCGCCGTCACTCCCTCGCCGAGGCCGAGCAGCTGCTGGGCATCCCCGCGAAGGACGTCCGCGAGGTGGCGGCCGCGCTGGCCGGGGCCACCGGCCCGGTCCGCAACGTGCGCGGCCACGACGCGGGCATCGAGGCGGCCCTCACCGACAAGGTGACCGCCGAGCGCGACGAGGAGCTGCGCGTCTACCTCTCCGAGGCCCGCCTGGTGAAGGACGCCTTCGAGATCTCCGAGCTGCAGAAGGCCTGCGACGCCACCGCGCGCGGTTTCGAGGACGTCGTCAGGAGCCTGGACAAGGCCGAGGCGACCAGCGAGCGCTTCATCGAGGGCACGTTCTTCCTGCGCGCCCGCATCGAGGGCAACGACATCGGCTACGGCTCGATCTGCGCCGCGGGCCCGCACGCGACCACCCTGCACTGGGTCCGCAACGACGGCGCCGTCCGCGCGGGCGAGCTGCTGCTCCTGGACGCCGGGGTCGAGACCAACGACCTCTACACCGCCGACGTGACGCGCACCCTGCCGATCAACGGCACGTTCTCGCCGCTCCAGCGCAAGATCTACGACGCGGTCTACGAGGCCCAGGAGGCGGGCATCGCCGCCGTGAAGCCCGGCGCGGCCTTCCGTGACTTCCACGACGCCTCGCAGCGCGTGCTCGCCGAGAAGCTCGTCGAGTGGGGCCTGCTCGGCGACCTGACCGTGGACAAGGTCCTGGAGCTGGGCCTCCAGCGCCGCTGGACCCTGCACGGCACCGGTCACATGCTGGGCATGGACGTCCACGACTGCGCCGTCGCGCGCACCGAGGCGTACGTCGACGGCATCCTGGAGCCGGGCGTCTGCCTGACCGTGGAGCCGGGGCTCTACTTCCAGGCCGACGACCTGACCGTGCCCGAGGAGTACCGGGGCATCGGCGTCCGGATCGAGGACGACATCCTCGTCACCGAGGACGGCAACCGGAACCTCTCCGACACGCTGCCCCGCCGGGCCGACGAGGTCGAGGCCTGGATGGCGCGGCTGAAGGGCTGACCCACCGCCGTACCTCTCGGGAGGGCGCGCCGCTCACTACACCGTGAGCAGCGCGCCCTCCTGCCATTTCAGGACCTTGTCGAAGCTCACCACCGCGCCGCGTCCCGGCCGGTTGGCGAACTGGACGTGGTCGGAGAGCTCCTCGATCAGGTCGAGGCCACGCCCGCTCTCGGCGGCGCAGGAGCTGTGCGTGGCGGGGCGAAGCGCCCGCCGGGCGGGGAAGCCCGGCCCCGAATCGCTGACCTCGATACGGCACTTCTCGCCGTCCAGATAGGCCGTGACCCGGTACTGCCCGGAGTCCGGCGGGGTCCTTCCGCACCCGGAATCCCCCGGCTCCCCGAGGGCCGTACGCTCGCCGCCGTGCTCGACGGCGTTCGCACAGGCCTCGCTGAGCGCCAGCGACAGGTCGAAGGAGACGTCCGGATCGACCCCCGCGGTTTCCATGGTGCCGAGCAGAAAACGACGGGCGAGCGGAACGCTCGCAGCTTCGCGCCGCAGATGGAGAGACCACCAGATGCTCATGTTCCAGCCTCCTGGCTGCGGCTCGACGTACCGATACGTGTATCCGCCCTCGGCGCTTCGTAAGCACGGATCGGGCCGGAGAGCGCTCGTTCGGCGGATGCGGATATTCGGACGGCCGGTGTATGGACCGCCCGGGCCGGTGGTCGGGCGGTCCCGTACCCGTTCCCGTAGGCGTCCTTGGTACGTACATCCCCCACGAACAGGCGCAACAAGCACGCTTGGGGACGGAGGCTGATCTTCCGGACCTGCCGTGCCGCTCCCGGGGGCGCAGTGCGATGATGTCCCGGCCATGTCCACGCCTCTCGCACGCGCCGGAGCCGGTCTGCGGCTCATGAGGGCCGCGGTGTTCACCGCGGTCTGCGTCGTGCTGTCCGCGGCCGGGCATGTCCTCGCCGCCGGCTCGGCCGTCCCCGTGTGGACGCTGCTCGCCGGATTCCTCGGCGTCCTCGCCGTCGCCGTGGCCCTCGCCGGACGGGAGCGTTCCCTTCCGTCGATCACGGGTGCGCTGGCCAGCGGCCAGATCGCCCTGCACGCCGTCTTCGCGTACGGCAGCCACGGCAGCGCTCCGGCCGCCTCGGCCCCAGGCGGCGACCACTCGCTGATCCGGTTCGCCGCAGGGCTCGTGTGCGGGGCCGGGGCCGGGCAGCTGGACTCCGCCGATGCCCGTCGCATCGTCTCCACGGCGGGCATCGACCCCGCCACGCTCACGCAGGGCCACGGCCACCTCGCGTCCGCCGGAGGAGCCGAAGCGGCCGGGGACGGCGCTTCCGGCATCGCGGCGGTGTGCGCCACGGTGTCCGCGCTGCTGCCGAGCCTGCCGATGTTCCTGGCCCACCTTCTCGTCGCGCTCGCCACCGGCTGGCTGCTGCGGCGCGGCGAGATCGCGCTCTTCCGGCTGGCCCGGCTCTCCGCTCACAGCGCCCAGGCCCTGGCGGCCGGGGCCCGGCTGCGGTCGCTGCGGAATGCGCTCGCCCTCGTCCGCGCACTGCGGGCCGGCTCGCGCGAGCAGCTCACGGCCGGGCCGCGTGCCGTACGTACGGCCGACGAGGCCGCCCCGCCCGCGGCCGGGAATCCTCTCCAGCACCTGGTGGTCAGGCGCGGGCCTCCGGCCCCGTACGCCCTCGCAGCCTGACGCGACACCCCTCCCGTATCTCCCGTAACCGGACGGCGGTCCTGTTCCGTGCGTGGCCGGACGACGATGCGGTACGTGATCCGGACGACGGTTCGGCACGGAACCGGAGGGCGAGGTGTCGTGATGCCGCCGCGCACCCGCGCGCCGGACCACCATGTTCCGCTTCTCTGTCTCCCTGTGGAGTGATTCCTGCCATGAAGCTTTCCCGTATCGCCCTCGCCGGCGGCGTCGCCGCGTCCACCGCCCTGCTGATCGCCGGCCCGGCCGCCGCCCACGTCAGCGTCCAGCCGCAGGGCGAGGCCGCCAAGGGCGGTTACGCGACGCTCAACTTCAAGGTCCCCAACGAGCGCGACCAGGCCTCGACGGTGAAGCTGGAGATCAACTTCCCGGCCGACCACCCGCTCTCCTCCGTGACCCCCGAGGCCGTCCCCGGCTGGGACATCAAGATCGACAAGAGCAAGCTCGACAAGCCGCTGGAAGTGCACGGCAAGAAGATCACCGAGGCCGTCTCCAAGGTGACCTGGACCGCGGACGGCAGTGAGATCGAGCCCGGCTACTTCCAGCAGTTCCCGGTCTCCGTCGGACAGCTCCCCGAGGACGCCGACCAGCTCGTCTTCAAGGCGATCCAGACGTACGACAACAAGGAAGTCGTCCGCTGGATCGAGGAGCCCAAGGCAGGCGGCGAAGAGCCCGACAGCCCGGCCCCCGTCCTGAAGCTCTCCGCCGCCTCCGACGACCACCACGGCGGTGGCGCGGCGCATGACGCCGGGGACGAGGCCAAGGACGGCGACGACCACAAGGCCGCCGGCACCGACGCCTCGGCGAAGGACAGCGGCGACAAGAGCCACGCCGCGTCCTCCGCCAGCGACACCACGGCCCGCACCCTGGGCATCATCGGCATCGTCATCGGCATCGCGGGCGTCGCGTTCGGCGTGCTCGCCGGTCGCCGCCGTACAGCCTGACCTGCCGGTTCCACCACCCGCACCACACTCAGGACACCCCTTTCATGCGTAGCAGCAAAAAAGCAGTGACGGCCGTGGCGTTCGCCGCCGCGGCCGCACTGGCCCTCTCCGCCTGCGGCTCCGGTGACGACGGGACGGACTCCTCGTCCATCGCCGACGTCAGCGCCGCACCGAAGACCAAGGCCGCCACCGTCCTCGACCAGCCCTTCACCAAGCCGAACCTCGTCCTCACGGACACGAACGGCAAGGAGTACGACCTCCGCGAGGCGACGAAGGGCAAGCCGACGCTCATCTACTTCGGCTACACCCACTGCCCCGACGTCTGCCCGCTCACCATGAGCAACATCTCCCTCGCCAAGCGGGAGCTGCCCAAGGCCGACCAGGACAAGCTCCGGGTCGTCTTCGTCACCACCGACCCCGAGCGCGACACCCCCGCCTCGCTCGGAAAGTGGCTCAGGGCCCAGGACCCCACCTTCACCGGCCTCACCGGCGACTTCCCGACCATCCAGGCCGGGGCGCGGCAGATCGGCATCGGCATCGACGCGCCGAAGAAGGAGAAGGACGGGACCGTCGTCTCGATGCACGGCGCCCAGGTCATCGCCTTCTCCCCGAAGACGGACAAGGGGTACGCCCTCTACGGCGAGGACACCACCGCCGAGGAGTACGCGAAGGACCTCCCCAAGCTGGTCAAGGGGGAGACCCCGTGAACCGCCGCCGCACGGCCCTCGCCGGCGCCCTCGCCCTCACCGCAGGGCTGGCACTGGCGGGGTGCTCCTCGGAGAGCGAGCCCGAGCTGAAGGTCGTCGGCGCGTATCTGCCGCAGCCCGTCAGCGACATGGCCGCCGGTTTCCTGGTCGTACAGAACAGCGGGGACACCGACGACCGGCTCACCTCGGTGACCAGCCCGCTCTCCGACGACGTCTCGATCCACGAGACGAAGGACCAGAAGATGCGGGAGGTCTCGTCCTTCGAGATCCCCGCGAACGGCGAGCTCGTTCTCGAACGCGGTGGCAGCCACATCATGTTCATGAATCTCAAGCAGAAGCCCGAGCAGGGCGAGAAGGTCTCCGTCGAGCTGCACTTCGAGAAGGCCGACTCCATCACGGTCGACCTGCCGGTGAAGGAAACCACCCACAACCCGAAGAAGCAGTGAGGGACTGAACCCGTGCTGACTGCCACCGCCCCACGCCTCGGACGGCCCCCGATACGACGGCCCGTCGCCGCCGCCGCTCTCCTCGCCGCCCTGGCAAGCCTGGTGTTCGGGCTGCTGCTGGCCGGCGCGGGCCCGGCATCCGCGCACGCCGCCCTCACCGGGAGCGACCCGCAGGACGGGGCGGTGGTGGCCACCGCGCCCAAGGAGGTCACCCTCACCTTCTCCGAGGCGATCGCCGTCGGCGACGGGTCGATCCGGGTCCTGGACCCCCGCAGCAAGCGCGCCGACACCGGCGCCGAGCCGAAGGACCTGTCCGACGGCTCCACCGTCCGCTACGGCGTCGAGCTGCACCCCGGGCTGCCGGACGGCACCTACACGGTGGCCTGGCAGGCGATCTCCGCCGACAGCCACCCGATCTCCGGCGCGTTCACGTTCTCCATCGGCGCCCCCTCCGACACCACGGTGGCCCTGCCCTCCCAGGAGGTCGGCGGCGGACCGGTCGGTGTCGTCTACGGCGTCGCACGGTACGCCGCGTACGCGGGGTTCGTCCTGCTCGTGGGCGGCGGCGCCTTCGTCCTCGGCTGCTGGCAGGGCGGTGCGTCCGCCCTGCCGATGCAGCGGCTCGTGGTGCGTGGCTGGGTCACGCTGACCGCGGCGACCCTGGTCATGCTGCTGCTGCGGAACCCGTACACCGGCAGCGGCAGGTTCGCCGACGCCTTCGACCTCGACGGGCTCCAGTCCGTCCTGGACACCAAGCCCGGCGCCGCCCTGGTCTCCCGGCTGCTGCTGCTGGGAGCGGCCGCCCTGTTCATCGCCGTGCTGTTCGGTACGTACGCCCGGCGCGAGGACGAGCGCGAGAAGAAGGACCTCACCTTCGGTCTGGCCGTCGGCGGCGGGGTGGTCGCCTCGGGCATCGCCGCCACCTGGGCCATGTCCGAGCACGCCTCGACCGGCATCCAGCCGGGCATCGCCATGCCGGTCGACGTGGCGCACCTGTTGGCCGTCGCCGCCTGGCTCGGCGGACTGGCCTCGCTCCTGGTGGCGCTGTACCGGACGCCGGAGATCGGGAGCGCGGCGGTACGGCGGTTCTCCACGGTCGCGTTCGGCAGCGTCGTGGTCCTGGCGGCGACCGGCATCTACCAGTCCTGGCGGCAGGTCGGCTCCTGGTCGGCCCTGACCGGGACCCGGTACGGACAGCTGCTCATCCTCAAGATCGTGCTGATCGCGGTCCTGCTCGCCGTCGCCTGGTTCTCCCGGAGGTGGACGGGGCGGCTGACGGATACGGCGGTGCCTTCCTCCGAGGTCCCGGAAGCCGAGGTCCCGGACGACGACACGGACGATCCTTCGGACAGCTCCTCGGGCGAGGCGGCCGAGCCCGAGGACGCCCGGGCCGACGTCGATCCCGAGCGCGCGGCCCAACTGGCCCGGCAGCGGGCCGCCCTGACCGCCACCAAGAAGAAGCGGATACGGGACGCCGACGCGGAGCGCTCCGGGCTGCGCCGCTCGGTCCTGGCCGAGACCGCCGTCGCCGTGGTCCTGCTGGCCGTCACCACCCTGCTGACGTCCACCGAACCGGGCCGTACGGAGGAGGCCGCGGGCGGCACTGCCGCGGCGGCCGCTCCCGCCGCCGGAACCCCCGTCAACCTGAGCATGCCGTTCGACACCGGCGGACAGAACGGCAAGGGGACCGTCCGCATCGACATCGACCCCGGCCGCACGGGCTCCAACGAGCTCCATGTGTGGATCGACGGCAGCGACGGCAAGCCGATGGACGTCCCCGAGCTGAAGGTGG
The DNA here is from genome assembly GCF_055577965.1 of Streptomyces sp. NPDC033165. NCBI lineage: Bacteria > Bacillati > Actinomycetota > Actinomycetes > Kitasatosporales > Streptomycetaceae > Streptomyces > Streptomyces sp. NPDC033165. Next base: position 540,889 of record NZ_JBVIPK010000003.1, read on the forward strand.
CCCTCACCCTGGAGGCCCAGGAGATCGGCCCGCTGCCGGTCGCCCCCGACCGGCTGGCCGAGGGGCACTGGTCGGCGAGCGGCGTACAGATCCCGATGGCGGGGGACTGGAAGATCGAGGTGACGGTACGGACGTCGGACATCGACCAGGTCACCATCGACAAGAACGCGAAGATCGGCTGAGCACGTGAGCAAGACCAGTAAGCAGGCCCGGGGCCGCGTCGGTACGAACGCCTCCCCGGGGGCCGGCGGCACCTCCGGCCCGGGCCCCGGCACCACGGACTCAAGCCCCGGGGTCTCACGACGGCGGCTGCTGGGCACCGCGGGCGCGGCGGGCGCGACCGGGCTGGTGCTGGGCGCCGGGGGCGGCGCCGCAGGGTACGCCGCGACCCGCCCCGACGCACCGGCCGCGCTGACGTCCATCGGCGCGACCGAGGCGATGTTTCACGGGAAACATCAACCGGGGATCACCGCTCCGCTTCAGGCCCGGGGCCATCTCGTCGCGTTCGACCTGGTGGCGGGCGCGGGCCGCAAGGAGGCGGCGGCGCTGATGCGGCGCTGGTCGGCGACGGCGAAGGAGCTGATGGCGGGCCGCCCGGCGGCGGGCGGGTCCGACGGCCCCGGGCACGATACCGGGATCGCCCTGGACGCGGGCCCCTCGTCCCTCACCGTCACCTTCGGCTTCGGCCGTACGTTCTTCGCTCGCACCGGGCTGACCGCCGCACTGCCCGCCGCGCTCGACCCGCTGCCCGCCTTCTCCTCCGACCACCTGGACGCCAAGCGCTCCGAGGGCGACCTGTGGGTGCAGATCGGCGCGGACGACGCGCTGGTCGCCTTCCACGCGCTGCGGGCGATCCAGAAGGGCGCCGCGGGCACGGCACGCGTGCGGTGGCAGATGAACGGCTTCAACCGCACCCCGGGAACCACCGCCCGGCCGATGACCGCCCGCAACCTGATGGGCCAGATCGACGGGACCGGCAACCCGAAGCCCGCCGACGAGGACTTCGACCGGCGCGTCTTCGTGCCCGACTCCCCCGGCACCCCGCAGGAATGGCTGGCTGGCGGCTCGTACGCGGTCGTCCGCCGGATCAGGATGCTCCTGGACGACTGGGAGAAGCTTCCGGTGGACCACCAGGAGCGGGTCATCGGCCGGCGCAAGGCGGACGGGGCGCCGCTCAGCGGGGGGACCGAGACCACGGAGATGGACTTCGACAAGGCGGGCCCGGACGGCAGGCTCGTGATCCCTGACAACGCCCACGCCCGGATCTCCTCCCCCGAGGAGAACGGCGGGGCCGCGATGCTGCGGCGCCCGTTCTCGTACCACGACGGCATCGCGGAGGACGGCACTCCGGACGCCGGGCTGCTGTTCGTCTGCTGGCAGGCGGACCCGTTCCGGGGCTTCGTGCCGGTGCAGCGCAAGCTCGACCGGGGCGATGCGCTGTCGCGCTTCATCCGCCACGAGTCGAGCGGAGTGTTCGCGGTACCGGGCGGAGCGGCGGAGGGGGAGTACGTGGGGCAGCGGCTGCTGGAGTCGTAGGGGCACGGCGGCCGCCGGAGCCGTGGGCCAGGGGCCGCGCTGCTGGAGTCAGAGGAAGGGGCGCACCGCTGGAGTCGCGGAGAAGGGCCCCCGGACCGCGCCCCCGACCGCATCCTGAGACAGCGCGGCGGCCGCCGCAGGGCGCATTAGGGTGACCGTATGTCAGCCACGCGCTACGCCTATCTCGGCCCCGAAGGCACCTTCACCGAGGTCGCCCTCCGTACGCTCCCGGAAGCCGCCACCCGGGAGCTCGCCCCGATGGTCTCCGTACCGGCCGCCCTGGACGCCGTACGCAACGGGGAGGCCGCGGCAGCGCTCGTACCGATCGAGAACTCCGTCGAGGGCGGCATCACCGCGACGCTCGACGAGCTGACCAGCGGGGAACCGCTGATGATCTACCGCGAGGTGCTGCTCTCCATCACCTTCGCGCTGCTGGTGCGGCCCGGGACCAAGCTGTCGGACGTCAAGACGGTCACCGCGCACCCGGCCGCCCAGCCACAGGTGCGCAACTGGATGGCGGCCCACCTCCCGGGGGCCGTGTGGGAGTCGGCGGCGTCCAACGCGGACGGTGCCCGGCTGGTCCAGGAGGGGCGCTACGACGCCGCGTTCGCCGGGGAGTTCGCCGCCGCCACCTACGGCCTCGAACCACTGGTGACGGAGATCCACGACGCGGAGAACGCCCAGACCCGCTTCGTCCTGGTGGGCCGGCCCGCCCGGCCCTCCGCCCCGACCGGCGCCGACAAGACCTCCGTCGCGATCTGGCTCGGCGACGACCACCCCGGCGCCCTGCTGGAGCTGCTCCAGGAGTTCGCGGTGCGCGGGGTCAACCTGATGCTGATCCAGTCCCGCCCGACCGGCGAGGGCATCGGCAACTACTGCTTCGCCGTGGACGCGGAGGGGCACATCGCGGACCGGCGGGTCGGGGAGGCCCTGATGGGGCTGAAGCGGATCTGCCCGAAGGTGCGGTTCCTCGGCTCGTACCCGCGGGCCGGTGTGTCCGCGGACGAGGTCAGGCCGCTGCGGGCGGGCACCTCGGACACGGCGTTCACGGAAGCCGCGGACTGGTTGGCGCGCAGCCAGGACGGCCGGATCTGACGCAGGACCTCTCCGCAGCAGTGCGATCTACGGATAGTCACGCACTCCGCAGAGTTATCCACAGGGCGGCGTCTCGACCTGGGGATAAGTCGACACCCACATGCGACATCATCGACAAATCAACCCACCACCCCCGGAGCCGTCCACAGAAGTGCGAGGCGGCACGAGTCTTCGCGTGTCACATCAATTCCCTTGATCAACTCTCCAGGGCGAGGAATTCCCACCCGAATGAGCGTCCGAGGAGGGTTTGGGCGGGGAATCCCTGGAACTTCACCCACCCCCCGGAACAATCCCTTCCGGTATCCACAGAACTTCTTCACAGCCTGTGGATAACCATTCCGGCGTCGAGCCCCTGTGGACAACGGCCACCGACCCACCCCTCAACTGCCGCTCTCTTCAAGGCTGGTGCGTCAAGGCGGAGTGCACCTTCTGCCCTGTTCAGGGGAGTTAACGGCCGTTATTGACGCCCACCGGGCAGCGATCACCCGCCATCACCCACGAGCATCCGCGATGCATCCACGAGCGTCCGCGATTGCCCGCGATTTGCCCCCAGAAATATCAATTCCGGCAATTCGGTCATAGTGACACGCGTGGCGATATCGGTTCGAGTGCGAGAACCGCGCACCGGTAGCCTGGAGGGGTGATTGACCTTCGCCTGCTCCGTGAGGACCCCGACCGTGTTCGCGCCTCCCAGCGCGCCCGTGGAGAGGACGTCGACCTCGTCGACGCCCTGCTCTCCGCCGACGAGCTGCGCAGGTCGTCCGGCGTCCGCTTCGACGAACTCCGCGCCGAGCAGAAGTCGCTCGGCAAGCTGATCCCCAAGGCCACCCCCGAGGAGCGCGCCGAGCTCCTCAAGCGGGCCGAACAGCTCAAGGCCGATGTCAAGGCGGCAGACGCCGCCCAGGACGAGGCCGACGCGGACGCCAAGCGCCTGCTGCTCCAGCTCGGCAACATCGTCCACGAGGACGTCCCGGTCGGCGGCGAGGAGGACTTCGTCGTCCTGGAGACGCACGGCACCATCCGGGACTTCGGCGCCGAGGGCTTCGATCCCAAGGACCACCTGGAGCTCGGCGAGGCGCTCGGCGCGATCGACATGGAGCGCGGGGCCAAGGTCTCCGGTTCGCGCTTCTACTACCTGACGGGCGTCGGCGCCCTCCTGGAGCTCGCCCTCGTCAACGCGGCGATCGCCCAGGCCACCGAGGCCGGCTTCGTCCCGATGCTGACCCCGGCGCTGGTCCGCCCGCGCGCCATGGAGGGCACCGGCTTCCTCGGCCAGGCCTCGGAGAACGTGTACCACCTGGAGAAGGACGACTACTACCTGGTCGGCACCTCCGAGGTCCCTCTCGCCGCGTACCACATGGACGAGATCATCGAGGCCGACAAGCTTCCCCTGCGGTACGCCGGTTTCTCCCCCTGCTTCCGCCGCGAGGCCGGCACGTACGGCAAGGACACCCGCGGCATCTTCCGCGTCCACCAGTTCGACAAGGTCGAGATGTTCTCGTACGTCGACCCGGCGGACGCCGAGGCCGAGCACCGCAGGCTCCTGGAGTGGGAGAAGCAGTGGCTCACCGGCCTGGAGCTGCCCTTCCAGGTCATCGACGTCGCCACCGGCGACCTCGGCGCTTCGGCCTCGCGGAAGTTCGACTGCGAGGCGTGGATCCCCACCCAGGGCAAGTACCGCGAGCTGACCTCCGCGTCGAACTGCGACGGCTTCCAGGCCCGCCGCCTGTCCGTCCGGATGCGCGAGGGCAAGAAGGTCCAGCCGCTGGCCACGCTGAACGGCACGCTCTGCGCCGTACCGCGCACGATCGTGGCGATCCTGGAGAACCACCAGCTCGCCGACGGTTCGGTCCGGGTCCCCGAGGTGCTCCGCCCCTACCTGGGCGGGCGCGAGGTCCTGGAACCGGTCGTCAAGTGACCTTCCCCTACAAGCTCGTCGCGACCGACCTCGACGGCACGCTACTGCGTGACGACGGCACGGTCTCCGAGCGCACCCGCGAGGCTCTGGCCACGGCCACCGCGGCCGGTGCCGCGCACATCATCGTCACCGGACGCGCGGTCCCCTGGACCCGGCACATCCTGGACGACCTCGGTTACGAGGGCCTCGCCGTCTGCGGTCAGGGCGCGCAGGTCTACCACGCGGGCGAGCACCGGCTGCTGACCTCGCTGACCCTGGACCGGCAGCTCGCCGGTCTCGCACTGTCCAAGATCGAGGCGGAGGTCGGCCCGCTGCACCTGGCGGCCAGCCGCGACGGGCTGGACGGCGAGGTGCTGGTCGGCCCCGGCTACCAGGTGCAGGAGGGGCCGCTGCCGTACGTCTTCGTGAACGACTCCGCCGAGCTGTGGACCGCCCCGCTGAACAAGGTCTACATACAGCACCCGGAACTGAGCGACGACGCGCTGGCCTTCGCCGCGCGGGCGGCCGTCGGCAGCCTGGTCGACGTGGTCATGGCCGGTGCCGGTGTGGTCGAGATCCTGCCGCTGGGCCTGAGCAAGGCGACCGGCCTCTCGCTGGCCGCCCGCCGGCTCGGCGTGAGGGCCGCGGACACCGTCGCGTTCGGCGACATGCCGAACGACATCCCGATGTTCGGCTGGGCACACCACGGCGTGGCCATGGCCAACGCCCACGACGACCTCAAGGCCGTCGCCCACGAGATCACGGCGTCCAACGAGGACGACGGCATCGCGGTGGTCCTGGAGGAGCTCCTCCGGTCGGCACCGGTGCGGTAGACGCCCCGCCACCGGACATCCCGACGACGGCCCGGCACCCGTTTCCCCGCGGTGCCGGGCCGCCGCTCTCTCAGCGCCGCCCGCTACGGCGGCGCAGATCCTTCAGCTGCCGCCCGAAGCAGTCCAGCCGCGCGTCCAGGCGCACGACGTCCTGCTGCACATCCGTCAGCCGCAGGCTCATCGCCCCGATCACCTGATGGGTCACCTCCACCTTCCGCTCCAGGCTCTCCAGCCGCTCGGACATCCGGCCCAGCACCGGCCCGAGCTCCTGGAGCGCGCTGCCGACCCCGCTGAGACAGCTCTCGATGCGCGTGACGCGCTGGTCGAGGGAGGCGTACTGGCTGCGCAGCGGTCCCTCGGTGTCGAGGAGGTAAGTCCGCACGCATCGGGCAATGTCGCTGTCGCGAAGAAGCATGGCGACGTTGAGGACGGTTCGGCGGGTGTAGATCCGCAGCTGCGTGGCCGCCTGTGGATAACTTTCCACCCCGTCGCCGGTCCATAGCGACATCATGTCGCTATGGAAGGACTGCAGGTCAGGGCCGCGCAGCACGCGCATGCCATTCTCGGCGAGCTCCTCCTGATGCCGGTCGGTCAGCCTCCTGACGGCACCTGTGGATACTTCGAAGTAACGAGCCACATCCTCCGTGCGAACGTGAATTCCGTCCGGGAGCATGACAAGGCTCTTCACCTTGTCGAGGACATCGACGCGCCCCAGTTGCTCGACGCGCAGCGTGCGCGATTCGAGCAGGGCGACTTCCGTGGGCATGGGCATGCCTTTCGTACGAGGGAATGACGAGGACGGCCCATACCCCGGGCTTCAGGGGTGGAGGACGCTCACGGTTGCCACTCACTCGATGACCGGTCCGGTGGGCTGAGCCTCACCCGGTGCCGGCATTCCCCTATTTCACGATCGCTACGACGCCACGGATTCCAGTTGCCCCCACGCGTCCTGCCCAACGACCCGATAAACGTACGGTTACGCGCACGCCTGTCCGTCAATCCGCCTGTCCGGTCATACGGCGACCTCCGCCCTTCGGGAAGGACGGAGGTCGCCGAGGCGTACGGCGGCTCAGGCCGGGATCACTCCTCCCCGGCCAGCTTCAGCGCCCGCAGCTTCTGGCCCGCGTACCAGGTGGCGGCGACCGTGACGGCGGCCAGCAGGACCGTGGCGAGCGGCAGGCCGACGTCCGAGGTGATCGCCCCGTCCCCCGCGACCTTCTGAGCGACCGCCAGGGACCACTGCTGGACGCTGAGCGTCCGCGCACCGGGCACCAGGCTGCCGAAGAGGGCCTCCCAGACCAGGGCGTACACCAGGCCGAGGACCACCGCGTGCCGGCTGACCGTGCCGAGCAGCAGGAACAAGGCGCTGTAGGCGATCGAGGCGACCAGCGCCGCGATGGTGAAGGCGACGGCGATCTGCTGGCCGTTGCCGTTGAGGATCAGTCCCGCGATGAGCGTCGGCAGGGCGGAGAACACCATGGTCACCGCGATGGCCACGATCAGCTTGGTGAAGATGATCGTGGGCCGCTTCACCGGCTTGGCGAGCAGATAGACGATCGAGCCGTCGTCGATCTCCGGGCCGATCGCTCCGGTGCCCGCGATCACGCCGATCAGCGGCACCATCGTGGCGATGGCGAACCCGCCGAGGACGTTGGAGGCGACCTGGTCATCGGCCCCGGCGAACATCCGCACGGCCGCGGCGATCACCAGCAGCAGTGCGGGCAGGACGAACAGGATGGCGGCCCGGCGCCGGCCGAGCAGGGCCCGGTAGGTGAGCCGGGCGACTGTGGGGTCGTACATGACGGTGCACAGCTCCTTTCAGGCCACTACTCAGGCCGCTACGAGATAGGAAAAGACCGATTCGAGGGACTCGTCGGACGGAGAGACGGTGAGGAGCCGGATGCCCTGCTCACGGGCCACCTTCGGCAGCAGTTCGGTGAACCGCCCGAAGTCGACGGCCTGGATGCGCAGGGCCCTCTCGGTCAGGTCGACCTCGATGCCCGCGGTGGACGGGTCGGCGATGAGCGCGGCCGCGAGGGCCCGGTCGTCGCTGGAGCGGACCAGATAGCGGTGCGGCCGGTCCGTCATCAGCCGGCGGATCTTCCGGAAGTCGCCGGACGCGGCATGGCGGCCCGCCACGATCACCTCGATGTGCGAGGCCAGCTGCTCGACCTCTTCGAGGATGTGGGAGGAGAACAGGACCGTGCGGCCCTCGGCTCCCATCCGTCGCAGCAGTTCCATCAGCTGCATCCGCTGGCGCGGGTCCATCCCGTTGAACGGTTCGTCCAGGAGCAGCACCGAGGGCTCGTGGACCAGCGCGGACGCCATCTTCACGCGCTGGCGCATGCCCTTGCTGTACGTGGAGATCTTGCGGTCCTGCGCGTACTCCATCTGGACCGTGGCGAGCGCCCTTTGTGCCTCGGCCGCTCCCAGACCCTGGAGTTCGGCGTTGGCGACGACGAACTCCCTGCCGGTGAGGAAGTCGTACATCCCTTCCCGCTCCGGGACGATGCCGATCTCCTTGTAGACGCTCTCGTTGCGCCAGATCGTCCGGCCGTCGAGCGTGACCTTCCCCGTCGAGGGGGCGAGGAATCCGCCCATCATGTTGATGAGGGTGGACTTTCCGGCGCCGTTGGGGCCGAGGAGTCCGGTGACGCCGGGGCCCACGGTCATGGAGACGTCGTTGACGGCGACCACATTGCCGAACCAGCGCGAGGTGTGGTCGATCTCGATGGTGGTCACAGCCCGGCCCTCCGGTAGCGGCGCATCAGGACGGCGTACGAGCCGGCGACGAGCGCGAGAACAACGATCAGGTAGACCACACCGGTACCGGCCCCCGGGCCTTCCCCTCCGGGGAAGGCGGAGGTCGCGCCGAGGAACGCGGCCTGGACGCCGTCGATCAACGTGATCGGCGAGAACAGGCCGAGCCACTGCACGGCCCCCTCCGACCCGGTCTCCCAGGCGATGGCCTGGACCGTGGAGACGGCACCGTAGGTGATGGTCAGCAGGGCGATCACCGCGGCGACACCGAAGCCGCGGCGGGGCGTCAGGGCGGCCATCACGAGGCCGAGCCCGGCGAACAGCACGGACAGCAGCGCCACCGACACCAGTCCCTGGCCGAACCACTTCGTCTGGTCCACGAAGTCGAACTTCGCGAGCAGTGAGCCCACATAGAGGATGAGCAGCGGGGCCCCGGTGAGGATGAACAGTGCCGACGCGGTGGCGGCGAACTTCGCGAGAACGTAGTCGGAGCGTTCGATCGGCCGGGAGAAGTACAGCGGGACGGTCTTGAAACGAAGGTCCCTGGAGACCGCCTGCGGTGCCTGTGCGGCGATGAAGAGGCCGATGACGGCCTGGAGGTAGATCGCGTACGAGGTGTACTTGACCACCAGCTTGCTGGCGTCCGGCGTGGCCATCGAGACGGCCACGAGGATCGCCGCGACCAAGGCCATCACGCCGAACAGCAGCATGGGCAACACCTTGGACTTGGCGGAACGGCCCAGTCCGTAGGAGCCCCGCAGGGTCTGCGAGAACAGCGAGCGGCGGGCGTAGGCCCGTCCGAGCCGCGGTCCGTCGTAGGAGCGGTAGCCGATGTTGTGGATCCGGGAGGCGTCGCGCCCGGTCGCGGTGCCGGTCTCAGTGCTCATGGCGGCCGCTTCCCTTCTGCTGTGCGGCCCCGGCCGTTACGGCCGCGGCCGGGTCGGCGGGGCTGTGCGCCCCGCCCTGTTCGGTACGCCCGCCCTGTTCGGTACGGAAGACCTCGGCGATCTGGTGGCGGCGCTGTTCCATACGGACGAGGCCGAGGCCGAGCCCGGCGACGCTGTCGCGGACCAGGTCGTACGTCTCCTCGCCGACGGCCTCGATCAGCAGGATGTGGCCCGCGCCCGGCAGCCCCTCCGCGTCGAGCCCGTCGTGGCCGACGAGCGTGACCCCGGCCTCGGTGAGGACCCGGCGCAGGGCGTCGGTGCCGTCGGGATGGGCGTCGCTGTCGGTGACCTCGACCGCGAGGGTCGCGGTGGTCTGGGTGAAGTCGCTGGTGGAGCTGGAGCGCAGGAGCGTTCCGCCGTCGATGACGACGACGTGGTCACAGGTGCGTTCCAGCTCGCCCAGGAGGTGCGAGGTCACCAGCACGGAGATACCGAAGTCAGTGTGGATGCGGCGGATCAGGCCGAGCATCTCGTCGCGGCCGACCGGGTCGAGGCCGTTGGTCGGCTCGTCGAGCAGGACCAGCTGGGGGTCGTGGACCAGGGCCTGGGCCAGTTTCACCCGCTGCTTCATACCGGTCGAGTAGCCGCCGATGGGGCGGTAGCGCTCTTCGTAGAGGCCGACGTGGCGCAGGGTGTCGGCGGTGCGCTCCCGGGCGGCCGTCGGCGGCAGCCCGGACATGCGAGCCATGTGCACGACAAACTCGGTCGCCGAGACGTCGGGCGGCAGGCAGTCGTGCTCGGGCATGTATCCCACCCGTTCCCGGATGGCGGCGCCGCTGGTCGCGACGTCGAGCCCGAGCACTGCGGCCCGGCCTTCGGTGGCGGGGGAAAGACCCAGCAGGATCTTGATCAGTGTGGACTTGCCGGCACCGTTGGAGCCCACCAGACCGGTCACACCCGGTCCGATGTCCAACGTGAGCCGGTCAAGCGCGGTCACCCGGGGGAACCGCATGCTCAGGGCTTCGGTCGCGATCACAGTCACGACGACGACGTTAGTGGCGCGGACCACAGAGGTCGTCAGCCCTCGCGGCTGGATGGGCGTCAGACTCCAGACGTACGGCCCCGTAGGGGGACCCCGTGAAGGAGGAGGCCGGAGCCCGGACCGACAGCGCGGGCGGGGCTGCCCACAGGTCGGCCACCGCCGCTTTCCACAGGTCTGTCACCACCGGTTTCCACAGGCCGGCAACCGCTGTTGTCCACAGGCCGTGCACGCCTCTTGACGCAGCCGCTGGACATTGTCACATTCATCAGTGTCACGTTACGGGCACGTACCGCACACGGCAGGGAACGGACGGTGGCATGACCGGCAGGACCTCGGCAGTGCAGAACGAAATCGCCCCGGAGCTGCGGGGGTTCAGGGAAGTGCAGCGCCTCGCCTATGCCTGCGCGGAGGCGGTCGCCGGACAGCTCAGATCCGGCGTGACCGAGCGCGAGGCGGCCCGGATGCAGCGGGTGTGGCTGCGCGAGCGCGGGGTGCGGGACTGGTTCCACCTCCCGTTCGCCTGGTTCGGCGACCGTACGGCCTTCGCGGGGTTCAAGGTGCCGCTCCAGTTCTTCCCGACCGACCGGAAGCTGGAGCCCGGGATGCCGTTCATCCTCGACATGGCCCCGGTCTACAAAGGATTCACCGCCGACATCGGATATTCGGGGTGCCTCGGCCTCAACCCGCTGCACGACAAGCTGCTGGCCGATCTTGAGGTGCACCGCGAGCTGATCCTGCGGGAGGTGCGTGAGCGCCGTTCGCTGCGCGAGATCTACGAGGACGTCGAACGCCTGATGACCACCCAGGGGTACGCCAACAGGCACCGGGCCTACCCCTTCGGCGTCATCGCCCACAAGGTGGACCGGGTCCGCGAACGCCGTTGGTCCCCGCAGGTGTTCGGCTTCGGCACCCAGTCCCTCAAGGGGCTGGTGAGCGACGCCCTGCACGGTCACCGGGAGGGCTGGTCCCCCCTGTGGAGCCCCTACCGCTTCTCCGACCACCCGCCGCAGCCGGGACTGTGGGCGGTCGAACCCCACCTCGGATTCCGGGGTACGGGCGCGAAGTTCGAGGAGATCCTGGTCGTCACCGACTCCAAGGACCCCGAGCAGAGCGCATTCTGGCTGGACGACGATCTGCCGCACGTGCGGCGCTGGGCCGAGGAGAGGGTGGCGGCGTGAATCTGTCTCAAGCACGTGAGCGGCGTGTGCACACGGGCGGCATCGAACTGTGCGTCGCCGAGCTGGGCGAGGGGACCCGTCCGACCGTGGTGCTGGTCCACGGGTATCCGGACAGCAAGGAGGTCTGGTCGGAGGTTGCCGCACAGCTGGCCGAGCAGTGGCACGTCGTTCTGTACGACGTACGGGGGCACGGCAGGTCCACGGCCCCCGCGCCGCTGCGCGGAGGCTTCACCCTGGAGAAGCTGACCGACGACTTCCTGGCCGTGATCGACGCGGTCAGCCCGGACCGGCCGGTGCACGTGGTCGGGCACGACTGGGGCTCCGTGCAGGCCTGGGAGTTCGTCACGGTCGGGCGGACCGAGGGCAGGATCGCCTCCTTCACCTCGATGTCCGGGCCGTCCCTGGACCACTTCGGCCACTGGATCAAGCAGCGGATGACCCGGCCCACGCCCCGCCGGGTCGGTCAGCTGCTCGGCCAGGGCGCGAAGTCCTGGTATGTGTACCTGCTGCACACCCCGGTCCTGCCCGAGCTGGCCTGGCGCGGGCCGCTCGGCAAGCGGTGGCCCCGGATCCTGGAGCGGATGGAGAAGGTGCCCGCCGGCGACTACCCCACCGCCTCCCTGCCGAACGACGCCGCGCACGGGGCCTGGCTCTACCGCGACAACGTCCGCGCCCGGCTGAGCAGGCCGCGCGCCGACGCCTACGCCCACGCTCCGGTCCAGCTGATCACCCCGACCGACGACTCCTTCCTCTCGGAGCGGCTCTACGACCAACTGGAGTCCTGGGTCCCCACGTTGGTACGCCGCTCGCTTCCGGCCAAGCACTGGGTGCCGCGCACCCGGCCCGACCGGCTGGCCTCGTGGATCGGCGAGTTCGTCGCCGCGAACGAGTCCGCCGGGCAGGAGGGGGCGCCCGGCCCCCAGGTGACCGCGAAGGGCCCCTGTGCGGAACGGTTCGGCGGGCAGCTGGTCCTGGTGACGGGAGCGGCCTCCGGGATCGGCCGGGCCACGGCGTTCGCGTTCGCCGAGGCGGGCGCCCGCGTGGTGGCCGTGGACCGCGATGCGGAGGGGGCGGCGCGGACGGCGGAGATGGCCCGACTGGTCGGGGCCCCGGCGGCCTGGGGCGAAGCGGCCGACGTCAGCGACGAGGCGGCGATGGAGAAGCTCGCCGACCGGGTCGCCGCCGAGTACGGCATCGTCGACGTCCTGGTCAACAACGCCGGGATCGGGCTCTCCGGCTCCTTCCTGGAGACCACGGGCGAGGAGTGGAAGAAGGTCCTCGACGTCAATCTCTGGGGCGTCATCCACGGCTGCCGGTTCTTCGGCAAGCAGATGGCCGAGCGCGGTCAGGGCGGCCACATCGTCAACACGGCGTCGGCCGCGGCCTTCCTGCCCTCCCGCGCCCTGCCCGCCTACAGCACGTCGAAGGCGGCCGTGCTGATGCTGAGCGAGTGCCTGCGGGCCGAACTGGCGGAGAAGTCGATCGGGGTGAGCGCGATATGCCCCGGCGTCGTCAACACCAACATCACCACCACCACGCGCTTCGCGGGCGTCGACGCGGCGGAGGAGGAGCGGCTACGGAAGCGGACGAGCCGGCTCTACGGTCGGCGCAACTACCCGCCGGAGAAGGTCGCCGACGCGATCCTGCGGGCGGTCGTGCGCAACCAGGCCGTGGTTCCGGTGACTCCGGAGGCGCGCGGCGCCCGGCTGCTGTCCCGGCTGAGCCCGGGGGCGCTGCGCTCCCTCGCCCGGCTGAAGCCTCCGCTGTGACCGGGGCGGCGGGCGGGGCCACCGCCGAGTACCGGATCGAGGACCTGGCCCATGCCAGCGGGGCCACGGTCCGCACGATCCGCGCCTACCAGGACCGGGGCCTGCTCCCGACGCCCGAGCGCCGCGGCCGGGCCAATGTGTACCGGGAGACCCATCTGGCCCGGCTGCGGCAGATCGCGGACCTGCTCGACCGCGGCTACACCCTGGCCAGCATCAAGGAGTTGCTGGAGGCGTGGGACGCGGGCCGGGGGCTGGGCGGGGTGCTCGGCCTGGTCGCCGAGGTGCACGGCCCGTGGACGGACGAGGAGGCCGACCGGATCACCCGCGAGGAGCTGGACGCGAAGTTCGGCGGCTCGCAGGACGACGGGGCGATCGCGGAGGCGGTGGAGCTCGGGGTGCTGGAGCGCGTCTCCGGCCGGGACGACGAGTTCCTGGTCCCGAGCCCCCAGGAGCTCGCGGTAGCGGTCGAGTTGCATGCGGCGGGCGTTCCACTGCGCGCAATCTCCGGCCATCTCAGGGAGCTTCGCGGCCAGGTGGAGCACATAGCCTCCCGTTTCCTGGAGTTCACCACCGAGCATGTCTTCGCCCGCTATCTGGGCCATCGGCCGCCCACGGACTCCGACGCCGCCGAGGCGGCATCCCTCGTACGCCGTCTGCGGCCGCTCGCCCAGCAGACGGTGGACGCCGAACTCGCACGCGCGATGCGGACGTTCGCCACCCGGCATCTGCATCATCACCTCGGGGCGGAGGAACCGGTGGTGGACGAAGGTGCGCCCCGCCCGGTGCTGCTGCCGGCCCGGACAATCCAGGTTGTTCAGAAGCTGGTTGGCCCGGAGGACGTCGCAGCCTTCGTCACGGCGGCCACCGAACGGGAGGTGCAGGCACGCACCTTGGACATCCTCGCCTCATCTCATGCTAAGCGGAATAAAGTTGACGAAAACGCCTAAATCATCTGCCAGTTGTCCACAGATTCGCCAAATTGCCTGTGGATAACCTGAGTTGGCTGTGGATCAAACCTGGCCTCGAAAGGAAGGCGGAAAAGAGCGGAAAAGAGACGGGAGGAGGGGGCGAAATCCGGATGCGGCGGCGGGCGCGCCCCGGGCACGCTGACGGGATGGACGAACGACGCACCGTCAAGGTGTCCAAGTACCTCTCGAAGCATCTGCGCCACCAGCCGGACCGCATCGGTATCACCCTCGACGGCAATGGCTGGGTGGCCGTCGACGAACTGCTGCACGCTGCGGCGGCGCACGGCTTCGCCATCACCCGCGCCGAGCTCGACCACGCCGTCGCCGTCAATGACAAACGCCGCTTCACCGTCGAGGGCGAACGCATTCGCGCCAACCAGGGCCACACCGTCGCCGTCGACCTGGACCTGCCGCCCGCCGAGCCGCCCTCGTACCTCTACCACGGCACGGTCGCCCGGGTGCTGGACGCGATCCGGGCCGAGGGCCTGCGCCCCATGACCCGCCACCACGTCCACCTGTCGCCCGACCGCGAGACGGCCACCCGGGTCGGCGCCCGCCGGGGCCGCCCGCTCGTCCTCACCGTGGACGCGGGCGCCATGCACCGTGCCGGGCACATCTTCCGGGTCAGCGCCAACGGGGTCTGGCTCGCCGAGTCCGTACCCCCGCGGTTCCTGCGCCTGCCCGGCTGAGGGGGCAGGTCTTAAGGACTCAGGCCAGTCGCGCGGACGCCCCGGTCACGATGCGTTCGAACACGGACGGGTCGGTGGCGAAGTCCGCGTCCGGGATCGGTGCGTGCAGGACGTTCCCGGTGAAACCTAGCTCCGCGTGGAGCGCCGCGAAACCGACGAACGCGCCCACGGACTCCGGCGGGGCGTTCCGGTCGGGCGTGAGGCCGGTGAGCGCGATCCGTTCCGGATCGGACGCTTCCCGTGCACGCCACTGCGAACTTGTCGAGCTTCGGTCCGCGCGGCCCGGTCGCGGCCACCACGAAGGGGAGCAGCGGGACGGACTCGGCGAAGCGGTCGGCCCGTGCGCTGGGTGTACGGGACTCCGGCCCCAGGGCGGTGACGTCGCAGCCGTCGCCCCCCGGCGCCGATACCGAGCGTGATCCGGCCACCCGAGGTGTCGTCCAGCGAGATGAGTTGCTTGGCCGGCGTCACTGCGTGGCGGAAACCGGGCGACGCGAGCTTGAGGACGGAGGCGGCGGATTCGCGGGCTGTCGTCCGCGTCACTCCGCGGTCTGCCGCCAGACGGAGATGGGTGCGGTGACGGGCTCGGGGTGGACCGGTGCCGTGGGCCACCCGCCCGCCGTGTCAGCCGGGATGTCGGCGTATCGCCGTAAGCTCTGAGGCATGAGCCTGCGTCTGAGCACCGTGATCCTTCCCGTACGCCGCTGGCACGAGGGCGGCCGCGAGCAGTGGCTGCGGGCCGAGGAACTCGGCTTCCACACGGCGTACACGTACGACCATCTGGCCTGGCGCACCTTCCGCGACGGTCCGTGGTTCGGCGCGGTGCCCACACTGACCGCCGCGGCGGCAGCCACCGAACGGCTGCGTCTGGGAACGCTCGTAACGTCGCCGAACTTCCGCCACCCCGTGACGCTCGCCAAGGAACTCATCTCGCTGGACGACATCTCCGGTGGCCGGATGACGCTCGGTATCGGCGCTGGTGGCAACGGTTTTGACGCCACGACGCTGCTGAAGGGCGACGAGGAGCCTTGGACGCCGCGCGAGCGCGCCGACCGGTTCGGGGAGTTCGTGCCGCTGCTCGACCGGCTGCTGACCGAGGACTCGGTGACGTACGAGGGGACTTTCTACTCGGCGACCGAGGCGCGCAACATCCCGGGATGCGTGCAGCGGCCGAGGTTGCCCTTCGCCGTCGCGGCCACCGGCCCGCGCGGCCTGAAGCTCGCGGCCCGGCACGGGCAGGCGTGGGTGACCACCGGCGACCCGAAGCTCTTCGAGACGGGCACACCCGAGGAGTCGCGGCAAGCGATTCGGGGGCAGGTCGAGAAGCTCGGCACGGCATGTGCGGAGATCGGCCGCGATGTGGCCGAGCTGGACAAGATCCTGCTGACCGGGTTCACTCCGGACCGCAACCGTCCGCTGGAATCCGTCGACGCCTTCGTGGATTTCGCGGGTAAGCACGCGGAGCTCGGCTTCACCGAGATCGTCATCCATGCCCCGATCCCGGACTCGGACTTCGCCACCGACCAGGCCGACTTCGAGAAGATCGCGACCGAGGCGCTCGCGCAGCTGCGCTGATCGTCCCAACAGCGCGGTGCGGGGCCGGTCGGGTCAGGTCAGCGCAGGACTGTGTTTGCCCTGGTCGGCATGGGACGGGTGAACAAGGCCTGCCCGAGGTCACGAGGATGCCCAGCCGCAGCAGCAGCCGCAGCCGCAGCCGCCGCGTGGATGTCGCGTAGCTGTCGCGGCGGCGGTGAGCCTGACGTCCGCCGGCAGCCGTTGGCATATTCCTGCGGAATGTTCCGCAGATCAGGGGCGCGCGCACTCAAATGTGCGCCCCTGCGCACGCCCGTGCACTTCCGTGGGCGAGAATGACCCGGTGACCTCAGTGACCGATGCGCCCCTTCCCGCCGTGACCCGGCTGATCGCCACCGACCTCGACGGCACCCTGCTGCGCGACGACAAGACGCTCTCCGCGCGCACGGTCGCGGCCCTCGCCGCAGCCGAGGAGGCCGGGATCGAGGTCTTCTTCGTCACCGGTCGGCCGGCCCGCTGGATGGATGTCGTCCGGGACCACGTCCACAGCCATGGCACAGCGATCTGCGCCAACGGCGCCGTGGTCACCGATCTGCGGACGGACGGCGATCTCCTCTCCGTACGGCCGCTGGAGCGCGACGCCGCCCTCCATGTCGTCCACGCCCTGCGCGCGGCGGCCCCCGGCACCTCCTTCGCCGTCGAACTGACCACCGGCATCAACTACGAACCGGCCTACCCGCCCTTCCACCTGGACCCGGGCGCCGCCGTGGCCGTCGCCGAGAAGCTGCTCCACGAGGACACCCCGGGCTCCGGCGCGCCCGTGATCAAGCTGCTCGCCCACCACACCGAGCTGGCCCCCGACGCGTTCCTCTCCCTGGCCCGTACGGCCGCCGGGGACCGGGCCTCCTTCACCCGGTCCAGCCCCTCCGCACTCCTTGAGGTCAGCGGCTTCGGGGTCTCCAAGGCCACCACGCTCGCCGCCTGTTGTACCGAGCGGGGCATCTCGCCCGCCGAGGTGGTCGCCTTCGGGGACATGCCCAACGACATCGAGATGCTCAGCTGGGCCGGTACCTCCTACGCGATGGGCAACGCCCACCCGGACGCGCTGGCCGCCGCCTCGGGCCGGACCACGACCAACGAGGAGGACGGCGTGGCGGTCGTCATCGAGCGGATCCTCGCCGCCCGCGTGCAAGGCCGCTGACGTCCCGGAGGTTCGCTGAATCCTTTCGGCAGGCCGAGCACCCGCCCGCCCGGACAGCGGCTCACAGCGGCTCACAGCGGTGCCTCCCACACCACCGTCGTACCGCCGCCTCCCTCCCCGATCCCCGGGGCGATCCGGCTCGCCCCGCCCAGGGAGTCGGCGCGGCGGGCCAGGTTCCGCAGTCCGCTGCGGCGGCCGCCCTCCGGGATGCCCACCCCGTCGTCGGCGACCGAGAGGCGTACCGCGCTCCGCCCGTCCGGCAGGGTCACCGTCGCGTCGACGACCACGTCGATCAGCGAGGCCTGTGCGTGCCGGAACGCGTTGGAGAGGGCCTCGCGCAGCGCCGCCACGAGGTTCTTTCCGGTCAGCTCGCCGACGACGGAGTCCACCGGGCCCAGGAAGCGGTGCGAGGGTTTGAAGCCGAGCGGGACGGCCGCCATGTTGATCTCCCGCAGCACCCGGGTGCGCAGCCCCGCGGGGGCCTCGGCCGGTTCCTGCTGGAGCGCGAAGATGGCCGTACGGATCTCCTGAATGGTCACGTCCAGTTCGTCGACCGCCCGGCCGACGCCGGTCCGCACCTCGGGCACCACCGATCCGCGCTGGGCGCTCTCCAGCATCATCCCGGTGGCGAACAGCCGTTGGATGACCAGGTCGTGGAGGTCACGGGCGATCCGGTCGCGGTCCTCGTACACCGCGAGCCGCTCCCGGTCCCGCTGGGCCTCGGCCATCATCAGCGCGAGCGCGGCCTGGGAGGCGAACTGGGTGGCGAGCGTCCGCTCGGTGTCCGTGAACGGCCGCGCGCCCCGGGCCCGGGGGGTCGCCAGCGCTCCGAGCACCCGGCCGCCGCTGTGCAGCGGCAGCAGCATGCTGGGGCCGAACCGGCCGGCCAGCCTGGTGATCATCCGGCTGTCGGTGGCCGAGTCGTCGATGAACACCGCCTCACCGGCGAGCAGCTTCGCCACCACCGGGCTCCGGGGCGGGATGATCACTCCGAGCGAGGACGAGGGGTTGTCGGAGGAGACGGCGACGATCTCCAGACCGCCTTCCTCGGCGGGCAGCAGCACGATCCCGGCGGCGGAGTCGGCGAGCCTGCGGGCCTGTTCGGCGACGACGGACAGCGCGTCGTCGGCGTCCCCGCCCGACAGGAGCGCCGTGGTCACCGCGACCGACCCGTCGATCCAGCGCTCCCGCTGCCGCGCCGCCTCGTACAGCCGGGCGTTGCCGATGGCGATCCCTGCCTCCGTCGCGAGCACCCGGACCATGTGCAGGTCGTAGTCGCTGAACTCGGCACCGCCCTCCTTCTCCGTCAGGTAGAGGTTGCCGAAGATCTCCCCCTGAACCCGGATCGGGACCCCGAGGAACGTCCGCATCCGGGGGTGGCTCGCCGGGAACCCCGCGGACCGCGGATCGCTGGTCAGATCCGCCAGCCGTACGGGAGCGGGGTCGTGGATCAGCGCGCCGAGCAGGCCGCGGTGGCCGTCGGGCCGACGGCCGATCGCGTCGGCGACCTCCTGCGGAACGCCGTACGTGACGAAGTCCGAGAGCCCTTCGCCCGCCTCGTCGACGACGCCGATCGCGGCGTACCGGGCGTGCGCGAGCTCGGCGGCGGTCTCGCAGATCCGGTCCAGGGTGGAGTGGAGTTCCAGTCCCGTGCCGACGGAGCGCATCGCCTCCAGGAGCTGCGGCACCCGCGCGGTGAGCTCGGTGGACAGGCCCTGGAGGCTGCGGGTGGCCCGGGTGGCGGCGTCGAGTGAGTCCTTCGGGTCAGGCTCTGCCATGACCCGAGCCTAGTTAGTACGGATTGGTAGAGAAAGTCGGGAATGACCGTATCGGTGGTACCAGCGGCGGTCCGGGGAGGCGGAAGTCAGCGGCCCGCCCCCGTCATCCCCGCTGTCCCCCGTTCACGCTCCAGCAAGTCCCGCAGCGGGCCGTCCTCGGCGGCGAGTTCGGCGTACGGTCCCCGCTGCACCACCCGGCCCGCGTCCAGCACCAGCACCTCGTCGACCGCGTCGAGGCCGGTCAGCCGGTGGGTGATCAGCACCGTCGCACATCCCCGGGTCGCGGCCAGCAGGTCGGCGGTCAGGGCGTCGGCGGTCGGCAGGTCGAGGTGCTCGGCCGGTTCGTCCAGGACGAGCACGGGGAAGCCCGCGAGCAGCGCGCGTGCCAGGGCGAGGCGCTGACGCTGGCCGCCGGAGAGCCGCGCTCCGTGTTCGCCCACCGGGGTGTCGAGCCCCTCGGGCAGGGCCAGCACCCAGTCCAGCAGCCGGGCCCGGGAGAGCGCTTCGCGCAGTTCGGCGTCCCGCGCCCCGGGGCGGGCGAGGCGCAGGTTCTCCCGGATCGTGCTGTCGAAGACATGCGCGTCCTGGGCGCACAGCCCCACCGAGCGCCGGACCGTGTCCGGCTCCAGTGCGGCCGCCGCCACGCCGCCGAGCCGGTAGGTCCCCGACGAGGCGTCCAGGAACCGCAGGAGGACCTGGGCGAGCGTCGTCTTGCCCGAGCCGGAGGGGCCCACGACCGCGATGCGCCGTCCGGGCGTCAGCGTCAGGTCGAGCGAGACCAGCGCGTCCTGCCCGGACCCCGGGTAGCGGGCGGTCAGCCCCCGTACCTCCAGCGGGAAGGGAGACGCGGGCTCCTCGGCCGGCGCCGTGGTCTCCTGTACGGGCGCGGGGGCGTCCAGCACCTCGAACACCCGCTCCGCGCTCCGGGCGACGCGCTGGCGGTACTGCACGGCGAGCGGCAGTCCGGCGACGGCCTCGAAGGCGGCGAGCGGGGTCAGCACCACGACGGCGAGCGCGACCCCGGACAACCGTCCGTCCCCCACGGCGGGGACGGCGACGATCCCGGCGGCCACCACGGTGAGCCCGCAGACCAGGGCGGAGAGCCCGCCGCCCAGTGCCGTGGCGGCGGCCGCCCGGGAGGCGATCCGGGTCAGGAACGTGTCGGCTTCGCGCAGCCGCTCCTGCCGGGCGGGCAGAGCTCCCGCGACGGTCAGTTCGGCGGTGCCGCCGAGGAGATCGGTGACCCGGGTGGCCAGGGCGGCGCGGGCGGGCGCGAGCTGACGCTCCGTACGGCGGGCACAGGCCCCGCTGACCAGCGGCACGCCGACCCCGGCGACCAGGAGGCCCACCGCCAGGATCACACCCGCCGCCGGGAGCAGCCAGCCGGTGAACCCGGCGGCCGCCGTCCCCACCACGAGGGCGGTCCCGACGGGCAGCAGCCAGCGCAGCCAGTAGTCCTGGAGCGCGTCCACATCGGCGACGAGCCGGGAGAGCAGATCGCCCCGGCGGGTGGTGCGCAGACCGGCGGGGGCGATGCGTTCGAGGCCCCGGTAGACGGCGACGCGCAGCTCGGCGAGGAGCTTCAGGACGGCGTCGTGCGAGACGAGCCGCTCGGCGTAGCGGAACACCGCCCGGCCGATGCCGAAGGCACGGGTCGCAGTGACCGCCATCATCAGATACAGGACCGGGGGCTGTTCGGAGGCGCGGGAGATCAGCCAGCCGGAGACCGCCATGAGCCCCACGGCCGAACCGACCGCCAAGCTGCCCAGCAGCAGGGCCAGGGCCAGCTGTCCGCGCCGTGCCCCGGCGGACTCACGGACCCGGGCGAGCACCCGCCCGGTCCGGCTGCCGGCCGTACGGAAGGGGTCGGGAGTCTCCGCGCGGCGGGCGTCCAGCAGCTCGCCCCCGGCCAGGGGCTGCGGTATGGCGGGGCCCGGTGCGTCGACGCCCGCGAGCGCCGTCGCGTACGGCTCCGTACCGCCCTCCGCACGGCCCTCCGTGCGCGGCTCCAGCGTCACCACCCGGTCGGCCACCGCCAGCAGCGCCGGACGGTGTACGACGAGCAGCACGGTCCGCCCGGCCGCCAGTCTCCGTACGGCGTCGACGATGCCCGCCTCGCTCTCGCCGTCCAGGCTCGCGGTCGGCTCGTCCAGCAGCAGGAGCGGCCGGTCGGCGAGGAACGCACGGGCCAGGGCGAGGCGCTGGCGCTGCCCGGCGGAGAGCCCGGCCCCGTCCTCGCCCAGCTCGGTCCGCATCCCGTCGGGCAGCGCGGCGACGAAGTCGTACGCCCCGGCGTCCCGCAGCGCCGCGAGGACCGCCTCGTCGTCGGCGCCGGGCCGGGCGAGGCGGACGTTCTCGGCGATCGTGCCCGCGAAGAGGTGGGGCCGCTGGGGCACCCAGGCGATCCGGCTCCGCCAGCGCTCCGGGTCCAGGTCCGCGAGATCCCGGCCCCCGACACGTACGCGACCCTCGTCGGGCCGGGCGAAGCCCAGGACCACGTTCAACAGGGTGGACTTGCCGACGCCGCTGGGGCCGACCAGGGCGACGGTCTCCCCCGGCTCGACGGTGAGCGACGCGGCGCCCAACGAGGGCGCGGCGCGACCCTCGTGGCGCACGGTCACCTCCGCCAGCTCCAGCCGCAGCGTGGCCGGGACATCCCCGGTACCCGATGCCCTGGGCTCGGTCTCCAGAACCGTGAAGATCTCCTCGGCGGCCGAGAGCCCCTCGGCCGCCGCGTGGTACTGCGCCCCGACCTGGCGGATCGGCAGGTACGCCTCCGGGGCCAGGATCAGGACCACCAGGCCGGTGTAGAGGTCGAGTTCGCCGTGGACGAGCCGCATACCGATGGTGACGGCGACAAGGGCCACCGACAGGGTCGCCAGCAGCTCCAGGGCGAAGGAGGAGAGGAAGGCGATACGCAGGGTGCGCAGGGTGGCCCGGCGGTAGTCGGAGGTGATCGCACGGATCGACTCGGCCTGCGCCTTGGCCCGTCCGAAGACCTTCAGGGTCGGCAGCCCGGCGACGACATCCAGGAAATGCCCGGAAAGCCGGGACAGCAGCTGCCACTGACGGTCCATCCGGGCCTGGGTGGCCCAGCCGATGAGAACCATGAAGAGGGGGATGAGCGGCAGGGTGACGACGATGATCGCCGCCGACACCCAGTCCTCGGTGACGATCCGGGCCAGCACCGCCACCGGGACGACGACCGCGAGCCCGAGCTGCGGCAGATAACGCGCGAAGTAGTCGTCGAGCGCGTCGACCCCCCGGGTCGCCAGGGCGACGAGCGAACCGGTGCGCTGCCCGCTCAGCCAGTCCGGCCCCAGCCGCGCGGCCCGCTCCAGCAGCCGGCCGCGCAGTTCGGACTTGACGGCCGCACTCGCCCGGTGGGCCGCCAGTTCGGTGAGCCAGGCGACGAAGGCCCGTCCGAGAGCGACGGCGGCGAGCAGGAGCAGGGGGGTCCGGAGGTCGGTGACCGTGAGCCCGCCCTCGAACCCGCCGACCACGATCTCGGCGATGAGCATCGCCTGAGCGATCACCAGCAGGGCACCGACCAGACCGAGACCCACCACGGCCGCCAGGAAGAGGCGGGTGGCCCGTGCGTAGCGGAGCAGACGCGGATCGATCGGTTTCACGTGAAACATCCCCCAGTGGGATCGGTGGGATCTGTGGCCCCGTCGGCCCTGCGGGAGCAGCGGGGCCGACAGGGCCCACGGCCATCAGTGCGCGTCGGCGATGTGCTGGGTGCCGATGCGCTTGCGGAAGACCCAGTACGTCCAGCTCTGGTAGAGCAGCACCACGGGCGTGGCGATGCCCGCGCACCAGGTCATGATCTTGAGCGTGTACGGGCTGGACGAGGCGTTGGTGACGGTGAGGTTCCAGGCGTCGTTCAGCGAGGACGGCATGACGTTCGGGAAGAGCGTCAGGAACAACATCGCCACCGCGGCCGCGATCGTCACTCCCGAGAGCGCGAACGACCAGCCCTCACGCCCCTTGGCGATGGCCCCGATCGCGCCCAGGAGCGCCACCACCGCCACGACCAGGGCCCCCAGGCTCCAGCCGTCCCCGTTGTCGGCCTGGGTCCAGAGCAGGAAGCCCAGCGCGAGCACCGCGGTGACCGGGCCCAGCTTCAGGGCCAGGGCGCGGGCCCGGGCCCGGATGTCACCGGCCGTCTTGAGACCGGCGAACACCGCCCCGTGGAACGTGAACAGGGTGAGCGTGACGAGTCCGCCGAGGATCGCGTACGGGTTGAGGAGGTCCCAGAAGTTGCCGACGTACTCCATGTCCGCGTCGATCTTCACGCCGCGCACGATGTTGCCGAACGCCACGCCCCACAGCACGGCGGGGATCAGGGAGGTCCAGAAGATCGCGGTCTCCCAGTTCGTCTGCCACCGTTCCTCGGGCCGCTTGGCGCGGTACTCGAAGGCCACGCCGCGCACGATCAGGCAGAACAGGATGATCAGCAGCGGCAGGTAGAAGCCGGAGAAGAGGGTGGCGTACCACTCGGGGAAGGCGGCGAAGGTCGCGCCGCCCGCGGTGAGCAGCCAGACCTCGTTGCCGTCCCAGACGGGCCCGATCGTGTTGATCAGGACCCGCTTCTCCTTGCGGTCGCGGGCCAGCAGCTTGGTGAGGACCCCGATACCGAAGTCGAATCCCTCCAAGAAGAAGTAGCCGGTCCAGAGGACGGCGATGAGCACGAACCAGACGTCGTGGAGTTCCATCTCTCAGCTCCTGTGCTCAGTACGAGAAGGCCATCGGCCTGTCGGCGTCTTCATCGTCGTGACCGCCGATCCTGGTGGGCGGGTTGAGGTCGCTCTCGGTGAGTTCCGGCGGCCCGGCCTTGACGTACTTCACGAGCAGCTTCACCTCGATCACGGCGAGCACCGCGTAGAGCAGGGTGAAGACGGTCATCGAGGTGATCACCTCGCCCTGCGAGACACCGGGGGAGACGCCCGCGCGGGTCTGGAGCACCCCGTAGACCACCCACGGCTGGCGGCCCATCTCGGTGAAGATCCAGCCCCAGGAGTTGGCGATCAGCGGGAAGAGCATGGTCCAGAGCGCGACGAGCCAGTAGAGCTTGGTGAACCGCGGGCTCAGCGCCTTGTTCCGGAACAGGACCAGATGCGGCACCTCGTCCTCACCGGTCCGCATCGCCGGTGGCAACAGGAACTTCTTCCGGGTCAGCCAGAGCCCCAGGAGGCCGAGGCCGAAGGAGGCCATACCGAAGCCGATCATCCAGCGGAAGCTCCAGAACGCGACCGGGATATTGGGCCGGTAGTCGCCGGGCCCGTACTTCTCCTGCGACTCCCTGTTGACGTCGTTGATACCGGGGACGTACGAGTCGACGTCACTGTTGGCGAGGAAGGACAGTATCCCGGGGAGCGAGATCTCCACCGTGTTGTGGCCCTTGCTGACATCCCCGTACGCGAAGAGCGAGAACGGTGCCCGCTCCTGGCCGTCCCACAGCGCCTCCGCCGCGGCCATCTTCATCGGCTGCTGCCGGAACATGACCTTGGCCAGCATGTCGCCGCTGACAGCGGTGAGCAGCCCGGAGATCACGATCGTGACCAGGCCCAGGCGCAGCGAGGTCCGCATCACCGGGATGTGCTTCTTGCGGGCCAGGTGGAACGCGGCGATGCCGACCATGAAGGCCCCGCCGACGAGGAAGGCCGCCGTGATGGTGTGGAAGAACTGGGTCACCGCGGTGTCCTGGGTGAGCACCCGCCAGAAGTCCGTGAGCTCGGCGCGGCCGCGCTCCTCGTTGATCCGGTAACCGACCGGGTGCTGCATCCAGGAGTTGGCCGCCAGGATGAAGTAGGCGGACAGGACCGTGCCGATCGAGACCATCCACATGCAGGCCAGGTGGATCTTCTTCGGCAGCTTGTCCCAGCCGAAGATCCACAGCCCGATGAAGGTGGACTCGAAGAAGAAGGCGATCAGCGCCTCGAAGGCGAGCGGGGCACCGAAGATGTCGCCGACGAAGCGCGAGTAGTCGGACCAGTTCATGCCGAACTGGAACTCCTGCACGATGCCCGTGACGACGCCCATGGCGATGTTGATCAGGAACAGCTTGCCCCAGAACTTGGTCGCCCTGAGGTACTTCTCGTTCGCCGTCCGCACCCAGGCGGTCTGCAGGCCGGCGGTGAGCGCGGCGAGCGAGATCGTCAACGGGACGAAGAGGAAGTGGTAGACGGTGGTGATGCCGAACTGCCATCGCGCCAGGGTTTCCGGCGCCAGAGCGAGGTCCACGTCGTCAGTCTCCTTACATCGCCGTGTTCATACCGGCACTATGCCCCGTTGATCCCACTGATTCCGGGAGAAAGCAGGGCACGCTTGTGAACGCGTTCACATTCACAAGCAATTATGGCGCACACACTTTCGGAGCCTGCGCCGGGGGTACCCCTTTTCGGCCAGCAGGCCTGCGGGAGCCCACGCGGACCCATGCGAAAGGCCCCGGACCTCGTCGATCGAGGTCCGGGGCCCACCCGGCCGTACAGCCGCCGCAGCGCGCTGGAAGAGCGCTACAGCTCCGCGCGGAACTCCGCCGCGGCCTTCAGGAACAGGTCATTGCCCTCGGCCTCGCCGATCGTGACCCGTACGCCCTCGCCCGCGAACGGCCGCACCACCACACCGGCCCGCTCGCAGACGGCGGCGAAGTCGAGGGTGCGGTCCCCCAGCCGCAGCCAGACGAAGTTGGCGTGCGACTCCGGCACCGCCCAGCCCTGACCCGCCAGCGCCTCGCTCACCCGGGCACGCTCCGCGACCAGCGAACCGACCCGGCCCAGCAGCTCGTCCTCGGCCCGGAGCGAGGCCACCGCCGCGTCCTGGGCGACCTGGCTGACGCCGAAGGGGACGGCGGTCTTGCGCAGCGCGGCGGCCACCGGCTCGTGGGCCACCGCGAACCCGACCCGCAGCCCGGCCAGGCCGTACGCCTTGGAGAAGGTCCGCAGCACCGCCACATTGGGCCGGTCCCGGTAGATCTCCAGACCGTCCGGCACATCGGCGTCGCGGATGAACTCCTTGTACGCCTCGTCCAGCACGACCAGCACATCGCCCGGCACCCGGTCCAGGAACCGCTCCAGCTCGGCCCGGCGCACCACGGTGCCGGTGGGGTTGTTCGGGTTGCAGACGAAGATCAGCCGGGTCCGGTCGGTGATCGCCTCCGCCATCGCGTCGAGATCGTGCACATCGCCGTCGGTCAGCGGGACCTTGACCGAGGTCGCGCCGCTGACCTGGGTGATGATCGGGTACGCCTCGAAGGACCGCCAGGCGTAGATGACCTCGTCACCCGGGCCGGAGGTCGCCTGAAGCAGCTGCTGCGCCACGCCCACCGACCCGGTCCCGGTGGCGATGTGCGAGACCGGCACACCGAAACGGTCGGCCAGCTCGTTCATCAGCCCGGTGCAGGCCATGTCCGGGTAGCGGTTGAAGTTGTGCGCGGCGGCGAGCGCCGACTCCAGGACGCCCGGCAGCGGCGGGTAGGGATTCTCGTTGGAGGACAGCTTGTACGCGACCGGTCCGCCGGCCGCCGCCGGCTTGCCGGGCACATAGGCCGGAACGCCATCCAGTTCGGCACGCAGCTTGGGGCTCGTCTCGCTCACCGCAGGTCCTCCTCGACCGTCCGTTCACAGCAATACTGCTCACCCTATGAGGATTGAGCCCCGCTGCGAATGGCCCGAGCGGCAAATCGACCGCAGTGCCCGGGAATGCTCCCTGCCGCGGAACCGCTCCGGCCGCTTCCCCGGGGGAGCGTTTCCCTTTTCGGCGCGCGCCGGTGGCTCACTCCGTGGCGCGCGTCCCCCGAAGTGGTGAGTTGAGACCTCTTCGAGACATCGCACATTTAGCAGGCTGCCACCCGTCAGCACCTGACACACTCATGCAATACCGGCCAACACCCTAGGTTTTCAAGGAAATTGAGCATGGGTGACCATGCAGAAACGTGCCTGTCAACGTGTGCATATGCGACCGGACCGACCGCCCTCCCGAGCCCTACTATCGGCTCGCCATGACAGCAGCAGGGAAGCATCAGGTGAGCCGGACGGAGACCCCCCGGCGCAGCGGCCGGCCGGGACGGGCAGGAATCCGTGACGTGGCCGCCGCGGCCGGAGTTTCGATCACGACCGTCTCCGACGCGCTCAACGGCAAGGGCAGGCTCCCGGACGCCACCCGCCGCCATGTCCGCGAGGTCGCCGAGCGCCTGGGCTACCGCCCGTCCGCCGCGGCCCGAACCCTCCGTACGGGCAAGTCGGGGCTGATCGGCCTGACCGTGACCACGTACGGGAATGAACCTTTCACCTTCACCGAATTCGCGTACTTCGCGGAGATGGCCAGAGCCGCGACCTCCGCGGCCCTCGCCCGCGGCTACGCCCTCGTCATCCTCCCCGCCACCTCCCGGCACGACGTCTGGTCGAACGTCGCGCTCGACGGGACCGTCGTCATCGACCCCTCCGACCAGGACCCGGTCGTCACCGAACTCGTCCGCCAGGGCCTGCCCGTCGTCTCGGACGGCCGCCCGGCCGGGACCCTCCCCGTCACCGCCTGGGTGGACAACGACCACCGGGCCGCCGTGCTCGACCTCCTCGACCATCTCGCCGCCGCCGGGGCCCGCCGTATCGGCCTGCTGACCGGCACCACCACCGACACGTACACCCGGCTCTCCACCAGCGCCTACCTCCACTGGTGCGAGCGGGTCGGCCAGGACCCCGTCTACGAGTCCTACCCGGCCCACGACCCGTGCGCGGGCGCGGTCGCCGCCGACCGGCTGCTCGCCCGCCCGGACCGCCCCGACGCCGTCTACGGCCTCTTCGACCCCAACGGGACCGACCTCCTCGCGGCGGCCCGCCGCTACGGGCTGCGGGTCCCCGAGGACCTGCTGCTGGTCTGTTGCAGCGAGTCCACCGTGTACGCGGCCACCGAACCGCCCATCACGACCCTCTCGCTCAAGCCCCGACGCATCGGCACGGCCGTCGTCCAGCTGCTCATCGACGCCATCGAAGGGGTCGAGCACGACGGGCCGGTCGAGCAGGTCATACCGACGGAGCTCATCGTCCGGACCTCGTCGCAACGCCGTCCGCCGCGCACGACGGTCAGCGCGCCACGCTCCCCCAGCGGGGACTGATCGTTCTCCCCGTGGGGACCGATCGGCTTTTTTCGGACCAATCGGCCGGTGAACCGTGCGTGCGCCCGGATTCACCACCCCTGGTGCGTCACACAGATCGATCCGCATTCCTATGATGGGCGCACGACACCGCGGACCACCCCTACCAGGCAGGGCCCGTCAGGTGTACGGCGGCGCGACGGTGGTGGAGGGGTCGATGACTCAGGGGGCCGGTCAGGAACCCGTGGTGCGGACGGCGACGTTGCGAGACTTCCGGGTTCCGCCGTATGCGCAGACGCCCGTGCCACCACAGGCGCCCGGCGCGGTGACGCACGCTCCGGTGCCGCCGCGGGCGCCGGAACAGCGCGCACCGGCACCGCACGCCGCAGTGCCGCCCCCGGTCCCCGCGCCGGGGACATCCGTCCCGCCGCACACGCCCGCCCCGCCCCCGCTGCCGCATCCCGGCAACGCCGTCGTGGGCGACGAGCCGGAGGGCTACACGCCGACCGAGCGGGACCTCCCTGTCATCAACCGGGGCGACACCGTCCAGGTGCAGACCGTCCCCGAGCCCCGGCCGGTCCCCGAGGACGGGCGCGGCCCGCTGTTCGTCGTCGGCGACGTCCACGGCTATCTGGACGAGCTGCTCGCCGCCCTCGCCGAGCAGGGCCTCATCGACGCCGACGGGAACTGGGCCGCGGGCAACGCCCGGCTGTGGTTCCTGGGCGACTTCACCGACCGCGGCCCCGACGGCATCGGGGTCATCGACCTGGTCATGCGGCTCTCCGCGGAGGCTGCGGCCGCCGGGGGCTACTGCAAGGCCCTGATGGGCAACCACGAGCTGCTGCTGCTCGGCGCCAAGCGGTTCGCCGACACCCCCGTCAACTCCGGGGCGGGCACCGCCACCTTCCAGGCCGCCTGGCTGCTCAACGGTGGCCAGAAGACCGACATGGAGCGCCTCCAGGACGTCCATCTCCAGTGGATGTCCCGGCTCGACGCAATCGTCGAGGAGGACGGGCATCTGCTGATGCACTCCGACACGACGGCCTACCTCGACTACGGGTCCACCATCGAGGACGTCAACGACACGATCACGGCCATTCTCACGCGTAACGACGCCGACGAGTGCTGGGACCTCTTCCGCAAGCTCACCAAGCGATTCGCCTTCCGGGACGAGGGCGGCGCCGATGCGGTGCGCGAGCTGATGGCGACGTACGGCGGACAGCGCGTCGTCCATGGTCACAGCCCCATTCCGTATCTCCTGGGCGAGGTCGGCTCGGAGGACGGCGAGGACGGTTCCGGGCCCGTGGTCAACGGTCCGCATGTGTACGCCGACGGGCTCGCGATCGCCATGGACGGGGGGGTGACCATGGCCGGAAAACTGCTGGTCGTCCAACTCCCCCTGCATGACCAGGTGTAAGCGGGGAAGACGCACCAGCGTTCCGCCCGCGCGGACCGCGCCGATCGTCGGGCCCCTCACCGGGCCCAATTCCGGAAACACCCTGTCACCCCGTGCCGTGGGCGCTCTACCATCGGCGTATCAGTAGCAGGCTCTCCTCCGTTTCCGCCCGATCGCCCGGTCCGTACGGGCAGCCGGGCACCGACGGAGCATCGGGGGATGCAGATGACAAGCGCTCCGCACCTGCTGGCCGAGGACGGTCCCGAGTACGAGCGGATCCTGGGCGACGCACTGCGCCACGCTCATGAACGACCGGATCTGGAGGGCGTCGGGGACCGGCTCAACACCGAACAGCTGCGCACCATGGCACTGAGCGCGACAGCGCTGATCACCGCCGCCGCGGCCACCGAGTACGACCACTACGTCAAGGCCCGGGCCGAACTGCGCGGCACGGCGGCCGCCGACGGAGCGGACGGCGCCCCGGTCCTGGACGGGCCGCAGAGCACCGCGGCCGGATCGGGCGCCGGGATAGGCGCGGTCGTCACGGTCCTGACCCCGCTCCTGGCCGGCACCGCGGCGGTCATCTTCCTGCTCGTCGGCTACCTGCTGAAAGCGGTCAGCCCGTCGGTGGCCTTCGGCGACTCGATGGTCGCGGCCGGGTGGTTCTTCGCGGCGGTCGCCGCCGCGGCGATCCTGGTCGCCGCCGTCGGACTACTCGTCACCGCCCTCCGCAACGGCGCGACGTCCCTGGCCGCCGAGAACGAGGAACGGGAGCTTCCGGAGGAGGTGGCCCGCGCCCGGGAGGCCTGGCGCCACGCCCTGCTGGAGCGCGGCATCCTGCCGTTCCTCCGGGACGCCCTGGCCGATCCCACGGCGGGCCCCGCCGCTCGGACTCCGCACCGCTCGCCCAACCGCATCCCGAAGATCGGCTACAGCAGGCCGGACTTCTCCGGCCCGGACGACGGCCCCGCCGCGGGCCCCCGGCCGACCTTCACCAGCCCCGACTTCACGAGCCCGGACTTCGGCGGCCCGGAACACCGGCCGGACTGACACCGGCCGGACCGAGCCGGCCCTCAGGCCCCGGACACACCGCGGGCCGGGGCGGCAGTTGCCGCGCCCGGCCCGGGGGATGCTCCGGATCGACCGAAGCGGTGGATCAGCCGACCTGCGGCGCGAGCTTCGGGTTGGCGCCGTGCTCGTTCGCCTCCGGCTTGCCCTCCGAGGCGAGGAAGACGATCAGGACGATGAAGCCGACCAGCGGGACGAGCCCGATCAGCAGCCACCAGCCCGAGCGGCTGGTGTCGTGCAGGCGGCGGACGGCGACGGCGAGCGTCGGGACGAGGACCGCGACGGCGTAGAGGTAGTACAGGATGTCCGTCCCGATCAGACTGCCGAGGATCGACAGGACGAGAGAGATGACGAAGCTGATGAGCGTGAACATCCAGTACTCCTTGCGGCGCGCGCGTCCGCTGAAGCCTGCGTAGTTCTTGAGTACAGCCAGGTACCAGTTCATGGTGTTCCCTCCCCGGGCCCCCGTGCGAGGGCTTCCAATTTCAGCCAAGCAAGCCGGAAAGTAAGCCACGGATAAGGAAAGGGTCAAGCCAAGGTGAGCTGATAGCCAAACATACATACAGCTGCCACACGACCGTGTCCATACTGTCGCTTAACAAGCGGCCCAACCAGGGCATATGGCCATCAACGCCATCAAGTCACCCATAGCGCAAGGAAACGGACCCAGCCTGTTCCGGCCCACCGAGGAGGGCCGGAACAGGCTGTCGGTGATCGGGCCGGGTCAGTCCGCGATGGGCAGATAGACCCGGTTGCCCGCGGCCGCGAACTCCTTCGACTTCTCGGCCATGCCCTGCTCGATCTCCTCCTGCGAGCCACCGTGCTGACGGCGGATGTCCTGGGAGATCTTCATCGAGCAGAACTTCGGACCGCACATCGAGCAGAAGTGCGCTGTCTTCGCCGGCTCGGCGGGCAGCGTCTCGTCGTGGAACTCCCGGGCCGTGTCCGGGTCGAGGGCCAGGTTGAACTGGTCCTCCCACCGGAACTCGAACCGCGCGTCCGAGAGCGCGTCGTCCCACTCCTGCGCGCCCGGGTGCCCCTTGGCCAGGTCGGCCGCGTGGGCGGCGATCTTGTAGGTGATCACGCCCGTCTTCACGTCGTCCCGGTTGGGCAGCCCCAGGTGCTCCTTGGGCGTGACGTAGCAGAGCATCGCCGTGCCCCACCAGGCGATCATCGCGGCGCCGATGCCCGAGGTGATGTGGTCGTAGGCGGGCGCGACGTCCGTGGTCAGCGGGCCGAGCGTGTAGAACGGCGCCTCCTCGCAGATCTCCTGCTGGAGGTCGATGTTCTCCTTGATCTTGTGCATCGGGACGTGCCCGGGGCCCTCGATCATCGTCTGGACGCCGAACCGCTTGGCGATCGTGTTCAGTTCGCCCAGCGTGCGCAGCTCGGCGAACTGCGCCTCGTCGTTGGCGTCCGCGATCGAGCCGGGGCGCAGCCCGTCGCCGAGCGAGTAGGTGACGTCGTACGTCGCGAGGATCTCGCAGAGCTCCTCGAAGTGCTCGTACAGGAACGACTCCTTGTGGTGCGCCAGGCACCAGGCCGCCATGATCGAGCCGCCGCGCGAGACGATGCCGGTCTTACGGCGAGCCGTCAGCGGGACATACGGCAGGCGCACTCCGGCGTGCACCGTCATGTAGTCCACGCCCTGCTCGGCCTGCTCGATGACGGTGTCCTTGTAGATCTCCCAGGTCAGCTCCTCGGCCCGGCCGTCGACCTTCTCCAGGGCCTGGTAGAGCGGAACGGTCCCGATCGGCACGGGGGAGTTGCGCAGCACCCACTCGCGGGTGGTGTGGATGTTGCGCCCGGTGGACAGGTCCATGACCGTGTCGGCGCCCCACTTGGTCGCCCAGGTCATCTTGTCCACCTCCTCCTCGATGGAGGAGGTGACCGCCGAGTTGCCGATGTTGGCGTTGACCTTCACCAGGAACCGCTTGCCGATGATCATCGGCTCGATCTCCGGGTGGTTGACGTTGGCCGGCAGCACCGCCCGGCCCGCCGCGATCTCCTCGCGGACGACCTCGGGCTCCACGTTCTCCCGGATCGCGACGTACTCCATCTCCGGGGTGATCTCCCCCCGCCGGGCGTACGCGAGCTGAGTGACGGGCCGCCCGTCACGGCTGCGGCGCGGCTGGCGCGGGCGGCCGGGGAAGACCGCGTCGAGGTTGCGCAGTCCGCCGCGCGGCGAGGTGTGCTTGAGCCCGTCGTCCTCGGGCCGGACCGGGCGGCCCGCGTACTCCTCGGTGTCGCCGCGGGCGATGATCCAGTTCTCCCGCAGGGGCGCGAGGCCGCGGCGGACGTCGGTGTCGATGGAGGCGTCGGTGTACGGCCCCGAGGTGTCGTACAGCGTCACATCCTTGCCATTGGTGAGGTGCACCTGTCGAACCGGCACCCGGAGGTCCGGGCGTGAGCCCTGGACGTACCCCTTGTGCCAGCCGATGGACTTCCCGGCCTCGTCGTCGTTCCGATCGGAGGCAGGCGTGCGTGCGTCCGCTGTGGTCATGAGACCTACTCCCTACGCCGGCATTACCCGGTAACAGGTTCGGCGGTCGGCGCAGCGTGCCCCGTACGGATGTACGGCGATCAGCGCCCTCTCAGCCCGGTGCTCCGAGCTCCCGCGTGTGCAAAGGTGCCTCCACGCTAGCGTCCTTCCCGGCGAGCTGACCAGAGGGCCCTGCCGTTCTTGCGATGATCCCTCCGTGACCTCTCCCCAGAGCGACCCCGCACCCCAGCCGCCCCAGGGCCCCCCGCACGACCACACCCACGGGCATTCGCACAGCCACGGTCCGGCCGCCCCGGTCTCCAAGCACCTGCGCAAGGTCATCGCCGCCGTGGTGATCCCGTTCGCGACGGCGGTCGTCGTCGGCCTGATCGCGTTCTGGCCCGGCGGCGTCCCCGACCACGAACGCACAGGCGTCGGCTTCGACCGGCAGACCCAGGACGGCAAGGTCGTCCAGGTCGTCAAGGTCGACTGCGCGGACGTCAACGCCGCTCAGGTGCCCCCGACCGGCGACACCTCCACGCCCTCGGGCCGGGAGGCCGTCAACGAGCAGGAGGGGGAGTGCGCGAAGGCCACGATCGAGGTGACCACCGGAGACGACAAGGGCCGGAGGTTCGTCGAGGTCGTACAGCCGGACGCGCCCCGCCAGCTGCGCGAGGGCCAGGGCGTGGTCGTGGCGTACGCTCCCGACGCACCGCGCGACCTCCAGTACTCGGTCACCGACGTGGACCGGAAGGTCCCCATGGCGCTGCTGGCCGGGATCTTCGCCCTGGCCGTGGTCCTGGTGGGCAGAATGCGCGGTGTGATGGCGCTGGTGGCGCTCGCCGTGTCGTTCGCCGTGCTGACCCTGTTCATCCTCCCGGCGATCCTTCAGGGCTCGAATCCGCTGGTGGTAGCGGTGATCGGGGCCAGTGCCATCATGCTGGCGGCGCTCTACATGTGCCACGGGGTGACGGCCCGAACGTCCGTCGCGGTCATCGGAACGCTGATCTCGCTGCTGCTGATCGGGCTGCTGGGCTCGCTCTTCATCGGCTGGGCGAGCCTGAGCGGCAACACCGACGACAACACCGGCCTCATCCACGGTCTGTACCCGGACATCGACATGAGCGGTCTGCTGCTCGCCGGCGTCATCATCGGTTCGCTCGGTGTGCTCGACGATGTGACGGTCACCCAGACCTCCGCCGTGTGGGAACTCCACCAGGCCGACCCGGAGATGGGGTGGAAGGGGCTCTACCAGGCAGGTATCCGGATCGGAAGGGACCACATCGCCTCGGTGGTCAACACCCTGGTGCTGGCGTACGCGGGCGCGGCGCTGCCGCTGCTGCTGCTCTTCTCCATCGCGCAGAGCAGTGTGGGAACGGTCGCCAACAGCGAGCTGGTCGCCGAGGAGATCGTCCGCACGCTGGTCGGTTCGATCGGCCTGGTCGCCTCGGTGCCGGTGACCACGGGGCTCGCCGCGCTGGTGGTATCCGCGGACCGCCCGGGCACGGGCGCCATCGCGGCCACGGCCGCCGCGCCCGCGCGGACCGGAAGGGGCCGCCGCCGCAAGAAGTGAGAGGCGGTCAGCCGGCGTTCTGTTCCTCGGCCAGGATGCGGCCCAGCGCCTCCTCCAGGTTCCCGTCGAAGTCACCCAGCGTGTGTTCCTGACCGAGCGGCACCAGCTTGTCCGTCCGGTCGAGAAACGCCACCAGCGGTGCCGTGCCCGCGCGGAACAGCGCACTGTCCTCGCCGACCTGGAGCCGGATGTGCACATCTCCCAGCCCTTCCGGCTCGGTCGGACCGATGTGCACATCTCCGTCGCCGCTCGGGCTGTTGAGCCCGTCCAGCAGCAGTTCGCGACCGAACGCCCAGGTCACAGGGGCATCGCCGGGCAGGTGGAACGTCATCCGGATGGCGTACGGATCGCTGACCTCGTACCGGAGCTCCACCGGAATACGGAACGAGAGCTCCTCGGAGACGAGGAAGCTCATCATGACCTCTGCTTGAACCGATTCGCGCATCGTTCAACCCCGCAGTAGATGAAACTGGCCAGGAATGATCCCCCATGGCCCTATTGACGCCATCGTGGTGCACGCGATAGCAGATCACAAGGAGTGATTTTTCAGATACTGATAGAGAACACGAACGAACGCAAGAGGCTGGCCACTTCGCCACGTAGCTGTTCGACTGCGGGCAGCAACCGTTCCTCACGGTCCAGGGGTACGGAAATGGCCATCGCCGCAATGGTGGCACCGGCCGTGACCGGAATCGCGGCACAGACGGTCCCCAGTGCGTACTCCTGGCGTTCGATGACCGGTTCACCTCTCCGGAGCGTTCGCAGCCGCTCAAGAAGTGCCGCTCGATCTCGCACTGAGTAACGGGTGAGCGGGCGCACGGGGTGCCGGTCGAGGTGATCCTCGCGGGCCCTCTCGTCGAGTTGGGCGAGCAGACACTGGCCGATCGCATGCGCGTGGCCGGTCTCCCGGAACGAGGCCCACTCCTCCACCGCGGGGATGTCGGGGGCGTCCGCGACCGCGATGAGCTCGATCTCGCCCTCGCAGTAGACCGCGCAGTACACGGGGGTGCCAATGGTGTCCCGCCAGTGGCCGAGGGAGTCGGCGACGGAGGAGGGACGGCTCCTGACCCCCGGGGCCGCGGTCAGGTTCGCGGCGGCCGCACCGAGGTGGAAGACACCGTTCTCCCGGCGGAGATAGCCCTCGTGGGCGAGCGTGCGCAGCAGGTGGTACGCGGTCGGCAGCGGAAGCCCTGCCTCACGTGCGAGTTGCTTGGCCGGCGCCCCCTCCCGATGGGCGCCCACAGCCTCCAGCAGCCTCAACGCCCGCTGAACCGAAGCGATCAACGTCGGGACAGCGGTGCTCGATGCCGTGGTCAAAGGTCACCCCCAGGCATGGTGACGGGCCATCAGCCCTCCCGTGGGGGCCGCCCCCACGGGCCTGCCGCGATCCCGAGGACCGGAGAGCACCGGGGAACCGGGAAACCGGACCCATGACCGTTCGGGCGGCTCGGTGACTGAACGTCACATTCCGGATAGCGGCAACGGTGTGTCACTGTATCGGCCGCCTCCGGCAGACGGGTGGTTTCCTCCGGGACTTAGCTCAGCTGGGCTAATCCCCGGGGGCAACGCACCGGCCCCCCGATCGTGTTACTACCAGTCACCACGCGAGGACGACGACGTCATGAACTTGCGTACGACGAAGATCAGCCCGCCGACCAGGATGACGAAGACCAGCGCCTTGAAGAGCAGGCTGATCACGAATCCGACCACGCTGGCGATCAGTCCGCCGAACACGAAGATCGCGATGACGGGAATCGCCACCCACTTCACCCACCAGGGCATCCCTGCGAATATCTCCCGCACGGCCATCGCCTCTACCTCGTCTCTCTTTGAGTACCTGCCTCGATGCTAAGCGCGCGGAGGCCTCGGGCGGGGCCCCGGGAGCCCTTGAAGACCCCTGATCGAACCCTTAGGGAACCCGGGGATCATCCCTCCGGCGGGGAGAAGACGACCATCACCCGCAGGTCCTCGGTGATGTGGTGGAACTTGTGGGCCACCCCCGCGGGCACGTAGACGACGCTGCCCCGGCCGACCTGTGTCGTCTCCATCCCCACCGTGATCGACGCGCGGCCGCTGACGACGAAGTAGACCTCGTCCTGCTGGTGCGGCTGCTGCGGATCGGTCTCCCCGGCGTTCAGGGCGTACAGGCCGACGGACATGTTCCGCTCCCGTACGAACTGCAGGTAGGCGCCGTCGTTGGCGGCCCGTTCCGCCTCCAGCTCGTCCAGTCTGAATGCCTTCATGGCCCGTCCGCCCCTAGTCGCCCGCGCTGCGGTGATAACTGTGCTGCCGATGGTGGCTGTGCTGCCGGTGTCCACCACCGATCATGTCTGCCACGATCAGACACATGAAGAATTTCGTAGTCAAGACGATCGCCAACGCGGGTGCGCTGGCCGTGGCCATCTGGCTGCTGGGCAACATCACCCTGGAGGGCGGCAGCACCGGCCGCAAGGTCCTCACCCTGATCCTGGTCGCGCTGATCTTCGGGTTGGTGAACTTCCTGGTGAAGCCGGTGGTCCAGCTCCTGACCTTCCCGTTGTTCATCCTGACGCTCGGGCTGATCACCCTGGTGGTGAACGCCCTGATGCTGATGCTGACCTCCTGGCTGGCCGGCGTGTTCGATCTCAGCTTCAACGTCGACGGATTCTGGACGGCAGTGCTCGGTGGCCTGATCATCTCGGTCGTGTCCTGGGCGCTCAACGTCGTCCTGCCCGACGAGAACTGATCCCGGGCCTCTCGGATCGCGGACCCGCCCCACCGCTGTTCCCGACCTCTGGAAGAGTGCGGGTCACCTCGGCCGGTGACCGGGGGAGACCAGCGAAGGAGCAGCATGAGCACCATGGGCGACGGAACGCGTGCGGTACGGGCCGGGCTTCCCGAACCGGAGCAGTTCGAACCGACTCTGCCCGGCCCGGTCTTCGCCGCCCACTTCCACCTCTCGGGCGAGCCGGTGGGGCCCTACACCTACGGCCGGGAGACCAACCCGACCTGGACCCACCTGGAGCGGGCCATCGGCGAGCTGGAGGCGCCGGGTGAGGAGGTGGACACGACGGTGTTCGCCTCGGGCATGGCGGCGATCACCGCGGTGCTGCTGTCCCAGGTGCGCTCGGGCGACGCCGTGGTCCTGCCGGACGACGGCTACCAGGCGCTGCCGCTCGTACGCGAGCAGCTGACGGCGTACGGCGTCGAGGTCCGGACCGCGCCGACCGGCGGCGATGCCCAGCTAGCCCTGCTGGAGGGCGCGAAGCTGCTGTGGATCGAGAGTCCGTCCAACCCCGGTCTGGACGTCTGCGACATCCGGCGGCTGGTGAAGGCCGCCCACGCGGCAGGCGCGCTCGTCGCGGTCGACAACACCCTGGCCACCCCGATCGGCCAGCGCCCGCTGGAGCTGGACGCCGACTTCTCTGTGGCCAGCGACACCAAGGGCATGACCGGGCACGGCGACATCCTGCTCGGCCATGTGACCTGCCGCGACCCCGGTCTGACAGCGGACGTACGGCGCTGGCGCAAGGTCGTCGGTGCGATCCCGGGCCCGATGGAGGCCTGGCTCGCACACCGCTCGCTGGCCACGCTCCAGCTGCGCATCGACCGCCAGTGCGCCACCGCCCTCGCCCTCGCCGAGGCGCTGGCGAAGCGTACGGAAGTCACCGGGCTGCGGTATCCGGGGCTGCCCACCGATCCTTCGTACGCCACAGCGGTGCTCCAGATGCGGCGGTTCGGCTCGGTGGTGTCCTTCGAACTGGCCGACCGGGAGCACGCCGAACGCTTCCTGTCCGCGCTGCGGCTGGTCGACGACGCGACGAGCTTCGGCGGCGTCCGCTCCACCGCCGAGCGCCGTGGCCGCTGGGGCGGCGACGCCGTGGCGGAGGGCTTCATCCGCTTCTCGGTCGGCGCGGAGGACCCCGAAGACCTGCTGGCCGATGTCGAACAGGCTCTGGACGCGGCAAGCCGGTAGGGCCTGAGGGGAAGCGAACGGTCCGGCGGAGTTTCAGACGGTGCTCCGCGGGCCACTCTCTTGCCATGACCGAACGTCCTGTGGTCAAGCGCACCGCACGCGCCATCCTGCTCGACGGCGACGATCTCGTCCTCATCAAGCGCACAAAGCCGGGAGTCGATCCGTACTGGCTCACGCCCGGCGGCGGGGTCGAGCCGGAGGACGCCACTGTCGTCGACGCCCTGCACCGTGAGGTCGACGAGGAGCTCGGGGCCAAGATCGTCGATGTGGTCCCGTGCTTCGTCGACACGGTCGAGCACATCGCGGACGGCGGCGTGACGGGCGTGAAGGTCCAGCACTTCTTCGTCTGCCGGCTGGCGTCGATGGACGCCTCCCTGCGGCACGGACCGGAGATCGACGCACCCTGCGGGGAGTACGAGATCGTCCGGGTGCCGTTCAGCCGGGTGGGTATCGCGGCCGTGCACCTCGTGCCGCTCTCCCTGCGGCACTACCTGGACGGCAACATCGAAGGCGTACGCGCGATGCACGCCCCCGACCTGGGCTGACACCCCCCGCCTGCTGACGCGGCCGGAGCCGCAGGAGCCCGTACTCCCCTGCCGGTATCCATGGACACTCCCGCCGTCGGACGGCCCGGCATTCGTCGCTCGGCATCGTGTTTCACGTGAAACCACTCAGGCGCCCCGCACGCGAGGGCTCCTCGTCGCCCAGACGCGGCCACCGCACAGGCCGCCACCCGGGCCATGAGGTCTTCGGACTGGCGGCTGATCCTGGTGGCACTGCTCGCCCTGCTGAGCGGTCTGGTGCCGGCTCTGGGCACATCCTGGGGCCTCATCCGACGCGGCAGGCGGCTGCGGTTCTCGGCCAGTTCCGCCAAACCGGTGGACGCGTGATGATCCCGTCAGACAGCCTGACCCCATGCACAGCCCATCACCCCGCTCTCCCGCCGACCTGCCGATCCGGCGCCTGTCCCGGGAGGACCTGGTCGCCTGCGCCGATCTCTGCGAGGACCGCGGCTGGCCGCGCGACGAGCACCGGTGGGGGCTGCTTCTCGCCGCGGGCACGGGGTACGGAATCGACGCCCCCGACGGCAAGGGCCTGGCGGCGACCTGCATGCTGACGTCGTACGGGCCCCGGCTAGCCGCCGTCGGCATGCTGCTCGTCGCCGGACGCCACGGACGTCAGGGGCTCGCCCGACGGCTCATGCGGCAGGTCATGGAAGACGCCGGGGACACCCCGCTCGCCCTGTACGCGACGGAGCAGGGGCAGCCGCTCTACGAGAAGATCGGCTTTCTCCCCGTGGGCCGGGCCGAGCGGGTCGGCGGCCATTTCCGGGCGGACGGCACCGGTGGCTCCCCGGCGTCCGCCCACGCCTCGCCGGTGACTACGCGTCCGGCGGAGGCTGCCGATCTACAGGCGATGGTCCGGCTCGACCTCCCCGTGTTCGGCATCGACCGGACGCACCTCCTCGCCCGGCTTCCGGCCTTCGCCGACCGGCTCCAGGTGGCCGAGGAGGACGGCGAGCTGGTCGGCTACGCGGCGCTCTGGCCGAGCGGCCACTCCCATGTGATCGGCCCGCTGGTCGCACGGGACACGGACACCGCGCAGGCCCTGGTCACCGCCCTGGCCGCGACGACGGACCGGCCGCTGCGGGCGGATGCCGACGCCCGTCACGGGGAACTGCTCTCCTGGCTGGCGGACCGAGGTCTGGAGCCCCTCGCCCGGACCACCGTGATGACATACGGCATCCCGGATCTGCCGGGCGACGCCACCCGCAGGTTCGCCTCGCTCTCGGTGGCGACGGGCTGACGCGCCACCGCCGCAACCGCCACGGGGCCCGGCGGCCGGGAGCCGTACGCTCAGAGGAAGGTGTCCGCGGCGGCCGTGGCGAAGCCGTGGTCCTGCAAGGGCGCTCCGCCGCCCACGCCGATGGCACCGATCAGACGGCCGCCCCGGTGCAGGGGAACGCCTCCGGCGATGAAGAGCAGCGGGCGGTCTCCACGAGAGCTTCGGCGTCCTGGATGGTCAGCGGGGCGACGGCGGTCGTGGCGGTGGTGGTGTTCATGGAACTGCTCCTTGCGGGGTGCTGGGGTGCGTGGCGCGACGGTTGCCACCGCGCGGGTCGTGCGAGGTGGTGCGGGCGGTCCGGAAGTGCGTCGGGGGGCGGGCCTCAGTGCCGGGCCGCGACGACCGCCGGCTCCGGGCCGCCCACGACACCGACGTGGTCGGCGGCGGGCTCGCGGCGCTCCAGCAGGCTGGAGACCACGGCCAGGACCAGGGCCGATGCGGCGAGGACGGCGCCGACCCAGTTGGGGGCGGTGTAGCCGAGACCGGCCGCGATCACCAGGCCGCCGAGCCAGGCAGACAGGGCGTTGCCGAGGTTGAAGGCCCCGATGTTGACCGCGGACGCCAGGGTGGGCGCACCCACCGCCTGGTCAAGGACCCGCTTCTGGAGCGGCGGCACGGTCGCGAAGCCCAGGGCGCCGATCAGGACGATGGTGACGGCAGCCGCGATCTTGTTGTGGGCGGTCACGGTGAACAGGCCGAGGGCAAGAGCGAGCGCACCGAGCGACACGTACAGCATCGGCATCAGATGCCGGTCGGCGAACCTCCCGCTGACCAGGTTGCCGCCCACCATGCCGAGGCCGAAGAGGACCAGCAGCCAGGTGACGGACGAGGCCGAGTAGCCGGCGACCTCGGTCATCATCGGGGTGATGTAAGTGATCGCGGCGAAGACTCCGCCGAAGCCCAGGACTGTCATGGCCATTGCCAGAAGCACCTGGACGTTGCGGAACGCGGCCAGCTCATGGCGGATGCGCACGCCTTCCGGCTTGGGCTGCTCAGGGATGAGCTTCGCGACGCCGAGCAGTCCGAGGACGCCGAGGGCGGCGACGATGAGGAACGTGGTCCGCCAGCCCGCGGACTGCCCGATGTAGGTGCCGAGCGGTACGCCGACGACGTTGGCGACGGTGAGCCCGGTGAACATCATCGCGATGGCTCCGGCCTTCTTCTGCGGAGCGACCAGATCGGCCGCGACCACTGAGCCGATGCCGAAGAAGGCACCGTGCGCGAGGGAGGCGATCACGCGCCCGGCGAGCATGACGCCGAAGACAGGGGCCAGCGCGGACACCACATTGCCCACGATGAACAGCCCCATCAGGAGCAT
The DNA here is from genome assembly GCF_055577965.1 of Streptomyces sp. NPDC033165. Classification (NCBI taxonomy): domain Bacteria; kingdom Bacillati; phylum Actinomycetota; class Actinomycetes; order Kitasatosporales; family Streptomycetaceae; genus Streptomyces; species Streptomyces sp. NPDC033165. The sequence goes on from NZ_JBVIPK010000003.1 coordinate 582,786, forward strand.
CAGCATCCGCTTACGGGTGACGCGGGTGCCCAGCAGGGTCATCAGCGGGGCGCCGAGGACCACGCCGAGCGCGTAGCCGGTCACCAGGAAGCCTGCGGTGGGAATAGTGACCTGGAAGTCCGCCGCAACCTCGGGGAGCAGCCCCATGATCACAAACTCGGTCGTTCCGATCCCGAATGCCCCGATGGCGAGGGCGAGGAGCGCGAGCGGCATGGGGTTCCGCCTTCCATGAAGATTGCACATGCGCCTTACGGGCGTACACAATAATTGCAGACGCCGATTAATTGCAAACGCGGGCTATTGCGGGCGTCGCTACCCTGGAGGCACACCGCTCCCGCCCGGAGGAGAGAGACATGCCAGCGACCGACCCCGCCCTGACTGCCATCGCCCAGGGCTGGTGCTCCCTCTCCCTGCTCCACGGGAAGATCGAGGCCCGCATCGAGCGGGCTCTCCAGACGGGCCACGGGCTCAGCGCACGCGAGTACTCCCTGCTCGACGTTTTGAGCCGCCAGCACAACGGCGCCGGCGGCCACCTTCAGATGAAGCAGGTCGCCGACGCCGTGGTCCTCAGCCAGAGCGCCACCACCCGCCTGGTCACCCGGCTCGAAGACCGCGGGCTGCTGACCCGCTATCTGTGCGACACCGACCGTCGGGGCATCTACACCGACGTCACCGAGGCAGGGCTCGCGCTGCTCGAAGCGGCCCGGCCGACCAACGACCGTGCTCTGCGGTCCGCGCTGGACGAGGCGGCGGAGAACCCCGAGCTGGCTCCCCTGGTCAGGGCGGTCGAGGAGCTGAAGGTTTCGGCGCGGGCGTGATCCCCGGCCCAGGACTTCCCGCCCCTAGGATGCCGAGCATGATCGATCTTGAAATACGCCCCCTCGCGGAGGCCGATCTGCCGGCGGTTCTCGCCATGCTCGCCGACGACCCGCTCGGCGCGCAGCGCGAGTCACCGGACGATCTGGCCCCGTACCGGACGGCGTTCCAGCGGCTGGCCGACGACCCCAACCAGCATGTCGTCGTCGCCGTGCGCGAGGACCGCGTCGTGGGGACTCTCCAGCTGACCATCGTCCCGGGGCTGTCCCGCCGCGGCGCGACCCGCTCGATCATCGAGGGCGTCCGCATCCACGGCGATGAACGCGGCAGCGGACTGGGCACCCAGCTCATCCAGTGGGCGGTGGACGAATCCCGTCGGCAGAACTGCCAGTTGGTGCAGCTGACCTCGGACGTCACTCGCGAGGACGCACACCGCTTCTACGAACGGCTCGGCTTCACGGCCAGTCACGTGGGCTTCAAGCTCGCCCTCTGACCGATCAAAGGGGCGGGTGGGTGTTTCACGTGAAACACCCACCCTGTTCCGGTCCCGGAGTCAGCCGCCGAAACCCTGCCACCCTTCCGCGTCCACCCCGCCCGGCACGGCCGCCCCCGCCTCGTAGGGCTCCCGCGTGAACACGAACGAGCCGAGGTCGAGGTGGTCCACCGAGCCGTCGTCCTTGCGTACGACGCGGAGGGTCTCACCCGCGTAATAGTCGTCCTGGCCCGTCCAGGTGCCGTCCGGCCCGGCGGTGAAGGAAGCACCACGCCCCTTGCCGCCCCACGGCTTGAGCTCCAGGCCACGGTCCGCCAGGAGCCTCAGCGTGAAGGTGTGGGTGCCCCAGTGCCAGATCCCCGTAAGGGCGAGCAACTCCTCGTCCACCTCGGGCAGCGGACGCCAGGGCTCCGGGATCCTCGGCTCGGCCTCCGCCACGATCCCCACGAGTTCGGCGGCCACCGTGGCGGCAGGCAGGCCTGAGGTGACGTTGGCGAGGACGACGGCGGCGATGTCCTGATCCACATTGATCCACAGACCGGCGACGAATCCGGGCAGCGATCCCGTGTGCCCGAAGAGCACGGTCCCCGCACCCGTCACGATCTGGAGGCCGAGACCGTAGCCGCTGCTCCCGGTCTCGGTCGGCGCGGCGGGCGCGCGCATCTCCCGTACGGAGGAGGCCGCCAGGACCCGGTCGTCCCCCTCGGTCAGGAACGCGGCGAACCGCAGCAGGTCGCTCGCGGTCGACCAGAGCTGACCGGCGGGTGCCATCAGCCCGAGGTCCTCGGCGGGCTCGCTCAGCATCACATCGGCCCAGGGGTGGACGGCCCAGCCGCCCGCATGCGGCGCCACGGGTTCACTCGTCGTGCGGTGCATGCCGAGAGGCTCCAGGATCTCGCGGCGCAGTGCCTCCTCCCACGGGACCCCCCGGACCGCTTCGACCAACGCACCGAGCAGGGTGTAGCCCGGGTTGGAGTAGTGGTGGCGGTGACCGGCGGGGTGCGTCCGAGGCCGCTCACCCAGTACGTCGGCGAGCTCGGGCCGCAGGGTGCCCGGAGTCCGCTCCCACCAGGGGGCGGGCGCCTCGGCACCCAACCCCGCGCTGTGCCCGAGCAGCTCAAAGACGGTCACGCTCCCCGCACTCGTGCCAGGGAGGTGCTTCTCCAGCGGGTCATCCAGGTCGATCAGACCCTCGTCGCGCAGCCGCAGCACCAGGACAGCGGTGAACGTCTTGGTGATCGAGCCGATTCTGTACTGCGTATCGGTGTCGGGAGCATGTCCCTCCACGCATGTACGCGCCCCGCTCCAGACCGGCCGCCCCTGCCGCTGCACCGCCGCCACGAGGGACGGCGCGCGGCCGTCCCGCTGGGCGAGGGCGGCACGGTGCAGCAGAGCGCGCCGGGTACTGGGGAGCAGGTCTTCACCGGGAGAAGTCATGGGCAACACCTACCCGACGGAAGCACTCCTGACGAACCAGTATCGGCAGGACGCCGGGTGGGCTGCGTTGCCCTTCAGTCGGTGCCGAACTCCATCGCGGCGTGGTCGAGCATCTCGTCGCCGCCGGATACCCTGCCGCGCGAGGCGATGACCTCGGCGCCGCCCTGGGGCATCGCACCGATCAGTCCGGTCGAGGCCGCCTGGGCGGCGCCGATGAGCGCGGGGTGGGTCGATCCGACCATGCCGAGGCCCGCGTACTGTTCGAGCTTGGCTCGCGAGTCGGCGATGTCGAGGTTGCGCATGGTGAGCTGGCCGATCCGGTCCACCGGGCCGAACGCGGAGTCCTCGGTGCGCTCCATCGACAGCTTGTCCGGGTGGTAGCTGAACGCCGGGCCGTCGGTGTCCAGGATCGAGTAGTCGTCACCACGCCGAAGTCGCATCGTCACCTCCCCGGTGACCGCCGTCCCCACCCAGCGCTGCAACGACTCGCGGATCATCAGCGCCTGCGGGTCGAGCCAGCGGCCCTCGTACATCAGCCGGCCGAGCCGCCGCCCCTCGTTGTAGTAGTTGTCCAGGGTGTCCTCGTTGTGGATGGCGTTGACCAGCCGCTCGTACGCCACATGCAGCAACGCCATCCCGGGCGCCTCGTAGATGCCGCGGCTCTTGGCCTCGATCACCCGGTTCTCGATCTGGTCCGACATGCCCATGCCGTGGCGACCGCCGATCGCGTTCGCCTCCATCACCAGATCGACCGGGGTGGCGAACTCCTTGCCGTTGATCGTCACCGGGCGGCCCTGGTCGAAGCCGATCGTCACGGTCTCGGCAGCGATCTCCACCGAGGGGTCCCAGAACCGGACGCCCATGATCGGTTCCACGGTCTCGATGCCCGCGTCGAGGTGCTCCAGGGTCTTGGCCTCGTGGGTGGCACCCCAGATGTTGGCGTCGGTGGAGTACGCCTTCTCGCTGCTGTCGCGGTACGGCAGCGCGTGGGCGAGCAGCCACTCCGACATCTCCTTGCGGCCACCGAGTTCGGTGACGAAGTCCGCGTCCAGCCACGGCTTGTAGATCCGCAGGTGCGGGTTGGCCAGCAGCCCGTACCGGTAGAACCGCTCGATGTCGTTGCCCTTGAACGTCGACCCGTCGCCCCAGATCTGGACGTCGTCCTCCATCATCGCCCGGACCAGCAGGGTCCCGGTCACGGCCCGGCCGAGCGGCGTGGTGTTGAAGTAGGTACGCCCGCCCGAACGGATGTGGAACGCACCGCAGGTGAGCGCGGCCAGCCCCTCCTCGACCAGCGCCGCCCGGCAGTCAACCAGCCGGGCGATCTCGGCACCGTACGTCGAGGCGCGGCCGGGCACCGAGGCGATGTCGGGCTCGTCGTACTGGCCGATGTCGGCGGTGTAGGTGCACGGGACGGCACCCTTGTCGCGCATCCACGCGACCGCGACCGAGGTGTCGAGTCCGCCGGAGAAGGCGATGCCGACGCGCTCGCCGATGGGCAGGGAGGTGAGAACCTTAGACATGGGAAGAGTATGCATGCCCACGCATGATCATTCAACGTGGAAACGGAGAGCTGCCGCCCCGGCAAGAGGAAACCTGGGCCCGCCACGAACGTGCGAGGGCCCCGTCAGGTCTGCGCCATGTCGACGAAACGGGAGTAGTGCCCCTGGAAGGCCACGGTGATGGTGGCCGTCGGACCGTTGCGGTGCTTGCCGACGATGATGTCGGCCTCGCCCGCGCGCGGTGACTCCTTCTCGTACGCGTCCTCGCGGTGGAGCAGGATGACCATGTCGGCGTCCTGCTCAATGGAGCCGGACTCACGCAGGTCGGACACCATCGGCTTCTTGTCCGTGCGCTGCTCGGGGCCACGGTTCAGCTGTGAGAGCGCGATCACCGGGACCTCCAGCTCCTTGGCCAGCAGCTTGAGGTTTCGGGACATGTCCGAGACCTCCTGCTGGCGGCTCTCGGAACGCTTCGATCCGCCGGCCTGCATCAGCTGGAGATAGTCGATGATCACGAGCTTGATGTCGTTGCGCTGTTTGAGCCGGCGGCACTTCGCGCGGATCTCCATCATCGACAGGTTGGGGGAGTCGTCGATGTAGAGCGGAGCGGCGGAGACCTCGGGCATCCGGCGCGCGAGCCGCGTCCAGTCCTCGTCCGTCATCGTGCCGGACCGCATGTGGTGCAGGGCCACCCGCGCCTCGGCCGACAGCAGACGCATCGCGATCTCGTTGCGCCCCATTTCGAGGGAGAAGATGACGCTGGGCAGGTTGTTCTTGATCGACGCGGCGCGCGCGAAGTCCAGCGCCAGCGTGGACTTGCCCATGGCGGGGCGGGCCGCGATGACGATCATCTGGCCGGGGTGCATGCCGTTCGTCAGGGCGTCGAGGTCGGTGAAGCCCGTCGGCACACCGGTCATCTCGCCGCTGCGCGAGCCGATGGCCTCGATCTCGTCGAGCGCGCCCTCCATGATGTCGCCGAGGGGGAGGTAGTCCTCGCTGGTGCGCTGCTCGGTGACCGCGTAGATCTCGGCCTGCGCGGAGTTGACGATCTCGTCGACGTCCCCGTCGGCCGCGTATCCCATCTGCGTGATCTTCGTGCCCGCCTCGACCAGCCGCCGGAGCACCGCCCGTTCATGGACGATCTCCGCGTAGAACGAGGCGTTGGCGGCGGTCGGGACGGACTGAACCAGGGTGTGGAGATACGGCGCTCCGCCGACCTTGGTGATCTCGCCGCGCTTGACCAGCTCGGCGGCGACCGTGATCGGGTCGGCCGGCTCGCCCTTGGCGTAGAGATCGAGGATCGCCGTGAAGACGGTCTCGTGGGCGGGGCGGTAGAAGTCGTGGCCCTTGATGACCTCGACGACCTCGGCGATCGCGTCCTTGGACAGCAGCATGCCGCCGAGGACCGACTGCTCGGCGTCGAGATCCTGTGGAGGCACTCGCTCGAACCCGGGGGAACCGCCGTCCCAGGCCTCGTCCGAGCCCCGGTCGTGCCGGTCCTCGCGCCCCTTGCGGTCCCCGCGCCGCTGGCGGGAGGCAGGCAGACGGTCGCCGGGACCGGCCTCGGTCCAGGGGTCGTCCAAAGGCTCGGGAATGCTCACCGGGCCACCTCCTCCCGTCCGCATCGCGGACCTAGCCGTGCCACTCTTTCTTACGGCACGGCACCGACAAACAGGTCGCCCGACTCCACTTCCGGCGCGTCTGGTTCGGTGGATTCCGGTGCCGGAACGGAGTGCGGGCGCCGGTACACGGTAGGCCTGTCGGCACCGTCAGCCAATCTGGTTATCCACAGGGCATGTGGACGACGCACCAGATGCTGTGGAGAACTCCTCCGAACCTGTGCACGGACCGGGGGACAGCACTGTGGACAAACTCATAGCAGAACCTGCGTGACCACCCTGACCTGCACGTTCTCCATCCACTGACTGTGGGGGAGAAAAACTTTCGCCCTCATTTCAAGATCACTGCAAACGGTGCAGGGATAAGCCCGCCGGGACCGGGCTCGTAAGGGCCAAAGATGGATTGCATCTCTTACCTGTGGAAGATTAGATTGACCCCCATGACCCAGGCCCCCGCGCCCCCGAAGAACAGCCGTCGACGGCATGACCGAGAGATCATCGCCCTCGCGGTTCCGGCCTTCGGAGCACTTGTCGCCGAGCCACTCTTCGTGATGGTCGACAGCGCTGTCGTCGGCCACCTCGGCACCCCGCAGCTCGCCGGCCTCGGGATCGCCGCGGCCCTCCTGATGACCGCCGTGAGCATCTTCGTCTTCCTCGCCTACGCCACCACCGCGGCCGTCGCCCGCCGTGTGGGAGCGGGCGATCTGCCCGCTGCGATCCGCCAGGGTATGGACGGTATCTGGCTCGCCCTCCTGCTCGGGGCCGCGGTCGTCGCGCTCGCGCTCCCGTCCGCCCCCTGGCTGGTGGACATCTTCGGTGCATCCGACACCGCCGCCCCGTACGCCATCACGTATCTGCGGATCTCCATCCTCGGCATCCCGGCCATGCTCGTCGTGCTCGCCGCCACCGGCGTACTGCGCGGCCTCCAGGACACCCGCACCCCGCTGTACGTCGCCATCGGCGGTTTCACGGGGAACGCCCTCCTCAATGTGACCCTCGTCTACGGGGCCGGTCTCGGCATCGCCGGATCCGCATGGGGCACGGTGATCGCCCAGGTGGGGATGGCCGTCGCCTACCTCGTCGTGGTGATTCGCGGAGCCCGCAGACACGGCGCTTCCCTGCGCCCCGACGCGGCCGGCATCCGGGCCAGCGCCCGGGCCGGGGTGCCGCTGCTGGTGAGGACCCTCTCGCTGCGCGCCGTCCTGATGATCGCCACCGCCATCGCCGCCCGCCTCGGGGACAGCGACATCGCCGCACACCAGATCATCCTCTCCCTCTGGAGCCTGACCGCCTTCGCGCTCGACGCCATCGCCATCGCGGGCCAGGCGATCATCGGCCGCTATCTGGGAGCCAACGACGAGAAGGGCGCGCGCGAGGCCTGCCGTCGCATGGTCGAGTGGGGCATCGGCAGCGGGATCGTCCTCGGCATCCTGATCGTGCTCGCCCGCCCCCTGTTCATCCCGCTGTTCACGAGCGACCCGACCGTGAAGGACACCCTGCTCCCCGCCCTCCTGGTCGTAGCGGTTTCCCAGCCAATCGCCGGCGTGGTCTTCGTCCTGGACGGCGTCCTGATGGGAGCGGGCGACGGCCGCTACCTCGCCTGGGCCATGCTCGTGACGCTCGCGGTCTTCGCTCCGGTCGCGCTCCTGGTACCCGCCCTAGGCGGCGGGCTCACCGCACTCTGGTGGGCGATGACGCTGATGATGACCGTCCGGCTCGCCACGCTCTGGCTGCGTGCGCGATCGGGCCGGTGGATCGTCACCGGCGCCACGCGCTGACGATCCAGCCCCCACGCACCGACGTTTCACGTGAAACGGTGAGCGGGACCGGGGCGCTGTTTCACGTGAAACACTCCCCCGGACGCAGTGAAGGGCCGCACCCCGTGGGTGCGGCCCTTCACTGACTCTGCTGAGCTCTGCCCTTAGGCAGCAACGACCTCGATGCCGAGCTTCGCTGCGACCTCGGGGTGCAGACGGACGGACACCTGGTGTCCGCCGAGCGTCTTGATCGGCGAGCCGAGCTCGACGCGACGCTTGTCGACGTCGGGACCACCGGCAGCCTTGATCGCCGAAGCGATGTCGGCCGGGGTCACGGAGCCGAAGAGACGGCCGGCGTCGCCGGAGCGAACGGCCAGACGGACCTTCACGCCCTCAAGCTTGGCCTTGATCTCGTTGGCCTGCTCGATCGTCGCGATCTCGTGGATCTTGCGGGCGCGGCGGATCTGCGCCACGTCCTTCTCGCCACCCTTGGTCCAGCGAATGGCGAAGCCACGCGGAACCAGGTAGTTGCGGGCGTACCCGTCCTTGACGTCGACGACGTCGCCGGCGGCACCGAGGCCGGAGACCTCGTGGGTGAGGATGATCTTCATGCTGTTGTCACCCTTCCCTTATCGCGCGGTGGACGTGTAGGGCAGCAGCGCCATCTCACGGCTGTTCTTGACTGCCGTGGCGACGTCACGCTGGTGCTGCGTGCAGTTGCCGGTGACGCGGCGGGCACGGATCTTGCCGCGGTCGGAAATGAACTTCCGCAGCATGTTCGTGTCCTTGTAGTCCACGTACTGGGTCTTGTCCTTGCAGAACGCGCAGACCTTCTTCTTAGGCTTGCGCACAGGCGGCTTCGCCATGGTGTTTCTCCTGTGTGATCAAGAAGTGGGGTACGAGCCGACCTAGAAAGGAGGCTCGTCCGAGTAGCCGCCGCCAGAGCCGCCGGAACCGCTGGGGCTTCCGCCCCAGCCGCCCTGCTGGGCCCCGCCCTGCTGGCCGCCTGCCGGCGCGCCGGTCGCCCACGGATCGTCGGCGGGTGCACCGCCACCGCCCTGCTGGCCACCGCCACCGGGACCGCCGCCCCAGGTGTTGCCACCCTGCTGGCCGCCGCCGTATCCACCCTGGCCGCCCTGACCACCGCGACCGGTGGTCTTGGTGACCTTGGCCGTGGCGTTCTTGAGGCTGGGGCCGACTTCCTCGACGTCCAGCTCGTAGACCGTGCGCTTGACGCCCTCACGGTCTTCGTAGGACCGCTGCTTCAACCGGCCCTGCACGACGACGCGCATGCCTCGCTGAAGCGACTCCGCGACGTTCTCCGCCGCCTGACGCCAGACCGAGCAGGTGAGGAACAGGCCTTCGCCGTCCTTCCACTCATTGGTCTGCCGGTCGAAGATGCGGGGTGTGGACGCGACACGGAACTTCGCGACCGCCGCACCGGACGGGGTGAAGCGCAGCTCGGGGTCGTCGACGAGATTGCCGACGACCGTGATGACGGTCTCGCCTGCCATGGGTGAACCTCTCGGCGGGGATTGCTTCTGGCTGCTTGCTGCTACTCGGACCCGAAAACCGCTGAGCTAAATGCTCAGTGGACCTCGGGACGGAGGACCTTGGTCCGGAGGACCGACTCGTTCAGGTTCATCTGGCGGTCGAGCTCCTTGACGACCGCAGGCTCGGCCTGCAGGTCGATGACCGAGTAGATGCCCTCGGGCTTCTTCTTGATCTCGTAAGCGAGCCGACGACGGCCCCAGGTGTCGACCTTCTCCACCTTTCCGTTGCCCTCACGGACAACGGAGAGGAAGTTCTCGATCAGCGGGGAGACTGCTCGCTCCTCGAGATCGGGGTCGAGGATGACCATCACCTCGTAGTGACGCATGTGGAACCCACCTCCTTTGGACTCAGCGGCCACGGTCGTTCCGTGGCAGGAGGGTCGTGATGCGTGAGCAACGGTGTCCCCGAGGAGAACACCCGGCACTGACGATCCCGCTTCCGAACGGTCCCGTGGAGGGGGTTCGGGGAGAGGCTCGCCGTGCTGGCCTGGGCAGACACCGGTGCAGACCGTACAGACTACCCGTAGACCGGCTTCCGGTTGAAATCCGGAGCTCAGAGGGCACAATCGAGACAGATGCGGTGTGAGAGGCGCTACACGCGACCGCTCCCTGTGAGAGCGGCCTCCGCGCGTGCGGCGTCGCACCCACCGCCCGTCCGGCCAGGAGGTACTCCATGGCACAGACCATCCGCCCCGCCACCGGTTCGCTCTTCGCGACGGACGGGAAGCCGCACCCGCTCCAGGACACCCTGCTCGCCGTGACGCTCGTGCTGGGGCTCCTCGCCTTCGTGACGGCGATGTTCCACCACCTGCACCTGATCAGCTCCTGGGCCGGTCTCGTCGGCATCCTGACCGGGGGCTACGGACAGTTCATCTCCCGGACCACCGCGGAACGGTTCGGACTGATCGTCGGGCTCGGCCTGTCGGCGGTGGGCTTCTTCCTCGGTATGGCGCACGGCGGTCTCTTCGGCGGCGTGATCACCTGACCGGCGCACCGGCCGGCGCGGTCGCCAGGGGCGCTCGCGCCGGTCCGCCGTGCGCTCCGGGCCCACGGGGCCAGGCCGGGTCCCCCTCGGTCACAGTAGGCTTCGGCGCGAGAGCCGGAGCCCCTGACCGATGGGGACACACCTGCCGAGGAGCGCCCCGCATGAGCCTGACCCTGAGGACCATCAGCCGAGAGCAGCATCTGGCGTACATCCAGAGCCTTCCCTCGGCAAGTCACTGCCAGGTCCCGGCGTGGGCTGATGTGAAGACCGAATGGCGCTCGGAGAATCTGGGCTGGTTCGACAAGAACGGCCAGATCGTCGGTGCGGGCCTCGTCCTGTACCGCCAGCTGCCCAAGATCAAGCGCTACCTCGCGTACCTCCCCGAGGGCCCGGTCATCAACTGGTACGCCCCGAACCTGGACGACTGGCTCCAGCCGATGCTCGCCCACCTCAAGCAGCAGGGCGCCTTCTCCGTGAAGATGGGCCCGCCGGTGGTCATCCGGCGCTGGGACTCGGCGGCCATCAAGTCCGGCATCCAGGACCCGGACGTCAAGCGGCTGCGCGATGTCGAGGCCACCCACATCGAACCGCGCGCCTTCGAGGTCGCCGACCGGCTGCGCAAGATGGGCTGGCAGCAGGGCGAGGACGGCGGTGCCGGCTTCGGTGACGTACAGCCCCGTTACGTCTTCCAGGTGCCGCTCGCCAACCGCTCCCTTGAGGACGTCCTCAAGGGCTTCAACCAGCTCTGGCGCCGCAACATCAAGAAGGCCGACAAGGCCGGGGTCGAGGTCGTCCAGGGCGGCTACGAGGACCTGGCCGAGTGGCAGCGCCTCTACGAGATCACCGCTGTGCGCGACCACTTCCGGCCGCGCCCGCTCTCGTACTTCCAGCGCATGTGGACGGTCCTCAACTCCGAGGACCCCAACCGGATGCGGCTCTACTTCGCCCGGCACAACGGCGTGAACCTCTCCGCGGCCACGATGCTCGTCGTCGGCGGACACGTCTGGTACTCCTACGGCGCCTCCGACAACATCGGACGCGAGGTCCGGCCGTCGAACGCGATGCAGTGGCGCATGCTGCGCGACTCGTACGCGATGGGTGCCACCGTCTACGACCTGCGCGGCATCAGCGACTCGCTGGACGAGACCGACCACCTCTTCGGTCTGATCCAGTTCAAGGTCGGCACCGGCGGCGAGGCCGTCGAGTACGTCGGTGAGTGGGACTTCCCGCTCAACAAGCTGCTGCACAAGGCGCTCGACATCTACATGTCGCGCCGCTGACCCGCTTCAATACAGCGAGACAGCGATAGAACAGTGCAAGACCTCGGCACACACCGTTCGTCCTTCTGATTCACCGCATCCACCAGAAAGGTTCCGGGCCGGCCATGGCGCTCTCCCTCTACGTCGACACCGCGCGCTGGCGGGCGCACCAGAAGTCCGTGCTCGACCAGTTCCCCGGCCTCGTACCGGTCTGCAAGGGCAACGGCTACGGCTTCGGCCACGAGCGGCTCGCCGACGAGACGATCCGCTTCGGGTCCGACACCCTCGCCGTCGGCACGACATACGAGGCCGCCCGGATCAAGGACTTGTTCAGCGGCGACCTGCTCGTCCTGACCCCGTTCCGGCGCGGTGAGGAGCCCGTTCCGCTGCCGGACAGAGTCATCCGGTCCGTCTCCTCCGTCGACGGGGTGCATGCCCTGGTGGGCGCCCGGGTCGTCATCGAGTGCATGAGCTCGATGAAGCGCCACGGCGTCAAGGAGGAGGAGCTCGGGCTGCTGCACGCGGCGATCGAGGACGTACGGCTCGAAGGCTTCGCGCTCCACCTGCCGCTGGACCGCACCGACGGCTCCGACGCCGTCGAGGAGGTCATCGGCTGGATGGACCGGCTGCGCGCGGCCCGGCTGCCGCTGCACACCATGTTCGTCAGCCATCTGCGCGCCGAGGAACTGGCCCGGCTCCAGCAGCAGTTCCCGCAGACCCGCTTCCGGGCCCGCATCGGGACCCGGCTCTGGCTCGGCGACCACGAGGCCACCGAGTACCGGGGGGCCGTCCTGGACGTGACCCCCGTCGTCAAGGGCGACCGGTTCGGCTACCGCCAGCAGAAGGCCGCCTCCGACGGCTGGCTGGTCGTCGTCGCGGGCGGTACGTCCCACGGGGTCGGCCTGGAGGCGCCCAAGGCGCTGCACGGCGTGATGCCGCGGGCCAAGGGCGTCGCCCGCGCGGGCCTGGCCACGGTCAACCGGAACCTGTCGCCGTTCGTCTGGGCGGGCAAGCAGCGGTGGTTCGCCGAGCCGCCGCACATGCAGGTGTCGATCCTGTTCGTGCCTTCCGACGCGCAGGAACCGCGGGTCGGGGACGAGCTGGTGGCCCATCTGCGCCACACGACGACCCAGTTCGACCGGCTCGTCGACCGCTAGGGTCTTTCGTCTGGATCAGGCATCAGGCCGGGCCCGGTCGGGGCGTCAGTCGGAGCGGGCGTATGCCGTGCCCCACTCCACCGGAGGTCCGTCGACCGACTCGGCCGGGTGCGCTGCTCGACGGGGCTCCGGCGCGGACGCGTCCGGCGCCCCGTCGAGCACCCCGCCCGACGGATCGTCCGACCCGTCCCGGCGCACCGGGTCCTTCTCCGGCAGCAGGATGTCCCGGACGACCAGGGCGCACAGGTACAACGTGCCCAGCAGGTGCAGGGCGATCGCGAGCTGGTAGCCCTCCTGCGGCAGGCCCTGGTGCGTGTCCCCGCCGCTGGTGTACGCGAGGTAGAACCAGATCCCCAGGAAGTACATGACCTCGCAGGCCTGCCAGATCAGGAAGTCGCGCCAGCGCGGCCGGGCCAGGACGGCCAGCGGGATCAGCCAGAGCACGTACTGCGGTGAGTAGACCTTGTTGGTCAGGATGAACGCGGCCACCACCAGGAACGCCAGCTGGGCGAAGCGCGGCCGGCGCGCGGCGCTGAGCGCCAGGCCCGCGATGCCCGCGCAGAACACGACCATCAGGACCACCGAGGCGGTGTTGACGGTGTCCACCTCGATGGGCTTGCCGGTGCGCTGGGTGATGATCAGCCAGAACGAGCCGAAGTCGATCGGCCGCTCCTGGCTGAAGGTGTAGAACTTCCGCCACCCTTCGGGGGCGTACAGCATCACCGGCAAGTTCACCACCAGCCAGGCCGCCCCCGCACCGAGCAGGGCCGTACCGAACTCGCGCCACCTGCCCGCCCGCCAGCAGAGCAGCAGGAGAGGGCCGAGCAGCAGCACGGGGTAGAGCTTGGCGGCCGTCGCGAGGCCGATGAGGATGCCGAACGCGAGCACCCTGCCCCGGGACCACATGAGCATCGCCGCGGCCGTCAGGGCCACGGCCAGCAGGTCCCAGTTGATGGTCGCGGTGAGGGCGAACGCGGGGGCCAGCGCGACCAGGAGCCCGTCCCAGGGGCGCCGCCGGTGCGTGCGTGCTGTACACACGGCGATGATCACCGCGCAGATCATCAGCATGCCCGCGTTGACCATCCAGTACATCTGCTCGCGCTGCTGGATGGGGTCGCTGTCGGGCGTCAGCGTGAGCCAGGCCGCCACCTGCATGAACACCCCGGTCAGGACGGGGTACTCCAGGTACTGCATATCGCCGCTCAGCCGGTCGAAGTACGGCACGAGCCCGTCGGCGAAGCCCCGGCCCAGGAACAGGTGCGGGATGTCGGAGTAGCAGGCGTGCGTGTACTGCGAGGTGGCGCCGCGGAACCACGCCCACTCGTAGCAGGGGATCTTCTGCACCATGCCGAGGGCGAACGTCCCGATCATGACCAGCGCGACGACGCGCACGGGCGTGAGCGGTCCGTCGCCGAGCCGCGCCCAGCGTCCCACCCGGCCGCCGAACAGCTCGCTCCCGGCCGCCGCGACCTCGTCCTGATCGGTGGGCCGCACGACGGGCCGCTCCTGCTGCTGCACGCTCGTGTCCTCTGCGCTGGGGCTTGGCATGCCGCACATCCTGCCGTACGGGGCTGTGCCCGGGGCAAGGCCCGCCCGGGGGACACGGCGAGGGCCGCCGTACCGGGTGGGTACGACGGCCCTCGCCGCTGCGGTGGGTCGGCCCCGGAGAGCCCGGCCGACCGGTCCGGCTATCCGGCGTTGCCCCAGATCGTGCTGCCGCCCCCGCCCGGACGGCCACCGGCTCCTCCTTCGGCGCCGCCGTTGTCGGTGCCGTCGGTCGTGCCGGAGCTGTCGCCTCCGCCGTCGGCTCCCGCGTTATCACCGCCCTCGGTGGTACCGGCGTTATCACCGCCGCCGTTGTTGGCGCCGCCGTCCGCGCCGGCGTTCGCACCGCCGTCGGCGGTCTGGCACTCCCAGTCGAAGACCCCGCAGGTCGTGCTCGGCGTCGGCGTCGGGCTCGGGGTGGTCGGCGTCGGCGTGGGGGTCGTCGGGTCGTCGGACGGTGTCGGGGTCGGCGTCGGGCTGGGCGTCGGGCTCGGGCTGACCGCGCCACCGCCCCAGACGGTCTCGCCCAGGTCCTTCGCCGCCGGGAAGGGAATGGCCTTCTTGCCCTTCATCGCCGCGGTCATGTAGTCGTGCCAGATGGAGGCCGGGAACGAGTTTCCGTGGATCTTCTTCTCGCCACCGGTGCCGAACATCTCCTCGAACTCGCGGTTCTTGTTCGTCTCGTCGTCGTCCATCCGGAACATGCTGATCGCCGTCGAGATCTGCGGGGTGTAGCCGACGAACCAGGCGGACCGGTTGCCGTCGGTCGTACCCGTCTTCCCCGCGGCCTCGCGGCCCTCCAGCCGGGCAGGCTTGCCCGTTCCGTTCTCCACGACGTTCTTCAGCACGTCCGTGATGTTGTCGGCGATGTCCGGGCTGAAGGCGCGCTTGGGCTTCCTCTTGTGCTGGAAGACCACCTCGCCGCCCTTCTTGACCTCGGTCACCGAGTACGTGTCGTTCTGCTGGCCGCTCGTGGCGAAGGTGGAGTAGGCGCCCGCCATGCGGATGGCGCTGGGCGAGGAGGTGCCGATGGAGAACGACGGGACGGAGGCATCCGCCATGAAGTCGTCGTCCTTGAGCCCGGCGGCGACGGCGACGTCCTTGACCTTGTCCGTCCCGACGTCCATGCCGAGCTGCACGAACGGGGAGTTGGCGGACTGCTCCATGGCCTTCCGCAGATCGATCTCGCCGTAGTCCGCCTGACCGTCGTTCGTCTGGAGCCAGTCGTCGCCGTTCTCGTTCAGCCAGACCTTGCCGGTGTAGTCCCTGATCCGCAGCTTGTTGTCACCGTTGTAGATGCTCTCCGGTGAGATCTGGGTGCGCTCGGAGTTGCTCTGTTCCCTGCCGAGGTTCGGGTCGCGTACGCCGTACTGCATCGCAGCGGCCAGGACGAAGGGCTTCCACGTCGAGCCGACCTGGGCACCGGTGGCATCCGCGTTGTTCGTGAAGTGCTTGGTGGCGTCCTGACCGCCGTACGTGGCGAGGATGGCACCGGTCTTCGCATCCACCGAGGCACCGCCGAACTCGACGTGCGTGTCCGTCTCGGGACGCTCCTCGGGCCGGATCTTGGCGTCGTAGACCTTCTTCACCGCGTCTTCGAGCTGCTTCACCTTCTTCTTGTCGAAGGTGGTGTGGATCTCGAAGCCGCCCAGGTCCAGCTGCTTGGCGTCGATGTTCTGGCCGTTGTTGGCGAGGAAGTAGTTCTTGGCGAGGTCGACCAGGTAGCCGGTCTGGCCACCGAGCTTGGCGTCCTTCCGCGGCTCCTTCGGCATGGGGAACTTCGTGTACTTGGCGCGCTCCTCCGCCGACATGCGACCGTCCTTGACCTGTTCGTCGAGGATCCACTTCCAGCGGCTGATGGCCCGCTTGGTGTTCTTCTCCTTGGTCGCGTTCTTCTTGTCGATCTCGGGGGCGCCGGCCGGGTCGTAGTAGCTCGCCCCCTTGAGCAGCGTCGCCAGGAAGGCGCACTCGCTCGGGTTCAGATCGGTGGCGTCCTTGTCGTAGTAGGTGCGGGCCGCTGCCTGGAGCCCGGAGGCACCGCGTCCGTAGTACGAGACGTTGAGGTAACCCGCCATCACGTCGTTCTTCTCCATCTCGCCGCCGACCTTGAGCGTGATGAAGAGTTCCTTGAACTTGCGGGTGAGCGTCTGGTCCTGGTTGAGCCGGGAGTTCTTGACGTACTGCTGGGTGATCGTGGAGCCGCCCTGGGTCTCACCACCGGTCGCCATGTTGAACAGCGCACGGCCGATACCCACCGGGTCGATGCCCCGGTCCGTCTCGAAGCTCTTGTTCTCGGCCGAGATCACGGCGTTGCGCATCGCGACCGGAATCTGCTCGAACTTGATCTCCTGGCGGTTCACCACACCGCCGGTCGCCACCATCTGGGTACCGTCGGCCCAGTAGTAGACGTTGTTCTGTGCCTCGGCCGCTTCGTTGATGTTCGGCTTGGACACCAGGGCGTACGAGACGCCCCCCACGCCCATCAGCAGCCCCAAGAACCCCAGGAAGACTCCCGAAACCAGCTTCCACGAGGGCACCCAGCGCCGGAATCCGTACTTGCCGTAGCGCGGGTAGTCGATGAAACGCTTCTTGCCGGGCCCGCCGTTGTCGCGTCCCCTGCCCCCCGGGCCCTCGGAACCGCCGCCACCGCGCCGTCGGCCACCGCCGCCGCCCGCGCCGTGGCCCCCGGCGTCCGCGCCCCGGCGCCGGCCGCCCCGCTGAGCCGCTCGGCGGGCCTCAGCGCGGCTGCCGTACTGGCGCTCCTCACCGTACGACTCGGACGGCGATTCGGAAGGTGATACGGACGTTGCCCTGCGTGACGGGCCTCCTCGGCGTCCGGTCGACTGCTGGGCGGCTCGTCTGGCCGCGGCACGCCCGCCACCTTGTGGCTGAGGCGATTTGCGACGGTGCTCGCTCATGGAACGACTACTCCTCGGGCAGGCGAGAGCGCCTGGAAGCGGCAGTTGAGATCCGGTCCCCCCGAATTACGGACGAGCCACTGCGGAAGGCTCATCCGCAGTACATCCGGCAGTCCGCGATAACTGACGCGCGAAGGCGCCTTGCGGTTCCCGGTGGTCTGCATGCCGCACAGACTACGCACGGTCAAAACCCACCTAGGGCCGAACTTCACCCCAAACGACGCAAGTCGATCCCTGGGAATTGACGATGTGACGCCGTTCACGAAGGTCGCCCTTGTCGAACCGGAAGGACCGATCTATCGTGCTGATGTATCGAGTCGATACATCAGTGCGGCATAAGTACGCCGGTGGATCCGGCGGACCGTGTCAGCGGCAGCAGCGGGAGAAGGAGGAGGCGACAGTGAGCCGACGCTCCGGCATCCTGGAGTTCGCCGTTCTCGGCCTGCTCCGCGAATCGCCGATGCACGGCTATGAGCTGCGCAAACGCCTCAACACCTCGCTGGGGATCTTCCGTGCCTTCAGCTACGGAACCCTCTACCCCTGCCTCAAGACGCTGGTCGCCAGCGGCTGGTTGATCGAGGAGCCCGCCGGCGCGCCGACGGACACCACGCCCGCACCCGCCTCCTCTCTCACGGGACGCCGGGCCAAGATCGTCTACCGGTTGACGGCAGAAGGTAAGGAGCACTTCGAGGAGCTGCTGTCCCACACCGGTCCGGACGCCTGGGAGGACGAGCACTTCGCAGCCCGCTTCGCCTTCTTCGGGCAGACCGAACGCGATGTGCGGATGCGGGTGCTCGAAGGCCGGCGCAGCAGGCTGGAGGAGCGTCTGGAGAAGATGCGCGCCTCCCTCGCCCGCACCCGCGAACGACTCGACGACTACACACTTGAGCTGCAGCGGCACGGCATGGAGTCCGTGGAGCGCGAAGTGCGCTGGCTGAACGAGCTCATCGAGAGCGAGCGATCGGGACGGGATCGGCGACGATCCACATCCGAGGACTCCGCTCAGCAGGACACACCAGGAGAGACGGGCGGCCTGCCCCGGCGCCGGGACACCACCCCGCCGGATCCGTCCGACGACACCGCCAAGTGAAGTCACCGCACTCCGCGGAGGCTTCATCGGAAACACCGATTACACAGGGAGCAACCGGAATGGGTTCGGTTCGCGTAGCCATCGTAGGCGTGGGCAACTGCGCCGCCTCGCTGGTGCAGGGCGTCGAGTACTACAAGGACGCCGATCCGGCCGGCAAGGTGCCCGGTCTGATGCACGTCCAGTTCGGCGAGTACCACGTCAGTGACGTCGAGTTCGTCGCCGCCTTCGACGTCGACGCGAAGAAGGTCGGCCTCGACCTCGCGGACGCCATCGGCGCCAGCGAGAACAACACCATCAAGATCGCGGACGTGCCGAACACGGGCGTGACCGTCCAGCGCGGCCACACCCACGACGGTCTGGGCAAGTACTACCGCGAGACGATCGAGGAGTCCGCGGACGCCCCGGTCGACGTCGTCCAGGTCCTCAAGGACAAGCAGGTCGACGTCCTCGTCTGCTACCTGCCCGTCGGTTCCGAGGTCGCTGCGAAGTTCTACGCGCAGTGCGCCATCGACGCCAAGGTCGCCTTCGTCAACGCTCTCCCGGTCTTCATCGCCGGTACCAAGGAGTGGGCGGACAAGTTCACCGAGGCCGGTGTCCCGATCGTCGGCGACGACATCAAGTCCCAGGTGGGCGCCACCATCACGCACCGTGTGATGGCGAAGCTCTTCGAGGACCGGGGTGTCATCCTGGACCGCACGATGCAGCTGAACGTCGGCGGCAACATGGACTTCAAGAACATGCTTGAGCGTGAGCGCCTGGAGTCCAAGAAGATCTCCAAGACGCAGGCCGTCACCTCGCAGATCCGCGACCGTGAGCTCGGTGAGGGCAACGTCCACATCGGCCCCTCGGACTACGTGGCCTGGCTGGACGACCGCAAGTGGGCGTACGTGCGCCTCGAAGGCCGCGCCTTCGGTGACGTTCCGCTGAACCTGGAGTACAAGCTTGAGGTCTGGGACTCCCCGAACTCGGCCGGTGTCATCATCGACGCCGTCCGTGCGGCGAAGATCGCCAAGGACCGCGGTATCGGCGGCCCGATCCTCTCCGCGTCGAGCTACTTCATGAAGTCGCCGCCGGTCCAGTACTTCGACGACGAGGCCCGCGAGAACGTCGAGAAGTTCATCAAGGGCGAGACCGAGCGCTGAAACGGCCGTCTCGGCTGACAGCCTCACCAGAGCTCTGAGCGGCGACGCTCACCTCTTCCTGCCGCACGTCGGGGGTCCCCGGGCAATCCGCCCGCGGACCCCCGACGTGTGTGACGCTTGCTCCCATGTCTGTCGCGCGTGATCTGCGCCTGCTGCTGCGCCTTCGGAACTTCCGGCGCCTTCTCACCGTGCGGCTCCTCTCCCAGTGCGCCGACGGCGTCTACCAGGTCGCTCTTGCCGCGTACGTCGTCTTCTCCCCGGAGAAGCAGACCTCGGCGGCCGCCATCGCCTCGGCGATGGCGGTGCTCCTTCTGCCGTACTCCCTCATCGGCCCGTTCGCCGGAGTACTCCTGGACCGCTGGTCGCGCCGTCAGGTCTTCCTGTACGGGAACCTCCTGCGGGCCGCCCTGGCCTGCTGTACGGCCCTGCTGATCCTCGCGGCGGTGCCCGACTGGCTCTTCTACGCCTCGGCCCTCTGCGTCACCGCGGTCAACCGCTTCGTCCTGGCCGGTCTCTCCGCTGCCCTGCCCCGGGTGGTGGACACCGACCGGCTCGTCGTCGCCAACTCGCTCAGCCCGACCGCCGGCACCCTGGCCGCCACCGCGGGCGGGGGCCTGGCCTTCGCCGTGCGGCTGGTGGCCGAGGAGTCCGACGCGGCGGTCGTCCTGCTGGGGGCGATGCTCTATCTGCTGTCCGCGCTGGCCTCGCTGAGCCTGCCGCGCGGCCTGCTGGGGCCCGACACCGACGGGACCGCTTTGCGGCTGCGGACCGCTCTGCTGGTCACGGCGCGCGGGCTCGTCGCCGGACTGGGCCATCTGGCGCAGCGCACCCACGCCGCCCGGGCGCTGACCGCCATAACCGTGATCCGCTTCTGCTACGGCGCGCTCACCGTGATGGTGCTCATGCTGTGCCGCTATGCCTGGTCGGAGACCGAGTCCGACGGGCTGGCCCTGCTCGGCCTGGCAGTCGGGGCCTCCGGTGCCGGGTTCTTCGTCGCCGCCGTCGTCACTCCCTGGGCCGTGGGCCGGCTCGGACGGTACGGGTGGATCGTGACCTGTGCCGGGGCCGCGGCGATCCTGGTGCCCGCCCTGGGCCTCTCCTTCGCCCCGCTCCCGATGCTGATCGCCGCGTTCATTCTCGGCATCGTGACGCAGGGATCGAAGATCGCAACGGACACCGTCGTGCAGACCTCGGTCGACGACTCCTTCCGCGGCCGGATCTTCTCTCTCTACGACGTGCTCTTCAATGTCGCGTTCGTGGGCGCGGCGGGAGTGGCGGCCCTGATGCTGCCTCCGGACGGCAGGTCCATCGCTGTGCTGGCAGTGGTGGCCGCGCTGTACGCGGTCGTCGCGGTGGCCATGTTCCGCTGGCGGCACTCCGGCCCAAGGCAGTAATCGCTCACACCTGTGCCGAGGGGTGGTGTTTCACGTGAAACACCACCCCTCGGCACAACGGGCGGTGCGATGTTTCACGTGAAACATCGCACCGTCCGGGCTCAGCCCTGCTTTCCCCACCATTCCTTGAGAGCCGCGACCGCGGCGTCCCGCCCCATGGGGCCGTTCTCCAGCCGCAGCTCCAGCAGGAACGCGTACGCCTTGCCGATCACCGGCCCGGGGCCGACATCGAGGATCTGCATGATCTCGTTGCCGTCCAGGTCGGGGCGGATGGAGTCGAGCTCTTCCTGCTCCTGCAACAGGGCGATGCGCTCCTCCAGCCCGTCGTAGGTGCGGGAGAGCGCGTTCGCCTTGCGCTTGTTGCGGGTCGTGCAGTCCGACCGGGTCAGCTTATGGAGACGGCCGAGGAGGTGCCCCGCATCCCGCACATACCGGCGTACGGCGGAGTCGGTCCATTCCCCGTCCCCGTAACCGTGGAATCGAAGGTGGAGCTCCACCAGCTTCGACACGTCCTTGACCAGCTCGTTGGAGTACTTGAGCTCGGTCAGGCGCTTCTTGGTCATCTTCGCGCCGACCACCTCATGGTGGTGGAAGGAGACCCGGCCGTCCTTCTCGAAGCGGCGGGTCCTCGGCTTGCCGATGTCGTGGAGCAGCGCGGCCAGACGCAGTACGAGGTCGGGGCCGTTCTCCTCCAGGCCGATCGCCTGCTCCAGGACGGTCAGCGAGTGCTCGTAGACGTCCTTATGACGGTGATGCTCATCACTCTCCAGCCGCAGCGCGGGAAGCTCGGGCAGCACGTGCCCGGCCAGCCCGGTGTCGACCAGAAGGCCCAGCCCCTTGCGGGGGTGCTGGGAGAGCAGCAGCTTGTTGAGCTCCTCACGGACCCGCTCGGCGGAGACGATCTCGATCCGTGCGGCCATCTCCGTCATCGCGGTCACCACGTCGGGGGCAATCTCGAAGTCCAGCTGCGCGGCGAACCGGGCGGCGCGCAGCATGCGCAGCGGGTCGTCGGAGAAGGACTCCTCAGCCGTTCCCGGGGTACGCAGCACCCGATCGGCCAAGTCCTTCAGTCCGCCGTGCGGATCGATGAACTCCTTCTGCGGCAGCGCCACGGCCATCGCGTTGACCGTGAAGTCACGGCGCACGAGGTCGTCCTCGATGGAGTCGCCGTAGGAGACCTCCGGCTTGCGCGAAGTCCTGTCGTACGCCTCCGACCGGTAGGTTGTGACCTCGATCTGGTAGCCGTCCTTCTGGGAGCCGACGGTACCGAAGGCGATCCCGACCTCCCACACCGAGTCGGCCCAGGGGCGGACGATCCTGAGTACGTCCTCGGGGCGGGCATCGGTGGTGAAGTCCAGGTCGTTCCCGAGCCTTCCGAGCAGCGCGTCGCGGACCGAGCCGCCGACCAGCGCAAGACCGAATCCGGCCTGCTGGAATCTGCGGGCGAGGTCGTCGGCGACCGGGGACACCCGCAGCAGCTCACTCACCGCGCGGTGCTGCACCTGGCTCAGTGCACTGGTGTTCTCTTCGTTGGCGTTCGGCACAACAGAAAAGGGTACGTGCACCGACCGGCCGGGGCGTCATCGTTTACCCGGACCCTGCGGGAGACCCGCGATCATGTGGCACGGACCCCAGCACTTCGGCCCGGCGCTCCTCGTTACCATGCGGGGACGCAGGACCGACAACGACCGACAGAACCTGACGACGACAAGGGACGGGTAGGCGCGTGGCCGAGGCGGCAGACTTCCAGGGGACGCGTCCCTCTCCTGCCCGCCGGTGGCTGCGGCGCACGGCCTCCGTGGTGCTCGGAGCGCCGCTGCTGGCCGGTCTGCTGACCGTACCGGCCGCCGGGGCCGCTGAACCCGCCAAGGCCCCCACCGGTTCCCGTACGGTCGATGTATCTCTCGACACGCTCTCACCGAGCGTTCCCACGGAGGACGACACGCTGACCGTCTCCGGGACGCTGACCAACCGGGGCAAGGAGACGATCGACGACGCCGAGGTCGATCTGCGGGTCGGCCCGCGGCTTTCCGGCCGGGGACAGGTCGACGACGCCGCCAAGCGCACCCGCTACATTCCCGGCGTCGACCCGGCCGCCATCGGCGAAAAGTACACGGTGAAGTTCCCCAAGCTCCGCAAGGGGATCAGCCAGGACTTCACGCTCTCCGTGCCCGTGGACAAGCTGGGTCTGGACGACCCGGGCGTCTACCAGCTAGGCATCTCGGTCTCCGGCCGTACCGACACCGCTCCCTACGAGCAGGTGCTGGGCATCGAGCGCTCGTTCCTGCCCTGGCAGCCCGAGGCGAGCGACAGCAGGACCAAGCTCACTTTCCTGTGGCCGCTGATCGCGTCTCCCCATGTGACGGCGGAGACCCGCTCGGACGAACAGCAGACGCCCGTCTTCACCGACGACGACCTGGCCAAGGAGATCGCGCCCGGCGGTCGGCTGGAGCGGATGGTGGCCCTGGGCAGTCGGCTGCCCGTGACCTGGGTGATCGACCCGGACCTGCTGGCGAGCGTCGCCGCGATGGCCGGGCGGTACGAGGTCCAGTCAGGGGACACGACCGTCCCGGGCAGGAACCAGGCCGCCGCGAGACGGTGGATCACCGCCCTGGAGAAGGTGGTGGAGGACGGCAAGGTGATCGCGCTGCCGTTCGCCGACCCGGATCTGGCCTCCATCGCACACCGGGGCAAGACCGTCTCCGGCACGCTCAGCCATCTCCAGAACGCCTCCACGGTGGCCGCCACCACGGTGGAGACCATCCTCCACGTGAAACCGTCCACCGACTTTGCCTGGCCCGTGAACGGCGCTGTGGACCCCTCGATCGTCGATGTGGCGACCTCGGCCGGTGCCCACAACGTCATCGCCCGCAGCGACAGCTTCAGGGAGGCCGGGCAGCTCCCGTACACCCCGACCGCGGCCCGGCCGATCGGCGGCGGGACCACCGCGGTCGTCGCCGACGTCCGGCTGTCGACCGCGTTCGACCGGGACATGTCGAGGGCGAACACCTCCACCCTCGCGGTCCAGAAGTTCCTCGCCCACACCCTGACGCTGACCGAGCAGGTCCCCGACAACGAGCGCAGCATCGTCGTGGCGCCGCCGCGGATGCCCACCACCGCCCAGGCCCAGACGATGGCCCGCGCTCTGGAGAGTTTGTCGGGCAACCGCTGGACGCAGCCGTCCGACCTGGTCGCCGCCTCCGATGAGAAGCCTGACCCGCAGGCCACCACCAGGATCCCGCGGGCCTCCGCGTACCCGAAGAAGCTCCGCGAGCAGGAGCTGCCCACCCAGGCGTTCCAGGACATCCGGGCCACCCAGGGCTCCCTCGACGGCTTCCAGACCATCCTCACGCAGCCCGAGCGCGTGGTGACGCCCTTCGGCAACGCGGTCAACCGCTCGATGTCGACGTCCTGGCGGGGCCGGTCCCTGGAGGCGCAGCAGTACCGGGACGCGGTCCGCGACTACCTCCAAAGCCTCACCAACGAGGTCCAGCTCATCGAGAAGTCGGACGTGACCCTCTCCGGGCGCAGCGCGACGATCCCGGTGACGGTCCAGAACAAGCTGGTGCAGGGCGTCGACCGGCTGGTTCTCCGGCTGACCTCGGACAACATCCGGCTCAAGTTCAACGACGACGGGAACAAGGCCGAGCTGCCTGTCAGCATCGCGGGCGGGCACAGCCAGTCGGTGAAGTTCGACACGGCGACCAGCGCCAACGGCCGGGCTCAGGTCACCGCCCGGCTCTACACGGAGGACGGCACCCCGTACGGCGAGGAGATGACCTTCACCGTGAAGGTCTCCGAGGTGACGCCCACCGTACTGCTCGTGATCGCGGGCGGCTTGCTGCTCCTGGTGCTGGCAGGCGTGCGGATGTACAGCCACCGCAAGCGCGCCGTGGCAAGCGACACGGCGAACGGCAACGGCGACGAACCCGAGCAGCCGAGTGACCCGACCCCGGACACCGGTCCGGAAAGCGGGGCCCCGTCGGGGACGGGTGAGAAAGTGGACCGTTGAGCGATGTCTGTCGTGGCCGGTCGGCCGGGGACGATGAGGTAGGGGTTTCGATGAACGCGCCGTACGACGGTGACCGCGGGCAGGGCGCGGGCGGAGCGGCTGCTCCGGGCGGGCCTCCGGTTCCTCCGGACGCGGGCTGGGACGGCTCGGTGGAGCCTGACCCGTACCTCCAGCACGCCTACGAGGACGACCCCTACCGCGCCCACGGCCTGGCCGCCCAGGACCCGGTGGGCGAGGCACTGTACGACCGCGCCGCACATCCGCCGCCGCCTCCAGGCACCTACCAGGAGCCTGAGCCGCTCTACCAGCAGCCGCCCGCCGCCCCGCACGCCCCCGACCCGCGCATCTGGGCCCAGACCCCGCCGCCCGAGCCCGCGGGCCCCTCCCGGCACCTCCCCTATGGCGACCGGCCTGAGACCACGCAGTTCGTCGGCGTCGACGACCTGGTCACCCAGGCGTCGGACGACCGCCAGGAGCCGGACGCGTTCGCCCATCTCTTCCGGGACCAGGAGGGGTCGGGGAAGCCCGCGGACCCGCCCGAGCCTGCTCCCGCACCCGCGCCCGCCAAGGGCGGCGGCAAGGTATCCGGTCTCCTCAAGTCCAGCGCGGTCATGGCGGCGGGCACGCTCGTCTCCCGGCTCACCGGCTTCGTCCGGTCCCTGGTGATTACCGCCGCACTCGGCGCCGCACTGCTCGGCGACAGCTTCACCATCGCGTACACCCTGCCGACGATGATCTATATCCTCACCGTCGGCGGCGGCCTCAACTCGGTCTTCGTCCCCCAGCTCGTCCGTGCCATGAAGGACGACGAGGACGGCGGTGAAGCCTTCGCGAACCGCCTGCTGACCCTGGTGATGATCGCGCTCGGCCTGATCGTCGCCGCCGCGGTCCTCGTCGCACCGGTGCTGATCCAGCTGATGTCCAACACGATCGCCGACGACGTGGCCGCCAACAGCGTCGCCGTGACCTTCGCCCGGTACTGCCTGCCCACCATCTTCTTCATGGGTGTGCACGTGGTGATGGGTCAGATCCTCAACGCTCGCGGCAAGTTCGGCGCGATGATGTGGACGCCGGTCCTCAACAACATCGTCATGATCATCACGTTCGGGCTCTTCATCTGGGTCTACGGCACCTCCGCCGAATCCCGGATGGGCGTCGACACCATCCCGCCGGAGGGCATCCGGCTGCTGGGCATCGGCACCCTGCTCGGTCTCGTCGTCCAGTCGCTGGCGATGATCCCCTACCTGCGCGAGACCGGCTTCCGCTTCCGCCCCCGATTCGACTGGAAGGGCCACGGGCTCGGCAAGACCGTCAAGCTGGCCAAGTGGACGGTCCTGTTCGTCCTGGCCAACCAGGCGGGCGTGCTGGTCGTCACCCAGCTCGCCACGGCCGCGGGCAAGCTCTCCGGCAAGGACGGCACCGGGTTCCTGGCCTACTCCAACGCCCAGCTGATCTGGGGCATGCCCCAGGCCATCATCACCGTCTCCGTCATGGCCGCACTGCTTCCCCGCATCTCCCGTGCCGCCCACGACAACGACCCCGGTGCGGTCCGCGACGACATCTCGCAGGGGCTGCGCAACTCGGCTGTCGCCATCGTGCCGGTAGCCTTCACGTTCCTCGCGCTCGGCCTGCCGATGTGCACCCTGCTGTACGCGTCCAGCGGCGCCGAAGCGGCCCGTTCCATGGGCTTCATCCTCATGGCGTTCGCCCTGGGCCTGATCCCGTACTCCGTGCAGTACGTCGTGCTCCGCGGGTTCTACGCCTACGAGGACACCCGCACCCCGTTCTACAACACCGTCATCGTGGCCGCCGTCAACGCAGCGGCCTCCGCCCTCTGTTACGTCGTCCTGCCCCCCCGTTGGGCCGTCGTCGGCATGGCCTTCTCCTACGGACTGGCCTACGCGGTCGGCGTGGGCGTCGCCTGGCGCCGGCTGCGCACCCGGCTGGGCGGCGATCTGGACGGGGCGCACATCGTGCGGACCTACGCCCGCCTCTGCATGGCTGCGGTGCCCGCGGCCCTGATCGGCGGCGGCGTCGGCTTCGCGATCCTCGAACTTCTCGGCAACGGCGCGCTCGGCTCGCTGGCCGCGCTGATCTGCGGCGGTGTCCTCCTGATGGCCGTCTTCTTCGTCGCCGCGAAGAAGATGCGCATCGAAGAGGTCAACGGCCTGGTCGGCATGGTCCGGGGACGGCTCGGCCGCTGAATGAGCGCACGCCCGCACAAGCATCGCCGGACTCCGCGTGTCGTGCATAGCGCCGGAGTGTGGGCACAATTGGCGTGACTGTGCAGAGCTGGCTGGCATCGCGCAACGGATGGGGAGGCAGGAACGACGGTGGCGGAACGTAGCACGGCTGCCGTCGACGTGGCCGACAACAGCGGCGACAAGCCGCTGACCGCCAAGGCGGACGCGGCCACGACCGACGGGACGACGCAAGCCGAGGACACCAAGGGCGCGAGCCCCGAGGACGCCGAGAACACGAACGGCGGGCGGACGCTTTCCGAGGCCGTCCCGGCGTCACCCGATCTGCACAGCGGTCACAAACTCGCCGGGCGCTACCGCTTGGAGGAGTGCGTCACCCGTCTGGACGGCTTCAGCAGCTGGCGTGCGGTCGACGAGAAACTCCGCCGCGCGGTGGGCGTCCACCTGCTTCCCGCCGACCATCCGCGAGCCCGCTCCGTGCTGGCCGCGGCGCGCTCGTCGGCGCTGCTCGGCGACCCCCGCTTCGTGCAGGTCCTGGACGCCGTGGAGGAGAACGACCTCGTCTACGTCGTCCACGAGTGGCTCCCGGACGCCACCGAGCTCACCGCTCTGCTCGCCGCCGGGCCGATGGAGGCGCACGACGCCTACCAACTCGTCAACCAGCTCTCCCAGGCGATGGCCGCCGCCCACCGCGAGGGCCTGGCCCATCTGCGCCTCACCCCCGGCGCGGTGCTGCGCAGCTCCACCGGCCAGTACCGGATCCGCGGCCTGGCCGTGAACGCCGCCCTGCGCGGCATCACCGCCGAACATCCTCTCCGCACGGACACCGAGGCGATCGGCGCCCTGCTCTACGCCGCGCTGACCCACCGCTGGCCGTACGAGAACGACGCCCACGGGCTCGCCGGACTGCCCAAGGGCCTGGGGCTCATCGCCCCGGACCAGGTCCGTGCCGGAGTCCACCGCGGCCTGTCGGAGCTCGCCATGCGTGCGCTCGCCAACGACGGCGCGACCGCCTCCCGGCAGGAACCGCCCTGCACCACCCCGGACGAACTGGCCAAGGCCGTCGCGGCCATGCCGCGCATCCTTCCGCCGGAGCCCACGTTCACCGCGCCGCCCGCCTACCAGCGGACCACCTATCAGCAGGGCACGTACGGGCGCCCGTCCTCCCACCCGTCCGCAGTCACCCAGCCCGTGATGCCGGTCCCTCCGCCCCCGTTGCAGAGCCGTGCCGGCCGAGCGCTCAAGTGGACCGTCTCGGCGCTCCTCATCGCCGCACTGGGCCTCGGAAGCTGGCAGCTCGCGGAGACCCTGCTGGACCGCAGGGGCAGCGCGGGGGACCCCCCTCCCACACAGGGCACTTCCGAGCCGGCCGACGACGGCAAGGGCAAGGCGGATCCGAAGCCTCTCGCCATCAAGGACGCCGTCGAATACTCCCCGGACGGGAAAGCACAGGACCCCGGCGATGTGGGCCTGACCCATGACGGCGACCCTGCGACCTACTGGCGTTCGAAGACCTTCGTGGACGGACCGCAGCTGGCCCCGTTCAAGCAGGGCATCGGGATCATGTACGAGATCGGGGCCGATCAGAAGGTCTCAGCGGCGTCCATCGGGCTCAAGTTCACCGGGGAGCGCACCAGGATCGCGCTGTACGCCGCCGACTCCCTCTCGACATCGGCGCCTCTGAGCTCCATGAAGAAGATCGCCGACACGGAGACCACCGGATCCACTGCGACCCTTAAGACGAAGGAACCCGTCAGCACGCGGTTCGTCCTCGTCTGGATCACCGACGTGCCGAGGTCGCCCGCCGACAGCTACAGCAGGGACGGATACAAGCAGGGAGTGACGGACGTCCAGTTCACTGGGTGACCTAGGGCAGATTCCGTATCGGCCCGGCTGTACGGTGTTGAGCCGGGGCCCCTCCGGGCTCAACACCGCAGTCGGCATTCTGCACAGTTCGGGGGAGAGGAATGGTCGCCGGACCCACAGATCCTGGATCGAGCGACGCGGACCTGCTCGCCCGGCATGTCGCCGGCGACCCCGACGCCTTCGGTGAGCTCGTACGCCGCCACCGCGACCGCCTGTGGGCCGTGGCACTGCGCACCCTGGGCGATCGGGAAGAGGCGGCCGACGCCGTCCAGGACGCTCTGGTCTCCGCCTTCCGGGCCGCCCACACCTTCCGGGGCCAGTCCGCCGTCACGACCTGGCTGCACCGGATCACCGTCAACGCCTGCCTCGATCGGGTCCGCAAGGCGGCCTCCCGTAAGACGTCTCCCGTGGACGACGCCGAGCGTCTCGACCAGCTCCTGGAACCCCACGAGTCGGCCGAGGCCCCCGCCGTGCGCCAGGACCTCCACCGCCAGCTCCAGGACGCCCTGGCCACACTGCCCGCCGAACAACGAGCCGCCCTCGTCCTCGTCGATATGCAGGGCTACCCCGTCGCGGAGGCCGCCAGCATCCTGGACGTGCCGTCCGGCACCGTGAAAAGCCGGTGCGCCCGGGGCCGGGCGAGACTGGCCCCCCTGGTCCGCCATCTACGCGGAGAGGCCGGGGGACAGGACCCCGACGAGAACAATGACGCCACCGGAAGGAACCGGACGTCCGGCCGATCCGTCCCACCGGCGTCAGGACCACGAGACGCAGGAACAAGCGATCCTGCCGCTGCGAAGGGAGGAGGTGGGCGCCCGTGACCCCCACGGCCGACACGGCTCAGCACCCGGAGGTCTCCGAGATCTCCGATCTCGCCGAGGGACTGCTCTCCCCCTCCCGCACCGAAGAAGTCCTCCGCCACATCGCGGGATGCGACCTCTGCGCGGAGGTACGGGACTCGCTCGACGAGATCCGCGGTCTGCTCGGAACCCTGCCGGACCCCGAGCCGATGCCCGAGGACGTCGCTACCCGCATCGACGCGGCACTCGCGGCCGAGGCCCGTCCCTTCTCACCCACCGTGGACGGGCCGGTCAATGTTTCACGTGAAACGGAGACCGGAGAGGCACAGGCCGGAGAAGCCGGAGCAGCAGAAACCGCAATGTCCCGGGGCTCATCCGTGGGCAGCGGTAGCGGCAGATCCGCCCCGGGCCGCCCCGTCGGCCGGTCCTCCGCCCCCACCGGCCCGGGCCGTCGACCTGCCCGGCGCCGCCGCCGTGCCGCAATCCTCGGCACCGCGTTCGGAGCAGCGTTCGTCGGGATGAGCGTCTTCTTCCTCCAGTCCCTCGACCTGACCGGTGACTCCTCGCCGACGAAGGCCGACAGAGGGGTCAGCGCGTCGGACAGCGGTGCGCACGCCTACACCGACGGCACGCTCGAAGCCCAGGTCCAGGACCTCATCGGCGACGAGGGGAGCCAGGCCAGCCCCGGGGTGAAGAAAGTGCCGCCGAACGCCGACACCAAGTCGACGAGCGAGGCCTTCACTCCCGAATCCGAGATCTCCAAGAACCCGATGAAGACCCCCGCCGTCGCCGTACCCCCGTGCGTCCAACAAGCCACCGGCCGCACCACGCCCGCCCTGGCCCTGGATGAGGGGACCTACCGGGGGACGGACGCCTATCTCGTCGTCCTTCCGCACACGAGCGACCCCTCACGCGTGGAGGCCTATGTCGTGGCCGCCTCCTGCGTGGACACCGCGCCGGAGTCCGTTGGGCAGCTGCTGCTCACGCGCGCCTACGACCGCCCCTGAGGACCGCCGGGGACCGCTACGGCACGGCGGGAATGCATCACCCGTAGGATCCGTTGGGTGGGGTGAGAGTCGTTGAACCGACCCCCGTAGGCAGTAGGCAGTCTGCAGAGACGAGGAAGAAACCCGTGAGCGACGTCCGTAATGTGATCATCATCGGCTCCGGACCGGCCGGGTACACCGCCGCGCTGTATACCGCCCGCGCCGCGCTCAACCCGTTGGTCTTCGAGGGCGCCGTCACGGCTGGCGGCGCGCTGATGAACACCACCGACGTGGAGAACTTCCCCGGCTTCCAGGACGGCATCATGGGCCCCGAGCTCATGGACAACATGCGTGCCCAGGCCGAGCGTTTCGGCGCCGAGCTGGTCCCCGACGATGTGGTCGCGGTCGACCTCACCGGTGACATCAAGACCGTTACCGACACGGCGGGCACCGTCCACCGCGCCAAGTCCGTCATCGTGACGACCGGCTCCCAGCACCGCAAGCTCGGACTGCCCAACGAGGACGCCCTCTCCGGACGCGGCGTCTCCTGGTGCGCCACCTGCGACGGGTTCTTCTTCAAGGACCACGACATCGCCGTGGTCGGCGGCGGCGACACCGCGATGGAGGAGGCGACCTTCCTCTCCCGCTTCGCCAAGTCCGTCACGATCGTCCACCGCCGCGACACCCTGCGCGCCTCCAAGGCAATGCAGGACCGGGCCTTCGCCGACCCGAAGATCAAGTTCGCCTGGGACAGCGAGGTCGCCGAGGTGAAGGGCGACCAGAAGCTCTCCGGTCTGACCCTGCGCAACACCAAGACCGGCGAGACGTCCGAGCTTCCCGTGACCGGCCTGTTCATCGCCGTCGGCCATGACCCGCGCACCGAGCTCTTCAAGGGGCAGCTGGAGCTCGACGACGAGGGCTACCTGAAGGTCGAGGCGCCCTCCACCCGTACCAACCTGACCGGTGTCTTCGGAGCCGGAGACGTCGTCGACCACACCTACCGTCAGGCCATCACGGCAGCCGGTACCGGCTGCGCCGCCGCCCTGGACGCCGAACGCTTCCTGGCCGCCCTGGCCGACGCAGAGCCCGCCGAGCCGGAGAAGACCCCGGCCGTCTGAACTTCCTCATCTCACCCACCCCGAGAGACTTCACCCGAGAGACTAAGGAGGCCGCCGTGGCCGGCGACCTGAAGCACGTTACGGACGACACCTTCGAGGAGGTCGTCCTCAAGAGCGAGAAGCCCGTTCTGGTCGACTTCTGGGCCGCCTGGTGCGGTCCGTGCCGCCAGATCGCCCCCTCGCTAGAGGCGATCGCAGCCGAGCACGGCGACAAGATCGAGATCGTCAAGCTCAACATCGACGAGAACCCGGGGACCGCCGCCAAGTACGGCGTGATGTCCATCCCGACCCTGAACGTCTACCAGGGTGGCGAGGTCGCCAAGACCATCGTCGGTGCGAAGCCGAAGGCCGCGATCCTCCGCGACCTCGAAAGCTTCATCGGCCAGTAGCGGTCTGCGCTCCGGCGCAATGTTTCACGTGAAACGGGCCCACCCCTTGATGAGGGGGTGGGCCCGTTCCGCATGTCAGGGACAGGGGAACAGCGTGCCCGGTTCAGAGTGGGCGCAGCGCGGGTTCCTTCTGGACCGCCCCCAGGAGCCGGTCCAGGGCCATCTCCACGTCTTCCTTCCAGGAGAGCGTCGTCCGCAGCTCCAGTCGGAGCCGCGGGTAGGTGGGGTGCGGCCGCACGGTCTTGAAGCCGACCGCCAGCAGATGGTCCGCGGGCAGCACACATGCGGTGTCCGTGGGGCGGGCGTCACCGAACGCCTCGATGGCCTTGAAACCCCGGCGCAAGACGTCCTTGGCCACGGTCTGCACCATGACGCGGCCGAGCCCCTGCCCCTGGTACTCGGGAATGATCAGACCGGTGATGAGCTGAACGGCGTCAGGGGAGACCGGGCTCGTAGGAAAGGCCGTCGAACGGGGGACGTAGGCGGGAGGGGCGTAGAGAACGAAGCCGACCGGCACGTCGTCCACATAGACGACCCGGCCGCAGGAGCCCCACTCCAGGAGGACCGCGGAGATCCAGGCTTCCTTCTCCAGCTCCGGCTTGCCTGCCTTTACCGCAGCTTCTCCACTGACCGGGTCAAGCTCCCAGAAGACGCACGAGCGGCAGCGCTCGGGGAGATCCGGAAGGTTGTCCAGGGTGAGTGGTACAAGCCGACGCCCCATGACGGCGATACCTCATTTCCTGCGCCCGCCGCTGCGCGTGCGGCTGCCAGCGTGCTCCGTTCGTGGAACAGGCTGCCGACGAACCCCCCGACGGCGCCCAGGCCCAGCCCGACCGTGACAAGCCGACCGCGGCTCACTCTTCGCAAGGCCCCCGCCCTCCTCTGAGGTCGATCACCATGGATGCGCCATCCCAAACGCATCGTATCCACCCAGAGGTGATACGGATACCGAGACAGGGCGAAGGGCGGGGCGGGGGGGGGGGGGGGGGGGGGGGGGGGGGGGGGGGTGGTGGGGGAGGGGGGATTAGATGGCTATTTCTGCTCTCCTAGGCTGCCTAA
>NZ_JBVIPK010000003.1:615893-743275 GCF_055577965.1 Streptomyces sp. NPDC033165
ACCCCCCCCCCCCCCCCCCCCCCCCCCCCCCACCCTCCTCTCACCCACAACACCCCCCCCCCCCCCCTCCCTCTCTCCCCCCTCTCCCCCCCCCCCCCCCCCCCCCCCCCCCCCCCCCCGCCCTTCGGGGAGCCCGTCGGCTCAGCCCTCGTCGCCCTCCTCGGACGCCTCGGCGAGCCGGTTCTCCAGCACCCGGCCCTCGCCCGGGGCAAGGCTGCCGAGAATCCGGTCCAGATCCTCCATCGAGGCGAACTCGACGACGATCTTGCCCTTCTTCTGGCCCAGATCGACCTTCACCCGGGTCTCGAAACGGTCGGACAGCCGGGTCGCCAGGTCGCTCAGCGCGGGGGACAGCCGCCCACCGGCCCGGGGGCCCTTGGGCTTCGGCGAGCTCGCGGGCCGCGAGCCCATGAGCGTCACGATCTCCTCGACCGCGCGCACCGAGAGACCCTCGGCGACGATGCGGTGCGCAAGGCGGTCCTGCTCCTCGGAGTCGTCCACGGACAGCAGTGCACGGGCATGGCCGGCCGAGAGGACACCTGCGGCGACCCGGCGCTGCACCGGCGGCGAGAGCCGCAGGAGCCGCAGCGTGTTGGAGACCTGGGGGCGGGACCTGCCGATCCGGTCTGCCAGCTGGTCATGCGTGCATTTGAAGTCCTTGAGCAGCTGGTCGTACGCGGCTGCTTCCTCCAGCGGGTTCAGCTGAGCCCGGTGAAGGTTCTCCAGCAGCGCGTCCAGCAGCAGCTTCTCGTCGTCCGTGGCACGGACGATGGTGGGAATCCGCTCCAGCCCCGCTTCGCGGCAGGCCCTCCACCGACGCTCACCCATGATGAGCTCGTAGCGGTCCGGGCCGACCTTGCGTACGACGACCGGCTGGAGCAGGCCGACCTCCTTCACGGAGGTGACCAGCTCGGCGAGCGCGTCCTCGTCGAAGACCTCACGGGGCTGGCGGGGGTTCGGCGTGATCGACCCGATCGGCAGCTCGGCGAAGTAGGCACCGGACGTCGACGCGTCCTGCTCTGAGTGGTCCTCGGGTGCGGAGGCGGGCTCCGGCACCACGGGGGCGGACGGCAGCGCGGTCACCTTTGCGGCGGCCACCCCACGCTCTGACGTCAGAATCGACCCGGCGCCGGACGACGGCGAGCCGCCGGGCGCCGACACCTGCTTCTCCTGGGGTGCGGCCGGGATCAGTGCACCGAGTCCACGCCCCAGCCCTCTACGACGCTCACTCACTGGATGCCCTCCGAAACGTTCTGCTGGCTGTTCTGACTGCCCGGATGGGCGTGCTGGGCCTCGTAGTGCACCCCGACGCCCCGCAGGGCGATCTCCCGGGCGGCTTCGAGGTAGGAGAGCGAGCCGCTGGACCCGGGGTCATAGGTCAGCACGGTCTGCCCGTAGCTCGGGGCCTCCGAGATGCGCACCGACCGCGGGATGCTCGTCCGCAGCACCTCCTTGCCGAAGTGGGTGCGAACCTCTTCGGCGACCTGCGAGGCGAGCCGTGTCCGGCCGTCGTACATCGTCAGCAGGATCGTCGAGACATGCAGCTCGGGGTTGAGATGCCCCCGCACCAGATCGACGTTCCGCAGGAGCTGCCCCAGGCCTTCCAGTGCGTAGTACTCGCACTGGATGGGGATCAGCACTTCGGCCCCGGCCACCAGCGCATTGACCGTCAGCAGGCCGAGCGAGGGCGGGCAGTCGATGAGGATGTAGTCCAGCGGCTGCTCGTAGGCCTGAATGGCCCGCTGAAGCCGACTCTCCCGTGCCACGAGCGACACCAGCTCGATCTCCGCACCGGCGAGATCGATGGTGGCGGGGGCACAGAAGAGGCCTTCGACGTCCGGAACGGGCTGGACCACCTCGGAGAGTGGGCGGCTGTCCACCAGAACGTCGTAGATCGAGGGGACATCGGCATGGTGGTCGATGCCCAGAGCCGTGGAGGCGTTGCCCTGCGGGTCGAGGTCGACCACCAGAACACGCGCACCGTGCAGGGCCAGGGAGGCAGCAAGGTTGACCGTCGTGGTCGTCTTGCCGACCCCGCCCTTCTGGTTGGCCACCACCATGACACGGGTGCGGTCAGGGCGGGGCAGCCCTTCGCCGGCGCGGCCG
The DNA here is from genome assembly GCF_055577965.1 of Streptomyces sp. NPDC033165. Classification (NCBI taxonomy): domain Bacteria; kingdom Bacillati; phylum Actinomycetota; class Actinomycetes; order Kitasatosporales; family Streptomycetaceae; genus Streptomyces; species Streptomyces sp. NPDC033165. The sequence goes on from NZ_JBVIPK010000003.1 coordinate 618,000, forward strand.
AGGGCCTCGACCGCCAGCTGAGCGGCACGGCCGATGGGTGTGTCGTCCATCGGCGGCGGTGTTTCACGTGAAACACCCTCCCCCGCGGACTCGGTTCGGGGACCGGGGACCGGGTCGGTCATCGGTCCCGCGATGTTGGCGTCGGACCGCAAGGATTCACTCTCCTCGACTTCAGGCTCGCAATGCACAGAGCCTGCCATGCTTTCGGGGTCGTGAACCAGCGAGGCCCGCTGTTCTGTGGACGAATCCGTGGGTGTGGACAACTTGGCCACTCGTCCGGGCTTGCGGTCGCGCGGTGTGGCAGCCGCACGACCGCGGTCGATGATTCCCTGGAGCAGAGAGCGACGTTTCACGTGAAACACGATGCCCCCGCCGGGCAACTACCTGGCTACGACACTCCGCACGGGGTACATATGGCTGCTATCCCGGCATAGCACTGCCAAACGGCACAAGAAGCGAAAAGATCCGCATACCGGCCGACCATGCGGAGACCATCGACCGGACAGTGACTCCCCCGGGACGTCCGTCAGCGGCGCCTGCGCGTACGTCCCGTCCTGGCCGCCTTGGCCCTCTTTGCGGCGAACCTCACACCACCCGGGCTCTCGCCCACCACCACACGGACCACCGTGGAGAGCGGATCGACCACGCCCTCACCGACCTGGAGCACCTCGGTCTCCACCACACCGAGCTTGCTCAGCGCGGCCCTGGCACCGCTGATCTCCTCCTCGGCCGTGTCGCCCTTGAGCGCGAGCATCTCACCGTACGGCTTCAGCAGAGGCACCCCCCAGCCCGCCAGCCGGTCCAGCGGTGCCACGGCGCGCGCGGTCACGACATGAACCGGCTGAAGCGTCCCGAGGACCTCCTCGGCCCGGCCGCGTACGACCGTGACATGGTCCAGGCCGAGCAGCTCGACGACCTCCTGGAGGAAGTTCGTCCGCCGGAGCAGAGGCTCCAGCAGGGTGATCTTGAGGTCGGGGCGCACCAGCGCCAGCGGGATACCGGGCAGGCCCGCACCCGAGCCCACATCGCAGACGGTGACGCCTTCCGGCACGACCTCGGAGAGCACCGCGCAGTTCAGCAGGTGGCGCTCCCACAGCCGCGGCACCTCGCGCGGGCCGATCAGGCCACGCTGGACTCCGGCGTCCGCGAGAAGCTCCGCGTACCGGACAGCCTCCGGGAAGAGCTCTCCGAATACCGCCTGCGCCTCTTCAGGTGCCTGGGGGAGCTCTGCTGCCTCCGTCACGGGGACCGTCCTTCCATACCGCACTAGCGCACTGTGGGTGGCTGACTATCAGGCTGACAAAGATCGGCCCCGCCTGCGAACAGACGGGGCCGACAGTACAAGGATCCGGTCAGGCCGGGAGAACGACGACGAAGCGCTGCGGCTCCTCGCCCTCCGACTCGCTCCGGAGACCGGCGGCGGCGATCGCGTCGTGCACGACCTTGCGCTCGAACGGGGTCATCGGGTCCAGCTTCACCGGCTTGCCCGAGTTCTTGACCTCGTCCGCGGCCTTGGCACCCAACTCGGCGAGGATCTCGCGCTTCTTCGCACGGAATCCGCCGATGTCCAGCATCAGACGGCTGCGGTCGCCGGTCTCCCGGTGAACGGCCAGTCGCGTCAGCTCCTGGAGCGCCTCAAGGACCTCCCCGTCCCGGCCCACGAGCTTCTGCAGGTCGCGTGCCGAGTCGCTGATGATCGACACCGCGGCCCGGTCCGCCTCGACGTCCATGTCGATGTCGCCGTCGAGGTCGGCGATGTCGAGCAGTCCTTCGAGGTAGTCGGCCGCGATCTCGCCCTCCTGCTCCAGGCGGGTCAGGGTGTCGCTGCCCTCAGCGGCGGCCGTGGAGGTGGTGCCTTCCGTCACGGATGGACTCCTTCTTACTTCTTGGACGGGTGCTTGGGCCGCTGCGGGCCCTTGCGCTGTCCGGACTTGGCTTGGCGTGAGGAGCCGGAGGCGGGCTTGCCCGGGGACTTCGGCTTGTCGTCCTGCGATGCGTCCTGCTTCTGGAGCGAGGTCTTGGAGCCTGCGGTCTCACGCTCGGTGTCCTTGGCTCCGCCCGCCATGGCGGCCGTCTGGCGCTTCGCCTTGGTCTGGCGCTTGGGCTGCTGACGCTTGTGCGCGGTGCCCTCGGCCTCGGCGGCGGCGGTGTCGCTCTTCAGCACGGTGCCGTCCTCCTGGGCCGCGAGACCCAGCTTGGCCAGACCGGTGATGAACTTGCGCTCGATGTCGTTGCGGTCGGGACCCTTGGCGACGATCGCCTTGACCATCTTGCGCCGGGTCCGTCCGCGTACCTGCCCGTGAGAGGTCACGCTCTTCAGCACCCGCTGGAGGTAGGCGTCCTGCGCCTTGCTGCCCGGAGTCGGGTTCTGGTTGATCACGTACATCTGCTGACCCATGGTCCAGACGTTGGTGGTCAGCCAGTAGACGAGGACACCGACAGGGAAGTTGATGCCCATCACGGCGAAGATGACCGGGAAGATGTACATCAGCATCTTCTGCTGCTGCATGTACGGGGTCTTCACCGTCAGGTCGACGTTCTTCGTCATCAGCTGGCGCTGGGTGAAGAACTGCGACGCCGACATCAGCACGATCATCAGCGCGGTGACGACGCGGACGTCCGTCAGGGAGGCGTTGAGCGAGGCGACCTTCTCGGCGCTGTCCGTGAACTTCGCGGCCAGCGGGGCGCCGAAGATGTGGGCCTGACGCGCGCTGTCGAGCAGGTCCTGGTTGATCGCGCCGATCTTCTTGCCCGAGGCGATGGACGACAGCACGTGGTACAGGGCGAAGAAGAACGGGGACTGCGCCAGGATGGGAAGGCACGAGGAGAGCGGGTTGGTGCCCGTCTCCTTGTACAGCTTCATCATCTCTTCGGACTGACGCTGCTTGTCGTTCTTGTAGCGCTCCTGGATCGCCTTCATCTTCGGCTGGAGCACCTGCATATTGCGGGTCGACTTGATCTGCTTCACGAAGAGCGGGATCAGGCAGATCCGGATCAGGACCACCAGGGACACGATCGACAGGCCCCAGGCCCACCCGGAGTCATCGCCGAACAGCGCTCCGTAAACCTTGTGGAACTGGACGATGATCCACGAGACGGGCGTGGTGATAAAGCTGAACAGACTGGCAATCGTGTCCACTAATCAGGCTCCTTGAGCATTGGGCGAGGTCTCTGCGGCCGGGCTCGGAGGTTCGGAGACCGACCCCCCGGACGGCACATCAGCGGCGGGCTCCCCGCCCTTGTCGCCGCGCAGGGCATTGCGCAGCAGCTCGTGCCACCGCGGACGCTTGCGTGGCGGGACATGATCCACACCGCCGGGCGACCACGGATTGCACCGCAGGATGCGCCAAGCGGTCAGCGCTGTTCCCTTGATGGCACCGTGCCTGTCGATCGACGTATATCCATAGTGGGAACACGACGGGTAATAGCGGCAGACAGGCCCGAGGAGTGGACTGATCGTCCACTGGTACAGCTTGATGAGAGCAAGCAGCGGGTACTTCATCGCGCGCCCCCTCCCAGCAGCCGCTGCAGCGCGGCATCCAGGTCTCGGGCCAGCTGTGCATGGTCGGCGTCGCCCGAACCGGGCAGCGCCCGTACGACAACAAGGCTACCGGGGGGCAGCTGCGCCAGCCGGTCGCGGACCAGGTGGCGAAGCTTCCGCTTCACCGCGGTGCGGACGACGGCTCCGCCCACGGCCTTGCTGACAACGAAACCCGCACGTGGTGGGGGAACAGTCTCCCCCGTCACGTGCGGGTCCGTTTCACCGCTGCGTAGATGGACGACGAGCAGCGGACGCCCGGCTCGACGTCCTCGTCGTACCGCGGTCGCGAAGTCCTCGCGCCGCCTCAGCCGATTCTCGGTAGGCAGCACGGCATGGACCTGTAAGCGATCAGGCGGACAGGCTGCTGCGGCCCTTGCCACGGCGGTTCGCGAGAATCGCGCGGCCGGCACGGGTACGCATGCGCAGACGGAAGCCGTGGGTCTTGGCGCGACGACGGTTGTTCGGCTGGAAGGTGCGCTTGCTCACTCGGGGGCTCCAGAAAAGATTCGTGTCTTGGCGGGACATCGCCTGGCTGTCACCGTGCGCCCACGAGGAACTCGCGTAAACGCCTTAGTGCACCGCTTCACAATCACAGATCGTGATCTTTGCCCATCGGAGGCAGGCGGCAGCAGCCATCGACAACTCGACCTGGTCACGGTACGCGCGGCTACGCCATCCGGTCAAACCGGCTCCGCGCGACCCCCCATTGTGCACAGCCTGTGGACAACAACTTGAACCGCGCGGGTCGGCCTGACTACCGTGGCTGAACTCCGGTTCTTTTCCTTCCCGACTGCCGGGCCTCACCCGACCCGACCCATCCCGTCCCGAGAACCACACATTCGTGGGACATGCGAGAGAGCGTGCCTTGTGGCTGACGTACCTGCCGATCTTGCCGCAGTGTGGCCGCGAGTGCTGGAACAACTCCTCGGGGAGGGCCAGCAGGGCATCGAGCCGAAGGACAAGCAGTGGATCGAGCGCTGCCAGCCGCTGGCACTCGTCGCCGACACCGCACTGCTGGCCGTCCCCAATGAATGGGGCAAGCACGTCCTGGAGGGCCGGCTCGCGCCGCTCCTCAGCGAGGCGCTGACCCGCGAGTGCGGCCGCCCCATCCGGATCGCGATCACCGTCGACGACTCCGCGGGTGACCCCCCCGCCCCGTCGGCGCCCCCGATGCACCAGTCGCACGCCCCTCACCAGGGCCAGCAGGGTCACCGCTACCCGGGCCAGCCGCGCGACGACTCCCAGCACAACGACGCGTACGACGGCGGATACGGCCACCGCCCTTCCGACGACGGCATGCCGACGGCCCGCCCGGCCTACCCCGACTACCAGCAGCAGCGCCCCGAGCCCGGCGCCTGGCCGCGCACCCAGGAGGACCTCTCCTGGCAGCAGCCGCGGCACGGCGGGTATCAGGACCGCGAGCAGCCCGCGGCCGAGTCCTACCGCGAAACCGATGCGTACCAGGAGAACGCGGGGTACCAGGAGAACCAGCCGTACCGCGAGAGCGAGCAGTACCGCGACCAGCCCGGCGAGCAGTGGCGCGAGCCCTACGGCACCGGGCGCCCCCAGCAGCCGCAGCACGACTACCGCTCACAGCCGCCCGAGCACCTGGGCTACGAGCAGCAGCGCCCCGACCGGCAGGACCAGCAGCAGCACCGCCAGGGCGGCCCGGGGCCCGGGCCCGGGCGGGCCGGTGGCTCGGTCCCCGGCCCGATGGGCGCGCAGCCGGCCCCCGCGCCGGGCCCCGGCGAGCCGCACGCCCGGCTGAACCCGAAGTACCTCTTCGACACCTTCGTCATCGGCGCGTCGAACCGGTTCGCGCACGCCGCGGCCGTCGCCGTCGCCGAGGCTCCCGCGAAGGCGTACAACCCCCTCTTCATCTACGGGGAGTCGGGGCTCGGCAAGACCCACCTGCTGCACGCCATCGGGCACTACGCGCGGAGCCTCTACCCGGGCACCCGGGTGCGGTACGTGAGCTCGGAGGAGTTCACCAACGAGTTCATCAACTCGATCCGCGACGGGAAGGGCGACACCTTCCGCAAGCGCTACCGCGACGTGGACATCCTGCTGGTCGACGACATCCAGTTCCTGGCGAGCAAGGAGTCGACGCAGGAGGAGTTCTTCCACACCTTCAATACGCTGCACAACGCGAACAAGCAGATCGTGCTCTCCTCCGACCGGCCGCCCAAGCAGCTGGTGACGTTGGAGGACCGGCTGCGCAACCGCTTCGAGTGGGGTCTGACCACCGACGTCCAGCCCCCCGAGCTGGAGACCCGGATCGCGATCCTCCGTAAGAAGGCGGTGCAGGAGCAGCTCAACGCCCCGCCGGAGGTCCTGGAGTTCATCGCCTCGCGGATCTCGCGGAACATCCGTGAGCTGGAGGGCGCCCTGATCCGGGTGACGGCCTTCGCCTCCCTCAACCGGCAGCCGGTGGACCTCGGGCTGACCGAGATCGTGCTCAAGGACCTGATCCCGGGCGGCGAGGAGTCGGCGCCGGAGATCACCGCACCGGCCATCATGGCGGCGACCGCGGACTACTTCGGCCTCACGGTCGACGACCTCTGCGGGTCCTCCCGCAGCCGGGTCCTGGTGACGGCACGCCAGATCGCCATGTACCTGTGCCGGGAGCTGACGGACCTCTCGCTGCCGAAGATCGGCGCGCAGTTCGGCGGCCGCGACCACACGACGGTGATGCACGCGGACCGGAAGATCCGGGCGCTGATGGCGGAGCGACGCTCCATCTACAACCAGGTCACCGAGCTCACCAACCGCATCAAGAACGGCTGACTCCAGCCTCTCAGGTCCCTCGCACAGGCCCCTGTCAAGTCCCTCACAGGGGCTTACGGCGCGCTCGAAGGGCGCCTCGCAACGACTCCCACGGTCCACGCGAGGCGCCCTTCGCCGTTCCCGGGAGTTCACGCAAGACCGGCTCTGTTCGAATCCGGGCTGCTCAGAGGCCCTTCTCCACAGATGTGCCAGGAATCTTCCGTCCACAGCCTGGGGACCAGGAAGTTGTCCATATTGCGTCCACAGGGTGCGCTGCCGATACTCCATCAGGCCAGGTCACATGGTTGGGGATTTGTGGCCAACCGTGATCCACAGCCTGTGGACAGAATCTTCGTCCACAGAGAGCCCTCAAGGTTGTCCACCGGCGGCCCACAGGATGGCTGCTGTTGTCCCCAGCTTCCGCCGGCTTCTCCACACCTCTGTCCACTGTTCGGCAACGCAACACCCGCTCTCACCTCACGGAGTGAAAGGCGTCACACCAAGGGGCTCGGTTGGGCTGTGGGGAACCTGGGTAAAGCTGGGGACAGGTCTGGGGAGAAGTGGCCCCCTCCTGTGCATCGGGTGTGCAGAACTTTCGCCCGTCCACAGAAAGCCCCGGTTGTCCACGGGTGCCACCCACAGGGCCGGTGGACAAAAAACCGTCGCTGACCTGCGCAAACGACGTTATCCACGGTATCCACAAGGCCTACTACTACTACCACCCAGAGTTAGCCAGGAATCCGCTTCGAAGTGGGGCCTGTGTACAACTCGACCGTCGACCGCCTCGAAGCTCTTGGCCCGACTTGACCCCGAGCAGCAACGAGTGTCGGTGCCGTACGTCAGACTGGACCCCGGAGCCTCCCCAGCCCTCGGCAGGGAGCTCCGGTCCAGACGACGAAGGCCAGCAGGGCGAGCGAGCAACAGCAGGAGGCGGTTCCGGTGAAGATCCGGGTGGAGCGCGATGTACTCGCGGAGGCGGTGGCCTGGGTGGCCCGCAGCCTCCCGGCCCGTCCGCCGGCGCCCGTTCTCGCGGGCCTTCTGCTGAAGGCCGAGGACGGATCCCTCTCCTTCTCCAGCTTCGACTACGAGGTCTCCGCCAAGGTCTCCGTGGACGCCGAGATCGACGAGGACGGCACGGTGCTCGTCTCCGGCCGACTGCTCGCCGACATCTGCCGCGCCCTGCCCAACCGCCCGGTGGAGATCTCCACCGACGGTGTGCGGGCCACGGTGGTCTGCGGCTCCTCGCGCTTCACCCTCCACACACTGCCTGTGGAGGAATACCCGGCGCTGCCGCAGATGCCGACCGCCACGGGCACGGTCCCCGGTGAGGTCTTCGCCTCGGCCGCCGCCCAGGTCGCCATCGCCGCGGGCCGCGACGACACGCTGCCGGTGCTGACCGGCGTGCGTATCGAGATCGAGGGCGACACCGTCACCCTCGCCTCCACCGACCGCTACCGCTTCGCGGTCCGTGAGTTCCTGTGGAAGCCGGAGAACCCGGACGCCTCGGCCGTGGCCCTGGTGCCCGCCAAGACGCTCCTGGACACCGCCAAGGCGCTCACCAGCGGTGACACGGTCACCCTGGCGCTCTCCGGCTCCGGTGCCGGCGAGGGCCTGATCGGCTTCGAGGGCGCGGGCCGCCGCACGACCACCCGGCTGCTTGAGGGCGACCTGCCGAAGTACCGCACGCTCTTCCCGACCGAGTTCAACTCGGTCGCGGTGATCGAGACGGCTCCCTTCGTCGAGGCCGTCAAGCGTGTGGCCCTGGTCGCCGAGCGGAACACTCCCGTACGGCTCAGCTTCGAGCAGGGCGTCCTGATCCTGGAGGCCGGTTCCAGCGACGACGCACAGGCTGTGGAGAGGGTCGACGCGGTGCTGGAGGGCGATGACATCTCGATCGCCTTCAACCCGACGTTCCTGCTGGACGGTCTGAGCGCGATCGACTCGCCGGTCGCCCAGCTCTCGTTCACCACGTCCACCAAGCCCGCCCTGCTGAGCGGCCGCCCGGCGGTCGACGCCGAGGCGGACGACGCGTACAAGTACCTGATCATGCCGGTGCGCCTCTCCGGCTGACGCCTCCACGGCGGTTTCGGTGGGCCCGTTCGGCGCGGAGCGGGCCCACCGTGCTGTCCCCGGCCGGGCGTAGGCTCGGTCCTGGGCGGAGAACGCCCGACGCTATCGCCACGACGCTTAAGGAATCTCTGATGGAGCTCGGTCTCGTCGGCCTCGGCAAGATGGGCGGCAACATGCGCGAGCGCATCCGCCGCGCAGGCCACACCGTCATCGGTTACGACCGCAACCCGGATGTCGCCGATGTCCACAGTCTCGAAGAGCTTGTGGGCAAGCTGAAGGGCCCGCGGGTCGTGTGGGTGATGGTTCCGGCCGGTGCCGCGACCCAGTCCACGATCGACGAGCTGGCCGAGCTGCTCTCGCCCGGCGACGTCGTCGTCGACGGCGGGAACTCGCGCTGGACCGACGACGAGAAGCACGCGGTCGAGCTGGGCATCAAGGGCATCGGCTTCGTCGACTGCGGTGTCTCCGGCGGCGTCTGGGGCCTGGAGAACGGCTACGCGCTGATGTACGGCGGCGACGCCGAGAACGTCGCGAAGGTCCAGCCGATCTTCGACGCGCTCAAGCCCGAGGGGGACTTCGGCTCGGTCCACGCGGGCAAGGTCGGTGCGGGCCACTTCGCGAAGATGGTCCACAACGGCATCGAGTACGCCATGATGCAGGCCTACGCCGAGGGCTGGGAGCTGCTGGAGAAGGTCGACTCCGTCACCGATGTGCGCGAGGTCTTCCGGTCCTGGCAGGAGGGCACGGTCATCCGTTCCTGGCTGCTCGACCTCGCGGTCAACGCGCTCGACGACGACGAGCACCTGGACAAGCTCCGGGGCTTCGCCGCCGACTCGGGAGAGGGACGCTGGACGGTGGAGGCCGCGATCGACAACGCGGTGCCGCTGCCCGCGATCACGGCCTCGCTGTTCGCGCGGTTCGCCTCGCGCCAGGACGACTCGCCGCAGATGAAGATGATCGCCGCGCTGCGCAACCAGTTCGGCGGCCACGCGGTCGAGTCCAAGCCCGAGAACTGATCGGAACGCCGGCCGCGCGCCGGCGTCGCACCACTGGGAAGCACGTCGGGAGAGGTCGGCCACCATGCACGTCACGCACCTCTCGCTGGCCGACTTCCGCTCGTACGCCCGGGTCGAGGTCCCTCTCGACCCGGGCGTCACCGCGTTCGTGGGCGCCAACGGGCAGGGCAAGACGAATCTCGTCGAGGCCGTCGGCTATCTGGCGACCCTCGGCAGCCACCGGGTCTCCTCGGACGCGCCGCTGGTGCGCATGGGCGCCGAGCGGGCTGTGATCCGGGCGGCGGTGACCCAGGGCGAGCGCTCGCAGCTGATCGAGCTGGAGCTGAACCCGGGGCGCGCCAACCGGGCCCGCATCAACAGGTCCTCGCAGGTCAGACCGCGTGACGTGCTGGGGATCGTCCGTACGGTGCTGTTCGCGCCGGAGGATCTGGCCCTGGTCAAGGGCGACCCCGGGGAGCGGCGGCGGTTCCTGGACGAGCTGATCACCGCGCGCTCGCCCCGGATGGCCGGGGTCCGCTCCGACTACGAGCGGGTCCTCAAGCAGCGCAACACGCTGCTGAAGTCCGCCGCGATGGCCCGTCGGCACGGCGGCCGGTCCATGGACCTGTCGACGCTCGACGTCTGGGACCAGCACCTGGGCCGGGTCGGCGCCGAGCTGCTGGCGCAGCGTCTGGACCTGATCGCCACGCTCCAGCCCCTGGCCGACAAGGCCTACGGGGACGTCGCGCCGGGCGGTGGCCCCGTAGCGCTGGAGTACCGCAGTTCGGTGGGCGAGGACGTCGGGCCCGAGCGCGGCCGCGATGAGCTGTACGAGCAGCTGATCGCCGCGCTCGCCGGGGTGCGGAAGCAGGAGATCGAGCGCGGGGTGACGCTGGTCGGCCCGCACCGCGACGACCTGGTGCTCGGCCTGCGCTCCATGCCCGCGAAGGGCTATGCGAGCCATGGTGAGTCCTGGAGCTACGCGCTGGCGCTGCGCCTTGCCTCGTACGAGCTGCTGCGCGCCGAGGGCAATGAGCCGGTGCTGGTGCTGGACGACGTGTTCGCCGAGCTGGACGCCCGCCGCCGGGAGCGGCTGGCGGAGCTGGTGGCTCCGGGTGAGCAGGTGCTGGTGACGGCTGCGGTGGCCGAGGATGTGCCGGGTGTGCTGGCCGGGGCGCGGTACGCGGTGTCCGCGGGTGAGGTGGAGCGGGTATGACGGGTCCTCGAAGCGGGGCGGAGCCCTCGGGCCCCGGCGGCGACCGGGCCCGTACGGACGGGGCCGCCGCAGGTGCGTCCCCGGACGCGGCGGCCTCCGGGGGGCCGAAGCCGCCCGAGGTGGCCGGGGTCGATCTGGCCCGGGTCGCGTTGCGCGCGGCGAAGGAGCAGGCGAAGGCGCGGGGTGCGGCGGCGCAGCAGAAGAAGCAGGCCCGGCGGGGCGGCGGGCTGCGGTCGGGGGCCCGGTCGGACGGGCGGGATCCGCAGCCGCTGGGGTCCGCGATCAACCGCCTGATCACCGAGCGGGGCTGGGAGACGCCCGCGGCGGTGGGCGGGGTGATGGGGCGGTGGCCGCAGATCGTCGGTGACGATCTGGCGAAGCACTGCGTTCCGCTGCGGTACGACGAGGCGCCGGAGGCCCGGGTGCTGACCGTGAGCTGTGACTCGACGGCGTGGGCGACGCAGTTGCGGCTGCTGGCTCCGCAGCTGGTGGCGCGGCTGAACGCGGATCTGGGGCAGGGCACCGTACGGATGATCAAGGTGGTCGGGCCCGGGGGGCCGGAGCGCCGGTTCGGGCCGCTGCGGGCGCCCGGCAGCAAGGGGCCCGGCGATACCTACGGGTGATCCGGTCCCCGTGCTCCGGGTTAGGTCATCGCTTGGCGGCCCGGCAACCCTGAGCTGCACTTTTGGCGTAAAATTGTCGTGTACCGGGCGAGCTGGGGGTCGAGAGAGCCATGGTTCGTACGGGGGGAAACCGGACAGGGCTGCATGAGCGTCCCTCACCGTAGTGAGAGGTTGACAGGCCGAAGCGCTCAACGCCCGTCAGAGCCTCTTGGAGCCCCTTCCCGGATATGGGGAGTCGTCAGCCGCTCATTCAGGGCGGCACATGCGGACTCAGGTACCGGCAAACCCCCATTCATGTCAGCGCTACCGGTAGACTGGTGGGTAATCCCGCGCTGAGGCGGGAGTCGTCGATACAAGCCGAACGACGCAGCCGCTCCCGCCTGTCCGGAGAACGGCCTGTGCTGTGCCAGAAAGGGCGCTTCGTGGCCGATTCCGGCAACCCCAACGAGAACATTCCGTCGACAGCCGGTGAGTCGGGCGAGGCAACTGCCGTCGCGTACGACGCCAGCGCGATCACCGTGCTGGAAGGGCTGGACGCGGTCCGCAAGCGACCTGGCATGTACATCGGCTCGACCGGTGAGCGCGGCCTGCACCACCTCGTGCAGGAGGTCGTCGACAACTCGGTCGACGAGGCGATGGCGGGCCACGCGGACACCATCGACGTCACGATCCTCCCCGACGGCGGGGTGCGCGTGATCGACAACGGCCGCGGTATCCCGGTCGACATCGTGCCGTCCGAAGGGAAGCCGGCCGTCGAGGTCGTGCTGACCGTGCTGCACGCGGGCGGCAAGTTCGGCGGCGGCGGCTACGCCGTCTCCGGCGGTCTGCACGGCGTCGGCGTCTCCGTCGTCAACGCCCTGTCCACCCGGGTCTCCGTCGAGGTCAAGCGTGACGGCTACCGCTGGACGCAGGACTACAAGCTCGGCGTTCCGACCGCCCCGCTGGCCAAACACGAGGCCACCGACGAGTCCGGTACGACGGTCACCTTCTGGGCCGACGGGGACATCTTCGAGACCACCGAGTACAGCTTCGAGACCCTCTCGCGCCGCTTCCAGGAGATGGCGTTCCTCAACAAGGGCCTCACCCTCAAGCTGACCGACGAGCGGGAGTCGGCGAAGGCGACGGCGGGCGCGGACAGCGCGGAGGCCGTCGAGGTTCCCGAGGAGGAGACGACCCGTTCGGTCACGTACCACTACGAGAACGGCATCGTCGACTTCGTCAAGTACCTCAACTCCCGCAAGGGCGACGTCATTCACCAGTCGGTGATCGACATCGAGGCCGAGGACAAGGACCGTCTCCTCTCGGCCGAGATCGCCATGCAGTGGAACACGCAGTACACCGAGGGGGTCTACTCCTTCGCCAACGCGATCCACACGCATGAGGGCGGTACGCACGAGGAGGGCTTCCGTGCGGCGCTGACCTCCCTGGTCAACCGGTACGCGCGCGAGAAGAAGCTGTTGCGCGAGAAGGACGACAACCTCACCGGCGAGGACGTGCGCGAGGGTCTCACCGCGATCATCTCGGTGAAGCTGGGCGAGCCGCAGTTCGAGGGCCAGACGAAGACCAAGCTGGGCAACACGGAGGCCAAGACCTTCGTGCAGAAGGTCGTCCACGAGCAGCTGACGGACTGGTTCGACCGGAACCCGAACGAGGCCGCCGACATCATCCGCAAGGGCATCGCCGCCTCGACCGCCCGGGTGGCGGCCCGCAAGGCCCGCGACCTGACGCGGCGCAAGGGGCTCCTGGAGAGCGCCTCGCTGCCCGGCAAGCTGAGCGACTGCCAGTCGAACGACCCCACCAAGTGCGAGATCTTCATCGTCGAGGGTGACTCTGCCGGCGGTTCGGCGAAGTCCGGCCGCAACCCGATGTACCAGGCGATCCTGCCCATCCGAGGCAAGATCCTGAACGTCGAGAAGGCGCGGATCGACAAGATCCTCCAGAACACCGAGGTCCAGGCGCTGATCTCGGCGTTCGGCACCGGGGTCCACGAGGACTTCGACATCGAGAAGCTCCGCTATCACAAGATCATTCTGATGGCGGACGCCGACGTCGACGGCCAGCACATCAACACCCTGCTGCTGACCTTCCTGTTCCGCTTCATGCGGCCGTTGGTGGAGGCGGGGCACGTCTACCTCTCGCGTCCGCCGCTCTACAAGATCAAGTGGGGCCGGGACGACTTCGAGTACGCGTACTCGGACCGTGAGCGCGACGCCCTGGTCGAGCTCGGCAAGCAGAACGGCAAGCGGATCAAGGAAGACTCGATCCAGCGCTTCAAGGGCCTCGGCGAGATGAACGCCGAAGAGCTGCGCGTCACGACCATGGACGTCGACCACCGGGTCCTCGGCCAGGTCACGCTGGACGACGCGGCGCAGGCCGACGACCTGTTCTCGGTGCTCATGGGTGAGGACGTCGAGGCGCGGCGCTCGTTCATCCAGCGCAATGCCAAGGACGTCCGCTTCCTCGACATCTGAGTCGGCCGTACCAGCGACGCCGCAGCTCGAAAGGACTTTGACCAGCAATGGCCGACGAGAACACCCCCGTGACACCTGAACCCGTGATGCCGGAAGAGGAAGCCGCGATCCCCGGTGTGGGCATGCGCGTAGAGCCCGTCGGGCTTGAGACGGAGATGCAGCGCTCCTACCTCGACTACGCGATGTCCGTCATCGTCTCGCGTGCGCTGCCCGACGTACGGGACGGCCTCAAGCCCGTCCACCGCCGGGTGCTGTACGCGATGTACGACGGCGGCTACCGCCCCGAGAAGGGCTTCTACAAGTGCGCCCGTGTCGTCGGTGACGTCATGGGTACGTACCACCCGCACGGCGACTCCTCCATCTACGACGCCCTGGTGCGCCTCGCGCAGCACTGGTCGATGCGCATGCCGCTGGTGGACTCCAACGGCAACTTCGGTTCCCCGGGCAACGACCCGGCCGCGGCCATGCGGTACACCGAGTGCAAGATGATGCCGCTGTCCATGGAGATGGTCCGGGACATCGACGAGGAGACCGTCGACTTCCAGGACAACTACGACGGCCGCAACCAGGAGCCGACGGTCCTGCCGGCGCGGTTCCCGAACCTGCTGGTCAACGGCTCCGCGGGCATCGCGGTCGGCATGGCGACCAACATCCCGCCGCACAACCTGCGCGAGGTCGCCGCCGGCGCCCAGTGGTACCTGGAGCACCCCGAGGCCTCCCACGAGGAGCTGCTCGACGCGCTGATGGAGCGCATCAAGGGCCCCGACTTCCCGACCGGCGCGCTCGTCGTGGGCCGCAAGGGCATCGAGGAGGCCTACCGCACCGGCCGCGGCTCCATCACGATGCGCGCGGTCGTGGCGGTCGAGGAGATCCAGGGCCGCCAGTGCCTGGTCGTCACGGAGCTTCCGTACCAGACCAACCCCGACAACCTCGCGCAGAAGATCGCCGACCTGGTCAAGGACGGCAAGGTCGGCGGGATCGCGGACGTCCGGGACGAGACCTCCTCGCGCACCGGCCAGCGCCTGGTCGTCGTGCTCAAGCGGGACGCGGTCGCCAAGGTCGTCCTGAACAACCTGTACAAGCACACCGACCTCCAGACGAACTTCGGCGCGAACATGCTGGCGCTCGTCGACGGGGTGCCGCGCACGCTGTCGATCGACGCGTTCATCCGCCACTGGGTGACGCACCAGATCGAGGTCATCGTCCGGCGGACGAAGTTCCGGCTGCGCAAGGCCGAGGAGCGGGCGCACATCCTGCGCGGCCTCCTCAAGGCGCTGGACGCCATCGACGAGGTCATCGCCCTCATCCGGCGCAGCAACACGGTGGAGATCGCGCGCGAGGGCCTGATGGGCCTGCTGGAGATCGACGAGCTCCAGGCGAACGCGATCCTGGAGATGCAGCTGCGCCGACTGGCCGCGCTGGAGCACCAGAAGATCACCGCCGAGCACGACGAGCTCCAGGCGAAGATCAACGAGTACAACGAGATCCTCGCCTCGCCCGCCAAGCAGCGCGCGATCGTGAGCGAGGAACTGGCGGCGATCGTCGAGAAGTTCGGCGATGACCGGCGCTCCAAGCTGGTGCCCTTCGACGGTGACATGTCCATCGAGGACCTGATCGCCGAGGAGGACATCGTCGTCACGATCTCCCGCAGCGGTTATGTGAAGCGCACGAAGACGGACGACTACCGCTCGCAGAAGCGCGGCGGCAAGGGCGTGCGCGGGACGAAGCTCAAGGAAGACGACATCGTCGACCACTTCTTCGTCTCCACGACGCACCACTGGCTGCTCTTCTTCACCAACAAGGGCCGGGTCTACCGGGCCAAGGCCTACGAGCTCCCGGACGCCGGCCGGGACGCGCGCGGGCAGCACGTCGCCAACCTGCTGGCCTTCCAGCCGGACGAGAAGATCGCCCAGATCCTGGCGATCCGCGACTACGAGGCCGCGCCGTACCTGATCCTGGCCACGAAGGGCGGCCTGGTGAAGAAGACCGCGCTCAAGGACTACGACTCGCCCCGCTCGGGCGGTGTCATCGCGATCAACCTGCGCGAGACCCCGGACGGCAGCGACGACGAGCTGATCGGCGCCGAGCTGGTGTCGGCCGAGGACGACCTGCTGCTCATCAGCAGGAAGGCCCAGTCGATCCGGTTCACCGCGACGGACGACGCGCTGCGCCCGATGGGCCGAGCGACCTCGGGCGTCAAGGGGATGAGTTTCCGTGAGGGCGACGAGCTTCTCTCGATGAATGTCGTCCGGCCCGGTACGTTCGTGTTCACCGCCACCGACGGCGGGTACGCGAAGCGGACCCCCGTCGACGAGTACCGCGTCCAGGGCCGCGGCGGCCTCGGCATCAAGGCTGCCAAGATCGTGGAGGACCGGGGCTCGCTCGTCGGTGCGCTGGTGGTCGAGGAGACCGACGAGATCCTCGCCATCACGCTCGGCGGTGGTGTGATTCGTACGCGAGTCAATGAAGTCAGGGAGACGGGCCGTGACACCATGGGCGTCCAACTGATCAATCTGGGCAAGCGCGACGCCGTCGTCGGTATCGCGCGCAACGCCGAGGCCGGTCGTGAGGCGGAAGAGGTCGATGGGGCCGATGATGCCGAGGGCGAGACGGCCGAGGTCCACGCCGCGAGCGTGGCAGAGGGCACTGTCGAGGGCACGGAGCCTTCGACCGGGGAGCACGAGGAGTAGAGCGTGAGTGGAGCCACGGGCGCCGGTTCGGCCGCTTCCGGAGCTGGAGCGAACGGTGCCCGTGGCCCTGCCACGGACTCCCAAGGGGGCACTGTGACGGATACACGAGGGCCTCAGCCCCAGTACGAGGGTTACGCGACCGGGCCGCTGCCCGGCGAGCGTGAGCCCGCGCCGGGGCCGTCGGGGCCGTACCACCCGCCGCAGGCGTACCAGTCGCCCGACGGTGGCACCCAAGGTGGCGGCACGCTGGCCGGCGCCCAGGCGACGCGCAAGCCCCGCACGGGCGCGCGGACCACTCCGCGTACCCGCAAGGCCCGTCTGCGGGTGGCCAAGGCCGACCCGTGGTCGGTGATGAAGGTCAGCTTCCTGCTGTCGATCGCGCTGGGCATCTGCACGGTGGTGGCGGCGGCGATCCTGTGGATGGTCATGGACGCGATGGGCGTCTTCTCCACCGTGGGCGGCACGATCAGCGAGGCCACCGGCTCGAACGAGAGCAACGGCTTCGACCTCCAGTCGTTCCTGTCGCTGCCGCGGGTGCTCATCTTCACCTCGGTCATCGCCGTGATCGATGTGGTGCTGGCCACCGCGCTGGCGACGCTGGGCGCCTTCATCTACAACCTGTCGGCGGGCTTCGTGGGCGGTGTCGAGCTCACGCTGGCCGAGGACGAGTAGCGCGCCGGGTATCGATTTTGGGACTGGCCCCGACGTGCGCTAATCTTCAGAAGTCAGCGCAGCAGCGCGGCGGGGCTATAGCTCAGTTGGTTAGAGCGCATCCCTGATAAGGATGAGGCCACAGGTTCAAATCCTGTTAGCCCCACAGAACGAAGGCCCCTCACCGGAGACGGTGGGGGGCCTTTCGCGTGGGCGGGGTCAGCGCTGGTCGGGGGGCTGGAGCTGGATCAGGTAGCCGGGTTCCGGGTCGAAGAGCTTCAGCCATCTGGCGGCCGCGAACCAGAGAGTGGTGGGCTCGTCGGCGGCGGGGATCTGGAAGACGGCGTTCACCGGGCCCTTGCTTGCCGGGTTGAGACCGAACGACGGCCGGGGCTCCCCCTGGTCGTACCAGTATTCTTCGTAGGCACGCGTGAGCTGGGCGTCGCTCCGGGTCTGGCTGTACGCGGTGTCGTCCACGTTGAGGGTGACCGTGTCGTCGGCGGTCCATCTGGCCTCGCCCTTGCCCACGTTGAGCACCTCCATGCCGACCACGCAGAACTGCTTCCCGTCCTCGGGCGTCGGGGGTGCTGTCGGTGCGCTCAGGGAGTCGTGCGCCAGGACCTTCGGGTCCAGCGGTTCGCCGCAGGTGACGTCCTCGACGGTGATCTCGAACTCGTCGGGCCGGGCCTCATTGGCGGAGTCGATGGTCAGCTTGAACGGTTCGCCGATGCGGGACGTGCCGAGGACCTCCGCGCCCGGCGGGGCGCCGCCGTCCGGGCTGCTGGTCGCCGCCGCCGGTACGGCGCTGCCGGGACTCGACCCCGTACCGAGGGAGGCTGCCCCGCAGGCCGGGAGCGCGAGGAGCGCGATGGCGGCGCCGAGGGCCGCGAAGGTACTGCCACGAGAGCTCATCGAACGGTCCTTTCGGCGGTACGCCGGACCTCTCCATGGTCGTCCGGTCCGCCGGGGACCGCTCGTCGGCGGACCGGAGGCGTACGAAAGGGGCCCCGGGGCACGCGAGAAGGCCCCCGGCCGGTGTGAAACCGGACCAGGGGCCCCGGAGTGCGGTGGCGGGCCGGGATCAGGGGGGTGGCACCGGGGACTCGCCTTCCGGGGCTGTGCGGTGGGAGCCGGCCGGGCCGGTCGTGCCGGCGGTGTTCGCGGCGTCGGGCGACAGGTGGCGGGTGGCCGGGGAGGAGCCGTGGGCCTCGGCCCGGATGCGCTGCTTCATCGTGGGCGGCAGGGCCCGGTCACGCGGAAGGGTCCATCGCACCGAGGGAGCGAGTGGAGTTGCCGCGGTGGCACCCGTGTGCTCGTGGGCCGTGGTGCTCGGCTGCGCGGCGGCGTTCGCGGCGTTCGCGGCGTTCGCGGTGCTTGCCGTGGCGGTGGCGAGGCCCAGCGACGCCAGGAGGGCGAAGAAGGCGGTGACGAAGGCGGTCCAGATGTTCTTGGGCTGGAAGGTGCTCATGGCCCCTCGCTTTCGGACGGTCCGGTTGCTGACTTCTCCGATCATGTGGATCCGGGCCGCGTTTCCGGGGAGCGACGCCCGCACTGCGCCGATCTTCGGATTAACACCACTCGTATGGTGCAACCGGGGTGGACAGGTCCTCGTGCGCGGTCGGAAAGGGGTCCGGGAGGTCGTCCGGGGCGCCGGAGACGGGCTGCTTTCGGGTTCCGGGGAGGTCACCGATCGGTATCGGCCGGTGTGTATAGTCGGCGGCAGAAGGCCCCTATTCCAAGGAAAGACGAGGTCGCGCGGTGAAGAAGCTTCTCCTGGTCGCACTGGCCGCCATCGGCGGGCTCCTCGTGTACCGCCAGATCCAGGCGGATCGCGCCGAGCAGGATCTGTGGACGGAGGCGACCGACTCCGTGCCCGCAGGTTCGGGTGTGTGAGACGGCACAGTCTGTTACGGGCCCCGGTCGCTGAAGCGGCCGGGGCTTCGTGCTGTCCGGGGCCGGTCGTGCCGCTGAGGCCCGAGCCCTTGGGTTCGCCGAAGCGAATTGTTGGGTTGCTTGGGCAAAGTGGTCGGGGTGGGTGAGGGACAATCCGGCTGCGGCCGGAGACAGCGGCGGTGCGGACGCGGCAGGATGGACCGGCATCGCGGCCGAGCGGTCGAGGGGTGCCGGTGGGTGCGGACGACGAGGGGAAGCGCGTGAACAGGCAGCGCAGCAGGGGGCGGGTGGCGGCCGCGGCACTCGCGGCGATGTGCGCGGTGGCGGTGCTCCCGGGCCAGGCGCACGCTGCCGGCCCCGGGAAGTACGCGTTCGACCCCGACGCGAAGAACGTGCAGGGCGCGGAGACCAACGTCGAGGCGTCCACGCTGGACGAGGGCGTCTCGTACCGCAGCACGATCGAGCCCGGCCAGAAGCTCTACTACCGGGTCACGCTGGACGACGTCTCCACCGCCTATGTCTCGGCGGTCGCGGTGCCGGGCGACAGCGGCGCGGTCGCCCACGGCGACGGCATCACCATCAGTCTCCGGGACCTCGACGACTCCCGGTGCAGCTCGGAGCGGGCGAACTTCGGCTCGGGCGGGTACGCGCGCCCCATCACCGCGTACGCCTACCGGACGCCCAAGGAGGGCGGCACCACCTGCCAGGAGGGCGGGCAGTACGACGTCCTCGTCGAGCGCGAGAGCAAGGAGACGTCCAGCCCGGCGGCCTGGGACCTGGAGCTGCGCTTCCTTCAGGAGCCGCGCCTCAAGAGCGGTGCCTCCACGCCGACCGAGGCCCCGTCGGGCTTCCCCTCGGCGACGCCCGAACCCCTCGCAGGGCAGCCGCAGGAACGGTCCGGCGGGGCGGGTTACTCCGAGGCCACCGGCCTGGAGACCGGCCGGTGGAAGGACTCCGTCGCCCCGGGGGAGACCCGCTTCTACCGGGTGCCGGTGGACTGGGGCCAGCAGATCCACACCACCGCCCGGCTCGCCAACAGCCCGAACGGCAAGACGGACTTCGTGGGCAACGCGCTCACCCTGTCGCTCGACAACCCGGCCCAGGGCCATGTCGCCGACACCTCCCTCTCCTACTCCGGAAGGCCCGCCTCCACGTCGCTGAAGCCGCTGCCACCGGTGTCCTACCGCAACCGGTTCGCCTCCTCGACGCAGGTCAACACCATGCGCTTCGCGGGCTGGTACTACCTGTCGGTGAGCCTGAGCCCGAAGCTGAAGGAGAGCTACGGCAGCGAGCCGATCCGGCTGGAGCTGGCGGTCCAGGTGAAGAACGAGGCCGAGAAGTCCCCGTACGAGGGGGATGCCGGGGTCTTCGGCGTCACCGAGCGGGACAAGGACACCGCCCGGAAGGGCCAGAACCAGCAGCAGGCAGCGAAGAGCGGCACGATGCAGGTGGTCGCGGCGGCCGGCATCGGTACGGGCGCCGTGCTGGTGCTCGGTCTCGGCGTCTGGACGCTGCTGGCCCGTCGCCGTGCGGCCGGGGCTCCCGTGGCGGCCGGGCACCGACCGCCGCCGCAGCAGGGCTGGTAGCCGCAGCTCGGGCCGATGGCGGCCGGGCAGGGCCTCAGACCTGGGTCAGGGCCCAGATGCCGACCGCGAAGCAGATCAGCGCCACCACCAGCACCGGGACCGCGACCTTCGGGGGTGGTCCCGGACGCGTTGCCCGTACGGGAGCGTGGGGTACGGCGTGCTGCGCCGGGGGGCTCGGGACATGCGGGTTCGGCTGCGGGCCCGGCTGAGGCTGCTGGGGCGTCAGCTGGGCGGTGTAGGCGCGGGTGGCCCCGGGGTCGTGCGGGACGCCGGCGGCCGTCACCTGCGAGGTGTCCTGCGCACCGACGGCGTACGGGGGCGGCGCCGGCACCGGCCCGGACGGCTGCTGCTGGAACGCGGCCTGGGGCTGGGCCTGTTGCCGGGGCGGCGGGGCCAGGTGGAAGCTGCCCGTCTCCGACATCGACACGGGCGGGGCGGTGTGCGGCGGCTGGGGGGAGGGCTGTGCGGCGGGCTGTGAACCGGTCTGGGGTGCGCCGGTCTGCTGCGGGCCGGTCTGCTGTGCCGCCGCGTCAGGCTGTGCGACGGGCGGTTCTGCGGTGGGCGGCCCGGCGGTTGAACCGGCGGGCGGTTCTGCCGTGGGCGCGGTCACCGGGCCGTCGGGGCCGAATCCTGTCGGCAACGGGCCGATCTGGTCGAACACCTCCACCGGCTCGTCGTCCGGGCCCGCCTCGGGCAGCATCTCGACCGCCGCGGTCAGCGCCTTGCGGGCGCCCGTCGCGGTCCGGAAGCGGGCGTGCGGGTCGGGCTGGAGCAGACCGGCGAGCACCTGCCACAGCGGTTCGGGGATGCCCTCGGGGGCGCTCGGGGTGCCGTGGGCGGTGAAGCGCTCGACCAGTGCCTGCGAGTCCGGCTTCTGCCCCTGGAGGAGGTAGAGCGCGACCAGGCCGACCGCGAAGAGATCCGCCGGGAAGTCGGGCTCGGCGCCCGTCATCTGCTCGGGGGCGAAGTAACCCGGCGTCCCGACCACGTAATTGGTCTCGGTCAGCCGGGGCTCGCCCTTGCGCATCGAGATGCCGAAGTCGGAGAGCCGCAGATGCGGGCGGCCCGTTCCGGTCGCCTCCATCAGGATGTTGGCGGGCTTGATGTCGCGGTGGATGACGCCTTCCGCGTGCACCGTGGACAGCCCGGACAGCAGCTGGTCCAGAAGGAGGCAGACGAAGCGGGGCGGCAGCGGGCCGTAGTCGCCGATGACGTGGGCGAGCGAACCGCCGCTCACCAGGTCCATGGTGAACAGGACCTTGTCGTCGTCGGCGGCCCAGCTGGCCGGGGCGAGCACATGGGGGTGCTCGATGCGCAGCGCCTGTTCGCGGACGAAGCGCAGCAGCGTGTGCGCGTCGCTCTGCTGGAGCACCTTGGCCGCCACGTACCTGCGGCGCCGGTGGTCCCAGGCCCGCCAGACGGCACCGACCCCACCACGTCCGATCGGATCGATCAGCTCGTACCGACCGGCGAAGACCTCACCCATTGCGCTGCGCCCGCTCCCCGTCCCTGTTGCGGTACCAGGGCGCTGCGCTGTGCGCGGGCCCTGGCTCCGTCCTCGTTCGTCGCTCCGTCGTCGCTACACCGTCGCTACGTCGTGCTCCGGAGCTGCTAGCTCTGGTGCCCTTCGTAGTGTGCGACAGCCTCCGCGGTGCGCCCCGCGCCGTACACCCTGAGGAACTCTGCCAGCTCCGGATGGGTCGGGGCGAGGGCGTCCGCGGCATCGATGATGTCGCCGGCCGCCGCGACGGACCTCAGCAGGGACTGGATCTCGCGCACCACGCGGCGGACGGTGGGAGCGCCGCCGGTGGAGCTGGTCTGGCCGGTTCCGGTGAGGACCGATCCGCCCTGCGACTTCTTGATCTCCTCCATCCGGTCGGTCGCCTCGCCCGCACTGACGCTGCCGTCGGCCACCTGGCTCGCCAGCTCCTGAAGGGCCTGGACGCGCTGGACCACGGCGGGGTTTCCGATCTTGGCCCGCTGGCCGCTCATCAGCTGGGAGAGCATCGGAGCGGACAGCCCGAGAACCGCGGCCAGCCGGGCCTGATTCAGGCCGAGATCATCGATCAGCCGACGGAAGAGCGCCCCCAACGGCTCTCCGTACCAACTGCGTTGAAGGTCTCTGGCTCTTGCCGTCGCCTCTTGCTGCGCTGCGTCCATGGCGTCTCCCCTTCGCTGCGGCTTCGCTGCTGCGAACCTCGTCGTGCATCTTACGGAGAGTGGTCGTTCATCGGGAGTCCCTATCCTTTTGGAGGAATGCGGGGGGTACCCGGTACTCTGGTCCGCGACGGTAGCCTTGGCGCGGATGTGCTGGGCGTTGCCCTCGTTCGTTGTGGCCCGGGGCCTTAGCTCAGTTGGTAGAGCGCTGCCTTTGCAAGGCAGATGTCAGGAGTTCGAATCTCCTAGGCTCCACTTCTAGAAATCCCCCTTGACCTGCGGAAACGTGGGTCAAGGGGGATTTTTTTGTGCTGACGTGTCAGCACGGGTGGGAGTGGGCCGACGGTGTCGGGGGGGCTGAGGGAAGCGGTGCAGCGCTGGATTTCTCCGGCGGTGCGGTCGCAGCCGATCAGGACCGGCTGCGGGCCCAGGGGGCGGGGTTCGGCGGTGTGGTGGCGGGTGGTGCCGGAGCGGGGGTCGTGGGCCGTGAGGCGGTAGTGGGTGTCGGCGGTCGGGTGGAGGCTCAGGTGGTGGGCGGGCCAGTCCCATCCGTACGTACGGAAGAGCTCGCGTTCGAGGACCTGCTCGCCGGGGTGGGGAAGGCAGGCCCGGCCTCGGTAGAGGTCCATCAGATCGGCGGGGTCGCCGGTGCGGTTGACCCGTTGGTCCATGCGGGCCTGGGTGAGGTTGCCCCAGCCGTGGCCTTCCGGGAAGTCGACCAGGGTGGGGCGAAGCGGTGGCCCCCGAAGCTGCCGATGCGCCGCACCCGTACCGTCCCCGTGCTGCCGTGGGTCCGGCGGAGCTGCCGCAAGAACGGGTAGCCGAGCGTGCCGCAGCAGGCGTCGACCGAGGCGTGGGTGCGGACGACCAGGTCGCGGTGCGGGGGCGGGTGGCGGAACTGGGCGAAGGGAGTGAGGGCGGCAGGTCGAGTGCGGCACGATGGATGACCGACGAGACCCCCGAGCGACGTGATGGAGACGTCAGGCATCTTGAACAACAGCCCGGGGCCTCAGTCGTTGCGCTTCCCGCTCCATCAGCCGATCGATGGCCGACTCGAAGATGCTCGCTCCGCCGCCGGAGGAACGGCCGATGCCGCCCGTGTGGCGAATTCATGATTCGTCCCCTTGATCACACAATGATTGCGTGAGATTCGGTCGCAAGCTATCTGGTGTCACACGGGCGACGGTGTTGTCCGGCGTCGCGGTGTGCCTGCTCGGTTCGGTGCCAATGGGAGGTACGGACAGGGACGCACTCAAAATTGCTGTTTCCACCAACAGTGTCACCACTCCCGGAGTTCAGGTCCGGGAGCGGCAGCAGTTGATTCGCGTATACCAACTACGGAATCTGGCGGAATACGGGCTTCGGAATGTCAAGGTGCGCGATGCCCAGGTAGCCGGTGGGATCGTTCGGTGTCCCCGGGTTTCCCTGAAGCCGCTGGGCACGATGACGTGCCGCGCGACGATTGTCGCCCTGGCGGGCCGTCACATCGGTCAGGTCACGGCAACGGGCGTCGCGGCAAGGAAGGAGTACGGCCGCGCCCAGGCCGCCACCTCTGCGGGGTACAACGCCCACTCCGCCGCGTTGACCCTGCGCCGTTCCGCGTCGCAGAAACGTCTTTTCTACCGTCTGGCGTACAGCGGCCCCGCTGTACTGGAGAACCTGCGACTACGGGACCCACTGTTGCGCGGGGCCGGTCCGCTGAAGTGCTCTTCGGGTGCGGGCCTGCCCAGCCGCTTGCCGACTGGTGGGAGTGTCGAGTGCTGGGCCGCGGCTCCGGACCGTCCTGGCCGTCATGCCTCCGTGGCGCGGGCATCCGGTACCACGGCAGACCGGGCGGTTTCCACGGCGGGCTCGTTGCTGCCCCCTCTCGCGCTCGCTGCGGAGGCGGCGGCAGGCTACTCCGTGCCCAGCCCGCCCGCCGCGACACGTCCGGACGGGCAGCCCCGGCCCGGGGCCTCTCCCCGCGCCACACCCTCGGCGACACGTCCGGACGGGCAGCCGCGGCCCGGGGCCTCTCCCCGCGCCACACCCTCTCTCGTCACACCCCTTCCGGCCGCCCCGCCACTGGCCATGGCGGCCCCCGGGCCTGGGCCTGGCGGTGCCTATCTCCTGAGCGGGGCACTTTCCCCGGGCCCTTGGGCGCCAGCTGCCGTATCCGGAGCGGCTGCTGCCGAGGCAGGGGGGACCGGCGAGTTCCTCGCGCCGCCGTCCCTCATCGAGCCCGGACAGCGACTGCCACCGGGAGTACCCCCTGACGGGCCGGTTCCCGCCGACCGCCCCGTCGCCACGCCGACCGCCTCCCCCGCCACACTCCCGCAGGGCGCAGCCCAGTCCGCTTTGCCATCCCCGCCGACCGGTGGCGGACTCGTGAATTCTGTGGACTGGGCAATCATGGCCTTCATGATGATCATCATTCCCGCAGTCCTGATGGCAATGACTCTCGACTCACGCAGTTCGAAATCCCAGAAGAAAGAGAACTGAAATGCTCGGCGCGGGTCTCTTGTGCGCTTTTCTCGGTGCGGCAACAGCATGCGGACTGACGTGGGCGCTGTCCCGCAGTGAGTCCTCCAGGAGGGCGCATCTGGAGGCTCCCGCACTGAGTTTCGTGGGAAGCGCGACACTGGCTTTGTTCGTCCTGACGGCGGCTTTCCTGGTGGCGAGTTCCTGGCAGCAGCGCAACTCCGCCGGCGACCACACGTATCAGGAGGCCAGGAGTCTGGAGGCGGCCTATGCCGATTCCCGCGGGCTGCCGGTGGAGGTCCGTTCACAGACTCGTGAGCAACTGAGGGTGTACACAAGGGAGGTGGCTGGGCCTGAATGGTCTCTCATGAGGAATCGGGAGATGAGTCAGCGGGCTGCCGGCACGCTCGACGAGGCGCGCCTGCTGGTTGCGCACGCGCAGACAGCGGACGATGAGCAGAGAAAGGCGAAAGAAGTGGTCAGGACCGAGCTGGACAACGTGGCCGTGGCCCGGAACCAGCGGTCCAGTGACATGAGGTGGGAGGTCCCGGAACCGATCTTCTACGCTTTGATCTCCACGGCCGTGCTGGTCGTCCTGTTCCCCGCATTGGTCGGTATCAACGCCGGCCCGCGGCACATGCTGGTGATGGTTCTCCTCGGCACTGTCCTGGGATTCGCCGTGTACTTGGTGGCGGGCCTCCGGCACTCCTTCGCCCCGCCTCTCGGTATCGAGCCGGACGCCTTCCGCCAGGCACTGGCACGGTTCGGCCAGCTCGACGCGGCCGGATAGTTCGTGCGGGTGTGAACGTCGGAAACTCTTGGCCGGCTACCTGGCCTTGGAGCTCGTAACGCGATCATGATCGATGCTTCTTGGGCCGTCGCCGGCAGATGTGGCGGGAGGTCAGGGAGGCTGAGGGGTCGTGTAGTTCGGTGCGACGTTCCCAGCGAACGGCGAGGGGCTGGAACTGATGGAGGAGAGCGAAGATCTGCTCGACGACGTAGCGGAGCTTGCCCATGCCCTGGATGTTCGGGGCACCTCTGCGGGAGATGACCGGCGGGGTCCGGCGCTTACGCAGTTCGCGACGGTTGGAGTTGGAGTCGTAGCCCCTGTCGCCGAACAAAGCCTTGGGACGCCGTCGCGGGCGGCCGGGGCGTCCGGCGACGGACCGGTGTCGGCGCCCCCTTTTTTCGCGCGGTCGCCCGAGCTCCAGAGGCAGCAGTTGCCAGGCGATGTCGTTGTGCAGCACGTACAGGGTCGCAGCATGTGCAGGATGCCCTGGAGGCACGCACGGTCCGGCGCCTGCCGTGGCCCTGGCGACCGCTCGGGCCAGGGCGGCAGAAGAGGCTCGATCAGACTCCACAAGTCGTCGTCCACGATCCACGGCCGGGTAGTCACACCATCCCGAACGGCCGAATCGTCACACCGGTCACGGCCGACCAGTGCTCCTCAGCAAGATCGTGTCACGAGCTCTTCGGGCTCGGCGGTCTCCCTCTAAAATCGTGCGTTCTCCCTCGGCGCCTCCGATATATTTACTGACCATGGACCCATTGAGTGAAAAAGTCATCCGGAATTCCTTTGTGAACTGCACCAAGGGGGAGGCGTCCCGGCTGCGTCTGCCGCTCGGTTTCGGCGAACTCATCTGGGAAGACCTGGACTTCCTCGGCTGGGTCGATCCTGGCGCGCTGCTGCGGTCGCACATCGTCATGCCGGGCCCCGACAGTCCGCGCGCCATCACCCTGCGCGTTTCCAGTGCCGACCGGAAGGGCGTGGTGAAGTCCAGCATGTGTCAGATATGCCTGACGCCGCATTCATCGTCCGGTGTCAACCTCTTTGTCGCGCCGCTGGCCGGCCCATCCGGACGGCAGGGCAATACCGTGGGCATCTATATGTGCGCGGACCTGGCCTGTTCCTTGTACATGCGCGGGAAGCGGCAGCCCAAACTGCGTTTCAGGCAGTACGAGGAATCGCTCACCCTGGACGAGCGCATCGCGCGCGCGATGGACAACCTCAACAAATTCGCGGACAAGGTGGCGGGGATCGCCTGAGAGCCAGGCCGGACCGAATACGTCGAACGCTCCTGCCTCGTGCTGATTCCACGGGGCGGGGCGGGCCACGCCGAAGTCCTGCGTCCACCCGTCGGGCACCCCCGAGTACGTCGAACGGGTCGCGCGCATGCGCGCGGAGGTCCGCACCCTCGTCGGCCAGTTCATCCGACCAGACGATCGCCAAGCGCATGGGCATGTCCGTACGCACCCGCCGCCGCCACGTCGCTGAGATCATGGAGCGCCTCGGTGCCGATAGCCGCTTCCAGGCGGGCTGCCCGCTGCGCACCGGACGGACGTCTTCACCATCCCCGAAGCCCCGCAGGGCGGAGCACCAGGCACACTTCATCCGTAAACAGTCGAGCCACCAAAGGACTCAGGCATGATCACGCTGAAGAAGGAAGACGGCCCGGCGGATCTGGGCGGGGTGACCCATCTGTCCATCGGGGTGTCCTGGGACCCGACCGTCGGGAGCAGCGGCGGGCTGATGGGGAAGATCCGGCAGAAGGCCGGGACGGACCTCGACCTGATCGCCATCGCGATGCAGGGCGAGGACCCCGTACGGCTGGCCGGTCTGGACTCTCTGGACCCGCTGGGCAACGGCTCGCTCGTGCACAGTGGTGACAACCAGACCGGGCACGGGGACGGCGACGACGAGACGGTGACCGTCGAGTTCGCGCGGGTGCCGTCGAACATCACGGCCATCGTGTTCATCGCCGCCGCGTACAAGAAGCGCAGCGCCTTCAAGAACGCGCGCAACATCAGCTTCAAGGTGTACGACGCGACGGGCGGCAGCACGCAGCAGGTCGCCGACATCTGGCCGAGCATGCTCACCCAGGACAACGGCTGCGCGGTGGCCAAGGCGATCCGGGACGGCGCGGGCTGGAAGCTCCAGGTGATCAACGAGACCGGGAAGATCAAGCAGGGGGACGAGCAGGCCCTGATGCGCTTCGCCGTGAGCAAGTAGAGCGCGCGCGAGTAGCCGGGAAGACGGACGAACGCGGCTGCGGAACCGCCGGGGCGGTTCCGCAGCCGCGTTCGTGCTTTCTCGGGGCCTTCGCCGTCAGGGCCGGTCGTCCGGGCCGGGGTTGTCCCCGTTGCCCGCCTCGGCCTCGGCCTGCTTGGCGCGGACCTCGGGGTCGAGGTCCGCCCGGTCGCTGCCGTCGACCGAGCTGAGCGGTGAACGCTCGTCGCCGACCTCGGTGGGGGCGGGCGGCTCGACCAGCCAGTCCGGGTTGGCCTGCTTGTCCCACCAGCGCCAGGCGGCGTAGGCGCCGCCCGCGAGAACGCCCAGCACCAGGAAGCCCTTCGCGGCCCGGCCCGCCTTGGCCCGCCGCTGGTGCTTCCTGGCCAGCTTCTGGATCTCCTTGGCCGTCACCTGCGTACGCAGTGCCGCCAGGGCCGCCGCGCTGCGGGCGGAGGCCTGCTCGGCCACGGGCTGGGCCACGGCGCGGGCGTGCTCGACGCGCGGCACCGTGTAATCGGCGGCGCTCCGTGCGGCCTTCCTGGTCGAGGCCGCCGCACGCTGCGCGGCCTCGTCGACCCGGGGCGGCACATGGCTCCGGGCCTGTTCGATGCGCGGTGCGAGATGGGAGTCGTACTGGACACGGGCCTGCTCGGCCGCCTTGGTCACCTTGGGTGCGAGTCGCACGCGGGTCTCGTGCGCGTAGTGGGTCGCCTGCTCCTTGGCCGTGCCGGCGTAGGGCGCCACCACTTCCGCGGCGTGCCGCGCGCTGCACTTCGCCGAGTCGGTTGCGGCGCGCACGCTGTCGATGCGGGTCACGGGATCCTCCTCCTTGGTGGCGGGTAGGTACTCCGCCTGTCCGCCCAGTTCGAAATCATGCCTGCCACGGCCATGACCGGCATGCGGGACGGGCATCCGGGTCATGATCGCCATTTGGGGTCATAACGGTGTATCCGAAGTGTGCCGACGACAATGCCACGGTTCGCTCCTGAACGCGCCGTTTCGCCCGGCATCCGGCCGTACATTTCCCGGTCCGTGGGAGGATCGGCGGACGTCGGCGGAGGATGCGGACGTCAGTGAAGGATGAGGGAAGGCGGATCGTGGCCGAGCAGCTTTACGCCACTCTGAAGACCAATCAGGGCGATATCGAGATCCGGCTCCTGCCGAACCACGCCCCCAAGACCGTCAGGAACTTCGTCGAGCTGGCCACCGGGCAGCGCGAGTGGGTCAACCCCGAGACCGGCGAGACGACCACGGACCGGCTGTACGACGGTACGGTCTTCCACCGCGTCATCAGCGGGTTCATGATCCAGGGCGGAGACCCCCTGGGCAACGGCACGGGCGGTCCGGGCTACAAGTTCGCCGACGAGTTCCACCCCGAGCTGGGCTTCACCCAGCCGTATCTGCTGGCCATGGCCAACGCGGGGCCGGGGACGAACGGCTCGCAGTTCTTCCTGACGGTGTCGCCCACCGCCTGGCTGACCGGCAAGCACACCATCTTCGGCGAGGTGGCCGACGACGCGAGCCGCCGGGTCGTCGACGCCATCGCGGCCACCCCGACCAACCCGCGCACCGACCGCCCCCTGAAGGACGTGGTGATCGAGTCGGTGGTCGTCGAGACCCGCTGACGCCCGTCGGCCGCCCCGCAGCCCGCCGCTGACAGCGGCCGGGAACCAACCGCCCCGCCCGTCCGTAGATGTTCATAGCGGGCCGACGGGGCGGTCGTGTCCGCGCCGCCGGAAGACACGAGGACCTGAGAGGCAGGCCAGGAGCGATGGACCAGCAGCCGCCGCCAGACCGTGACGCCTCGGCGGGCGGCGTGCCGACGCCGACCTGCTATCGGCACCCGGGCCGCGAGACGGGGATCAGCTGCACGCGCTGTGAGCGGCCGATCTGTACCGAGTGCATGGTCAGCGCCTCGGTCGGCTTCCAGTGTCCCGACTGCGTACGCCAGGGTTCCGGCACCGGCCACCACCCGGCGGCGAGCCGTCCGCGCACCCTGGCGGGCGGGACCGTGGCCGCCGATCCGCGGCTGGTCACCAAGATCCTGCTCGGCATCAATGTGGCTGTCTTCGTCCTGGTCGCCGCAGCCGGTCCCACCCTGCTCAACGATCTGACGCTGCTCGGGCGGGCCTGGGACCCCACTCCGCCGCCGGGGTCCATCGAGGGCGTCGCCGAGGGCCAGTGGTATCGGCTGGTGACCTCGATGTTCCTGCACCAGGAGGTGTGGCACATCGGCTTCAACATGCTGGGGCTGTGGTGGCTCGGCGGACAGCTGGAGGCCGCGCTCGGCCGGTCCCGCTATCTCGCGCTCTATCTGCTGTCCGGCCTCGCGGGCAGCGCGCTGACCTATCTGATCGCCGCGCCGAACCAGGGGTCGCTCGGCGCCTCCGGCGCGGTCTACGGCCTGTTCGGCGCCACCGCGGTCCTGATGCGCCGGATGAACTACGACATGCGCCCGGTGCTGGTGCTGCTCGCGCTGAACCTGGTCTTCACCTTCACCTGGGGCGGTATCGCCTGGGAGGCGCACGTGGGCGGTCTGGTGGCGGGCGTCGCCATCGCTCTCGGCATGGTGCACGCCCCGCGCGAGCACCGCACGCTGGTGCAGGCCGGCACCTGTGCGCTGGTCCTGTTCGTCACCCTCGGGATCGTCGCGGCCAGGACGATCGCGCTCACCTGAGCGGAATGGGGCTCTTCACCCCCAGGGTGACCGAAGTTGTCCACAGTGTGCGCGAAATCTTGCGTGGGGCAAGAGGAACATCTGTGCCCCTTGTCGCTGACCTGGGTTTTCTCTCCTGATCCATGGACTGCAGCCTCCCTCGATGAGGGAGGCTGCAGTCACACCGGCGTCAACTTGAGTGGAGGTTATCCACAGATCGTCTGACCTTTTCCCCCGGCTGTGGATAACTCTGTGGGTAACTCAGGGCAAGGCTTGCGCGGACGAGTGCCGCACGGGTATCGGCGGAGCCGCGCAGGTACCAGCGGTGCCTGCGCAGGAAGGAGCCATGCTGGTACTGGCGGCGCCGTGCAGGGAGAACGGTGCAGGCACCAGCGGCTCCGCGCGGGAATCAGCGGAGCTGACCGGGGGGCCGCTCTACTTCCACTGCGTCGACACGGCGAAGCCACCGGCGATGAAGCCGAAGCCGACCACGATGTTCCAGTTGCCCAGGGCGTCGATCGGCAGATCGCCTTCGGTCACGTAGAACACCACGATCCAGGCCAGTCCGATGAGGAACAGGGCCAGCATCACCGGAGCCACCCAGCTGCGGTTGGTCAGCTTTATGGCCGTTGCCTGCTTCGCCGGGGGCGGCGTGAAGTCGGCCTTCTTGCGGATACGTGACTTCGGCACGAGGGACTCTCCTGTCGATGCGCTGCGTGACCGCGCAGGGATCTGTGGCGGGCGCCGGGGGCGGGTGCCAGGGGGAATGCTGCCTCCCCCGAGCGTCCGTTAGCGTAGTGCTTCCCTGGCGCCTGATGAGATAAGGGTACGTTGAGCAATTCTGCCGACTCCCCCGAAGGCCCGGCCCGGCACACCTCCGCGTGGGCGGCCCGGGGACTCACCGCTGCGGTTTTCGCCCTGGCCGGACTCATCTTCGTCACCAGCGCCAACGCCGCCAAGGGCACCGATCTGCGCAGCGACTCCTCCCTGCTCAAGCTCTCCGACCTGATCAGGGAGCGCAGTGAGAAGAACGCCGAGCTGAACGAGTCGACGGCGGCCGTGCGCTCGGACATCGAGGCCCTCGCCCAGCGTGACGACGGCTCCACCAAGGCCGAGGACGCCAAGCTGAAGGCCCTGGAGGAGGCGGCGGGCACCACCGAGATCACCGGCGACTCCGTCAGCGTGACCCTCGACGACGCGCCCCCCGACGCCACCGCCAACCCGGGCTACCCCGAGCCGCAGCCCAATGACCTGGTCATCCACCAGCAGGACCTGCAAGCCGTGGTGAACGCGCTGTGGCAGGGCGGGGCCCGGGGAATCCAGGTGATGGACCAGCGGCTCATCTCCACCAGCGCGGTGCGCTGCGTCGGCAACACCCTGATTCTCCAGGGCCGCGTCTACTCCCCGCCGTACAAGGTCACCGCGATCGGTGACCCGGGCAGGCTCAAGCGGGCGCTCAACGACTCCACCGCGATCCAGAACTACCAGCTGTATGTGAAGGCGTACGGGCTGGGCTGGAAAGTCGACGAGAACGAGGCGGTGACTCTTCCCGGCTACTCGGGCACAGTGGATCTCCACTACGCGAAGCCTGCGGAGTGAACCCGAGCTGATCCCCCGGGGAGGCCGTCCGGTGTCGTTACGACTGTCGGTGCGACTCGTCGTCAGAACCTTCAGCGAACTGTGCATCACCGTGGGCTCGCTGATCGTGCTCTTCGTCGCCTACATCCTGTTCTGGACCGGGGTGAAGGCGGCCGACGCCGCCGAGGGCGAGATCGACAGCCTGCACAGCCAGTGGGCCCGGCAGCCGGTGACGCCCGCCCCGCCGCCCGCCTTCACCGGCCCCGCCCCCTCCGCCTCCGACTCCGCCGAGCCCTCCCCCTCGGCCGCCCCGGCCCCGTACCGCGCCGGAAAGCCCTTCGCGACCATGCACATCCCCCGCTTCGGCTCCGGCTGGGAGTGGCCTGTGCTGGAGAACACGGAGGCCAGGACCTTGCAGAAGGGGCTCGGGCACTACAGCGGAACCGCCCGCCCCGGCGATACGGGCAACTTCGCGGTGGCCGGGCACCGGCGGACGTACGGCGACCCCTTCAAGGACTTCCCGAAGCTGCGCCCCGGGGACGCGGTGATCGTCAACGACGGCGCGACCTGGTTCACGTACCGCATCGCGAAGGAGCCGTACCGGACCGTGCCCACCGACACGGCGGTCGTCGACCCCGTGCCGCGCGGCTCCGGCTTCGAGGAGCCCGGCCGCTATCTGACACTCACCACCTGTGAGCCCGAGTGGGGCAGCAGCCACCGGCTGATCGCCTGGGCCCATCTGGACGCGACCCGGCCGGTGGGAGAGGGGAAGCCGCCGGGCCTCACCGGCTGACCCGCGTCCGACCCGTGCCCGCCTCGCGCCCGACCTGTGTCCGACCCGCGCCCGACCACGTCCGACTCGTGGTTTTCCACAGCTGCCCCCCGCTCCGGCCGCGGCACTCTAGTCTGGTGCGGTACCGAATGGAGGGGTCGAATGTACGGCTGGATCTGGCGGCATCTGCCGGGCAACGCATGGGTGCGGAGCATCATCTCGCTCGTGCTGGTTCTGGCGGTCGTCTACGCCCTGTTCCAGTACGTCTTCCCGTGGGCGGAACCGCTGCTTCCGTTCGGTGATGTGACCGTCGACGGCGAGAGCGCCGGTGGAGCAGGAGCCGGCCAGTGAGCGCACGCATCCTCGTCGTGGACAACTACGACAGCTTCGTCTTCAACCTCGTCCAGTACCTCTACCAGCTCGGCGCCGAGTGCGAGGTCCTGCGCAACGACGAAGTGACCACCGCCCATGCCCAGGACGGTTTCGACGGGGTCCTGCTCTCGCCGGGCCCCGGCACGCCCGAGCAGGCCGGCGTCTGCGTCGAGATGGTCCGGCACTGTGCGGACACCGGCGTTCCGGTCTTCGGCGTCTGTCTGGGGATGCAGTCGATGGCGGTCGCGTACGGCGGTGTCGTCGACCGGGCCCCCGAGCTGCTGCACGGCAAGACCTCCCCGGTGACCCACGAGGGCAAGGGCGTCTTCGCCGGGCTTCCCTCCCCCTTCACCGCGACCCGCTACCACTCGCTCGCCGCCGAACCGGCCGCGCTGCCACCGGAGCTGGAGGTCACGGCCCGCACGGCGGACGGCATCATCATGGGGCTGCGCCACCGCGACCGGGCCGTGGAGGGTGTGCAGTTCCACCCCGAGTCGGTGCTCACCGAGCACGGCCATCTGATGCTCGCCAACTGGCTGGAGCAGTGCGGCGACCAGGGGGCCGTCGCGCGGTCGGCGGGGCTCGCGCCGGTGGTGGGCAAGGCCGCCGCGTGACCCCGGGCCGCCCCGAGGACGCCGGCCAGGAGGGCGGCCCGTACGCGCAGGGGGCGTACGAGGCCGACGGCGGGTTCGTGGCGGCGGTGGGCGGCCTCACGGATCCGCTGAACGACCCCCTCCCGGGGCGGCACGCCTCGCCGTGGTTCCGGGCGGACAACATCCCGGGCGCCCAGGCCGGACCGGACGAGCCTGTTCCCGGCTCCCCGGCACCCGAGGCCCAGCAGAGGGCCTACCAGGACCTCCAGCAGCCCCAGGGAGCGCCGGACGAGTGGTACGACCCCGAGGGCTACCAACGGGACTGGTACGGCCCCCAGCGGCCGCCTGAGCCCGAAGCGGGTTCCGTGCCGGGCGCGGGTTCTGCGGCGGGTGCGGGCGCTGTGCCGGGAGCGGCTTTCGCGCCGGACCCGGTCCCCGTGCTCGACGCGACCTCCGTGCTCGCCCCGGTCCCCGACGCGGCTCACCCGGCCTCCGTGCCCGCCCCCGGACCGGTGTCGCGCCCCGACGAGACGATGGAGTTCCGGACGGCGGCTTCCCGGCGAATAGCGTCGCCCGAGGAGCAGGGAGGGCGGGCCCTCGCCCCGGGCCCGGACAGGGACTTGGGCCCGGACCCGGCCGCCGAGCCCCGTACAGATTCCCGTACAGAGCCCCGTACCGAGGTCCTCAGCCGCATCTCGGACGGGCCCGCCTCTGCGCCTGCCCCCACCCCCGTCCCCGGCGGGCGGGCCGAGCGGCGCAGGGCGGCCAAGGGGCGCGGCCGCCGGCGCCCGGGACCGGCCGCTCCACCGGCCACGGCGTCCGCCGTGCCCACCGCGCCGATGTCGCGGGTGGAGGCGCGGCGTGCGGCGCGGGCGGCGAAGGACAGCCCGGCGGTGGTCGCCAGCCGGGTGGTCGGCGAGCTGTTCATCTCCCTCGGCGTGCTGATGCTGCTCTTCGTCACCTATCAGCTCTGGTGGACCAACATCCGGGCCGAGCAGATCGCGGGCCGTGAGACGGACAAGATCCAGGACGAGTGGGCCAACGGCGAGCGCAAGCCGGGGGTGTTCGCCCCCGGACAGGGTTTCGCGATCATGCACATCCCGAAGCTGGACGTCGTCGTCCCGATCGCCGAGGGCATCGACAAGGAGAAGGTCCTCGACCGGGGGATGGTCGGCCACTACGGCGAGGGCAAGCTGAAGACGGCGATGCCCGAGGACAAGCTGGGCAACTTCGCAGTGGCCGGGCACCGCAACACCCACGGTGAACCGTTCCGCTACATCAACAAGCTCAGCCCCGGCGACCCGATCGTGGTCGAGACGCGCGACGCGTACTACACGTACGAGATGTCCAGCATCCTGCCGCAGACCTCGCCGTCCAACATCTCGGTGATCGAACCGGTGCCGGTGGGTTCCGGGTTCACCGAGCCGGACCGGTACATCACGCTGACGACCTGCACACCGGAGTTCACGAGTACCTACCGGCTGATCGTCTGGGGCAAGATGGTCGACGAACGGCCGCGCAGCGAAGGGAAGCCCAACGCGCTCGTGGGCTGAACCATCATCACGACAGGGGCGGTGCGGTGGCAGCGAGGACCGAGCACGACGAGCGGACGGACGCGTCCGCGCGCCCGGCGCGCAAGCCCTCCCGGCACCCCGTCGCGACGGCCGTCAGCCTCTTCGGCGAGCTGCTGATCACCGCGGGCCTGGTGCTCGCGCTCTTCGTCGCGTACTCCCTGTGGTGGACCAACGTCCTCGCCGACCGCGAGGCCGACCGGCAGGGCGACACGGTCCGCAGCCGCTGGGCGGACGGCCCGGGTGACCTGGACACCAAGGACGGGATCGGCTTCCTGCACGTACCCGCCATGAAGAACGGCGAGGTGCTGGTCAAGAAGGGCACCGACCCCAAGACCCTGAACAACGGCATCGCGGGCTACTACACCGACCCGGTCGAATCCGCGCTCCCCTGGGACGACGAGGGCAACTTCACGCTGGCCGCGCACCGCGACGGGCACGGCGCCAAGTTCCACAACATCCACAAACTGAAGAACGGTGATCCGGTCGTCTTCGAGACCAAGGACACCTGGTACATCTACAAGGTCTACAAGACGCTCCCCGAGACCTCGAAGTTCAACGTCGACGTCATCCAGCCGGTCCCGGAGGAGTCGGGCGTCAAGGAGCCGGGCCGCTACATCACGCTGACGACCTGCACACCGGTCTACACCTCGAAGTACCGGTACATCGTGTGGGGCGAGCTGGAGCGTACAGAGAAGGTCGACAAGGAACGCACAAAGCCGGTGGAGCTGCTCTAGTCTCCGCAGCCCCTGCGTAAGCCTCTACGTAACCGCCTGTACGTACGGGGAAGGCCCCGGTCACCGCAATGGTGACCGGGGCCTTCCCCGTACGTATGCCGGGATGGGCGTCGGGGGTGGGTCAGTCGCCCCGGCCTCCGAAGAGACCGCCCCCGCGGCCCTCGACGGTGACGAGGGTGACGGTGCTGCCCTTCTCCGCCTGGCTGTTGGGTGCCGGCTGGCTGGTGATCACCCGGGCGTCCGGCTTGTCGACCGAGCCCGGGGAGAGCTGGACCACGAAGCCGAGCCCTTCGAGCTGGCCCTTGACGTCCTGGTACGACTTGTTGCCGATGTCACCGGGGATCTGGACCTGCTCCGGCTCCGCCGGGCCCTTGGAGACCTTCAGGACGATCTGCACGTCCTTGGCCTGCTTGCTCGGGCCCGCGGGCGTCTGCTCGACCACCTCGCCGGCCGGCTTCTCCGAGTCCACGTCGGCCCGTGAGACGTTGGTGAACCCGAGCTGGTTGAGCTGGGCGACTGCGGCGTCGTACTGCCGGGTGCGCACGTCGGGCATCGGATCGGTCGTCTGCTTGGCCACAGTGATGGTGATCTCGGCCCCGTCCTCGGCCTTCTCGCCGCCCTTGGGGTCCTGCCTGATCACGGTTCCCTCGGTCTCTTCGGACTCCTCCGTGGTGACGTTGACCGTGAAGCCCTTCTCCTCCAGGACGTCGCGGGCTCCGTCCTCGGACTTCTCCAGGACGTTGGGGACCTCGATCTTCGGTGCGCCGGTGGACACGACGACGGTGACGGTGCCGTCCTTGTCCATCATCACGCCGCTCGTGGGGTCCTGCGAGCAGATCTCGCCCTTCTCCTGTTCCTCGCAGGGCTCCTCCGCGCCGACGGTGATCTTGACGCCGGCGTTGTCCGCGAGTCTCTCCGCCTCCTCGACCGTGGAGCCCACCAGGTTCGGCGCTTTGAGCTGGCCGTCGTCGCTGGTGGGGGAGAAGACGACCCGACCGATCAGGATCGCGCCGATCAGCACCAGGATGCCCGCGACGACCAGCAGGATCGTCGAGGTGTTGCTCTTCTTCTGCTGGCGCCGGCGTCCGGACCGGTCGTCGTAGCCGTAACCGCCGTCGTCCGGGTTGACCGGCGGCAGCATCGAGGTCTGCCCGCTGTTCGGGTCGGCCGGGCGCAGGGCGGTGGTGGGCTGGTCGGCGCTGTAGCCGTCGTAGCTCCCGTATCCCGCAGCGCCCATCGCCGCCGTGGCCGCGACCGGCTGGCCGTCGAGGCAGGCCTCGATGTCGGCCCGCATCTCGTCGGCGGACTGGTAGCGGTAGTCCGGGTCCTTGGTCAGCGCCTTGAGGACGATCGCGTCCATCTCGGGCGTGATCTCGGGGTCGAAGTTGCTCGGCGGCTGCGGCTCCTCCCGCACGTGCTGGTAGGCCACCGCGACGGGAGAGTCCCCGACGAACGGGGGCCGCACCGCGAGGAGCTCGTACAGCAGGCAGCCGGTGGAATACAGGTCGGAGCGGGCGTCGACCTGCTCGCCCTTGGCCTGCTCCGGGGAGAGGTACTGGGCGGTGCCGATGACGGCGGCGGTCTGCGTCATCGTCATCCCGGAGTCGCCCATGGCACGGGCGATGCCGAAGTCCATGACCTTGACCTGGCCGGTGCGCGTCAGCATGACGTTCGCGGGCTTGATGTCGCGGTGGACGATCTGGGCCCGGTGCGAGTATTCGAGGGCCTGGAGGATGCCGACCGTCATCTCCAGCGTGCGCTCGGGGAGCAGCCTGCGACCGGAGTGCAGCAGCTCTCTCAGCGTCGACCCGTCGACGTACTCCATCACGATGTACGGGATGGAGACCCCGTCGACGTAGTCCTCGCCGGTGTCGTACACGGCGACGATCGCGGGGTGGTTGAGCGAGGCGGCCGACTGGGCCTCACGGCGGAACCGGGCCTGGAAGGACGGGTCACGGGCCAGATCGGCCCGGAGCGTCTTCACCGCTACGGTGCGGCCGAGCCGGGTGTCGTGCGCGAGGTAGACCTCGGCCATGCCACCACGGCCGAGCACCGAGCCCAGCTCGTACCGGCCGCCGAGGCGACGCGGCTCTTCCATAACTGTTCCAGCCCTCTCCGTCAGTCCCGACCGCACCCGTGTGTGGTCCGCGGCGGTGCGCTGTTCGCGCATACGCTACCGGGCACCGGTGATGTGATCAGCCCGCACCCGTCAGCCGATATCCGACCGGTATGCGATGTCCGGTATGGATGGACGGCCGCCGTGACGGGTCTCACTTCTTGCTGTCGATGACCGCCTTCATCACGTCCTTCGCGATCGGGGCGGCCAGCCCGCCACCGGAGATGTCGTCCCGGTTGGCGTTGCCGTCCTCGACCACGACGGCGACGGCGACCGGGGAGCCGTTGTCGGTCTTCGCGTACGAGATGAACCAGGCGTACGGCTTCTCGCTGTTGTTCAGACCGTGCTGTGCGGTACCGGTCTTGCCGCCCACTGTGACGCCGGGGATCTGCGCGTTGGTTCCCGTGCCGTCGTTGACGACGGTCTCCATCATCTGCTGGACCTTCTGGGCGTTCTCACCGGAGAGCGCGCGGCTGAGCTCTTCGGGCTCGTGGGTGTAGACCGGGTCCAGGTTGGGCGCCTGACGCTCGGCGACCATGTACGGATCCATCAGCTTGCCGTCGTTGGCGATGGCCGCGGCCACCATGGCCATCTGGAGCGGGGTGGTGCGGTTGGACGCCTGGCCGATGCCCGCCATGGCGTTCTGCGGCCTGTTGTCCTCGGGGTAGATGCTCGCGTCGGCGCGGACGGGCGTGAAGACTTCCTTGTTGAAACCGAACTTGTCCGTCTGCTCGATCATCTTCTGGTTGCCGAGGTCGTCGCTGATCTTCCCGAAGACGGTGTTGCAGGACCAGCGCAGGGCCTCCCGCAGCGAGGCGTCCTTGCAGGGGATGCTGCCCTCGTTCTTCAGCTGGACGGTGGACTGCGGCAGGGTCCAGGGCAGCGGCGAGTCGGTCTTGGCGTCGATGTCGTCGTAGAGCCCGTTCTCCAGGGCGGCGGCGGCGGTGACGACCTTGAAGGTGGAGCCCGGGGGGTAGGTCTCGCGCAATGCCCGGTTGAGCATCGGCTTGTCCTTGTCCTTCAGGAGCTGCTGCCGGTCGTCCGAGTCCTTGAACGAGTTCCCGGCGAAGACCGAGGGGTCGTAGGAGGGGGTGCTGGCGAGAGCGAGGATGGCGCCCGTCTTCGGATCAAGGGCGACGACCGCGCCCTTCTTCTTTCCGAGCCCCTCGAAGGCGGCCTTCTGAGCGTCGCCGTTGAGGGTGGTGACGACGTTGCCGCCGCGCTTCTTGTCTCCCGTGAACATCGACAGCGTCCGGTCGAAGAACAGCTGGTCGCTGTTGCCGGTCAGGATGCCGTCCTCAAGGTTCTCCAGCTGCGAGGAGCCGAAGGCCTGCGAGGAGTAGCCGGTCACGGGGGCCCACAGGGGGCCGTCCTTCCAGACCCGCTTGTACGTGAAGTCGCTGTCCTCGGTCTCGACGGAGCCGGTGATCGCCTTGCCGTCGACGATGATGTCGCCGCGCTCGTGGGCGTACCGCTCGATCTCGACGCGGCGGTTGTACTTGTGGCTGTTCAGCTCATCGGCACGGACGTACTGGAGCCAGTTGTCCCGGATGAGAAGGGCGAGGATGAGGATGCCGCAGAAGATCGCGATCCGGCGCAGGGGCTTGTTCACGGTCGGACCACCTGGGTCATCTCGGCGTCCGTGGACGGGGCGGGGGCGGGCGCCGGCCGTCGGGCGGTGTCGCTGATCCGGATCAGGATGGCGATCAGAGCCCAGTTGGCGAGCACGGACGAACCGCCGGCGGCGAGGAAGGGCATCGTCATACCGGTGAGCGGGATGAGGCCCATGACCCCACCGGCGACGACGAAGACCTGGATCGCGAAGGCACCGGAGAGCCCGATGGCCAGCAGCTTGCCGAACGGGTCGCGGGCGGCCAGCGCGGTGCGTACACCGCGCTCGATGATCAGGCCGTACAGCAGGAGGAAGGCCATCACGCCGGCGAGGCCGAGCTCCTCGCCCACGGTGGCGAGGATGAAGTCCGTGTTGGCCGCGAACAGGATCAGGTCGGAGTGGCCCTGGCCGAGCCCGGTGCCGAGCGTCCCGCCGGAACCGAAGGACATCAGCACCTGAGCCATCTGCTCACTGGCGGCATGCGTGCCCCAGCCGGCGAACGGGTCGAGCCAGGCGGTGACGCGGTCCTGCACGTGCGGCTCGAAGGAGGCCACACTGACGGCGCCCACGGCCGACATGGTCAGGCCGAAGACGATCCAGCTGGTGCGCTCGGTCGCCACGTAGAGCATGACGACGAACATGCCGAAGAAGAGGAGCGAGGTGCCGAGGTCCGTCTCGAAGACGAGGATCAGGATCGACATCGCCCAGATGGCCAGGATCGGTCCGAGGTCACGCCCGCGGGGCAGGTAAAGCCCCATGAAGCGGCGGCTGGCCAGAGCCAGGGCGTCGCGCTTCACCATCAGATAGCCGGAGAAGAAGATCGCGATGACGATCTTCGCGAACTCGCCGGGCTGGAGGGAGCCGATCCCCGGGATGGTGATCCAGATCCGCGCGCCGAACTGCGGCGGGAAGAACATCGGCAGGATCAGCAGGATGAGCGCCACCACCATGGAGATGTAGGTGTAGCGCTGGAGGATGCGGTGGTCCTTGAGCAGGATCAGCACCCCGACGAAGAGGGCGACCCCCATCGCCGAGAAAAGCAGCTGTTTGGATGCGGCGGGCGCGAAGTTGGGGTGGTTGAGCAGCCGTTCCGACTGGTCCAGGCGCCAGATGAGCGCCAGCCCCAGCCCGTTCAGCAGTGTTGCCAGCGGCAGCAGCAACGGATCGGCGTACTTGGCGAACCTCCGTACCACGAGGTGGGCCACCCCGCCGAGCAGCGCGAGCCCCGCCCCGTAGCCGAGCATCCCCGAGGGCAGTTCGCCGTTGAGGGCGAGCCCCACGTTGGCGTAGGCGAACACCGAGATGGCGACGGCGAAGATGACGAGCGCCAGCTCGGTGTTGCGGCGGCTCGGTGCGTCGATCGCGCCGATGGTGGTCGTATTGGTGACAACGCTCATGGTGCTGAAGGCCCCCTACGGCTTACTGCTTACCGCACTGCGGTACCAGCTTCTTCTCTTCCTCCGAGAGGCTGGGGCCGGGAGTGGGAGCTGTGGTCGACTTGGTCCCCTTGGCGGAGAACGTGGCGGAAGTCCTGGTGGCGGGAGCACCGGCGGTGCCGCCGGCCTCGCCCTCGCCGGTACGGGCCCGGTTCTCGGCCTCGGCCGCGCGGCGCTGCGCGTCCTTCTTGCAGGCGGAGGCCTGGGTGGCGAGCTCGGCGACCTTCTCGCGGGCGTCCTTGAGGCTGCCCTCGGCGATGGTCGCCTCGACCTGCTTGCGCTGGTAGGGCGGCAGGTACTTGAGCTCGATCTCGGGGTGGTCCTTCTCGACCTTCGAGAGCGAGACCCAGGCGAGGTCCTGGCTGATGCCCCGGAACAGCGCCACGTTCTCGTTCTGTGTGCCGACGTAGTACTGGGTCTGCGTCCAGCGGAAGCCGCCGTACAGTCCGCCGCCGATCACGGCCAGCGCGAGCACGATGTAGACGGACCGCTTGAACCATTTGCGGCCGCCGCCCCGCTTGACGTAGTCGTCGTCCGTGTAGGCGTCGTAGGGGCCGTCCGGCATGCCGTCGTAGCCGGCGTCGCCGCTGCCGGGCGGGCCGAAGCCGCCGGCGGGCGGGGGGGTGGGGCGGCCGAGGCCGGCCGCGCGTCCGGCGGGCGTCTGCATGGCCCCGCCGTCGCCCAGCTGGGCCTGGTTCTCGGCGACCGCGCCGACGACGACCGGGGTGTCGTTGAGCTGGCCGGCCAGGGTGTCGTTGCTGTCGACGTCCAGGACGTCGGCCACGATGCAGGTGATGTTGTCGGGGCCGCCGCCGCGCAGAGCGAGCTGGATCAGCTCCTGGATGGTCTCCTGCGGGCCCTGGTAGCTGGCCAGGGTCTCTTCCATCGTCTGGTGGGAGACGACGCCGGAGAGGCCGTCGGAACAGATCAGGTAGCGGTCGCCGGCGCGGACTTCGCGGATGGAGAGGTCCGGCTCGACATGGTCGCCGCTGCCCAGCGCCCGCATCAGCAGGGAGCGCTGGGGGTGGGTGGTGGCCTCTTCCTCGGTGATCCGGCCCTCGTCGACGAGACGCTGTACCCAGGTGTGGTCCTGGGTGATCTGTGTCAGGACGCCGTCGCGCAGCAGATAGGCGCGGGAGTCGCCGACGTGGACCAGCCCGAGTCGCTGGCCGGTCCAGAGCAGGGCGGTGAGCGTGGTGCCCATGCCCTCCAGCTGGGGGTCCTCCTCGACCATGACACGCAGCTGGTCGTTGGCCTGCTGGACCGCGGTGCCCAGCGAGGTCAGGAGGTCGGAACCTGGTACGTCGTCGTCGAGCTGGACGAGCGTGGAGATCACCTCGGAACTGGCGACCTCCCCGGCCGCCTGACCGCCCATGCCGTCGGCGATGGCGAGGAGCCGGGGTCCGGCATAGCCGGAGTCCTCGTTGCCCTCGCGGATCATGCCTTTGTGCGACCCGGCGGCGAAGCGCAGCGACAGACTCATGCGCACCTGCCCCGTCGACTCCGCCTCGGGGTACAGCCTGTCTCGAGCCACACTGCCCACCCTCCGGTCGGGAACCGGCCGGCGTCCGTCGTCCAGGCCGCCGCGGCTCGCTCGCTCCGCTCGCTCATTGTCGTACTACTTCCGCAGCTCGATGACGGTCTTGCCGATACGGATCGGCGCGCCCAGCGGAACTGGTGTCGGGGTGGTGAGCCGGGTCCGGTCCAGATACGTGCCGTTGGTGGACCCGAGATCCTCGACGATCCACTGGCCGTCACGGTCCGGGTAGATCCTG
The DNA here is from genome assembly GCF_055577965.1 of Streptomyces sp. NPDC033165. NCBI lineage: Bacteria > Bacillati > Actinomycetota > Actinomycetes > Kitasatosporales > Streptomycetaceae > Streptomyces > Streptomyces sp. NPDC033165. The sequence continues at coordinate 661,347 of NZ_JBVIPK010000003.1, forward strand.
GCATGCCTGCTGGACGCGTAGTCGTCGTCCAGCACGATGGTCGAATCGTGGGCCCGGCCCAGGGTGATGGTCTGGCCCTGGAGCGCGACCGTCGTGCCCGTGAGCGTGCCTTCGGACACGACCAGCTTCGTGGGTGCCCCGCGGCGCTGCCGACCGGGCTGCTGGCGCTGCTGGGGCGGCGCCGCCTGTTGTTGTGTGCGGCCCTGCTGAGGGCGAGCGTCGGCGGCAGTGCGGCGTGAGCCGCGCTGCGTGACGCGCGTTCCGAACAGGTCGCTGCGGATGACCTGGACGGCCACGATGACGAACAGCCACAGAACAGCCAGGAAACCTAGCCGCATGACCGTCAGGGTCAGCTCTGACATTGCCCCCGCTTCACCCTTCGGCTTGCCGGTAAACGATGGTGGTGCTGCCCACGACGATCCGCGAGCCGTCGCGGAGCGTAGCGCGGGTGGTGTGCTGCCCGTCTACCACGATGCCGTTGGTAGACCCGAGATCCTGGATCGTCGAGGGCGTTCCGGTCCGGATCTCACAGTGCCGGCGCGATACGCCGGGGTCGTCGATCCGCACGTCGGCGTCGGTGCTGCGTCCCAGCACCAGCGTCGGGCGGGAGATCTGATGGCGGGTGCCGTTGATCTCGATCCAGCGCCGCGTCTGCGTGTCCGGCAGGGGGCCGGGCGTGGTGGGCGGGCGCCGGTCGGTCGTGGGACCCGAGGGCCGTCCGGCACCGGGCGGCGGGGCCGCGGGCATCGGCGGAGCGGCGGTCGGGGGGTAGCCGTAGCCGCCAGGAGCCTGCGGCGCGGCGGGCCGCCCGGGGGCGGGGCGCTGGGGCTGGCCGTGGCCGGGCTGGTCCAGCTGTGACGAGCTCGACGCCAGGGTGCGGCTGCGCACCCGGTAGAGGCCGGTGTCGAGGTCGTCGGCCTTCTCCAGGTGGACCTTGATCGGTCCCATGAAGGTGTAGCGCTGCTGCTTGGCGTAGTCACGCACCAGGCCGGACAGTTCGTCGCCCAGCTGGCCCGAGTACGGGCTGAGCCGCTCGTAGTCGGGTGTGCTGAGCTCGACGATGAAGTCATTGGGGACGACAGTCCGCTCGCGGTTCCAGATCGTCGCGTTGTTGTCGCACTCCCGCTGGAGGGCGCCCGCGATCTCGACCGGCTGTACCTCGGACTTGAAGACCTTGGCGAAGGTGCCGTTGACCAGCCCTTCGAGGCGCTGCTCGAAACGCTTCATGACCCCCATGGGGCACCTCCTCCGGTGTCATCGTCCCTGTACTGCTTACTGATCGTATCCACGCGTCGGGAAATCGGCTGGTTCCCCTTGTCTGGCCTGTGGATGAGTGTCACCCCTCACACGGATCGTAGAGGTGGCCTCCTCACAGTGTCCCGCACCCGGGACACACTCTGGAGGAGTGGGGGCGGCGGCTCGGGGTTCCCGCTTCGCGTCCGGAGGCCGGGGTGAAACAACGGATGTGAATCCACCCTGTCCAGCGTGCTAATCTTCCGGATGTCGCCAGGCGCTCGCACCACACGGTGAGAGAGTCTGAAAACACCACTCATGCGCGAGTGGCGGAACGGCAGACGCGCTGGCTTCAGGTGCCAGTGTCCTTAGGGACGTGGGGGTTCAAATCCCCCCTCGCGCACAACAGCAGTCACTCGTGACTGCGAAGTTGATTCGATAGGCCCCCGCTTCGGAGAGATCCGGAGCGGGGGTTCTTCGTTGTTCCGGGGCGTCTGTGTTTTTGACGGGCGGGCGGGGTACGGACAGCCCGATAGGGGAGGGGTGCGGTCGGTGGCCCGCCCGTGGGGGCGCGGTTTCCGGACAGACCGATGGCCGGTGCAACGGCGCGCTTGCTTACGCTGAATGCAGAGGTTGGATCGACGGCGGCTCGGCGGTGCAGGGCTGAGCCGCACAGAACGTCCCGGAGGCAGGAAATGGCGAAGCAGGCTCGCGCGGTCCAGACGTGGCGGTCGATCGTGGACGCCGCGGCGAGTGTCTTCGACGACTACGGCTACGAGCGTGCCGCCATCTCGGAGATTCTCCGCCGTGCCAAGGTGACCAAGGGGGCGCTGTACTTCCACTTCGCCTCCAAGGAAGCGATCGCGCAGGCGATCATGGACGAGCAGACCTCGACGGTGGAGTTCTCGCAGGAGGGCTCCCCCCTCCAGTCCCTGGTGGACGGCGGTCAGCAGTTCGCCTTCGCTCTGCGCCACAACGCGATGGCCCGCGCCGGTACGAGGCTGTCCATCGAGGGCGTCTTCCTCGGCGGCCCGCACCCGTGGGGTGACTGGATCGACGCGACGGCCCGGATGCTGGAGCTGGGGCAGGAGCGCGGCGAGGTGTTCCCCCAGATCGACCCGATGGTGTCGGCCAAGATCATCGTCGCCTCGTTCACCGGCATTCAGCTGGTCTCGGAGGCCGACACCGGTCGCGCTGACCTGCGCGAGCAGGTGGCGGAGATGTGGCGCCACATCCTGCCGTCGATCGCCCACCCCGGTGTCATCGCCCACATCAAGCCGGAGGGCCGGGTGGACCTGGCGGCCCAGGCGCGCGAACAGGCGGAGCGCGAGGCTCGGGAGGCGGAGGAGGCCCGGACGGCGCAAGAGGTGCGGGAGCGGGAGGCGCGGGAGCTACGGGAGCAGGAGGCCGGTCGTACGGCCGCCGCTGCCGTTGCCGCTGCTGACAACGCGAAGGGCGCGGGTGTGGCGGCCGGAGGGCTCGCCTGATCAGCCCGTAGGGCGTGCCGCGTTTCACGTTCGTGAGGCGTGCTGTGTTTCACGTGAAACACCCGATTCGTCATGATCATCGTGCGGCAGGGCCGCGGAGCTCGTAGGAGCTTCGCGGTCCTGTTCGCGTTGGGCTCCGCATCGGCCCTCGTATTGGGCTTCGCATCGGCCCCCGTGTTGGGCTTCGCGTTGGGTTCTCAGGCGGCGAGGCGGCGAGGCCGAGGGCCTTGGCCTGCTCCCGGGCGTCGGTGAACGCCTTGGCGCGGGAGGCCTCGGCGAGCGGAATCAGCTCGGCCATCGACGGCTGTGAGTGGGCGAGGGTCAGCTCCGGAACGATGAAGTCCACCTGGACGAGAACATTGCCGTGAGCAGTTCTCCAGGTAATCGTGAGCAGCTTCTCCAGGTAATTCTGGACAAATTCGAAGCTCTCGCGTGGGGTGCCCGGAGCGTACAAGCCACCGCGACTGGCGACGACGGTCACCGGGGTGCCGGTGATGGCAGAGCCAGGCCCCGTTGTGGCCCACCTTGATCACCTGGTCCAGCCGGGCCATGAGGGTGGACGGGATCGTGAAGTTGTACATCGGTGCACTTGATCAGGGCGGCGTCCGCCGCGGCGAGCTCGTCGGCGAGTTCCCGGTGGAGCGGGCCATCGGCACCCGCGGCCGCGGCGTAGGCGTTCAGGCGGGGCAGCGGAATCGGCGGCGAAGTCCGCGATGGATGGCGGTGCCGTCCGGGTGCTGTTCGAGTCAGGCCTCCACGAACACCGCGGTGACATCGCGGGAGGCGGAGCCCCTGGGGGCATGACGGATCACGGCGAGCAGGACTGTCGGCGGGTCGATGTGGCGATCAGCCGCCTCTTCGAGCTGTTCGGCAAGCGCTGGACCAGCCCGATCGTCTCCGTGCTGTTGCGGTGGCCCGGTGTACTTCGCCGAGCTGCGGCGCGCGATTCCCGAGATCAGCGAGCTCATGCTCTCGGATCGGCTGACCGAACCCGGTGCGGCTGCTCTGGTGATCCGCGGGTTGACGAAGATCTGTCGTTGCGCGTCGCGTACCGCCTCACCAAGGCCGCCGCCGCGATGGAGCCCGCACTGAAGAAGCTCGGGCGGTGGGCGGACGCCTACCTGGCGCCGGAGGCCGACACCGGCTGCTCACGACGCCCGATCCGTTGTCTGCGTGACCGACGGAGGTCCCCTCCGCAATAAAGATGTATGCTACAACTAATAAATAGTTGTAGAAGCCAACCATTGGGAGATCGTTCAGATGCCCGCAGGCTCTCGTACCGCTCCGGGCGCCCCCGCAGGGACGCTGCGCCATGTGCTGGGTCACCTCCTCACCCCCCTACTGATGTGTGTCGGCATGGGGCTCGCCTACCTGGGGGCTTTCCACGCCCCACAGCCGCACGATCTGCGCGTGGACGTCGTCGGCTCCGGTCCGAGCGCGCGGGTGCTGGCCCAGTCCCTCCAGGACAAGGCGGACGGCGCTCTGAACGTGCGGACCGTGGCGGACCGCTCCACGGCGGTGGAGCACCTCAGGACCCAGGCGAGCTACGGGGCGTACCTACCGGGCGCCGCCCCCGAACTGCTGGTGGCCACCGCGTCGTCGGACACCAGCGCCACCGTCGTGGAGAAGGTCTTCACCGGGGTCGCGGCCGATCAGGGCGCGCCCCTGAAGGTGGTGAATGTGGCGCCCACCGCGGACGGTGATCCGACCGGGCAGGGCATCTTCTTCCTGCTGGTCGCGATCAGCATCGGCTCGTACGCCTCGGTCGCCGTGATCGGCGGTGCGGGCGGTGCCCTGCCGCTGCGGACCAGGGCCGCGCTGGTGGCGGGTGCCTCGCTGGTGGTGAGCCTGATCGGCGCGGTGTTCGCGGGGCCGCTGTTCGGGCTGGTCGATCACGGCCTCGCCGTGCTGTGGGCGCTGGCCTGGCTCTACTCCGCGGGCATCCTGTTGATCGGGGTGGGGCTGCACACCTTCCTCAAGCGGTGGACGACGCTCGGCGTGATGGTCCTGTTCGTCATGCTCAACTTCACCAGCTCCGGCGGCATCTTCCGCCCCGAGCTCCAGCCCGGCTTCTTCGGTTCGCTGCACGCCTTCTGGAACGGTGCGGGCTTCCTCGAAGGAGTTCGCAGCCACGTCTACTTCGACGGGTACGCGTTCGGCGGCCATGTGCTTGTCCTGGTGCTCTGGTTCCTCGTGGGCCTGGCGGTGCTGGGCCTCGCAGGACTGGACGAGGCGCGCAGGCGGGCGGAGCCGTCCGGGGGCGGGGGCGTTGCTGTACGGGAGACGGCGGCGCGGCCCTCCGACGGGAAGTCCCGGCCCTCCGACGGGGAGCTGGAGGAAGAGCTGGAGGAGGCGGTCGGCGTCTGATCTGTGCCGGATCAGGGCCGGACCCGCGCCGGATCAGGGCCGAACCCGCGCCGGATCAGGGCCGGACCCGCGCTCGCTCGGCATCGGGATCGGCTTCGGGCCGGCTTCGGACCGGCTTCGGATAGGCGGCCGACCGGACCGGGGTGGTCCGTAGTTATCCACAGGCCCGGGCGGGTGTGCGGGAACGGCGGTACCGTCGTGCTCGGTCGCTGGTGGACAGGGCCGCTGACCGGCGGGGAGCCGGGCAGCCGGAGTGCGTACGAGGTGGGGGAGGCGACGCTCCATGAGCGGAACCGAGGCGACGATGCCGGAACAGCGAACTGCGAGGGCGGATCTACGCATTCCGGTCGTGCCCGGGTTCGCCCGGCGCGGGGCATCGCTGTCGCAGAAGGCGGCGGGCAAGTCTCTCCGCGGCCGGGTGCCGCGTTCCGCGCACGCCTCGCTTGCCCTGCCACCGGGGCGGCCGGACGCGGTGCGGGCGGTCGAGGAGTCGAACCGAGGCCGGGTGCCGGGGCTGACGCCGATACGGGTCGGGCGGATGGCGGCCACCCCGTTCGCCTTCCTGCGGGGTGCGGCCGGGCTGATGGCCCACGACCTGACGGGCAGCCCGGTCACCGGCGTGGGCGCCCAGCTCTGCGGCGACGCGCACGCGGCCAACTTCGGCCTCTACGGCGACGCTCGTGGCAGCCTGGTCATCGATCTGAACGACTTCGACGAGACCGTGTTCGGGCCCTGGGAGTGGGACCTCAAGCGGCTCGCCACCTCCCTGGTGCTCGCGGGCCGCGCGGCCGGGGCCGACGAGGACACCTGCCGCCGGGGAGCCTACGACGCCGTCGGCGCCTACCGGCGCACCATGCGGCTGCTGGCCCGGCTGCCCGCACTCGACGCCTGGAACGCCATCGCGGACGAGGAGCTCGTCTCGCACACCGACGCGCGTGATCTGGCGGGCACCCTGGAGCGGGTCTCGGAGAAGGCCCGCAACAACACCAGCGCCCGGTTCGCGGCCCGGTCCACGGAGGAGTGCCCAGACGGCGGCCGCCGCTTCGTCGACGCCCCGCCCGTGCTGCGCCGGGTACCGGACGCCGAGGCCTCAGCAGTGGCGGCCGGGCTCGGCGGCTATCTCTCCACCGTCTCCGAGGACCGGGCGCCGCTGCTGGCCCGGTACGCGATCCACGACGTGGCCTTCCGCGTGGTCGGCACCGGCAGCGTGGGCACCCGGTCGTATGTGGTGCTGCTGCTCGACCACCGCAGCGAGCCGCTGGTACTCCAGGTGAAGGAGGCGCGTCCGTCGGTGCTCGCCCCCCACCTTCCGGCGGTCGGCTTCGACGCTCCGCAGGTGGACCACGAGGGCCGCCGGGTGGTGCTCGGGCAGAAGAGGATGCAGGTCGTCAGCGACATACTGCTCGGCTGGGCGGACGTCGACGGCAGGCCGTACCAGGTGCGTCAGTTCAGGAACCGCAAGGGCAGCGTGGACCCCGCCGCGCTCGCCGCCGACCAGGTCGACGACTACGGGCGGATGACCGGTGCCCTGCTCGCGCGGGCGCACGCGCACAGCGCCGACCCCCGTCTGCTGGCGGGCTACTGCGGCAAGAACGACGAGCTCGACGAGGCGGTGGCGGCCTTCGCGGTCACCTACGCCGACCGTACGGAGGCGGATCACGCCGAGCTGGTGCGGGCGATCAAGGCGGGCCGGCTGGCCGCGGAGTTCGGTATATGACGGGTCCCTGAGGCGGTCCTGGCCGGTCCTTGACGGGCCCCTGACGGGCTCCTGGTGGCTTCCTGAGGCGGTGGGCTCCGGGCCGGGGCCCACCGCGTGTGCCGGACCGCCGGGGCGTGGCCATACGCTGGACGGGTGACCCACGAAGCCGCCGGGGTGCCGCCCACCCGGAACGATGATGACCGGCAGGACAACGACCGGCCGGACGCGCCGCAGCCCACGCCGGAAGCGCAGGGTGCGCCGGGCCGCGCGGATGCTGCCGCCGGGCAGTCCGCCGAGCCGCAGGACGCCGCTGCGCGCCCCGAGGCGCGCCTAGCCAAGGCGGTGCAGGCCGCCGAGCAGGCGTTGATCGAGTTCGAGATCGCGGTGGAGACCTTCCGGGTGGAGGTCGAGAACTTCTCCCGGCTGCACCATCAGAAGCTCGGCCCGATGTACGCCCGCCTCGACGAGCTGGACGCCTTGATCGCCGAGGCGCGGGCCGCACGCACCGGTGACCCCGAGGACCAGCGCAAGGCCCGCGAGGCGCGGGCGGTCGTCATGCCGATGCCCGGCGTCGACGAGCTGTTCCACGACTGGATGGACACCGACGGGCTGTCCCCCGAGGCCGCGGCCATGCTCACCGAGCAGCCGGTCCGGCCGCCGAAGCGGGTCAGGCCGAGCGAGGAGGCCCGCAAGCTCTACCGGGATCTGGCTCGCAAGGCGCACCCGGACCTCGCCCAGGACGAGCAGGAGCGGGCGCGCCGTGACGAGTTCATCGCCCGGGTGAACGCCGCCTACGGCCGCGGCGATGTCGAGCTGCTCAAAGAGCTCGTGGCGGAGTGGGAGGCGGGTCCCGTGCAGCCGCCGGCCCCGCTGAGCGAGAGCGAGGAACTCTACGCCCGGCTGGAGTGGCTCAGCAGGCGCAAGGAGCTGCTGACGGTGCTGGCCAAGGAGCTGGAGGAGAGCGCCATCGGCTCGATGCTCCGGATGGCCCCGGACGATCCGGACCAGCTGCTGGAGGACATCGGTGAGCAGTTGCTGGGCGAGGTGTCCCGGCGTGAGGCCGAGCTCGCGGAGATGGTGCAGTAGCGTTCCGGGTGACTCTGCCGCGTACGTACGAGAGAAGGCATGACCTATGAATTTCGCCCCGCTGCCCTCGGTGAACGCCGCGGAGGTGCCGTCGGACGGCTTCGTCCTGGACGTCCGCGAGAACGACGAGTGGGCGGCCGGTCACGTCGAGGGGGCGCTGCACATCCCGATGAGCGACTTCGTGGGCCGGTTCGGCGAGCTGACCGAGGCCGTCGAGGACGGCCGGCGCGTGCATGTGATGTGCCGGGTCGGCGGGCGGTCGGCCCAGGTCACCCAGTACCTGACGCAGCAGGGCATCGACGCGGTGAACATCGACGGCGGCATGCAGGCGTGGGACGGCGCCGGCCGCCCCATGGTCACGGACAACGGGACGTCGGCCTTCGTCCTCTGAGCGCTGCGGGACCCGGGGTGAGCGGTCAGCCGAGCGGGTGGGCTGCCAACAGGTTCCCCAGGGCCTCTTCGTGGGCCGCGGCGGGGCCGAGGGAGAGCTCGATCTGCTTCGCCCAGGCGTGGAAGCGGTGCAGGGGGTAGTCGGTGTCCGCACCGAAGCCGCCGTGCAGATGCTGCGCGGTCTGCACGACGCGACGGACTCCGTCGGAGGCCCAGATCTTCGCCACCGCGATGTCTCCCGCGGCGGGCAACGGACCTCCGGCGTCGGTGGAGATCCGCCAGGCGGCCTGCCAGAGCGTCGCCTCCATCGCCCGCAGATCGATGTACCGGTCGGCGGCCTGCACCGCCACCGCCTGGAATGTGGCGACCGGGAACCCGAACTGCTCCCGCTTGCCGGTGTATTCGGCGGTCATCTCCAGCACCCGCTCGCCCAGCCCGAGGGCCAGCGCGCAGGTGCCCGTGGTGAGCAGTGACCGTAGCCAGTCCCAGCATCCCGGGGCGTCGATCAGCTCACGGGCCTCGATGCGCACGGCGTCGAGCCGGACTTCGGCCAGCCGTTCGCCGCTGGTGGAGACCTGTTCCGCCAGGGTGACGCCGCCACGGGTGCGGGGCACGAGGGCCAGGACCGCGCCGCCCTCGGCAGTGTGGGCGGGCACGGCGATCCAGTCGGCCACCTGGGCCCAGGGCACCGCGGACTGCATCCCGTCGAGCACCCAGCCGGAGTCTCCTGGCGACGCCTCGTTCTCGCCGTACGGCCGTGCGACAACGGCGAGTTCGGCAGGGTCGTGGCCGCTGCGCCCGTTGGCCCCGGCGGTCAGGATCAGCTCGCCCCTGGCGGCCCGGGGCAGCAGCTCCGCCGCGAGGGCGCTCTCCCCGTACCGCTGGACCGTCATCGCGACCGCGCAGGTCTCCAGCAGCGGCACCCGGGCCAACACCTTGGCCGACTCCCGCAGGACCAGGCAGAGCGCGATCGGGCCGAGTCCCGCGCCGCCGTGGTCCGGCGACAGTGTGAGCCCGATCAGGTCCGTACGCGCCAGCTCCTGCCACAGCTGCCGGTCGATGTCCTCCGCCACGGCGCCCGGTGTCAGGGCGGGGCTGGGCACACGGTCGGGTGCGACGCCCGAGAAGACGGCCCTGGCCGCCTGGACGGCTGCCTGCTGTTCCTCGGTGAAGGTGAAGTCCACTGTCCCGGCCTCCCGCTAACCGTTGACGCCTTGACGGGTCGTCAAGATAGAACAGGTTCTATGGGAAGGGAACAGCGCGGCGGTGCGCGGGGGCGTCAGCGGTCGAAGTCCAGCTCCACCTCCGGGGTGAGCGGATGCGACTGGCAGGCCAGCACGAAGCCCGCCTCGGTCTCCTCCGGTTCCAGCGCGAAGTTGCGGTCCATCCGGACCTCGCCCGCGACCAGGAACGCCCGGCACGTCCCGCACACCCCGCCCTTGCAGGCGTACGGAGCGTCCGAGCGGCTCCGCAGTACCGTCTCCAGCAGGGATTCGGAATCCTCTACAGGCCAGCTGCCCGAGCGGCCGTGGAGCGTCGCCGTCAGTGTGGAGTCGGACGGGGCGGCGACCTTGACCACCGTGGCGTCGGAGGGGCTGTCGTCGACGTGGAAGATCTCCTGGTGGATCCGGGACCGGTCGACGCCGAGCGCGCGCAGCGCCTTCTCCGCGCCCTGCACGAGGCCGAGCGGACCGCACAGGAACCAGCCGTCCACCTCCTCCACCGGAAGCATCGCGGGCAGCAGACCGGTGAGCCGTTCGGTGTCCAGCCGCCCGGAGGGGAGGCCGGCCGACTGCTCCTCCCGGGAGAGCGCGGTGACCAGCTGGAAGCGGTCCGGATAGCGGTCCTTGAGGTCGGCCACCTCGTCCAGGAACATCGTCGAAGCCGCCGTGCGGTCGCTGCGGATCAGGCAGAACCGCGCGGACGGCTCCCGGTCCAGCAGGGTGGCCGCCATCGACAGCACCGGGGTGATGCCGCTTCCCCCGACCACCGCCGCGAACAGGCCGGGACGCGGCTCCAGGACGAAGCGGCCCATCGGGGGCATGGCCTCCACCCGGTCGCCGACGGCCAGCTCCTTCAGGGCGTACGTGGAGAACGCCCCGCCCTCGACCATGCGGATGCCCACCCGCAGCACCGGTTCGCCGGGCTGCTCGGTGGCCGGTGCGCAGATCGAGTACGAGCGGCGGATCTCCTCGCCGTCCACGGTGTAGCGCACGTTCAGATGCTGGCCGGGGGTGTGGCGGAAGGTCTCGCGCAGCTCGGCCGGCACGGCGAGGGTCACAGCCACCGCATCGTCAGTGATCCGTTCGATTGCGCTGACCCGGAGCGGATGGAACATCTACAACTCCTTGAAATGGTCGAACGGTTCACGACAGGCGACGCAGCGGCGCAGGGCCTTGCACGCCGTGGAGGAGAACCGGCTGAGCAACTCCGTGTCCGTGGAGCCGCAGTTCGGGCAGCGCACAGAGAGCGTCAGCGGCACGGGGCCGCCATCGGCGCTGTGGGCGCGCGGCGGCGCGATACCGAACTCGGCGAGCTTGCGGCGGCCTTCGGCGCTGATGTCGTCCGTCGACCAGGCCGGAGCCAGGACCGTGACCACGGAGACCTCCGGCACGCCGTGGTCGTGCAGCACCCGCTCGATATCGGCCGACATCGCCTCGATCGCCGGGCAGCCGGTGTAGGTCGGGGTGAGCCGCACGGTCACCTTGCCCGGTCCGTCCACTGTGACGTCCCGCAGGACGCCGAGCTCCGCGAGGGTCAGCACCGGGAGCTCCGGGTCGGGCACGGAACCCGCGAGACCACGCAGCTCCGCCTCCAGCAGGGTGTCGGTCACCATGACGCCCCCGGGTGGCTGCGGTGCAGATGCTGCATTTCGGCGAGCATGCGGCCGAACGGCTCGGTGTGCAGACCCTGCCGCCCCGCGCCTGCCGCCCAGCCTCCGGACTGCGGTCCCGTCGGGAGCGTCAGCGTGGCCCGCTCGACGACGTCGGTGACGGCGCGGAGCCAACTTCCTTGCAGCGCCTGCCAGTCGATACCTGTGTTGCCGGAGCTGCCGGAGCTGCCGGAGCTGCCGGGGCCGTCTGAGCTGTCAGCGGCGTTGGTGCCGTCGGTGGCGGCGGAGTCGAGGCCTTCGATCGGCTGGAACAGCTCGCCGGTGAACCGCCACAGCGCGTCCAGACCGCTCTGCATCCGGCCGTGGCTCTCCTCGGTACCGTCGCCGAGCCGCAGGACCCACTGCTCGGCGTGGTCGCGGTGGTAGGCCACCTCCTTCACGGCCTTGGCCGCGAGGCCGGCGAACTCGCCGCCCCCGGCCGCGAGCCGCTCGTACAGCAGGTGCTGGTACACGGAGAAGTAGAGCTGCCGGGCGATGGTGTGGGCGAAGTCCCCGTTCGGCTGCTCCACCAGCTGGAGGTTGCGGAAGGCCCGCTCCTCGCGGAGGTAGGCCAGCTCGTCCTCGTCACCGGCGAGCGAGAGCAGCACCCGGGCCTGTCCCAGCAGGTCCAGGGCGATGTTGGCGAGAGCCACCTCCTCCTCCAGGACGGGGGCGTGACCCGCCCACTCCCCCAGCCGGTGCGAGAGCACCAGCGCGTCGTCGCCGAGGGCGAGAGCCGCGCTCACAGGTGCTTCACCCCTTCCGGGATCTCGTAGAACGTCGGGTGGCGGTAGGGCTTGTCCCCGGCCGGCTCGAAGAAGGAGTCCTTCTCGTCGGGGGAGGAAGCGGTGATCGCGGTGGAGGGGACCACCCAGATCGAGACGCCTTCCGAGCGGCGGGTGTAGAGGTCACGGGCGTTGCGCAGAGCCATCTCGGCGTCGGGCGCGTGCAGGCTGCCCGCGTGGGTGTGGGACAGCCCGCGCCGGGAGCGCACGAACACCTCCCACAGGGGCCAGTCGGTCGAGCTGCTCATGCCGTCTCCTCCACCTGCTGTGCGGGCTGTGCGGGCTGTGCGGGCGCTTCGGCGGCCGGGGTGGCCGGGGTGGCCGGGGTGGCCGGGGTGTGCTTGGCGGCGTACGCGGCCGCCGCGTCCCGGACCCAGGCACCCTCCTCGTGGGCTCTGCGACGCTGGGTGATCCGCTGTTCGTTGCAGGGGCCGTTGCCCTTGAGGACCTCGTGGAACTCCGCCCAGTCGATCGCACCGAAGTCGTGCTGGCCGCGCTCTTCGTTCCACCGGATATCGGAGTCCGGGAGCTCCAGGCCCAGCGCCTCGGCCTGCGGTACGCAGATGTCCACGAAGCGCTGACGCAGCTCGTCGTTGGAGTGCCGCTTGATCTTCCAGGCCATGGACTGCTCGGAGTGGGACGAGGCGTCGTCGGGGGGGCCGAACATCATCAGGGACGGCCACCACCAGCGGTTCACCGCGTCCTGGGCCATGGCGTGCTGGGCCTCGGTGCCACGGCTGAGGGCGAGCAGCAGCTCGTAACCCTGGCGCTGGTGGAAGGACTCCTCCTTGCAGATGCGGACCATGGCGCGGGCGTAGGGGCCGTAGGAGCAGCGGCACAGCGGCACCTGGTTGGTGATCGCCGCCCCGTCCACCAGCCAGCCGATCGCGCCAACGTCGGCCCAGGTCAGCGTGGGGTAGTTGAAGATCGACGAATAGCGCTGGCGGCCTGCGTGGAGCTTGTCGAGCAGCTCCTCACGGCTGGTGCCCAGGGTCTCGGCCGCGCTGTACAGATAGAGCCCGTGGCCCGCTTCGTCCTGCACCTTGGCCATCAGGATCGCCTTCCGCCGCAGCGAGGGCGCGCGGGTGATCCAGTTGGCCTCGGGCTGCATGCCGATGATTTCCGAGTGGGCGTGCTGGGCCATCTGGCGGACCAGCGTCGCTCGGTAGGCATCGGGCATCCAGTCGCGCGGCTCGATCCGCTCGTCGGCCGCCACGGCCGCGTCGAACGTCGCGATGCGCTCCGCGTCCGCCGCGGCCACGGTGTCGGCCGCATTCCCCGCAGCCCCCGCAGGTGCCGCATTCGCCGTGCCGGACGTCCTCTGCGTCGTCTGGTCCGCAGTCACTGCTGCCATCCCGGGCTCCCTACCGACCGATCGTTCGGTTCCTTGACTTCAATGGTGAGTCGGAGGCCCGTAGGGTGTCAACCCTGTGGATAACTGAGCTGTGATCGACGGTGAGCGGGGCGGGATGGATTCGGATCACGACGGGAGCTCTGCCGACGGCAGGCAGGGCGTCGACGGCATAGCCGGGCTCTCCTTCCCCTACCAGGTGGTCGCGGCCGTGGCGCTCTCCCTGATCGGGCTCCTCGCCTGCGCCCACGTGGCCATGGTCTTTCTGCACGTCAGCCCGTCCAACACGGTGACCAAGCAGCACGGGAAAACGATCGACGACTGGGTCTACCCGGAGTTCGAACAGAACTGGAAGCTCTTCGCGCCGAACCCGCTCCAGCAGAACGTCGCCATCCATGTGCGGGCCGACGTGGTGGGGGCCGACGGCCGCCGTACCACCCGTTGGATGAGCCTGACCCACGAGGACGCCAAGGCGATACGAGGCAATCTCCTGCCCAGCCACGTGCATCAGAACGAGCTCCGCCGGGGCTGGGACTTCTTCGTCAACTCCCACGACAGCGAGAACCGTCCCAACGGCATGCGCGGTGATCTCTCCGAGCGGTACATCCGGCGCATCGCGATGCTGCGGCTGAGCGAGCGCGACTACGGTGGCACGATCGAGCGCATCCAGCTCCGCTCCGCCACCACCTCCGTCGCCCCGCCCCCGTGGAGCACCGAGAAGATCAGCACCAAGCCCGTCTACCGCGTACTCCCCTGGTGGACCGTGACCCCGGACGACCTCCCGGCCGACGGCGCGGCGCACGACGTGGAGGGCAACCAGTGACCGTCCCGCAGCCCTCCGTCCCGCAGCAGCCCGTCCACTCGCAGCAGGCTGCCTACCCGCAGCAGCCCGCTCACCCGAAGCGGCCTGGAGGCCCCGCCCGTCCCGGCGGCGGCCTCGCGCGGGCGCTCCAGCGCCTCACCGCCTCGGCCCTCGGCCCGTATCAGAGCGCCGTCGTCCGGATCGGGTTCGCCGCCACCTATCTCTTCTTCCTGCTGCGCGAGTTGCCGCACCGACATGAGCTGTACGGGCCCGACAGCCCGTGGCGCTGGGATCTGGCCCGGCAGCTCACGGACGGCAACGGCGCGTTCTCCGTCCTCATGTGGACCGACAGCGCGCTCTGGTTCGAGGCCGTGTACGTCCTGACCCTGCTGTCCGCCGTGGGACTGCTTCTCGGGTGGCGCACCCGGACCATGTCCGTCCTCTTCATGGTCGGCGTGCTCTCCGTGCAGAACCGCAGCATCTTCATGGGCGACGGCGGCGACAACGTCGTCCACCTCATGGCGATCTACCTGGTGCTGACGCGCTGCGCCCGGGTCTGGTCGCTGGACGCCCGGCGCGCGGCGCGGAACGTGGAGCGTGCGGCGGCGGGACTGCCGCCCGTGCGGGACATCGCGGGGCCGGTCCTGTGGGCAGTCCTCGGCCCCGTCCTGGTGATCGCCACCCTGATGGGCGGGTTCGGCGGCACCTGGTGGCTTCCCACCCTGCTGTGGACGGTCTGGCTCTCCGCCGCCGCCTGGTGGGCTGTGAACCGCTACGCGCCGCACGGTGAGCCCCGCGCCCTGCTCGATGTGCTGGCCAACCTCGCGCACAACGCCACGCTCGCCGTGATCATGGCCGAGGTCTGCCTGATCTACGCGACCGCCGGCTGGTACAAGATCCAGGGCTCGCGCTGGCAGGACGGCACCGCGCTCTACTACCCGCTCAAGCTCGACTACTTCACTCCGTGGCCCGCCCTTTCGGACATCCTGGCCTCCAGCGGGCTGATGGTGATGGTGCTGACGTACGGCACGGTCATCGTCCAGGTCGCCTTTCCGTTCACGCTGTTCAACCGGCGGGTCAAGAACGTCCTGCTGGTCGTGATGATCTGTGAGCACGCGGGGATCGCCCTGCTGCTCGGGCTGCCGTTCTTCTCCATGGCGATGATCGCTGCCGACGCGGTGTTCCTGCCGACAGCCTTCCTCGTGTGGCTGGGAGGACGGGCCGCCCTCGGCAGACAGCGGCTGTTCTCCCGGCTGCCGGGCCGGGCAGGTGCAACGCCCCGGGCGCCCGGCGCCGCGGACGGGCCGCCGGACGCCGAGGGGGCCGGGCCGGGCAAGGGCGGCCCCGGCGGTACGGAGGAGCCCCGGCTCCACGGTGGCGGTGGGGGCCATACGCTCGTCGGGTGAGCAGTGAGACCGGCAGAACCCCAAGGCCCGCGGCAGAACCCGTGGAGCCCGCCCAGCACGCAGAACCCGCGGAGCCTCTCCAGTACGACGACGGGTACGGACAGGAGATCGGCGTCGGGCCGCATCCGCTGCCGTGGCCCGAGGACGAGCGTTACGACCCCGAGCTGCTGGCCCACGGAGACCGGCGCAACGTCGGCGACGCGTACCGCTACTGGACGCGCGAGGCGATCGTCGCCGACCTCGATGTGCGTCGGCACGACTTCCATGTGGCCGTGGAGAACTGGGGCCACGACTTCAACATCGGTTCCGTCGTCCGGACCGCCAACGCCTTCCTGGCGAAGGAGATCCACATCGTGGGTCGTCGGCGCTGGAACCGGCGTGGCGCCATGGTCACCGACCGCTACCAGCATGTGCGCCACCACCCCGACACGGCGGACCTCACCGCGTGGGCGGCGGCCGAGGGGCTGCCGATCATCGGGATCGACAACCTCCCCGGCGCCGTACCGCTGGAGCGCACCGAGCTGCCCCGCAGGTGCGTTCTGCTGTTCGGGCAGGAGGGGCCCGGTCTGACCGAGGAGGCACGCAAGCACGCCACGATGGTGTGCTCGATCGCCCAGTTCGGCTCGACCCGGTCCATCAACGCGGGGGCCGCGGCGGCGATCGCGATGCACGCGTGGGTGCAGCGCTACGCCGATGTCCCCGACCCCCGGGACGCCCGCTAGCTACGCCTGGCGGCGCACCTCCACCACGCGGAAGCGGTTGGCGACGAAAGCTCCGTCGCACAGGGCCGCGTTCGCGGCGGGGTTGCCGCCGGAGCCGTGGAAGTCGGAGAAGGCAGCGGTCTGGTTGACATAGACCCCTCCGGTGAGGTTCAGCGAGAGCTGGGCGGACTCGTCCAGGCAGACGTCCTCGATGCCGCGCTCCACCTCGGGGGACGTGGTGTAAGCGCCGACCGTCATGGCGCCCTTGTCACGGATCGTGCGGCGGAGCAGGTCCAGGGCGGCGGACGTCGACTCGACCGCTACCGCGAAGGACACCGGGCCGAAGCATTCCGAGAGGTAGGCCGCCCCGTCGTCGGTCTTGGTCCCGTCGAGCTTGACGATGACCGGCGTACGCACGACCGCGTCGGGGAACTCGGCGTTCGCGACCGTACGTGAGGCCAGAGCCACCTCGCCCAGCTCACCGGCCGCCTCCACCCGGGCCTTCACGTCCGGGTTGACCAGCGCGCCGAGCAGGGCGGCGGCACGGGCGTCGTCGCCGAGCAGGCCGGTGACAGCGGCCGCGATGTCGGTGACCACGTCGTCGTAGGACCTGCTGCCGTCGTCCGTGGCGATGCCGTCCCGGGGGATCAGGAGATTCTGCGGTGTGGTGCACATCTGGCCGCTGTACAGGGAGAGCGAGAACGCCAGATTGGCGAGCATGCCCGGGTAGTCGTCGGTGGAATCGACGACGATCGTGTTGACGCCGGCCTTCTCCGTGTAGACCTGGGCTTGGCGGGCGTTGTCCTCCAGCCAGTCGCCGAAGGCGGTGGAGCCGGTGTAGTCGATGATCCGGATCTCGGGGCGGACCGCCAGGGTCTTGGCGATGCCCTCACCGGGCCGCTCGGCGGCCAGCGCGACCAGATTCGGGTCGAAGCCCGCCTCGACCAGCACCTCGCGGGCGATCGACACCGTGAGCGCCAGCGGGAGCACGGCGCGCGGGTGCGGCTTGACCAGCACCGGGTTGCCCGTGGCGAGGGAGGCGAAGAGGCCGGGATAGCCGTTCCACGTGGGAAACGTGTTGCAGCCGATGAGCAGCGAGATGCCGCGGCCGGACGTGATGAACGACTTGTGCAGCTTCAGCGGATCGCGCTTGCCCTGCGGCTTGGCCCAGTCGGCGGTTTCAGGGGTGCGGACCTGCTCCCGGTAGGCGTACGCCACGGCCTCCAGACCGCGGTCCTGGGCGTGCGGCCCGCCCGCCTGGAACGCCATCATGAAGGCCTGGCCGCTGGTGTGCATCACCGCGTGGGCCAGCTCGTGGGTGCGGGCGCTGATCCGCGACAGGATCTCCAGACAGACCAGGGCCCGGACCTCCGGACCGGCGGCCCGCCAGGCGGCCATGCCGACCTTCATCGCGGGAAGCAGGACATCCAGGTCTGCGTGCGGATACTCGACGCCGAGCTCCGGCCCGTACGGCGAGTTCTCGCCGCCCGCCCAGCCGTCGGTGCCGGGCTGCGCGAGGTCGAGCCGGGTGTTCAGTACCGCGTCGAACGCTGCCTTGCCCTCGGCTGCCCCGAGACTGCCCGGTGCGCCGCCCTCGCCGTACGCCTTCGGGTGCTCGGGGTGCGGCGACCAGTACGCGCGGGTACTGATCGCGTCGAGGGCCTGGTCGAGCGTGGGCCGGTGGGTCTCGGACAGCTGCTGGGGGGTGAGCACGGCGGCCATGGCGGACCAACTCCTCATCGAGCCGGGCAGGAACGTACGGACGGAGTTAGAGTAACCGAACGATCGGTCGGGACAAGGGGCCCCAGGAAACCTGTGGACAACTCATGGGGGAGGATCGCGGACATGACCACGGCCAAGCGGGACACGTACACCCCGGAGACCCTGCTCACCGTCGCCGTCCGTGTCTTCAACGAGCGCGGCTACGACGGCACGTCCATGGAGCATCTATCCCGGGCTGCGGGCATCTCGAAATCCTCCATCTACCACCATGTGGCGGGCAAGGAGGAGCTGCTGCGGCGAGCTGTCAGCCGGGCACTCGACGGGCTCTTCGGGATCCTCGACGAGCCGGGGGCGCTGCGCGGGCGCGCGATCGAGCGGGTCGAGTACGTCACGCGCCGCACGGTTGAGGTGCTGATGGCGGAGGTGCCCTACGTGACGCTGCTGCTGAGGGTGCGCGGCAACACGAAGACCGAGCGCTGGGCGCTGGAGCGGCGGCGCGAGTTCGACCAGCGGGTCTCCGAGCTGCTCCAGGCCGCGGTGGCCGACGGGGACCTTCGGGCGGACGTGGACATACGACTGGCGACCCGGTTGCTGTTCGGCATGGTGAACTCGCTGGTCGAGTGGTATCGCCCGCAGCCCGGCGGCTTTCCGGGCGAGGACCAGCTTGCCGACACGGTGGTCCAGCTGGCCTTCGAGGGGATGCGGGCCAACGGCGGCTGAGCGCCCCGGTGTGCGCGGGGTGCTCGGTGCGGTCGGCCTCAGCTTCAGCTCGGCCCGGCTCAGCTCTAGTGCACCTCAGCTCACCTAACCTCAGCTCACCTCACCTCAGCTCAGCTCTGTCGGGCGGTCCGGGAGGGGGTCGAGGTCCGTCTCCTCGAACACCAGCAGCGTGCGCGTCGAGAGCACCTCGGGGATGGACTGGATGCGGGTGAGGACCAGCTCGCGCAGCGCCCGGTTGTCCGGTGTGTGCACCAGTAGCAGGACGTCGAAGTCGCCGCTGACCAGAGCGATATGGGTGGCTCCGGGCAGCGCCTGGAGCTGCTCGCGCACAGTGCGCCAGGAGTTCTGCACGATCTTGAGCGTGATGTACGCGGACGCGCCCTGACCCGCCCGCTCATGGTCGACCCGGGCGCCGAAGCCGCGGATCACGCCGTCCTCGACGAGCCGGTTGATACGGGCGTAGGCGTTGGCACGCGAGACGTGGACCCGTTCGGCGACCGACCGTATCGAGGCGCGGCCGTCCGTCTGGAGGATGCGCAGGATGTCGCGGTCGATGGTGTCCAGCGGCCGCGCGGGCGGAACCGGGGCCGGGGCCGGGGACGGAACCGACGGCGGCACCCCGGGGGCGACCTGGCCGGGGTCCTCACCTCTGTCGGCCATTTGTTCAGCGGCCATCTGCCCGCGCCTCCCTGTTGTGGACGACTTGCCTCTATCCCAGGCTGTGGAGAACCGTTTGTCCACAGGCTGGCGGTGCCTGTAGCCAAAATGCGTTCGCGACCGAACAATCGGTAGGTGAGGCACACCACACTCGTGCCTCGCCCATTCCTCGATATCTCGCCATCCCGCTCCCTCTCGACACTCCCGATCGACACCCCTCGATCCCCTCGATGCCAGGAGGTGCTTCTCATGACGGTCCAAGAGCTGCCCGGCGCGGCCGCCTACCGGCCCACGCCGCCCCCGGCCTGGAAGCCGATCACCGACCCCGCCCCGCTGCTCCCGGACCCGGAGCCCTACCGCGTGCTCGGTACGGACGCGGTGGCCGACGTCGATCCCGAGCTGCTGCTCCGGCTCCACGCCGAGCTGGTCCGCGGCCGCCGGTACAACGCCCAGGCCACCGCGCTGACCAAGCAGGGCCGCCTGGCCGTCTATCCGTCGAGCACCGGCCAGGAGGCGTGCGAGGTCGCCGCCGCCCTGGTCCTGGAGGACCGCGACTGGCTCTTTCCCAGCTACCGCGACACCCTGGCGGCCGTCGCCCGCGGCCTCGACCCGGTCGAGGCCCTGACCCTGCTGCGCGGCGACCGGCACACCGGCTACGACCCGCGCGAGCACCGCATCGCCCCGCTGTGCACCCCGCTCGCCACCCAGCTTCCGCACGCCGTGGGTCTGGCGCACGCGGCCCGGCTCAAGGGCGACGACGTGGTGGCCCTCGCCATGGTCGGCGACGGCGGCACCAGCGAGGGCGACTTCCACGAGGCGCTGAACTTCGCGGCGGTCTGGAAGGCCCCGGTCGTCTTCCTCGTACAGAACAACGGCTTCGCGATCTCCGTGCCGCTGGCCAAGCAGACCGCCGCCCCCTCCCTCGCCCACAAGGCCGTCGGATACGGGATACCGGGCCGTCTCGTCGACGGCAACGACGCCGCCGCCGTGCACCAGGTGCTCGGCGAGGCGGTGGCCCGGGCCCGACGCGGTGAGGGCCCGACCTTGGTCGAGGCCCTCACCTACCGCATGGAGGCCCACACCAACGCCGACGACGCCACGCGCTACCGGGCCGACAGCGAGGTAGAGGCCTGGCGGGCACATGACCCGGTGCAGCTGCTGGAGCGGGAGCTGACCGATCGAGGACTGCTCGACGACGCGGGCATCGAACAGACGCGGGAGGCGGCAGAGCGCATGGCGGCCGCGCTGCGCGACCGGATGAACGCCGACCCGGTGCTGGAGCCGATGGATCTCTTCACCCACGTGTACGCCGAGCAGACCAGCCAGCTCCGGGAGCAGTCCGCCGCCCTGCGCGCCGAGCTGGACGCCGAGCACGACCACCACGAGCAGAGCGCGGAGGCGGGACGATGACCACCGCGGCAGCGACCGCCGACGGACGTACGGCGAAGGCCAAACCGGCCAGCATGGCGCAGGCCCTCGGGCGCGCGCTGCGGGACTCCATGGCCGAGGACCCCACCGTCCATGTGCTCGGTGAGGACGTGGGCACGCTCGGCGGGGTCTTCCGGATCACCGACGGGCTGGCGAAGGAGTTCGGCGACGAGCGGTGCACCGACACCCCGCTCGCCGAGGCGGGCATCCTGGGCGCGGCCGTGGGCATGGCGATGTACGGGCTGCGTCCCGTGGTGGAGATGCAGTTCGACGCCTTCGCCTACCCGGCTTTCGAGCAGCTGATGAGCCATGTCGCCAAGATGCGCAACCGCACCGGGGGAGCCATGCCGCTCCCCATCACCGTGCGGGTGCCTTACGGCGGCGGGATCGGCGGGGTCGAGCACCACAGCGACTCCTCCGAGGCGTACTACATGGCCACGCCAGGCCTGCACGTCGTCACACCGGCCACGGTCGAGGACGCGTACGGGCTGCTGCGTGCGTCGATCGCCTCGGACGACCCGGTGGTCTTCCTGGAGCCGAAGCGGCTCTACTGGTCCAAGTCCGACTGGTCGCCCGAGGCCCCCGCAGCGGTCGAGCCGATCGGCAGGGCCGTCGTCCGCCGCCCCGGGCGCAGCGCCACGCTGATCACGTACGGGCCCTCCCTGCCGGTCTGCATGGAGGCGGCCGAAGCAGCGGTCGCCGAGGGCTGGGACCTCGAAGTGGTGGACCTGCGCTCGCTGGTGCCGTTCGACGACGAGACGGTGGCCGCGTCGGTGCGGCGCACCGGGCGCGCGGTCGTCGTCCATGAGTCGCCCGGCTTCGGCGGGCCCGGCGGGGAGATCGCGGCCCGGATCACCGAGCGCTGCTTCCACCACCTGGAGGCTCCGGTGCTGAGGGTGGCCGGGTTCGACATCCCCTACCCGCCGCCCATGCTGGAGCGGCACCACCTGCCGGGAGTCGACCGGGTGCTCGACGCGGTGGCCCGGTTGCAGTGGGAGGCGGACAGCTGATGGCCCAGGTGCTCGAATTCAAGCTGCCGGACCTCGGCGAGGGACTGACCGAGGCGGAGATCGTGCGTTGGCTGGTGGAGGTCGGCGATGTCGTCGCGATCGACCAGCCAGTCGTGGAGGTCGAGACGGCCAAGGCCATGGTGGAGGTGCCGTGCCCCTACGGAGGCGTGGTGACCGCCCGCTTCGGTGAGGAAGGGACCGAACTTCCGGTCGGGGCACCCTTGCTGACGGTCGCGGTCGGAGCGCCGGAGGGGTCGGAGACCTCGGGCCCCGCCTCCCCCGGAGCGGCCTCCTCCGGGCCTGCGGGCACCGGGGGCGGGGCAGCCGCCAACGGTTCGTCCCCGTCCTCCGGTTCCGCTGCCCCGGAGCCCTCGGACGGGTCGGGGAACGTGCTCGTGGGATACGGCACGGGCGCACCCGCCGCCCGGCGCCGACGCATCCGGCCGGGCGGGCTGACGTCTGCCCGGGGCTCTGCCGCCGGTGGCATGTCGGCTCATGGCTCCGCCCATGGTTCTGCTCCTGGCCCTGCTCATGGTTCTGCCAGCTCCGTACCGGCTCCAGCTCCGGCTCCGGCTTTGGCCTCGATTCCGGCCCCGGTTCCGGCCGTGACCGCGCCCGTCGTCGACGGAGTCGAGCGGGGCAAGCCGGACGCGGCGGACCGGCAGGGCCCTGTGGCGGTGGTCTCCCCACTCGTACGCCGACTGGCCCGGCAGCACGACATCGATCTGCGACGCCTGGCGGGCTCCGGCCCCGACGGGCTGATCCTGCGGGCCGACGTGGACGCCGCGATCAGCCGGGCGGAGGAGACCGCGCGAGCCGCGACCCGTACGGCGGCGGGGACGGCTGTCGCGAGCGCGGCCGCGCCCCACGCTTCCCCGGTCCTCGCGGGTGCGGAGGCAACGACCGCCCCGGCCGCCGAGCGGATCCCGCTGCGAGGGGTGCGGGGAGCGGTCGCCGACAAGCTGACGCGGAGCCGGAGCGAGATCCCGGACGCCACCTGCTGGGTGGACGCGGACGCCACCGAACTGATGGCGGTCAGGGCCGCGATGAACGCGGCGACGGGCCCGTCCGCCGGGCCGAAGGTGTCGGTCCTGGCCCTGCTGGCGAGAATCTGCACGGCCGCGCTGGCCCGGTTCCCGGAGCTGAACTCCACCGTGGACACGGAGGCCCGGGAGATCGTCCGGCTCCCCGGGGTGCACCTCGGGTTCGCGGCCCAGACCGAACGGGGCCTCGTCGTTCCGGTCGTCCGGGACGCGCACACCCGTAACGCCGAGTCGATCGGGGCGGAGATCGCCCGGCTGGCCGAACTGGCGCGTACCGGCAAGCTCAGCCCGTCGCAGCTGACGGGCGGTACGTTCACGCTGAACAACTACGGGGTGTTCGGGGTCGACGGTTCCACGCCGATCATCAACCACCCGGAAGCGGCGATGCTCGGGGTAGGCCGGATCATGGCCAAGCCCTGGGTGCACAACGGCGAGCTGGCCGTGCGTCAGGTCGTTCAGCTGTCGCTCACCTTCGACCACCGGGTGTGCGACGGCGGAACGGCGGGTGGCTTCCTCCGGTACGTGGCGGACTGCGTGGAGCAGCCTGCGGTGCTGCTGCGCACTCTGTAGAGCCGGTCGTCGTGCGGACGTCCCCTCCGGGCCCGGCCTTGTCGCCACCCCGGAGGGGGTGTCGGCCACTGGCGCCGCCCATACTCGACGCATGACCGCCTATGACGTGATCGTCCTCGCCGGCGGAGCCGCGAAGCGGCTCGGCGGCGCCGACAAGCCGGCAGTCCGGGTGGGGGGCCGGGCGTTGCTCGACCGGGTCCTCGCGGCCTGCGCCGGGGCGGGTGTCACGGTCGTGGTCGGCGCTCGGCGGCCCACCGCCCGGCCGGTCGCCTGGACGCGGGAAGTGCCCCAGGGCGGCGGCCCGTTGGCGGCGCTCGGTGCGGGATTGCGGCTGACGACGGCCGAGCGCGTCCTCGTCCTCTCCGCCGACCTGCCGTTCCTGGACCCGGGCACGGTCGAGGCGCTGCTCGCCGAGGCCGGAGAGGGGGGCCGGGAAGGCGCCCTGTGCACCGACCCCGACGGGCGCGACCAGCCGCTCGTGGCCGCCTATCGCGCCGAGCCGCTCCGCCGGGAGCTGGCACTCATCGCCACCGAGCACGGCAGCCTCGCCGGGCTCCCGCTGCGGCTGCTGACCGCGGAGCTGGATCTGGCCCGGGTCGATGCCGGGCCACACGCCGCGTTCGACTGCGACACTTGGGACGACATCGCTGCCGCCCGGGCCCGGATCAGGGAGCATGGGGCCGTGCTGGACGAATGGATCACCTCGGTCAAGAACGAACTCGGAATCGAACTCGACGTCGACACCGGTGTCCTGCTCGACCTCGCCCGTGACGCCGCGCACGGAGTCGCCCGCCCCGCCGCCCCGCTGACGACCTTCCTGGTCGGATACGCGGCAGCCAGGGCGAGCGCCGCAGCGGGGCCGGAAGCGGCCGCCGCTGCGGTCGCGGACGCCGCTCGCAAGGTCACCGCCCTTGCGCTGCGCTGGGAAGCGGAAGCGGAAGCGGAAGCGGAAGCGGGCGGCGAAGGGGCCGGGACACCATGACCGCTCCCCACTCGCCCGGCCCCGAGTCCGGCCACGACTACTCCGCCGCCGGATCCGGGAGCGACCTCGCACGTGCTGCGGAGGAGCAGGCCGTCGAGCAGGCACTCGCCCTGGTCGGCGGGGGCAGTTGGGACCCGGGCAGGGATCAGGCCAGGGACGCGGGCAGGGACCCAAATAGGGATCTGGGCACGGACCTGGGCACGGACCTGGGTAGCGACCTCGGCAGGGACCTAGGCAGGGACCCGAGCAGAGGATTGAGCAGCAACGGTCCTGGCAGCGGTTCCAGAGGTGGCCAGGGCAGTGGCCCCAGCGGCAGCATCAGCGAAAGCACGGGGGGCAGCACCGCCGACAAGCCCCTCACCAACTCCAACGGCAGCCCCGGCGAAGGCACCCACGGCCCTGTATCCCGCGCCCCCGCGCCCCACGCCCCGCCCCTCCCCTGGGAGCGGGCGCGGGCGGTTGCCGCGCGGGCGGGGCGGGGAGGACCGGGTGCCGTCATCCGGCTGCCGCTCGACCGCGCGCTCGGGCATGTGCTCGCCGAGGCGCTCGGCGCGCTCACCGACCTGCCGCCCTTCGACACCTCGGCGATGGACGGCTGGGCGGTCGCCGGACCGGGGCCGTGGACGTACGAGTCCGGGGCGGGGCTCCTCGCCGGGCGCCGCGAGCCCTCCGCACTGCCCGACGGAACCGCCGTACGGATCGCCACCGGCGCCCGTGTCCCGCCCGACACCACGGCGGTCATCCGGACCGAGCACGCCCACGCCGACGAGGCCAAGGGACTGCTGCATGCCCGGCGGCCCGTCGTCACCGGCCAGGACATCCGGCCCCGGGGCCAGGAGTGCCGTTCCGGCGAGCAACTCGTCCCGGCCGGGACCGTGGTGACCCCGGCCGTGCTCGGGCTCGCCGCCGCCGCCGGGTACGACGCCCTGCCCGTCGTCCCCCGGCCACGCGTCGACATCCTCGTCCTCGGCGACGAGCTGCTCGCCGCCGGGCTGCCGCACGACGGGCTGATCCGCGACGCCCTCGGGCCGATGCTCGGCCCCTGGCTGCGGGCCCTGGGCGCCGAGGTCTCCGGGCCAGTCCGGCTCGGGGACGACGCCGGGGCGCTGCGGGAGGCGATCGTCACCTCCGACGCCGACGTGATCGTCACCACCGGTGGCACCGCTGCCGGCCCGGTCGACCATGTGCACGTCGTCCTCGACAGCCTCGGGGCCGAGCTGCTGGTCGACGGGGTGGCCGTCCGCCCCGGCCACCCCATGCTGCTGGCGCGAATGCCTGTCTCCGGACAGCAGCACGGGCCGTACACGCGGCAGGACGGGCCGTACACGCGGGAGGACGGGACAAATACACGGCAGGACGGGACGTGTTCACAGCAGGACGGCCCGCATCCGTATCCACGGCCGGACGGGCCCTATCTGGTTGGGCTGCCCGGCAATCCGCTCGCGGCGGTATCGGGGCTGCTGACGCTCGCCGAGCCGCTGCTCGCGGGGATCGCGGGCCGACCGGGCCAGGACGCGTACAGGGCTCTCGTACACGCCGAGGTGCCCGGACATCCGCAGGACACCCGCCTCGTCCCCGTGGTGCATCGCGCGGGCCGGGCGGGCGGTCGGGACCATGTCGCCCCCCTCCGCTACAACGGTCCCGCGATGCTGCGGGGGATCGCCGCGGCGGACGGGTTGGCCGTCGTACCCCCGGGCGGGGTACGGTCCGGCACCGAGGTGGAGATTCTGGATCTCCCATGGGCCCCGGCGACGCCGTGGACGGAAGGGTGTTTCACGTGAAACTTCCCGGCCATGACGCAATGGCCAGGAGAGCTGACGAACTGGTCGCGCCGACCAGGGTGATGCTCCCCCGCCGGGTCGTCTCCGGACCGGCCCGGCAGGTCGCCAAGCGCCTGTTGATGGCGCTGCTCGTGCTGGCCGTGACCGTGCTGATCGTCTGGCTCGACCGCGACGGCTACAACGACAGCGCCGACGGCAGTGTCGACCTGCTGGATGCGGTCTACTACGCGACGGTCACCCTCTCCACCACCGGGTACGGCGACATCACACCGCAGAGCGACGGGGCTCGGCTGATCAATGTGGTGCTCGTGACGCCGCTGCGCGTGATATTCCTGATCATCCTGGTCGGCACCACTCTCGAAGTCCTCACGGAACGGACCCGCGAGGACTTCCGGCTGAAGCGTTGGAGAGCCAACTTGCGTGACCATACCGTCGTCATCGGATTCGGTACGAAGGGCCGGTCGGCGATTCTGACTCTCCGCGCCACCGGCCTGACGAAGGAGCAGATCGTCATCGTCGATCCGGCTTCCAAGGTGATCGAGGCCGCCAACGCGGAGGGCTTCACCGGGGTGCTCGGTGACGCCACTCGCAGCGATGTCCTGCTGCGCGCCGAGCTTCAGAAGGCACGTCAGATCATCATCGCCACTCAGCGCGACGACACCGCCGTTCTGGTGGCTCTGACGGCACGCCAGCTGAACCGTCGGGCGAAGATCGTGGCGGCCGTCCGCGAGGAGGAGAACGCGCCGCTGCTCCGGCAGTCCGGTGCCGACGCCGTGATCACCAGTGCCAGCGCCGCCGGACGGCTGCTGGGTCTCTCCGTCCTCAGCCCGAGCGCGGGCACCGTGATGGAGGACCTGATCCAGCAGGGCAGTGGCCTCGACCTGATCGAACGGCCGGTCATAAAGGCAGAGGTGGGCAAGAGCGTGAGGGAGGTCGACGACCTGGTCGTCAGCGTGCTGCGCGGGCACCGGCTGATCGGTTACGACGATCCGGCGGCCAGCCCGTTGCAGTTGACGGACCGGGTCATCACCATCGTGCGGGTGAGCCCCAGCTCGGCTTCGGTGCCGTACGACCCGATGCCCCCGCATCAGCACCCCTGAGCAACCTGCCTGCCCGGCCGGCCCGCGGCGGGGCAAGGCGCCGCTGGAGCGAGCGCGGCGGGGCAAGGTGCCGCTGGAGCGAGCGCGGCGGGAGTAGCCTCGCGGCCATGCATGCGATCACGATCCCCGAACCCGGTGGCCCCGAGGCGCTCGTGTGGGCCGAGGTGCCCGATCCCGTACCCGGCGAGGGCGAGGTCCTCGTCGAGGTGGTCTCCAGCGCCGTGAACCGCGCCGACGTGCTCCAGCGGCAGGGCTTCTACAACCCGCCGCCCGGTGCCTCGCCCTACCCCGGTCTGGAATGCGCGGGCCGTATCGTCGCGCTCGGTCCGGGGGTGAACGGATGGGCGGTCGGCGACGAGGTGTGCGCGCTGCTGGCGGGCGGCGGCTACGCGGAGAAGGTCGCCGTACCGGCGGGCCAGCTCCTCCCCGTACCGGAGGGCGTCGGTCTCGTGGAGGCCGCGGCGCTGCCCGAAGTGACGGCGACGGTCTGGTCGAACGTGTTCATGGTTTCTCATCTCCGGCCCGGCGAGACGGTGTTGATCCACGGCGGTTCCAGCGGGATCGGCACGATGGCCATCCAGCTGGCGAAGGCGGTCGGCGCGCGGGTCGTCGTCACGGCGGGCAGCCCGGACAAGCTCGCCCGCTGCGCGGAGCTCGGGGCGGACATCCTCATCAACTACCGCGAGCAGGACTTCGTCGAGGAGCTGCGCGAGAACACCGCCGGGGCGGGGGCCGATGTCATCCTGGACATTGTCGGCGCCAAGTACCTGGACAGGAACGTGCAGGCGCTCGCCGTGAACGGCCGCCTCGCGATCATCGGCCTCCAGGGCGGGGTCAAGGGGGAGCTCAACCTCGGCGCACTGCTGACCAAGCGGGCCGCCGTCACCGCCACCTCGCTGCGGGGCCGCCCGCTCGGCGAGAAGGCCGCCATCGTGGCCGCCGTGCGCGAGCACGTGTGGCCGCTGATCGGCGGCGGGGTGGTCCGGCCCGTCGTGGACCGTACGGTGCCGATGGAGGACGCCGCCGAGGCGCACCGCGTGCTCGAATCCAGCACGCACATCGGCAAGGTGCTGCTCGCCGCGCCGAAGGCCTGGGAAACGTCTCGTCCCTGAGCGGGCCGACCGCATGGAGCGGGGCCCGGTACACACCTCACGGCGTGTGCCGGGCCCCGCTCGGTCGCTACGGCTGATACGGATCGCTGTACCGATCCGGTGATTCGGACCCCTGCGGACCGCTGATACGGACCGCTACGGATCGCGGATGAGGGGTTCCGGGGCTGATAGGGGCTACAGAGCGGATACGGGTTACAGATACGGGCCCGAGCGGATCGGGCCGTGCGGGTCCCCGCCGCCCTCCTCGTCCTCGTGGCTCATCCCGGGCGGCAGCGCGCGGCGCATCTGCTCCAGCTGGGCGCGGGCCGCCATCTGCTGGGCGAACAGCGCCGTCTGGATGCCGTGGAAGAGGCCTTCCAGCCAGCCCACGAGCTGAGCCTGCGCGATCCGCAACTCGGCCTCCGAGGGCACCGACTCATCGGTGAACGGCAGGGAGAGCCGCTCCAACTCCTCGACCAGCTCAGGGGCCAGACCGTCCTCCAGCTCCTTCACGGAACTGGCGTGGATCTCCTTGAGCCTGACCCGGCTCGCCTCGTCGAGAGGAGCCGCCCTGACCTCTTCCAGAAGCTGCTTGATCATGCTGCCGATGCGCATGACCTTCGCGGGCTGTTCCACCATTTCTGTCACCGGGACCTCGCGCGACTCGTCGTCACTGGCACCGCCGCCGATAGCCATTCCGTCCTGGCCCACGACAAGGACCTGCGGATGCTCCTGCGACCGGTCATTCCTCGGCATTTCCATGCCGCCATTGTCTCGCACACGTGCCGTACACCACGGTGGTGCCCCCGGAAGCGGATGATCCACCGTCTCCAGGGGCACCGAAACGCGTCCCGTGTCCGCCCGGCGTCCCGGGCCGGTTCAGCCCGCGCGCCGGGCCAGCGTCAGCCGGGAGCTGGTGAGGGCGGCGGCGAGCAGCCCCGCCAGCACCGGGACGACCAGGGCGAGCAGCCCGATCGTCTCCCACGGCATCACGATCGGGGTGTACGCCGATTCCATCGGGTTCTCCCGCATGTCTGCCAGCGCTTCGCGCAGATCGGTCAGCCGCAGGGCGACCGCGGGCACGATGCCCGCCACCGTACCGAGCAGCACCCCGGTCAGAGCGACGACCAGACACTGGAAGCCGGACAGGGAGCGCCGTACGCCCGGGGGCGCTCCCACCGCGCTGAGCGTGGTGAGGTCGGCCTCCGCGTCGGCCTTGGACAGCCCGGTCGTGATGGCCGCGGCGCCCAGCGTCACCACTCCGGCGAAGAGGGCGAGGATCAGCAGGATCGTGTCGTCCTCCGACCGGGACATCTCGTCGGCGGTCATCACGTACGCGCTGTGCCCCGCCTGTTCGATCGCCGCAGCGACCGTCTGCCGCTCGGCGTCCGTCGGGTTGCGGTTGAGCTTGTAGAGGCTGCCGTAGTCCTCGGTGTGCAGGCCGAGCCTGTCCGCGGTCTTCTGCGGCATGATCATCCGGATGCCCGGGGTCGCCGCGTAACGGTCCGGCGCGACGTACACCTTGAGCCGGTCCGTGGTGGTGCGGGCCTCGCCGGGGTGCTGGGCGCGGTTCTTCTTGTCGCGGTCGTTGTAGGTGTGGACGGCCTTGAGGGTGATCTCGCCGTTCTTCGCGTACGCCGAGTTGAGCAGGACGGGTGTGCCCGCGGCCAGGGCCTTGGCCGCCGCCGGGTCGTCGAGCTTCACGTAGGAATCGAGCAGCGCGGCGTCCCCGACGACGATCTTGTTGTCGTCGGTGCCGAACGAGACGATGGTGTAGCTGGCGTCCATGCAGGCGGGGGAGTTCATCAGCCGCTTGTGCTCGTCGGCCGAGAGCCGCAGGGCGAGTTCCTTGGCGTCCTCGCCCTGGAGCGGGCAGGAGTGGCCCTTTCCGGTGGGCTTGACGATTTCGAGGGTGCCGCAGCCGTCCTCCTCCTCGTAGTACACCGAGCAGTCGCTCCCGGCCCAGACCCGCGCGATGTCGGCCTTCCCGCCGCCGACCGGGTAGTTCTGCTCCACGGTGGCCCGCATTCGGGGCAGGTCGGCCTTCTCCTCGAAGCCCATGGACATCAGCGCGGCGGTGCCGGGGGTGAGGTTGGGTATGTGGTCGTACGCCTGCTCCGCCGCATGACTGCTGGTGTACGTGGCGATGGCGATGCTGCCCGCGACGGCTGCCATGACCGCGGCGACGGCGGGGGCGGTACGGCCCCGGTTGCGGGCGGCGTCGCGCAGGGCGATCCGGGGTGTCAACGGCAGTCGGCGGCCGAGTCGGCCGAGGAAGCCGACGATCACCGGGATGCAGCCGAGGACGCCCAGTTCCGCGAGGACGGATCCCCCGGCGACCAGGTTGACCTCACCGCTGACGCCGCCGACGACCGCCAGGGCGACACCGACGCCGAGCGCGATGACGCCGATGACGGGCAGCACACGGGAGCTGCGGCGGGTGCCGCGCCGCCCGGTGAGCGACTCCAGGACGGGCTGTCGGCCCGCCACGATCGCCGGGGCGAGCGCAGCGAGGACGCCGGTGACCAGGCCGAGGACGGCGATGCCGAGGATCTCCCAGGGCCGTACGGTCAGTTCGCCGAAGCGGTTGCCGGTGTAGTCCTCGATCATCGGGCGGAACAGGGCGGTGAGGCCGAACCCGGCGCCCACGCCGACCACGGCGCCGACCCCGCCGAGTACCGCGCCGCCCGCGAGCACCACGGCCCGGACCTGGCTCCGGCTCCCGCCGCACGAACCGACCAGGCCCAGCTGCCTGCGCGAACGGCGGGCGCCCACGGCGAACGCCGGACCGGCCAGCAGCACGATCTCCAGCATGGCCATGGCCGCCACGGTGACGGCCGCCGCGGTCATCGCCGCATCCCCGTCGTCCCAGCCGGACATGTCCGCGGCCATGGGGACCTCGGAGTCCGGCGGCGGGTTCAGGGCGACCTGGCGGGACATCACCACGACGCCCCTCTCGTTGGCGGCAAGCACGTCCTGCCAGGTGACGCCCGCACCGGCCGGGCCCTGGACCAGCCACTTCCTGCCGTTCGCCTGGGGCGGCAGGATCTCCTTGTCGCGGCCGGCGGCCTTCCGCCACGGGGCGATGACCGCGCCCGGGGCGGCGAACAGGGACTCATCGCGCAGGTCCGCGGGCAGTTCCACCGCACCGGTGATGGTGTAGCCCAGCTCGGGACCGCGCACGGTGACCCGGTCGCCGATGGAGAGACCGGACGCCTCGATGAAGGCGTCGGTCGCCGCGATCTCGTCCTTGGCCTGCGGGAACGCGCCGTCGGTCAGTTCGACCCGGCCACGCAGCATCGGGTCGGCGACGCGCAGTTCGGTGATCCGGGTGTCGGTGACGCCATGACGGGTCGTCACGGAGGCGGGCGCGGACTGCTCGGTGAGGAACCGTGAGCCCTTGGGGAAGCTCGCCGGTACGTCTACGGGCTTGCGCTCGTCCTCGGGAAGCGGGTCCGGGGCGTTCTCGGGCGTCTGCCACATGACACCGTCGGGCATCTGTTGCAGCCGGACCGGGCCCATCCCCGGATCGATGAAGCGGGCGTCGGCCGAGCCGAGGTCCGCTGTCAGCCCCTCCGCCTTGGTGAGCAGAGCGCTGCGGTAGGTCAGGTCGGCGGCGGTCACACCGAGGACCGGCAGGGCGATCATCGTGACGACCAGGGCGCTGCGTCCCTTGGACCGCAGGGCGTCGCGCCTGGCTATGCGGAAGGCGACGCGCCATCCGGAGAAGACGCTCACTTGGCGCCCTCGGCGGTGTGGGCGGCGAGCAGCGAGTCGGGCCCGGTGGCCAGCGTCTGGTCGACGATCGAACCGTCGCGGAGGAACACGACCCGGTCGGCCCAGGCCGCGTACCGGGGCTCGTGGGTCACCATGACTCCGGCCGCGCCCTGGTCGCAGCGGGTGCGCAGCAGGGCGAGGACGGCCTCGCCGGTCTCGGAGTCGAGTGCTCCGGTGGGCTCGTCGGCGAGCACCAGGCGCCGGTCACCGACGAGGGCGCGGGCGATGGCGACGCGCTGCTGCTGGCCCCCGGACATCTCGTCGGGGAAGCGGTCGGCGATCGACTCCAGCTTCATCTCGGACAGTGCGGCGAGGGCCTCCTTGCGGGCCTTGCGCACGGAGAGCCCGTCGAGTTCGCGGGGCAGCGCGATGTTCTCGGCGGCGGTCAGGGCGGGGATCAGGTTGTAGTCCTGGAAGACGTAGCCGACGCTGCGGCGGCGCAGGGCGGCCATCCCCTTGGGGCCGAGGGAGGCGATGTCCTGGCCCTCGATGACGACCTGGCCGCTCGTGGCGGTGTCGAGCCCGCCGGCCAGGGTCAGCAGGGTGGACTTGCCGGAACCGGAGGGCCCCATCACGGCGACCAGCTCACCCGGGTGCACGGCGAGGTTGATCCCGCGCAGGGCGTGCACCTCGGCGATGCCGGATCCGTGGGTACGGGTCAGCGCCCGCAGTTCGAGTACGGGGTCACCGTCGGGCGTCCCGGAAGACGACTGTGCCGGTGTGGTGACGGGCGAGGACATGGTGGGTGGTTCCCCCTAGGAACGCGTGAACGGCAGGTGCGGCTGAACCGCACGGCCAGGTGTGGGTGGCGGCAACCGGGACCGGTGCGCCGGGCGGTGGCGGCGGCAACCCGACCGGTACCGCGGGGCGGTGGAGAGGCGGCGACGGTGGTGGCGGTGGTGGCGGTGCCGGCGGCGGGCCTCAGCGCCGGGTCCGGACCCGCTCGGCCAGTGCGCGGGCCGGGCCGCGGGTCGCCGCGTTGCCGGGCTCGGGCGAGGGGTCGGTGGCGGCGGCCTCGGCGAGCCGGACGAGCCGGGACTCGCAGTGGTCGAGCCAGCGGGCCTCGGCCTCCGCCTGGAAGATCAGCTGCTCGACGACGAGGAGCCAGGCGACCTCGTCCCGGTTGGCCGGGACGTCGGCCAGGGCCTGGGCCTTGAGCCGGGTGTAGTCCTGCATCGCCTTGAGGGTGTGGTGGCGCTGCGACTGGATGACCTCACGGATGTCGACACCCGGCGCTCCCACGGCCATGGCGAGCTTGATGGCCAGTTCGTCGCGGGGCGGGTTGGTGCGGTCCACCGGGGTCTCGAACCAGCTGCGCAGCTCGGTCCGGCCATCGTCGGTGATCGCGTAGAGGTCGTGTCCGGCGTCGTCCGCACCGTCCTGGACGACCATGCCGTCACGCTCCAGGCGGCTGAGCGTCGTGTAGACCTGGCCGACGTTCAGGGGCCAGGTGGAGCCGGTGCGCGACTCGAACTCGGTGCGGAGCTGTGAGCCGTAACGGGGGCCCCGTTCCAGCAGGGCCAGCAGCCCGTGGCGGATAGACATACTGAGTATGTATACCGAGTATGTCGGTGCTGGCAAGTGGCTCCGGCCTCAGCCCCGGGAGTGGTGACGCTCAGGTCGCGCGGCGCATACGGAATGCGAGGAAACCGAGCCCCAGACCGATCAGGGCGATGCCCGCCCCCAGCGAGAGCTGCTGCACCTGCCGTACGGCCGCGGCGTCCAGCGCCCGGCCGGCCCGCTGTCCCGGGTCGGTGAACGCGTCGGGCGGCGGAGTGAATACGGGCAGCTCAGCGCCGTCGTCGGCGATCTGCTCGGCCTCGTCGTGCTCTTCCGCCCCGACCGGGCTCTCGACCCGTGCGAGCTCCAGCGGCGTCAGCGAACGCCCGGGACGCGCCTTCCCCGCCCCGGCCTCGCGTCCGGCCAGGGGGGCGGACGAGCCGGTCACCTCGGGAGAAGCGGAAGCGGATGCGCCAGCGGAGGGGGGAGCGGAAGCGGAAGTGGAGGGGGAGTCGGACGCGGAGGGGGCGACGGCATCGGACGGCCCGGCCTCGGGTCCCGCTGGGTCTCCGGAACCCCGAGGGCCGGACGAGGGCGGGGGCGTGGTCGAAGGGAGCGCGGGAGGGGCCGCCGACCCCGTCGGGAGGGGCGCTGCGGAAGAGGCGGAAGCGGACGGGGTGACGGACGCGCCCGCGGCGGGGACCGACGCCCGGAGGGAGGGGGCGGCCAACGACGGACCGTCGGCTGCCGGTGCCGGTGCCGGTGCCGGTGCTGCCGGTGCTGCCGGTGCTTCCAGTGCCGGTGCGGCCGGCGCTGCTGGTGCTGCTGCCCGTGCTGGTGCCGCCGCTGCCGCTGCCCGTGCTGGTGCTGCCGCTGCCGCTGCCGTCACCGACGCCGCTGCCGCCGACGACCCGTGGGCGGGCCCGCCCAGCGGCCCCAGAGCCGCACCGGCCGCCGCCATCAGACAGACCGCGCACCTCGACGCCCACGCGGCCGGAAGTCCTGGAGCCATGAGATCAGCGTCACATGGGCCCTTCCATCCGGCATCCCGGATGCGGTATCCGGAATTCCGAGGCCGTCGCCGGTCCATGAAGAGCTACGCGAAGGGCAGACAAGGCCCCACAACGATCAGAACAGCGATCAGAAACGCGCAATGCCGCCGGGCCGCGACACCCGACCGACCGAGGTCAGGAGGCCCTGCCCGTGGAGACCTTCAGCTCGAAGTGGGCGCCGCGCTCGTCGACGGCCGCACCCGGGGACGGGAACTGGCCGACGACCTGGTCCTCGGCGTAGGTGTTGCCCGGCTCCTCGATCACCTTGATCGTCCAGCCCGCGGCGAGCGCGCACGACTTCGCGGACAGGATGTCCTTGTAGACGAACCTCGGCGCGCGGACCTTCTTCGGGTCGTTGGAGTCCTCGGAGGCGTTCGAGCACTCCGTCTCCTTCATTGTCCGGTTGCGCTCCGGCGGGCGGTAGCCCTCGTCCGTCGACTCGCTGGTGCCCGGGTCGCCGTCCTTGCCCGCCTGGTCGTCCTTGCCGCCCTGGAGGGCGATCGCGGTGATCAGGCCGCCGACGGCGAGCAACGCGACGACGATCGAGCCGACGATGACCGGCATGTTCCGCTTGGAACCGCCGCCGCCGGGGCCGCCGACGGACGTCGTGTGCTGCGGGTTGATCGTGTACGGCGGCGGGGTCTGGTGGGCCAGCGGGCCCGGGGTCGGGTAGCCCTGGGCCTGGGCCTGGGCCGCCTGCGGGTAGCCGTAGCTCGGCGTGGGCGCCGGGGTCGGCTGGTTGTACGGGCCGGACTGGTGGGGCTGCTGGGGCTGCTGGTGCGGGTGGGGCTGATACGGCGTCTGGACGCTCTGGGGGGCCGGGGTGGCCTGGTCGACCGGCGGGAACACCGCCGAGCCGACGCCCGAGCCGCTGCTGGCGGGTCCACCGCCCGCCACGATCATCGGGGCGCCGGTCTGCCCGCCGGAAGCGTTCAGCACGCGGGCGACCTCGTCGCGCATCGCCGCGGCGCTGGGGAAGCGCTCGTTCGGGTTCTTCTTGAGCGCGCGGGCGACGAGGGCGTCCATCGCCGGGGTGACCGACCGATTGATGCTGGACGGCGCGACCGGCTCCTCCTGCACATGCGCGTACGCGATGGCGAGCGGCGAGTCCGCGTCGAACGGAATCCGGCCGGTGAGCAGCTGGAAGAGCATGATACCCACCGAATACAGGTCGGACCGGGCGTCGACGCCGCGGCCGAGGGCCTGCTCGGGGGAGAGGTACTGCGGGGTGCCCACGACCATGCCGGTCTGCGTCATCGAGGTGACGCCGGACTGCATGGCCCGGGCGATGCCGAAGTCCATGACCTTCACGACGCCGCGCTTGGTCATCATCACGTTGCCGGGCTTGATGTCCCGGTGGACCAGGCCCATCTCGTGGCTGGTCTCCAGCGCGGCGAGGACGTCCGCCGTCACCTTCAGCGCCTTGTCGGCGGGCATCGCGCCGTGGCTCTGGATGTCGGAGGCCAGGACCGAGCCGAGCGGCTGGCCTTCGACGTACTCCATGACGATGTACGGCATCAGCGCACCGCCGAGCTCGTCCTCGCCGGTGTCGAAGACGGAGACGATGTTGGTGTGCTGGAGCTTGGCGACGGCCTGCGCCTCGCGCCGGAAGCGCTCGCGGAAGGACTGCTCGCGGCCGAGCTCGGTGTGCAGGGTCTTGATCGCGACCTGGCGGTCGAGGGCGGAGTCGTAGGCCAGGTAGACGGACGCCATCCCGCCTTCGCCGAGCAGGTCGCGCAGCTGGTAGCGGCCACCCGCGACCGCCCCGCCCGCGTAGCGGCCCTGTGCGCCGTCCTGGCTCATGACTTGCATCCCCCTCGGCGGCGCGCAGGCACGCGATGTTGCGGTGCACGCGATGTTCCCTGATTACGCGCCAAGTCTGCCCGAGGGGTCCGACACGTCAAGCCAGGTGCCCGTTCCGTGACCCTACGCACAAGAAGCGTCTCGGAAGCGTTACAGGAAACGCATCAAATTCAGGTGTAGGGCGCGCCGGGCGGTCGGATGATCGGACCGGGACGGAACCGGGGTGTCCGGCGGAGGCTGTAGCGTGACGTGTCAAGGCAGCAAGGCACCGTGAGAACCCGCGGACGCGCGGACAGAAACGACGGCGAGGACTGATGGCACCCGATTCCGAAGCAAACGGCGGCGGAGTCTCGGATGGCACCGACTCCTGGGGTGTCGGCGGCGTCGTCGGCGACGGACGGTACCGGATGACCCACCGGCTCGGCCGGGGCGGCATGGCAGAGGTCTACGCGGCGGAGGACGTCCGGCTCGGACGCACGGTCGCGGTGAAGCTGCTCCGCTCCGACCTGGCCGAGGACCCGGTCTCCAAGGCCCGTTTCACCCGTGAGGCACAGTCCGTAGCGGGCCTCAACCACCACGCGATCGTCGCCGTGTACGACTCCGGCGAGGACGTCGTGGGCGGCCAGACCGTCCCGTACATCGTGATGGAGCTGGTCGAGGGCCGCACCATCCGCGATCTGCTCCTGACCGCCGAGGCCCCGCCGCCCGAGCAGGCGCTGATCATCGTCTCCGGTGTGCTGGAAGCCCTCGCCTACTCGCACCAGCACGGCATCGTGCACCGCGATATCAAGCCCGCGAACGTGATCATCACGGACTCCGGCGCGGTCAAGGTGATGGACTTCGGCATCGCCCGCGCGCTGCACGGCGCGCAGTCGACGATGACCCAGACCGGCATGGTCATGGGCACCCCGCAGTACCTCTCCCCCGAGCAGGCGCTCGGTAAGGCCGTCGACCACCGCTCCGACCTGTACGCCACCGGCTGCCTGCTCTACGAGCTGCTCGCGCTGCGGCCCCCGTTCACCGGCGAGACCCCGCTCTCCGTGGTCTACCAGCACGTTCAGGACATCCCGGTGCCGCCGTCCGAGGTTTCGGA
This sequence comes from Streptomyces sp. NPDC033165, assembly GCF_055577965.1. Classification (NCBI taxonomy): domain Bacteria; kingdom Bacillati; phylum Actinomycetota; class Actinomycetes; order Kitasatosporales; family Streptomycetaceae; genus Streptomyces; species Streptomyces sp. NPDC033165. Next base: position 698,855 of record NZ_JBVIPK010000003.1, read on the forward strand.
CGTGGTACCGCCGGAGCTGGACGGGATGGCGATGCGGGCGCTGGCGAAGGACCCGGACGACCGGTTCCAGAGCGCCGAGGAGATGCGCGGCCTCGTCCAGTACAGCCTTCAGATGCTCCAGGTGCAGGGCGGCCACACGGGGACCTGGAACACCGGTCCCGTCGCGCTCCACGAGAGCGGCCACACCCCGTCGCACGGCATGACCGGGTCCACCCGGGCGATGGGTCACCCGATGCACGGGGACACCTCGCAGGGCCCGATTCTGCCGCCGTTCAACCCGGACGACGGGGGCTACGACGGGGGCTACGACGGTGGCCAGCGGCGTTCCGGCGGCGGGCGCGGCAAGACGTGGCTGTTCGTGGTCCTCGCGCTGATCGCGATCGGCGCCGGAGTCGCCTTCGCCCTCAACGCGGCGCAGGACAGCGGTGGCAAGGAGACGCCGACCACGCCGTCCACCTCGGTCAGCCAGTCCGAGGAGGAGCCTTCGGAGGAGCCTTCGGAGGAGCCGTCCGACGAGCCCGAGGAGCCGGACACCTCCGGCGGCGGGCAGACGCAGCCGAACCCGCCGCCGTGGACGCCGGACCCGACCCCGAGCCAGCCGTCCTTCAGCCCGTCCCCGGACCCCTCGGAGCCGGACCCCGGTACGTCGGACGGCAACACCAACGAGGGCACCAGCGGGGAGCCCAGCGGTGACCCCACCGGCCCGACCGCCGATCCCGGAACCCCGGGCGGCAACGGCGGCGAGCCCGGCGGAGCCGGTGGCGGCGACGACGGCGGTACGGGGAACACGCCCGACGACCCGTCGGCGGGCAGCACCACCTAGTAACGCACCACCGCACCACCCCGTATGCACCACCGCGCCACCCTGTGAGCCCGGCGTGCGCCCCCGATGGCGCGCGCCGGGCTCACAGCCGTCCGCGCACGCGCCACCACGGACCTCTCACCACGCACCGCACCCACGCAGACCGCCTACTCCGTGAAGGCCGCGCAGACCTCCTCGTACGCGCGCGTCCACCAGACCGCCAGGGCCGACACCGCGGGGAACTGCGGGTCGGCCCTGCGGTCGTCCAGGCGGTAGCGCCAGCGCAGTATCCAGAAGTCGTTGAGCCGCTCCCACCACACCCGGTGCACCGCAGCGGCCAGCTCGGCGGTCCCCGCCCCCGCCGCGCGCCGGTACGCGCGGGCGTACGCCCGTACTTTGGCGAGGTCCAGCTCCCCGGCCGGCCGGACGAAGAAGATCGCGGCGGCCCGTACGGCCTCCTCGGCGCGCGGCTGGACGTCCAGCCGGTCCCAGTCCACGATCGCGACGGGATCGGCGCCCCGGTAGAGCAGGTTCAGCGGGTGGAAGTCCCCGTGCACCCACCCGGTGGCGGGGCCGTCCGGGGCGGGCGGGCGGCGGTGGGCGTGCTGTTCGAGCAGGGCTCGGCGCTCCACCAGCCGGTGAACGGCGAGTTCGTCGAAGGCGTCGCGGGGGGCGCCCCGGCCGCCCTGCCCGCGCGCGGCGGCCAGCAGGTCGTCGATCAGTGCGAAGGTGTCGGTGGGGTCCGGGCTGCGGTGGGCCGGCCGGGCGGGGCCGCTCGCGGACCGGGGACCGTCGCGCGGCGCCATCACCTGCTCCAGGCCGGTGTGGACGGTACCCAGCAGCGTCCCGAGCCGTCGGGACTGGGCGAGGGTCAGCTCGGCGCCGACCCGGTGCAGCCCGTCGACCCAGGGGTGCAGGGCGTAGCAGCGCTCGCCGACCACGGCGACGGTGTCGCCCCGGGTGTCCGTCAGGGGCGGGACGACGGGCACGCCGAGCGACTGGAGGCGTTGGGTGGCGCGGTGCTGGCGGACGATCGCGGCGCGCTCGCCGGTGGCGTCGTCCAAGTGCTTCTTGTCGAGATGGTGCTTGAGGAAGTACGCACCGCGCGTGGTGGAGACCCGGTACCCGTGGTTCAGCAGGCCCTTGGTGATCGGCTCGCAGGCGAGCGGTTCGCCCACCTCCGGGTAACGGCGCAGCACCTCGCCGACCGGAGGAACAGGCGGGCGGGTGACATATGAGCGCAGCACTTACCAGATGTTAGATCACTCTGCGTGGCCGATCGGCGGACTTGCGGTCACGGGTGCGGGTGCGCTAAGGCCTGGGCGGGCCCCAGGGACGTCCGGCGATCACGGGTGGGCGAAGTCCAGCGTGTGCTCGCTGACGAAGTGCGGGTCCACGCGGAGGTAGGCCGGTGCGAAGGGCTCCCCGTTCACGGTGACGGGTGCGGCCCCGAACAGTGCCCGCTGCTCGGGGCAGGGGTGCACGATCTCGGCGGGGCCGGTGAACTGCACCGACCACAGGTCGCCGCCGTCGCCGGAGGACGGGTGGTTGTAGTTGTCCGCGCCGTACGCCACGACGCTCCCGTTGCACGCCTCGTGGTAGCCGAAGCCGCTGTGCATCCGCAGCAGGATGCGGCCGTCGCTCACGATGTGCCGGGCCACGGCCAGGAAGGGCAGGGCCCGCATGCTGGTCGCGAGCCGGCCGTACGGGACCCGGCCGAGCAGCTCGATCGGCTCGACCCGCTCGATCGTCCCGGTCGAGCGGGGTCCGTCGGGGGAGCCGTGTGAGTCGAAGGGCATGGGCTCCACTGTCCCCCGCCCGTAGGGACCGCGTAAGAGTCGCCTGCCCCGGGCGGCCCGGGACCAAAGTCCCCCGCGATCGAAGTCCGCCGAGATCAAGGCCCCCCCCCGCGATCAAAGTCCGGCGGGACCCGTCTCCCCCGGGGAACCTCAGCGGCGCTCGGCCTGGAGTCGCGCGACGTACGCGGCCGCCTGCGAGCGGCGCTCCATGCCCAGCTTGGACAGCAGGCTGGAGACGTAGTTCTTGATCGTCTTCTCGGCCAGGTGCAGCCGCTCCCCGATGACCCGGTTGGTCAGCCCCTCGCCGATCAGGTCCAGGATCTTGCGTTCCTGTTCGGTGAGGCCCGCCAGCTTGTCGTCGCCCTTGCCGTTGTTGCCGTCGCGCAGCCGCTCCAGCACCCGGGCGGTGGCCACCGGGTCCAGCAGGGATTTTCCGGCCGCCACGTCCCGTACGGCATTCAGCAGTTCGTTGCCGCGGATCGCCTTCAGCACATAGCCCGAGGCCCCGGCCATGATCGCGTCGAAAAGCGCCTCGTCATCGGCGTACGAGGTGAGCATCAGGCATTTGATGTTCTCGTCCTGGGAACGGACCTCCCGGCACACCTCCACCCCGCTGCCGTCGGGCAGTCGCACGTCGAGCACCGCCACATCGGGACGCGTCGCGGGGATGCGCACCAGCGCGTCCGCGGCCGTGCCCGCCTCGCCGACCACCTCGATGTCCTCCTCGACGGAGAGGAGCTCGTGGACGCCACGCCGGACGACCTCATGATCGTCGAGCAGAAATACCGTGATTTTTCCATCTTCGCGCACGATCGCAGTCTCACACACTCGCTTCTCCTCCGCTCTTCCCTGGCGCTGATCCGCGGGATAACGTGCCGTTGTTCCGGCGGCCTGCAAGGCTGTTTCCAGTGCTGTGACCAGCAGAGCTTCGCGATTTCTTCGATTTACTTGGAAATCCAAGCAAAATCGCAGGTCAGATAGGGTTTCGCAGTTATGCGATGCACTGGGTAACGTGCCTATGACAGGGCGCTCGCCGGGGCACCTGTCACGCCTGATCCCCGGCCGAGCGGCACCCACCCCGTGCACGGGCCCGGATTTCAGGCGAGCCGCACTGGTTCCCGGCAGACCCCGGGGGCCGGACCGACGGAGGAGCACGCACGTGACCGTGGAGAGCACTGCCGCCGCGCGTAAACCGCGACGCGCCAGTAAGCGGACCAGCGCCGCCAAGAAGCCGCAGAGTTCCGAGCCGCAGCTCGTACAGCTGCTGACGCCCGAGGGCGAGCGCGTCGAGCACCCGGACTACAGCATCGACCTGAGCGCCGACGAGCTGCGCGGTCTGTACCGGGACATGGTGCTCACCCGTCGCTTCGACGCCGAGGCCACCACCCTCCAGCGCCAGGGCGAGCTGGGCCTGTGGGCCTCGCTGCTCGGCCAGGAGGCCGCGCAGATCGGCAGCGGCCGGGCCCTGCGCGACGACGACTATGTCTTCCCGACCTACCGCGAGCACGGCGTGGCCTGGTGCCGCGACGTCGACCCGACCAAGCTCCTCGGTATGTTCCGCGGGGTGAACCACGGCGGCTGGGACCCGACGACCAACAACTTCCACCTGTACACGATCGTCATCGGCTCCCAGACGCTGCACGCCACCGGCTACGCCATGGGCGTCGCCAAGGACGGCGCGGACTCCGCCGTGATCGCGTATTTCGGCGACGGGGCCTCCAGCCAGGGCGACGTCGCCGAGTCGTTCACCTTCGCCACGGTCTACAACGCGCCCGTCGTCTTCTTCTGCCAGAACAACCAGTGGGCCATCTCCGAGCCCACCGAGCGCCAGACCCGCGTGCCGCTCTACCAGCGCGCGCAGGGTTACGGCTTCCCCGGCGTCCGGGTCGACGGCAACGACGTCCTGGCCTGTCTGGCCGTCACCCGATCCGCGCTGGAGCGGGCCCGCCGCGGCGAGGGCCCGACCCTCGTCGAGGCGTTCACGTACCGCATGGGCGCGCACACCACCAACGACGACCCGACGAAGTACCGGGCCGACGAGGAGCGGGCCGCCTGGGAGGCGAAGGACCCGATCCTGCGGCTGCGCACCTACCTGGAGAAGGAGAAGCTCGCCGACGAGGCCTTCTTCACCGCGCTGGACGAGGAGAGCGAGGCTCTCGGCAGGCGGGTACGGGAAGAGGTACGCGGGATGCCCGACCCCGGGTCGATGGCCCTGTTCGACCATGTCTACGCCGACGGCCACCCCCTCGTCGACGAGGAGCGGGCCCAGTTCGCCGCCTACCAGGCATCGTTCGCCGACTCTGCCGAGGAGGGCAAGTAGCCATGGCCGTGGAAAAGATGTCCATCGCGAAAGCGCTCAACGAGTCGCTCCGCCTCGCCCTCGACACCGACCCCAAGGTCCTCATCATGGGCGAGGACGTCGGCAAGCTCGGCGGCGTCTTCCGTATCACCGACGGCCTCCAGAAGGACTTCGGCGAGGACCGGGTGATCGACACCCCGCTCGCCGAGTCCGGCATCGTCGGCACGGCGATCGGCATGGCCCTGCGCGGCTACCGCCCCATCGTCGAGATCCAGTTCGACGGCTTCGTCTTCCCCGCGTACGACCAGATCGTCACGCAGCTCGCGAAGATGCACGCCCGCGCGCTCGGCACGATCAAGCTGCCGGTCGTCATCCGTATCCCGTACGGCGGTGGCATCGGCGCGGTCGAGCACCACAGCGAGTCCCCGGAGGCGCTCTTCGCGCACGTAGCCGGGTTGAAGGTGGTCTCGCCCTCCAACGCGAACGACGCCTACTGGATGATGCAGCAGGCCGTCCAGAGCGACGACCCGGTCATCTTCTTCGAGCCCAAGCGGCGCTACTGGGACAAGAGCGAGGTCGACACCGACTCCATCCCGGGCCCGCTGCACAAGGCCGTCACCGTCCGCGAGGGCAGCGACCTGACGCTCGTCGCGTACGGGCCGATGGTGAAGGTCTGCCTGGAGGCCGCCGCGGCCGCGCAGGAGGAGGGCAAGTCGATCGAGGTCCTGGACCTGCGGTCGATGTCCCCGATCGACTTCGACGCCATCCAGACGTCGGTCGAGAAGACCGGCCGGCTCGTGGTCGTCCACGAGGCGCCCGTCTTCTACGGCTCCGGGGCGGAGATCGCCGCCCGCATCACCGAGCGCAGCTTCTACCACCTCGAAGCGCCGGTGCTCAGGGTCGGCGGCTACCACGCGCCCTACCCGCCGGCCAGGCTGGAGGAGGAGTACCTGCCAGGCCTGGACCGGGTGCTCGACGCCGTCGACCGCTCGCTGGCGTTCTGAGGAGAGGTTCGTGACGACGATGACCGAAACGTCTGCTCGTTTCCGTGAGTTCAAGATGCCCGACGTGGGCGAGGGACTGACCGAGGCCGAGATCCTCAAGTGGTTCGTCCAGCCCGGTGACACCGTCACCGACGGGCAGGTCGTGTGCGAGGTCGAGACGGCGAAGGCGGCCGTCGAGCTGCCGATCCCGTTCGACGGCGTGGTGCACGAGCTGCGCTTCCCCGAAGGTACGACGGTCGATGTCGGCCAGGTGATCATCTCGGTGGATGTGGCTCCGGGCAGCGAGGACGCGGCCCCGCTGCCCGCCCCCGCGCAGGAACCGGTGGCGGCCGCCACCGAGCCCGCCCCGGCCGAGGAACCCAAGGGCCGCACCCCGGTCCTGGTCGGCTACGGGGTTGCCGAGACCTCCACCAAGCGCCGCCCGCGCAAGGGGGCTTCGGCCGCTCCGGAGGCGGCCGCGGTCGCCGCGGCGGTACAGGCCGAGCTGAACGGGCACGGGACTCCGGCGCCCGCTCCGGAGGCGGTGACCGCCCGCCCGCTGGCGAAGCCGCCGGTACGGAAGCTTGCCAAGGACCTGGGAATCGACCTGGCGACGGTGACCCCGACCGGCAAGGACGGGATCATCACCCGCGAGGACGTGCACGCGGCGGCGGCCCCGGCTGCCGCGGCTTCTCCGGCCGCGGCACCGACGGCCCCGGTCTCCGAGCCAGTGACGGCGGCGGTCGAGGCCCCGGTGGCCTCGGCCTCCGCCCGCGAGACCCGTATCCCGGTCAAGGGCGTCCGCAAGGCGGTCGCCCAGGCGATGGTGGGCAGCGCGTTCACCGCTCCGCACGTCACCGAGTTCGTCACGGTCGACGTGACGCGCACGATGAAGCTCGTGGCGGAGCTCAAGGAGGACAAGGACATGGCGGGGGTGCGGGTCAACCCGCTCCTCATCATCGCCAAGGCCCTCCTCGTCGCGATCAAGCGGAACCCCGAGGTCAACGCCGCCTGGGACGAGGCCAACCAGGAGATCGTGCAGAAGCACTACGTCAACCTGGGCATCGCGGCCGCCACCCCGCGCGGCCTGATCGTGCCGAACATCAAGGACGCGCACGACAAGACGCTGCCGCAGCTCGCGGCGGCCCTGGGCGAGCTGGTCAGCACGGCCCGGGACGGCAAGACCTCCCCGGCCGCGATGGCGGGCGGCACGGTGACGATCACCAACGTCGGTGTCTTCGGCGTGGACACGGGCACCCCGATCCTGAACCCGGGCGAGTCCGCGATCCTGGCGGTCGGCGCGATCAAGCTCCAGCCGTGGGTCCACAAGGGCAAGGTCAAGCCGCGCCAGGTCACCACCCTGGCCCTGTCGTTCGACCACCGCCTGGTCGACGGCGAGCTGGGCTCCAAGGTGCTGGCCGATGTGGCGGCGATCCTGGAGCAGCCGAAGCGCCTGATCACCTGGGCGTAGGTGCCTTTTCCGGTGGGCCCGTCCCTGTGGGCGGGCCCACCGGCATGTCCAGGCTTCACCGTACGGAGAGTTCGGCAAACACGCTCTTGCCGACCGTGCGAGGCTCGACGCCCCAGTCGTCGGCGAGCTGAGCGACGATCAGGAGCCCGCGCCCGTAACAGTCGTCAGCACCGGGCTGCCGGAGGCAGGGCAGCCGCTCGCCGCGCGGATCACTGACGGCGGCCCGGAGGGCGACCTCGGTGAGGGTGAGGTGGACCCGGAAGAGCCGACCCCGGATGGCCCCGTGCAGCAGTGCGTTGGTGGCCAACTCGCTGACCAGGAGCGCCGCGTCACCGGCGAGCGTCGGGTACCCCCACTGGAGGACGAGCCGAGCGGTGCGGTGCCGGCTGAGGACGACGCTGTGCGCGGTGGGCGTGTAGTCGACGCGGTCTTCGCGGAGGACGGGCCGGGGGGCCGGGGCGGGGAGTTCCTGGGCTGCGGTCATGGGCGCGTGCCTCCGGGGTGGGGTGGGCGGTGGCTCTGTCGCCGGCTGCGGTGGGCAGGGCGGTGCGCTTCCGCCGAGTCGGCTCCGCTGTGCGAGCGGCGGAGTACTGAAAGTAGCCATCGTCAGTGGTGGGGGCAAGTGAAACGGGGACACTTGTCCCCATCGAGTGACGGCGGTCGACGCGCTGTCCCGGAAGGCGGGACACTGAGGTGGTGAATCGAGCGACTCCGCAAGGCAACCGGTCGTCAACTGTCCTGGGCCGCAGGCTCGGTAGCGAGCTGCTGCGTCTGCGCGATGCGTCCGGCAAGACGCAGCAGCAGGCTGCCCAGGTCATCAGCGCGACCAACTCGAAGATCGTGAAGATGGAGCGCGGGTGGGTTCCGATGAGGGACCCGGACATCCGAACGCTCTGCGAGTTCTACGGTCTGGAGGACGCGAAGTCCGTCGGGCGGCTACTGGAAGTTGCCCGACTGGACCGGGAGCGCCGTAAGGCGAAGGGCTGGTGGAACCAGTACCCGGAGCTGCGTTCCCTCGTCGAGTACGTCGCGCTCGAAGACATCGCAACAGGCGTCCGGACCTGGCAGGGGGCTTTCGTGCCGGGGCTGCTCCAGACCCCGGACTACGCCAGGGCGCTCGCAGTGGGGAACGCGGACTGGGGCGACCCGGACGAGATCGAGCGCTTCGTCGAAGCGAAGATCGCGCGGCAGGCGCGCCTCACTGACAGCAACCCCCTCGCGCTGTGGGCGATCGTCGGCGAGGGAGCCCTGCGGCAACTGGTCGGCGGCCGCGAGGTGATGCGGGCTCAGCTGGTCCGTCTGGCAGAGGCCGCTGCCGAGCCAAATGTCACCGTGCAGGTTGTCCCCTTCCTCGCGGGCTCGCACCCTGGCATGACCAGCGCTTTCAGCATTGTCTCGTTCGCTGAACCCGGTGCGATGGACGTGGTCTACATGGACACGACGTCGTCTACCCTGTGGCTGGAGAGCGAGACGGATGCCGACCGCCACAACGTCACATTCGGACGCATCGCCAGAAGCGGGCTCGCTCCCCGCGATTCCATCGCTCTCATAGGGCGTATTCGCAAGGAGTTGTAGCTGTGTCCCACTTCGAGTTCGTCAAGTCCAGCTACAGCAGCGGCAATGGCGAGTGCGTCGAGGTGGCCCGCAACATCCCCCCGACCGTCGCCGTCCGCGACTCCAAGCGCCCCGACGGCCCCGTCCTCACCCTCGGGCCCACTGCCTGGGACGCCTTCACGGCCGACCTGCGCCTTCGGCAGCCGTAGACCGTAGGCCGGTACGTACGGCGAAGGGGCCCGGCCCGCACACACCGTGCGGGCCGGGCCCCTCGCTCGTACGCGCGGGTGAGGCGGGTTACTTCTTGAACCCGTAGTCCATGAGCTTCTTCGCGTCGGCCGTGCGGTTCGCCTCGGAGGACGACGTGAGCACCGTGCCGATGACCGTCTTGCCCTTGCGCGTCGCCGCGAAGACCAGGCAGTACTTGGAGGTCGGGCCGGAGCCGGTCTTGACGCCGGTCGCGCCGCTGTAGCTGCTGAGCATCTTGTTGGTGTTGCTCCACGACATGTAGCGGTAGCCGCCGTTCTTCGTGGTCACCTTCTGCTTCGTCGACTTCGTCTTGACGATGGTGCGGAAGGTGGAGTTCTTCATCGCCTTGCTGGCGATCTTCGTCAGGTCGCGGGGGGTCGAGTAGTTCTTGCCACCCCCTATGCCGTCGAACGAGTCGAAATGGGTGTTCTTCAGCTTGAGGCTCTTCGCCGTGGCGTTCATCTTGCCGATGAAGGACTTCACGCGGGCCGCACGGGTCTTGCCGGTGCCGAACTTGTCGGCCAGGGCATACGCGGCGTCGCAGCCGGAGGGCAGCATCAGGCCGTAGAGGAGCTGGCCCACGGTGACCTTGTCGCCGACGATCAGCCGCGCGGAGGAGGCGTTCTTGGAGACGATGTAGTCGCTGTAGGCCTTCTGGACCGTGACCTTCGACTTCAGGTTCACCTTCTTCTGCTGGAGCACCACCAGGGCAGTCATGATCTTGGTGGTGGAGCCAGTGGCCCGGCGGGTGTCCGCGGACTTGGTGAAGAGGGTCTTGCCGCTGCCGTCGTTCATCACGAAGCCGCCCTTGGCGACGATCTTCGGAGTCGGCGGTGTGGCGGCGTGCGCCGTGGAGGCGAAGGCGCTGCCCGCGAGCACCGCCCCGGCGGTGAGCGTCACGGTGGCCGTGACGGTGACGCGATTGATTCGCTTGATGCCGAATTTCAACTGAACGCTCCAAATGCCCCTGATGCGCGGCCACATAAGGGTGCCGCTCGGTGGGTGAGACTCCCGGGGCGGGGCAATGGATGTGTTACCGAACGGGTGAATCCGCGCAGGCTTGACCGTGAGGCGTCGGTGCGCAGCAGCCCTTGCCCCGCCAGGCGTCGCGGCCCTCCTTGAGAGCGATGGCGGCGATGGCGAGAGCGGCGACCGGGTCGGCCCATGACCAGCCGAGCGCGGCGTTGAGGACCAGTCCGACCAGCAGGACGGCGGAGAGGTAGGTGCACAGCAGGGTCTGCTTCGAGTCCGCGACGGCGGAGGCGGACCCGAGTTCACGTCCCGCCCGTCGTTGGGCGGCCGACAGGAACGGCATGACTGCCAGCGAGAGCGCCGCGATGCCGATGCCGATGAGAGAGCGCTCGGCCTCGCCGGTCCCGGCCAGCGCCCGGACCGCGTCTACGGCGACGTACGCGGCGAGTGCGAAGAACGACACGGAGATGATCCGCAGTGCGGTTCTCTCCCGGGACTCGCGCACCGCGTGATCGCGGGCGGAGAACTGCCAGGCGACGGCGGCGGCGGAGGAGACCTCGACGACGGAGTCCAGGCCGAAGCCGATCAGCGCACTGGAGGAGGCGATCGCTCCGGCGGTGAGGGCGGTCACCGCCTCGATGACGTTGTAGGCGATGGTGACCGCGACCAGCAGCCGTATCCGGCGGGCGAGTGCGTCCCGGCGGGCCGGAGAGGGGCCGAGGGGGAGCGCGGTCATCAGCAGCAGCCCTTCGTCTTCGCGTCCGGGCACGTGCGGTCGGTCTCCACGGCGACCACTGCGGAACGCAGGTCGTCCAGTGCGCTGCCCAGACGTTCGTCGGCCAGTTCGTAGCGCGTCCGGCGGCCGTCGGGCACGGTGACGACCAGGCCGCAGTCGCGCAGGCAGGCCAGGTGGTTGGAGAGCCGGGTGCGGGAGATGCCCAGGGCCTCTGCGAGGTCGGAGGGGTACGCCGGGGCCTCGCGGAGCGCGAGCAGCAGGCGGCAGCGGATCGGGTCGGCGAGCGCACGGCCGAACCGCGCGAGCACCTCGATGTCGGAAGTGACGGTCAGCATGGGGTGACTGTACAGCGATTGCTGAATTCAGGAAAGCGTGAACTGTGAGCCCTTCGACCGCTCCGGAGTTCCAGAATCCGGACGCTGATCCACATGCGTGCATGTTGTATCTATGCTGTGTGCATGCTCGCCGCGCCCTCCGCCTCCGCACAGCCGACGTCCTCCTCCCTCAAGCGCCCGCCCGCCGCCGAACGCGTCTACACGCACATCAAGGAAGCGGTCCTGGACCGTCGCTACGAGGGCGGGACGCTGCTCACCGAGGGGGATCTCGCGGACGCGGTCGGGGTGTCCCGGACGCCCGTGCGGGAGGCACTGCTGCGGCTGGAGGTCGAAGGGCTGATCAAGCTCTACCCGAAGAAGGGCGCCCTCGTGCTGGCCGTCTCCGCGCAGGAGATCAAGGACGTGGTGGAGACCCGGCTGCTGGTCGAGGAGTTCGCGGCGCGCAAGGCCGTGCCCGCGTCGCCGCAGTTGATCGCCCGGCTCGAACAGCTCCTGGAGGAGCAGCGGCAGTTGGCGGAGGACGGCGATCTGGCGGCCGTGGCCGTCAAGGACCGGTGCTTCCACGCCGAGATCGTGAGCCACGCGGGCAACGAGATCCTCTCGCGCCTCTACGACCAGCTGCGCGACCGTCAGCTGCGGATGGGCGTCGCGGTGATGGAGGCCCACCCCGGCCGGATCGAGGCCAACATCACCGAGCACGGCGAGCTGCTGTCGGCGATCCGGGCCGGGGACGCCGAGGGGGCCGCGCAGGTCGTGCGGCGCCACGTCGGCCGGGTGCGGGTGCTGGTCCGGGGTGAGGACCGGTGAGTTCGGCCGCGCCCACGCTCTCCCTGCCCGGTGATCCACCCGGGGGGCGGCGCGCCGCCTGGGTCTGGGGTATCGGCGTGGCCGTCTACTTCGTCGCCATCATCTTCCGTACGAGCCTGGGCGTCGCCGGACTCGACGCCGCCGACCGGTTCGACGTCAACGCCTCCGCGCTCTCCACCTTCTCCATCCTCCAGCTCCTCGTCTACGCGGGCATGCAGATACCCGTCGGGCTGATGGTCGACAGGCTCGGAACCAAGAAGGTCCTCACCATCGGGGCCGTCCTGTTCACCGTCGGCCAGCTGGGCTTCGCGCTCGCCCCTTCGTACGGGATGGCGCTGGCCGCCCGCGCCCTGCTCGGCTGCGGTGACGCGATGACGTTCATCAGCGTGCTGAGGCTCGGCAGCCGCTGGTTCCCGGCCCGGCGCGGGCCGCTGATCGGCCAGGTCGCCGCGCTGTTCGGGATGGCGGGCAACCTCGTCTCGACGCTGTTCATCGCGCGGGCCCTGCACAGCTACGGGTGGACCACGACCTTCGTCGGGAGCTCGCTGGCAGGCGTCGTGGTGCTGGTGCTGCTCCTGCTGTTCCTCAAGGACCACCCCGAGGGCCACGAGCCGCCGCCCGCCGAGCACGCGGGCGTCTCGTACGTGCGCCGGCAGATCGCCGCCGCCTGGCGGGAGCCCGGCACGCGGCTCGGGATGTGGGTGCACTTCACCACCCAGTTCCCGGCGATGGTGTTCCTGCTGCTGTGGGGGATGCCGTTCCTCGTCGAGGCGCAGGAGCTGAGCCGGGGAACGGCGGGCACGCTGCTCACGCTGGTCGTGCTGTCCAACATGGTGGTGGGGCTCGTCTACGGGCAGATCGTCGCCCGGCACCACGAGGCCCGGGCCCCGATCGCGCTGGGCACGGTGGCGACGACGGCCCTGCTCTGGGCCTCAGTGATCTTCTACCCGGCCGAGCACACGCCGATGTGGCTGCTGGTCGTACTGTGCCTGGTCCTCGGCGCCTGCGGGCCCGCCTCGATGATCGGCTTCGACTTCGCCCGGCCGGCCAATCCGCCCGAGCGCCAGGGAACGGCCTCGGGGATCGTCAACATGGGTGGCTTCATCGCCTCGATGACCACGCTGTTCGCCGTCGGGGTGCTGCTGGACGCGACGGGCGCCAACTACCGCGTCGCGTTCGCCTCGGTCTTCGTCCTGGAGGCGCTCGGCGTCACCCAGATCCTGCGGCTGCGCCGACGCACGGCGCTGCGGGAACGCGACCACCATGTGATCAGCCGTGTCGAGGCCGTGCACGTGCCCGCGTAGCCCCTCCCGATACGCGGGCACGTCCCCGGGCGGCTACGGAGTGACGGCGAAGTTGTCCAGGATCGCGGCGGCCAGCTCCTGGTCGCCCTCGACCTTGATCCGGTCGGCGACGGCCGCGGGGCGGACCCGGCCGCAGGCGAGGCGGACGTACGTCTCCCAGTCGAGCGACAGCGTCGCGGCGGGGCCGAGCGACGGCGCACCGTCTATCGAACCGCGGCCCTCGGCGTCGACGCGTACCGTCCGCAGGAACTCCACCGGACCGTGTACATCGAAGACGACCGCCGAATTGGCGGGGGCGCCCGCGTTCTTGGCGACCACCTTCGGCAGCCCGAGGAGCAGGGTGTCCCGGGCGATCAGCGCGCCGGGAGAGTCGAGGTTGCCCGGCTGCCCGAGCGTCGTGCGCAGGTCCTGCTCGTGCACCCAGACGTCGAAGGCCCGCATGTGCAGCGCCACTTCGAGGGTCTGCTCAGCGCCGAGCGGGGCGCGGACCATGGTCTCGGGTGTGCGCGACTCGTTGCGGAGCTGCCGGGCCCGGCGGATGAGGACGTACTCCAGCTCGGAGGTCATCTCGGGGGCGGTGTGGTGACGCCGGACGTCGACCTGCATCTCCATGTAGCGGGCGAAGTCGCTCTGCACGTGGTAGAGGTCGCGCGGCAGGGTGTGGATCGGGCGGGGGTCGCCGAGCATCTCGCACTCCATGCCGATGACGTGCGACACGATGTCGCGCACCGACCATCCCGGGCAGGGCGTACGGCGGTTCCACTCGCTCTCGGCGAGGGGCGTCACCAGCTCGGCTATCGCCTCGATGGAGTGGGTCGCGGCGTCTGCGTAGTTCTGGAGGCTGGGATGGACGGTCACGGGACCCCTCGTGCGGTTCTGCGGTGCATGGGCTGGAGAGCAGGGAGTGCTGGCGGGCGGGCGGGCACTGACGGCGCTGTCGGCGGGCTGCGTGGGAGGTTCGGTGGCTAAGTTACGCTGCGAGCAGGCACCCCGGCAGTGCTTTCGTGTGACGATCGTAGGCCTGTGTTGACGGCTCGAATGCCAGGACGGTGGTAGTGTGCGCGCCTCCCTCATCCAGATCGCAGTAGACCCGGAGGAATCGGTCAATTCCCGCAGGGAGCGGGTGGCCTCGCTGGTCGCCGCCCAGCGGGGAGCCGATCTGGTGGTCCTCCCCGAGCTGTGGCCGGTCGGCGCCTTCGCCTACCAGGCCTTCGCCGAGGAGGCCGAACCCCTTCAGGGCCCCACCCACGACGTGATGGCGAAAGCGGCCGCCGAGGCGGGCGTCTGGCTGCACGCCGGTTCGTTCGTCGAGCGCGCCGAGGACGGCACGCTCTACAACACCAGCCTCGTCTTCTCCCCCCAGGGAGAGCGCTCGGCGGTGTACCGCAAGATCCACCGCTTCGGCTTCGACCAGGGCGAGGCGGTCATGATGGGCGCGGGCGAGGAACTGGTGACCGTCACCCTGCCGCAGACGACCCTGGGCCTCGCCACCTGCTACGACCTCCGCTTCCCGGAACAGTTCCGCGGGCTCGTCGACGCGGGCGCCGAGACGCTCGTCGTGGCGGCGGGCTGGCCCGAGCGCCGCCGCGCCCACTGGACGCTCCTGGCCCAGGCCCGCGCAGTGGAGAACCAGGCGTACGTCCTCGCCCTCGGCACGGCGGGCACCCACGCGGGCGTCCCGCAGGCCGGGCACAGCATCGTCGTCGACCCCTGGGGCGAGGTGCTGGCCGAGGCCGGGCCGGACGAGGAGATCCTCACCGTCGAGTTCGACCCGTCGAAGGTCCACACGACCCGGGAACAGTTCCCGGCCCTGAAGGACCGCCGCCTGGGGCTGACGCCGCCGCGCCTCTGAGCTTCTCGCTGTGTCACGAGGGTCGTTGTTTCACGTGAAACAACGACCCCCGTGCGGGCGCGGTGTCAGCCCTCGGTCTCCTTGTCCGCCAGCACGATCACGCACATCGCCACCCCGATCAGCAGCGCGGTGTCGGCGTCGTCGCGGACGACGTCGATGCCGTACGTGTCCCGGATCGTCAGCCAGCGGCGCGAGATCTGGGCCAGCAGCTCGCCGTCGTACTCGATGGCGAACTCGCGGTCCAGGATCTTGCCGCTGACGTCCAGCTCCGTGCCGTCCGCCAGCGTCACGCGGTAGTGGTTGCGGAGCAGGGACAGCCGCTTGCGCTTGACCTTGGCCAGCTCCTCACCGCCGCGCTCGATGAGCATCGTGTCGCGCAGGCTGATCAGCTTCTGGCGCAGCTCGATCAGGACCCGGCCGTCGGCGTCCTTGAGCTCGAAGGTGTCGCGCAGCCGCATCGCCTTGCCGTCGACCAGGAACACCTTGCGGCCCTCGGTGTCCTCGATCCAGTAGTCGTCACCGATGGCGAACAGCCGCTCACGCACAACAAGTCTCATGCGACACAGGTTCCCCCGGGGCCCGGCGGAATGCGCGCAGGCGGCCACGGTGTTGACTGGTGGCATGGCAACTCGTGCACGCGTCCGCGCCCCCGAACTCATCGGCAAGGGCGGCTGGCTGAATACAGGCGACCGGCAGTACACCCTCGCTGACCTGCGAGGGCGCATCGTGATTCTCGACTTCTGGACGTTCTGCTGTGTGAACTGTCTGCACGTCCTGGACGAGCTGCGCGAGCTGGAGGAGAAGCACCGCGACACCGTGGTGGTCATCGGCGTCCACTCGCCGAAGTTCGTCCATGAGGCCGAGCACCAGGCCGTCGTGGACGCCGTCGAGCGCTACGAGGTCCACCATCCCGTCCTCGACGATCCCGAGCTGGCCACCTGGAAGCAGTACGCCGTACGGGCCTGGCCGACGCTGGTCGTCATCGACCCCGAGGGCTATGTCGTCGCCCAGCACGCGGGCGAGGGGCACGCCCACGCCATCGAGACGCTCGTTGCTGAGCTGGAGGCCGAGCACGCCGCCAAGGGCACGCTCCGCCGCGGCGACGGCCCCTACGTCGCCCCCGAGGCCGTCGCCACGCATCTGCGCTTCCCGGGCAAGGCGCTGCTCCTGCCCGGCGGGGGCTTCCTCGTCTCAGACACCACCCGGCACCGTCTGGTCGAGCTGGACGCGGACGGCGAGACCGTACGGCGGTACTTCGGGACGGGCGAGCGCGGTCTCGGCGACGGCGGCCCGGACGAGGCCCGGTTCAGCGAACCGCAGGGGCTCGCCGCCCTCCCCGACGGGCGCATCGCGGTCGCGGACACCGTCAACCACGCGATCCGGGCCCTCGATCTCACGACCGGGGTGACCACCACCCTCGCCGGGACCGGCCGCCAGTGGTGGCAGGGGAATCCGACCAGCGGTCCGGCGCGCGAGGTGGACCTCTCCTCGCCGTGGGACATCGCCTGGTTCGGTGACCGGCTGTGGATCGCCATGGCGGGCGTGCACCAACTGTGGACGTACGACCCCGAGGGGCAGACCGTGCGTGTCGCCGCCGGGACCACCAACGAAGGGCTGGTCGACGGACCGGCCGCCGAGGCCTGGTTCGCCCAGCCGTCCGGGCTGGCCGTCTCCGCCGACGGGGAGCGGCTCTGGGTCGCCGACTCGGAGACCTCCGCGCTGCGGTACGTCGACCGCGACGGGCACGTCCACACGGCCGTCGGCACCGGGCTCTTCGACTTCGGCCACCGCGACGGGGCCGCCGGCCAGGCGCTCCTGCAACATCCGCTCGGCGTGACCGCGCTGCCCGACGGGTCCGTCGCGATCAGCGACACGTACAACCACGCGCTGCGCCGCTACGACCCGGCCTCAGGCGAGGTCACCACCCTCGCCACCGATGTCCGCGAGCCCAGCGACGCGTTGCTGGTCGACGGCGATCTGGTCGTCGTCGAGTCCGCCCGCCACCGGCTGACCCGGCTCCGCCTGCCGGAGGAGGCGGTCCGGGTCGCCGACCAGGCGCACCGCACCCAGCGGGCGGCCACCGAGATCGCCCCGGGAACCCTCCGTCTCGACGTGGTCTTCCAGGCGCCCGCCGGACAGAAGCTGGACACCCGCTACGGGCCCTCGACCCGGCTGCTGGTCTCCGCGACCCCGCCCGAGCTGCTGGCGGACGGGGACGGAGCGGGCACCGACCTCGGGCGCGACCTGGTCCTCGCGGACGGGGTCACCGAGGGCGTCCTGCATGTCTCCGCGATGGCGGCGTCCTGCGACGACGACCCGGCCAACGAGTACCCGGCCTGCCATGTCCACCAGCAGGACTGGGGCGTTCCGGTCCGCGTCACCGCCGACGGCACCGCCCGGCTGGCGCTGGTCCTGGCCGGGATGGACAGCCCTGCCTGACGGCGGATCGCTTGACGGCTCCGACGGTTCTGACCGTTCTGACGGCTCAGAACTCGTCGGCGCCGTTGCGCAGCTCGGTGGTCCAGTAACCGGTGGCCCACTTCTGCGGGTTGACGGCGAGGCCTTCGGGGGCGGGAGACTTCACGACCGCCATCCCGCCGCCGTTGGCCTTAAGCGTCACCGTGAACTCCTTCACCGTCTCGGTGCTCTCCTTCCGGCCGCCCTCGGACATGCGCACCGCGGCGTAGGCGGACTGACCCGGCTCCAGGATCACCGGCGCCTCCGGCCTGCTCTTGGCGACGGGCGGGACGATGCCCCGAGCGTTGTCCAGGAAGTGGATGTGCGGGTACTCCTTCATCTCGCAGCCTGCGCCGGAGGTGTTCTTCGCGGTCAGCGTGAGGTGGGTGTAGGGCGGGCCGTCCTGCCGCTCGGCGGTGATCTTCAGGCCCCGCGCGGTGCAGAGGGGGGCGGAGGCCTGGGAAGTGCCGACGGTGGAGCCGGTGGTGCCTGCCGTGCCGGAGCCCTTGGCCTTGCTGGCGGCCTGCTCGGTGCCGGTGCCCGCTTCCACGGAACCCGTCGTGCCGGTGTCCTTGGCGTCGTCCGCGGCCTTCCCGGACTCGGGGGCCTGTGCGGCGACGGTCACGGAGCCGCTGCCGGCCGGACCGGCGGACTTGGTGCCGGTGCCGTCCCCGCCACAGGCGGTGAGGGCGAGGGCCAGGACGGCGGTGGACGCGGCGGCCAGAACGGTGCTGCGGTTGCGGTAGTTACGCACGGAGACTCCCCCGGAAGTGATGGTGAGGCGACGCCTGGTCAAGACGGCTGCCCCGGGTTGCTGACGGGAACGACTCTGCCCGCCGCCGCTCACGTATCGCTGTCGCGCCGCTGACGTCCGGCTGACGTGCGGGCTGAGCGCTGTGCGGTCCGCTTCACGTCCCTGTGCGATGAGCCCCGTACTTCGGCTGACCTACGTGTCCGTGCGCCGTGCGGTCCGGGTACGGGGGCCCGCTCACCCCTCGTCGGAGAGCCGCCTGAGCGCCTGTTCGTGCCGTTGCCGGTAGTCCGTCCGCGCCGTCACGCGCAGCAGCGCCGCCAGTGCCCGTACGGCCCCCTCGTCGTAGCCGGCGCGTTCCGCCTCCTCCGCCGCCAGGTCCAGCAGCCGTACCCCCTCGTCCTCCTCGCCGAGCGCGAGGCGCGCCTCGCCGCTGATGGCCAGCAGCAGGGTCCGGCGGGCCGCCTCCTCGTGCTCGGGGCCCAGGTCGAGAGCCGTCCGGGCGGACACGAGGGCCTCCTCGGGGCGGCCTGCGGTGAGCCGCATCCGGGCGAGGTGCTGGAGGCCGAGCATCTCGGTGTGCCGGTCCGCCTCCGTACGGGCCAGCTCGACGGCCCGTAGGCAACCCTCCTGCGCCGTGTCCAGATCGCCCAGTTCGGCCTGGACGACTGCCAGGTTGATCAGCGCGGTCGCCTCGCCCAGCAGGTCGCCGGCCTCGCGGGCGAGCAGCGGCGAGCGCTCCAGCAGGGCTGCGGCCTCGGCGGTCCGGCCCTCCTCCGTCAGCACCCAGCCGAGCAGGGTGAGCACCCGGGATTCGGCGTACGTGTCCTTGCCCGCGCGCGCCGAGTCCAGCGCCAGCTCCAGCAGCGGGGCCCAGCTGTCCCGTACCCGCCACACCACCTGCGGCCACTGGAGCAGGATGATCCGCCAGGCCCGGTCGTGGAGAGAGGCGTCCCGGGCGGCGGCCGCGGCCAGTGCCAGGTCGTCGCGCTCGGCGGCCAGCCAGCGCATCGCCGCCGTACGGTCGGCGAAGTCCCGTACGGAGGTGGGGCGGCGGTAGTCGTCCGGCAGGACGAAGCAGGGCTCACCGCCGGGTTCCGCGGTGTCGGCGGCGGCCAGGGCGGTGGCGATGTAGTGGTCGAGGACGCCTGCCAGGGCCTCGGGCCCGGCGGCCGGGTCGAGGCCGCGCGCGTACAGGCGCACCAGGTCGTGCAGTACCCAGCGCCCGGGGGCGGTCTCGGTGACGAGGTGGGCCGCGGCCAGCCGCTCCAGCGCGGCGGCGGCGGTGACCGGGTCCGTCCCCGCCAGTGCGGCGGCCGCGTACGGGTCGAAGCGGGAGCCGGGATGGTGACCGAGCCGGGCGAACTGGTGGACCGCGTCGGGCGGCAGGTGCTGGACGGTCAGCCGCAGGGCGGCCGCGACCCCGGTGTCGTCCACGTCGAGGCAGGCCAGTCGGCCGTGCTCGTCGGCCAGTTCGTCGGCCATCGCGGCGAGCGTCCAGCGCGGGCGTCCGGCCAGCCGGGCGGCGGTGACGCGCAGGGCGAGCGGCAGTCCGCCGCAGAGCTCGGCGAGCCGGCGGGCCGCCACCGGTTCGGCGCGGACCCGTTCCTCGCCGAGCACACCGGCGAGCAGGGCCGTCCCGTCGTGGGGTTCGAGAGTGTCGACCGGGACCGGCCGGGCGGCGTCCGACGCGATCAGCCCCTCCAGCCGGTGGCGGCTGGTGACCAGCGTGACGCAGCCGCTGCCGCCCGGGAGCAGCGGCCTAACGGTGGCGGAGTCGCGGGCGTTGTCGAGGATCACCAGCAGTCTGCGCCGGTTCGTCAGCGACCGGAAGAGCGCGGCGGCCGCCGGGACGGACTCCGGAACGCGGCGGGGTGCGACACCGAGCGCGAGGAGGAACTCCCGCAGTACGTCGATGTGCGCGACCTCGCCGGTCTCCCCGGCCTCGCTGAACCCGCGCAGATCGGCGAAGAGCCGCCCGTCCGGGAAGAGATCGGGGCCGCGGTGCGCCCATTGGAGGGCCAGCGTGGTCTTGCCCACCCCGGCGGGCCCGGTGACCAGGCACACGGGCCCCTCGCCCGCTGCCGCCCGGGTGAGCGCGGCCAGTTCGGGCCCGCGCCCGTGGAAGCCGCGGGGGGCACGGGGCAGGAGGTCGGCGGGGGCGGCGGCCTCGGGTCCGGGGCCGCCCATGGGCACCGGCACGGTCGCCGGCACGAGCCGGGGTCCGGGGCCGTCCCCGCCTCTGGGCGCGGGTGCGGGACCGCTCGGGTGCTCGGGCGGGAGCCGGGGCGTGGATTCGTCCCCGAGCACGGGCGTGGGCCGGGGTGCGGGGACGCTTCCGCGCCTGAGCACACGGTCCGCCCCGGCCGCACCGTTCGCCTCCAGCACATCGTCCGTTCCGGCCCCACCGTCCACCTCGGGCCCGGCGTCCGTCGCCGCGCGCTCGGGCGTCCCGCGCAGGATCAGCGCGTACGCGTCGGCGAGTTCCTGGCCCGGGTCGATGCCCAGCTCGTCCGCGAGCAGCCGTCGCGTGTGGTGGAAGCGGTCCAGCGCCTCCGACTGGCGCCCGGACCGGTACAGAGCCAGCATCAGCGCCGCGGCCAGCGACTCCCGCAGCGGGTGGGCCGTCGTCTCCGCCGCCAGCAGGGCCGCCGCGTGGTGGTGCTCGCCCAAGGCCCCGTACGCACGGGCCAGATGCTCCAGTGCCGTCAGCCGGGACTCCTCCAGCGAGTGCGCGGCCGCTCTCAGCAGCGGCCCGGCGAGAGCTCCGCCGAGCGCCGGGCCCTGCCACAGGGAGAGGGCCTCCTTGAGCATCAGGACCGTGTCGGTGGGGGAACGCTGCTCCCGCGCCAGGAGCAGCAGCTCCTCGAACCGCTGGGAGTCCAGCAGGGTTTCCGGCATCCGCAGGACGTACGCGTCGTCGAGGGTGACGAGCTCGACCCCGTACGCCTCCGCGCCCGCCAGCAGCGCGCGAAGCCGGGAGACGTGCCCCTGGATGACGCTGCGGGCGTGCCGCGGTGGCTCGTCGTCCCAGAGGGAGTCCGTCAGCCTGCCGATGGATACAGGGGTGTTGGCCGACATCAGAAGCGCGGCCAGCAGGCTGCGCCTTTTGGCGGGCCCGAGCGGCAGCGGCCCGGCGTGCGTTTCGACAGAGACCGTGCCGAGCAGCCGGAACTCCACGGGCGGCTTTCCTTCCGGGGGTGCGCCCGCGCCGGGGGCGCGGGGATCCGCCCCAGAATATCGGGGCCGCGCGCGGCCCGGCGCCGGTCATGCCTGGTCGACGCCGGTTTTCGGCCGTCGGACGGCGGCGAGTCAGCCCGCCAGGAACGCCGTGAGCGCGTTCGCCAGCAGATACGGGTCGTCCGCGCCGCACAGCTCACGCGCGCTGTGCATGGAGAGGATCGCGACGCCGATGTCCACGGTCTGGATGCCGTGCCGGGCCGCGGTGATCGGGCCGATCGTCGTGCCGCAGGGCATCGCGTTGTTGGAGACGAAGCTCTGCCAGGGCACGCCCGCCTTCTCGCAGGCCGCGGCGAACACCGCGCGGCCGCTGCCGTCGGTGGCGTACCGCATGTTGACGTTGACCTTGAGGATCGGACCGCCGTTGGCGACCGGGTGGTGCGTCGGGTCGTGCCGCTCCGCGTAGTTGGGGTGCACGGCGTGGCCGGTGTCGGAGGAGAGGCAGACCGTCCCGGCGAAGGCGCGGGCGCGGTCCTCGTACGTACCGCCGCGCGCGAACACCGAGCGCTCCAGCACCGATCCGAGCAGCGGCCCCTCGGCCCCGGTGTCGGACTGGGAGCCGTTCTCCTCGTGGTCGAACGCCGCCAGCACCGGGATGTACGGGATCTCGGCGTCGGGCTGCCCGGCGACGGCGGCCAGGGCGGCGGTCGCGGCGTGCACCGAGAGGAGGTTGTCCATCCGGGGCCCGGCCACCAGCTCCCGGTCCCGTCCCAGGTAGGACGGCGGCTCGATGGCGTGCGGCATCAGGTCCCAGCCGGTGACCTCCTCGGCGTCGACGCCCGCCTCCTCGGCGACGAAGCGGATGAGGTCGCCCTCCTCCACATCGCCGAGCCCCCAGATCGGCTGCATGTGCTTCTGCCGGTCGAGCTTGAGCCCCTCGGTGTTGGCCGACCGGTCCAGGTGGACGGCGAGTTGCGGCACCCGCAGCAGCGCCCGGTCGATGTTGACCAGCCGGTGGGTGCCGTCCCGCAGCGAGATCCGCCCGGCCAGGCCCAGGTCCCGGTCGAGCCAGGTGTTCAGCAGCGTGCCGCCGTAGACCTCGACGGCGATCTGGCGCCAGCCGTGCGTCCCGGTGTCGGGCAGCGGCTTCACCCGCAGGTTCGGGGAGTCGGTGTGCGCCCCCGCGATCCGGAACGGGGTGTGCGCCTTCGCGCCCTCCGGCACGTACCAGGCGACGATCGCCCCGCCGCGCAGCACGTACTTCCCGCCCGCCGACGCGTCCCAGGCAGCGGTCTCCTCGACCTGCCGGAACCCGGCCTCCTCCAGACGGGCGGCGGAGTTGGCGACGGCGTGGTACGGGGACGGGCTGGCTGCCAGGAAGGTCATCAGATCATCGGTGTGCGCACGGTCGAACCGGAGGGGAGAACTCATGTTCCTCACTGTAGCGAGGACAGGGGGTCCGGTATCCGGTGACCGGGGAGATCCGTGGGTCTCCAGGGCCGTGGCCCGACCCGTGGCCTACAGCTCGTCGATCGCGGTCAGGTCGATGTCGATGTCGTACGGGGCGGAGAGCTTGAGCCGGTCGTGGTGGACGCCGGTGGAGACGTAGCTCTTGTTGACCGGGTCGAGCTCGTAGGTGATGACCATGGGGCGATCGTTCTCGCCGGTCATCTCGACCAGCCAGAAGTGCTGGATGCCCGCAGCCGCGTACTTGTGCGGCTTGGTGTCCCGGTCGCGGTCCTCGGAGTCGGGGGAGACGACCTCGACGGCGAGGAGGACGTCGGCGGCTTCGTGGTGGGTCTGGCGGCGGCCCTTGATCGCTTCCGCCTGGACCACGACCAGGTCGGGTTCAGGAGCGTTTCTCTTGCCCAGCACGATCGCCATCTCGCGACGTACGCGAAGGTCGTTCGGGACGTGCTGCCGCAACCCCTGCTCCAGCAGGTACATCGCCAGCGTGTGAAAGTCGCGCTGCGGACTCACGAAGACCAGGCTCCCGTCAATCAGCTCTGTGTGCGGCGGGAGGTCGTCAAGCGTGAAGAAATCGTCCACGGTGTAGCCGTCCGCTGGCGGGACCGGCCACCCGGGGTTGGCGCGCCGCAGCTGCGACGCTTCGGACTGTGCCTCGGCGGTCATGGTTCCTCCCATGGAAGGGATTCTGGGCCGTGCACTCAGCGTACCCAGTCGATACGACAGTGCCGCCACCCGAACGAATTCCGGATGGCGGCACTGGTTGACGTACTGATCAAGTGCGAGGTCCTAGAAAGCGGCCTCGTCCAGCTCCATCAGGGAGTTGTCGACGGACTCGGCGAGCGCGCGCTCGGTCGAGACGCCCGGCAGGACGTTCGCGGCGAAGAACTTCGCGGCGGCGATCTTGCCCTGGTAGAAGGCGACGTCCTTGGCGGCGGCGGTCGGCAGCTTCTCCGCCGCCACGGCCGCGCCCTTGAGCAGCAGGTAGCCGACGACGACATCGCCGGAGGCCATCAGCAGGCGGGTCGTGTTGAGCCCGACCTTGTAGATGTTCTTGACGTCCTCGCCGGTCGCGGTGAGGTCGGTGATCATCGTGCCGACGATCGCCTCCAGGTCCACGGCCGCCTTGGCGAGCGAGTCCAGCGCGGGGGCCAGCTCCTCGTTGCCGTGGTTGCTCGCGAGGAACTTCTTGATCTCCTCGGAGAGCGTGTTGAGCGAGGCGCCCTGGTCGCGGACGATCTTCCGGAAGAAGAAGTCCTGGCCCTGGATGGCCGTGGTGCCCTCGTAGAGGGTGTCGATCTTGGCGTCCCGGATGTACTGCTCGACCGGGTACTCCTGGAGGTAGCCGGAGCCGCCGAAGGTCTGGAGCGACTGGGCGAGCTGCTCGTAGGACTTCTCGGAGCCGTAGCCCTTCACGATCGGCAGGAGCAGGTCGTTGAGGCCGTTCAGCGCCTTGGCGTCCTCGCCCGCGGCCTCCTTCTCCTGGATCGCGTCCTGGACCGAGGCCGTGTAGAGCACGAGGGAGCGCATGCCCTCGGCGTACGCCTTCTGCGTCATGAGGGAGCGGCGCACGTCCGGGTGGTGCGTGATGGTGACCTTGGGCGCGGTCTTGTCCATGAAGTTCGCCAGGTCCGGACCCTGGACGCGCTCCTTGGCGTACTCCAGCGCGTTCAGGTAGCCCGTGGAGAGCGTGGCGATGGCCTTCGTGCCGACCATCATGCGGGCGAACTCGATGATGCGGAACATCTGGCGGATGCCGTCGTGCTTGTCACCGATCAGCCAGCCCTTGGCGGGGTGCTGGTCGCCGAACGTCATCTCGCAGGTGTTGGAGGCCTTGAGGCCCATCTTGTGCTCGACGTTCGTCGCGTACACACCGTTGCGCTCGCCCAGCTCGCCGGTGGTCCAGTCGAAGTGGAACTTCGGGACCATGAAGAGCGAGAGGCCCTTGGTGCCCGGTCCCGCGCCCTCGGGGCGGGCCAGCACGTAGTGGATGATGTTCTCGGACATGTCGTGCTCGCCCGAGGTGATGAAGCGCTTCACACCCTCGATGTGCCAGGAGCCGTCCTCCTGCTGCACGGCCTTCGTCCGGCCGGCGCCGACGTCCGAACCGGCGTCCGGCTCGGTCAGCACCATCGTCGAGCCCCACTGCTTCTCGACGGCGATCTCCGCGATCTTCTTCTGCTCCTCGTTGCCCTCCTCGAAGAGGATGCCGGCGAACGCCGGGCCGGAGGAGTACATCCACACGGCCGGGTTCGAGCCGAGCAGCAGCTCCGCGTAGCCCCAGATCAGGGAGCGCGGGGAGGTGGTGCCGCCGATCTCCTCGGGCAGGCCCAGGCGCCAGTACTCGGAGTCCATGAAGGCCTGGTACGACTTCTGGAAGCTCGCCGGGACCGGTGCCGTCTTGGTCTCCGGGTCGAAGACCGGCGGATTGCGGTCGGCGTCGGCGAAGGAGTCGGCGAGCTCGTTCTCCGCGAGGCGGGCGATCTCCTCCAGGATGCTCTTCGCGGTGTCGACGTCCATCTCCGCGAACGGACCGGTGCCGTACAGCTTGTCGCGCCCGAGGACCTCGAAGAGGTTGAACTCGATGTCGCGGAGATTCGACTTGTAGTGCCCCATGGGAAGGCTCCGTAATCAATAGCAGTGGCGCACAGCGCCCCGGGGAGTGATGCGGGTCGGGCGACGGGCAGGCGTTCGGTACAGAGAGACGTGGGTGTGTCAGCTGACCTCTACGATGATGCTACCCGTCAGTAATAAGGCGCAACCCCTCAAGCCGTAGATGTGTCCGATTACTCTTTGCAGCATGTACGGCTACGACCAGAACCCTGGTGCTCAGCAGCAGATGGGTCAGATGGGCGGCGGCTACGCGGAGCAGCCGCTGTATCCCGAACCCTCACCGCCCTCACTGGCCGACGCGGTACGGGCCTTCACTACCGGCTCCCTCTCCGCGGAGGACTTCCAGCAGATCTTCGCCTCGTCGAAGGTCTACTGCCCGCGCGGTGACAACCCCGGCTTCCTCGCCCTGCACAACACCCAGCAGCCGGTGATCCCGATGTTCACCACGCTCAAGGAGCTGCGGCTGTACGCGGGCAAGGACTCCAAGTACTTCGTGATCACCGGGGCGGAGGTGATCGACCTGCTGCCGACGGGCTACGGCTTCGTCCTGGACATGGAGGGTGACCACCGGATGGTCTTCGACGCCAAGGCCGTGGAGCAGATGGTCGAC
Organism: Streptomyces sp. NPDC033165; assembly: GCF_055577965.1. NCBI lineage: Bacteria > Bacillati > Actinomycetota > Actinomycetes > Kitasatosporales > Streptomycetaceae > Streptomyces > Streptomyces sp. NPDC033165. The sequence continues at coordinate 725,096 of NZ_JBVIPK010000003.1, forward strand.
TTCGCGATGCGTCGTATGTACGGGTAGGCGGCCGCTGTACGGGTAGGCGGCTGCTTCTGCATGAGCGGGGTGTCCCCGCCCGTCAGGTCGCTGACCTGCGGTTTCGATGTTCGGGCAAGGGTCCGTGCCAGGGGTGGCGCGGACCCTTTTCGCTGCCCGGGAATGCATGGGGCCTTGCGAGATGTTCACCATTCAACTAAATTGGTTCCAGAACACTCGCCCGGAGGTGGCTTCCATGCCCGCAGTGACCGTCGACAACCCGCTGACCCTGCCCAAGGTGGCGGCTTCGGGTGACGCCGCGGCCCGTCCCGTGCTCGCCGTCACGACCGCGCCCAGCGGCTTCGAGGGCGAGGGCTTCCCGGTGCGCCGCGCGTTCGCCGGGATCAACTACCGGCACCTCGACCCGTTCATCATGATGGACCAGATGGGTGAGGTGGAGTACGCCGCGGGCGAGCCGAAGGGCACGCCCTGGCACCCGCACCGGGGCTTCGAGACCGTCACGTACCTGATCGACGGGACCTTCGTCCACCAGGATTCCAACGGTGGCGGCGGCACCATCGAGAACGGCGACACCCAGTGGATGACCGCGGGCTCGGGCCTGTTGCACATCGAGGCGCCGCCGGAGTCGCTCGTCATGTCCGGCGGGCTCTTCCACGGCCTGCAGCTCTGGGTGAACCTCCCCAGGGCCGACAAGATGATGAACCCCCGCTACCAGGACATCCGCGGCGGTGAGGTCCAGCTCCTCGCCTCCCCGGACGGCGGCGCGCTGCTCCGGGTCATCGCCGGTGAGCTCAACGGCCACCAGGGGCCCGGCATCACCCACACCCCGATCACGATGATCCACGCCACCGTCCGGCCCGGCGCCGAGGTGACCCTGCCCTGGCGCGAGGACTTCAACGGCCTCGCGTACGTCCTGGCCGGGCGCGGCACGGTGGGCGCGGAGCGCCGGCCCGTCGCGATGGGCCAGACCGCGGTGTTCGGCGCCGGCGGCTCGCTGACCGTCCGCGCGGAGGAGCGGCAGGACGGCCACACCCCGGACCTGGAGGTCGTCCTCCTCGGCGGCCGCCCGATCCGGGAGCCGATGGCGCACTACGGTCCCTTCGTGATGAACAGTCAGGCCGAGCTGAAGCAGGCCTTCGAGGACTTCCAGGCAGGCCGCCTGGGAACGGTCCCGGCCGTCCACGGCATGTGACGGGACGTCACCCGTACGGTGTGCGTCGGCGAGCCCGCCCGCGCACACCGTGATCGGGTGGGAAGGTGCCCGCATCCAGTCCCCTCCTTCCTGACAACGCCCGTCGCACGGCAGCCTGGTGCGGAGTGGTCCTGCTCGTCGTGGCCGTCGCCGCCGTCGCTGTCTGGCTGGTCGTCGCCCTCAAGACCGCGGTCACCCCGGTACTCCTCGCCCTTCTCGGGACCGCGCTGCTCGGTCCCGTCCACCGATGGCTCACCGCCCGCAGACTCAACCGGTCCCTGGCCGCGGGTCTGACCTGCGCGGCCCTCGTGGCGGTGGTCGGCGGGGTCGGATACATCGTCGTCACCGCCCTTGTCGACTCCGGCGCCCAGATCGTCGCCTCGCTGAAGGACGCTGGTCAGTGGGTCGTCGACCACCTGGACATCGCGGGCGCCACGGACGTCGACAACCTCGCCGACAACGCGCAGAACCTGGTCGAGAAGTTCGGGGCGAGCGCGGCGGGCGGTCTGCTCAGCGGTCTCAGCCTGGTCGGGACCCTGGTGGCGACCAGCGTGCTGGCCCTGCTGCTGACCTTCTTCTTCCTGCGCGACTCGGACCGGGCCGTGAACCTCGCCCACTCGGTGGCCCCGCGCGGCACCGGCGACCTGGTGGAGGCCATGGGGCGCCGGGCCTTCGAGGCCGTCGAGGGCTTCATGCGCGGTACGACGTTCATCGCCCTCATCGACGCCGTGTGCATCACGGTGGGGCTGCTGGTCCTGGACGTACCGGGGGCGGTGGGGCTCGGTGCGCTGGTCTTCGTCGGCGCGTACATCCCGTACCTCGGGGCCTTCATCTCCGGCGCGGTCGCCGTGCTCGTCGCACTGGCCGACCGGGGGTTCGTGATCGCCCTGTGGGCCCTGGGGGTGGTGCTCGCGGTCCAGGTGCTGGAGGGGCATGTGCTCCAGCCGATGATCCAGAGCCGTACGGTCCAGATGCACCCCGCCATGATCATGGTCGCGCTGACGGCGGGCGCGAGCGTGGCGGGCCTGCTCGGCATGCTGCTGGCCGTGCCCCTGTGCGCGGCGGCCTTCGGCGTGCTGGGGGAGCTGCGGAAGGGGTACGGGGTGCCTTCGGGGCCGCCTCCCGGCCCGCCGGGCGGCGAACCCGGCCCGTCCGGCGGCCCCGCCGCCCCGTAGGCCTCCGGAATCAGGCCTCCGCCGACTCCCCCGGCTGGTCCGACTCGTACAGCTCGAACCAGATCGACTTCCCCTCCCCCCGCGGGTCCACCCCCCACGCGTCCGCCAGCATCTCCATCAGCACCAGCCCCCGCCCGCTGGACGCCATCTCGCCGGGCCGCCGTTTGTGCGGCAGCTCGTCGCTGGCGTCGGCCACCTCGACGCGCAGCCGCCGCTGCCCCCGCTCCCCGGCGACCTCCGCCGCCATCAGCGCGTCCCCGTCCGTGTGGACGAGCACGTTGGTGGCCATCTCGGAGACCATCAGGACCGCTGAGTCGACCTGCTCCGGGTCGCTCCAGTCGTGCAGCAGCTCCCGTACGAGCTGCCGCCCCACCGAGACCCGCTCGGGTTCGGCCTGCGCGATGGTCAGGACGCTGCGGCGCGGCGGGGCCTCCCGGGCCGGGGCGATCTCGCGCCGCAGCACCAGGACCGCGATGTCGTCCTCGCGCCGGTCCGCGAGCGGTCCCGTCGTGTAGTGAGAGGTCGGCCCGTGCACGGCCTGGACCAGCGCGTCGGCCATCCCCTCCAGATCCTCGGTGGGCTCCTCCAGGACCGGGCGCAGCCGGGTCCAGCCGGTGGCCATGTCGTGTCCGCCGGTCTCGATCAGGCCATCCGTGCACAGCATGATCGTCTCGCCGGGTTCCAGCACCACCCGGGTGGTGGGGTAGTCGGAGTCCGTCTCGATGCCGAGCGGCAGCCCGCCCGCCGTCTGCCGGATCACCGCGGTGCCGTCGGCGCTGATCACCACCGGGTCCGGATGGCCCGCACGGGCGATGTCCAGGGTCCCGGCCTCGGGGTTCACCTCCGCGTACAGGCAGGTCGCGAAGCGCGGCGCCGGGGGCTCCTGGTCGCCCTCCACGCTCTCGTACGCGTCGGTGAGCCCGGACAGGAAGCGTGAGGCCCGGGAGAGCACCGCGTCCGGGCGGTGCCCCTCGGAGGCATAGGCGCGCAGGGCGATGCGGAGCTGGCCCATCAGTCCGGCGGCCCGGACGTCATGGCCCTGGACGTCCCCGATGACCAGGGCGATGCGTCCGTTGGGCAGCGGGATCATGTCGTACCAGTCGCCGCCGACCTGGAGCCCGCCGCCGGTCGGCACGTACCGTGCGGCCACCGTCATACCAGGGATGTCCGGTCCCAGGGTCGGCATCATCGAGCGCTGGAGCCCGAGTGACAGCTCACGCTCCGTCTCGGCGACCCCGGCGCGGGCCAGGGCCTGGGCGAGCATCCGCGCGACCGTGGAGAGCACCGCGCGCTCGTCGGGCGAGAACCCCACCGGATGCCGGAACCCGGCCATCCAGGCGCCCATCGTGCGGCCGGAGGACACCAGCGGCAGGAAGGCCCAGGACTGCCGGCCGAAGCGCCGGGCGAGCGGCCAGGTGGCGGGGTAGCGGCGGCGGTACTCCTCCGGCGACGGGAGGTAGATCGCCCGGCCGGTGCGGACGACCTCGGCGGCCGGGTAGTCGGTCTCCAGCGGCATGTCGGTGAAGGGATCCTCGTCCCCCACGTTGTGCCCGTGGTGCCCGATGATGGTCAGCCGCTCCCCGGCGGCCCCGAAGACCGCGAGCCCGTCGGGGGAGAAGCCGGGCATGGACAGCGATCCGGCGACCCGCAGCACCTCCTCGGTGGACCGGGCCTCGGCCAGCGCCCGCCCGGCGTCCAGCAGGAACGCCTCCCGGGAGCGGCGCCAGTCCCCGGTGATCGGCGGGTGCGAGACGTCGGAGGAGCCGGGCTGAGGTTCGGCGACCTCCTGGAGGGTGCCGATGAGGACGTAGTGCTCGGTGTCCCGGCCGTCGGGGATGACCGGCTTGGAGCGGCTGCGCACGGTACGGAGCACCCGTCCACGCTCGTCGACGATCCGCAGCCGCGCCTCGGCCAGGGTGCCTTCGGTGACGGCGAGGTTCACGACCCCGTAGATCTCGTTCCAGTCGACCGGATGGAAACGGGAGCGCACCGCCGACTCCCGGTAGCTGCCGGGCTCGGGCGGCAGGCCGAGCAGCCGGGCCGCCTCCGCGTCGAGCGTGACCGTGCCGGCTGCGTTGTCCCAGCGCCACAGGCCCGTCGCGATCGCGGCCAGGACTTCCTCGGTGCGCATTGCCCCACTTTAGGAAGATCTGATCGGCGGACGCCACCGAGGGGCGGCCACCTGCCCCGGCGGCCGGGCGGGCGGGCAGCGCAAAGGGAAATGAAGCGGCCCGGCCCTGGGCGGTAGCCTGGGGAGGCTCAATCCACACCACCTAACCGCGAAGACTGGATGAACGACGATGCATCGGTACAGGTCCCACACCTGCGGCGAGCTCCGCGCCTCTGACGTCGGCACCGACGTCCGGCTGAGCGGCTGGCTGCACAATCGCCGAGACCTGGGCGGCATCCTCTTCATCGATCTGCGCGACCACTACGGTCTGGTGCAGCTCGTCGCCCGCCCCGGCACCCCCGGCAACGACGCCCTGGCGAAGCTGACCAAGGAGACCGTCGTCCGTATCGACGGCAAGGTCTCCGCGCGCGGCGCCGACAACGTCAACCCGGAGCTGCCGACCGGTGAGGTCGAGATCGAGGTCACCGAGGTCGAGGTGCTCGGCGAGGCCGGCCCGCTGCCGTTCACGATCAACACCGAGGACGGCGTCAACGAGGAGCGGCGCCTGGAGTACCGCTTCCTCGACCTGCGCCGCGAGCGCATGCACCGCAACATCATGCTGCGCTCGGCCGTGATCGCCTCCATCCGCTCCAAGATGGTGGCCCTCGGCTTCAACGAGATGGCGACCCCGATCCTCACCGCGACCTCTCCCGAGGGCGCGCGTGACTTCGTCGTCCCGTCCCGGCTGAACCCCGGCAAGTTCTACGCGCTGCCGCAGGCCCCGCAGCAGTTCAAGCAGCTGCTGATGATCTCGGGCTTCGACCGCTACTTCCAGATCGCACCCTGCTTCCGCGACGAGGACGCCCGTGCGGACCGTTCGCCGGGCGAGTTCTACCAGCTCGACGTCGAGATGTCCTTCGTCGAGCAGGAGGACGTCTTCCAGCCGATCGAGAAGCTGATGACCGAGCTCTTCACCGAGTTCGGCAACGGCCGTGAGGTCACCTCGCCGTTCCCGCGCATTCCGTTCCGTGAGTCGATGCTGAAGTACGGCAACGACAAGCCGGACCTGCGCGCCAAGCTGGAGCTCGTCGACATCTCGGATGTCTTCGCCGACTCCGGGTTCAAGGCGTTCGCGGGCAAGCACGTCCGCGCGCTGCCGGTCCCGGACACCGCGGGCCAGTCCCGGAAGTTCTTCGACGGACTCGGTGAGTACGCCGTCGAGCACGGCGCCAAGGGCCTGGCCTGGGTGCGGGTGGGCGAGGACGGCACGCTGGCCGGTCCCATCGCCAAGTTCCTCACCGAGACCGACGTCAAGACGCTCACCGAGCGTCTCTCGCTGGTCCCGGGCCACGCGGTCTTCTTCGGCGCGGGCGAGTTCGACGAGGTCTCCAAGATCATGTCGGCCGTCCGGGTCGAGGCCGCCAAGCGCGCCGGTCATTTCGAGGAGGGCGTCTTCCGGTTCTGCTGGATCGTCGACTTCCCGATGTACGAGCGGGACGAGGAGACCGGGAAGATCGACTTCTCGCACAACCCCTTCTCGATGCCCCAGGGCGGCCTGGCCGACCTGGAGGAGAAGGACCCGCTGGACATCCTGGCCTGGCAGTACGACATCGTCTGCAACGGCATCGAACTGTCCTCGGGCGCCATCCGTAACCACGAGCCCGAGCTGATGCTCAAGGCCTTCGAGATCGCCGGTTACGACCGCGAGACCGTCGAGCACGAGTTCGCGGGCATGCTCCGCGCGTTCCGCCTCGGCGCCCCGCCGCACGGTGGCATCGCCCCGGGTGTCGACCGCATCGTGATGCTGCTCGCCGACGAGCCCAACATCCGCGAGACGATCGCCTTCCCGCTCAACGGCAACGCCCAGGACCTGATGATGGGCGCCCCGACCGAGCTGGACGAGACCCGTCTGCGCGAGCTGAACATCCAGCTGCGCAAGCCGGTCGCCGCGAAGGGCGCGACGGAGAAGCCCGCCTCGGAGAAGTAGGGCGCACCGTCCCGCTCCGCGGATGTTTCACGTGAAACAGCCCCCGATCACCTGATCGGGGGCTGTTTCGTTGCATGCGCGGAAGAGCCGGTGACGGGCGGGCGACGCGGTACAGCCGGATGGCCCCGGTTCGGGTTCGGCCGGGCCGGGCGCGGCAAAGACTGGCACCGAGACACCCCTCTCACACGGTGTGCCGCCCCGCCACGCCGTCCGCCGTCACCCGAGGAGCCCGCCGCCGTGTCCGTCCCGCGCCGCCCGCCCACCCTGCTCGTCGCACCGCTCCTCGCCCTGGCCCTGCTGCTCACCGGCTGCTCCTCCGGTACGCCATCCGCCTCCGCCCCCACCGACCCGGCGCGGGGCGCGGCGGGCCCCCAGTCCGACGCCGCGTCCACGCCCCGGACCTCACCCAGTGCCGAGCCCACCCCCACGCCTGCGGAGATCCCGGGCCTGGGGCCACAGACCCGGGCGCAGATCCCCGCCGACGCCCGGCAGGCGTTCGTCGTGACGGGGGAGGAAGCCGACTCCAACCAGTCCAGCGCGGTCCTGTACAGCCGGGAGGACCCCGCGCGGGGCTGGCAGCCCGTCGCGGGTCCCTGGCAGACCCACAACGGTATGGAGGGCTGGACCGACCACCACGTGGCGGGTGATCTGCGGTCCCCGACGGGCGTCTACTCCCTCACCGACGCGGGCGGCCGCCTCCCCGACCCGGGGGCGCTGCTTCCGTACGACGAGCACCCCCGGTTCGCGGTGGACGGCGTGGGCTTCTTCGGGGAGTCGCTGGAGGGCTCCTTCGACTACGTCATCGCGATCAACTACAACCGCACGGAGGGCGTCAGCCCCCTGAACCGCACCCGCCCGCTCGGTCTCGGACGCGGCGGAGGCATCTGGATCCACGTCGACCACGGCGGCCCCACCCAGGGCTGCGTCTCGGTCCCGGAGAAGCGCATGAAGGAGCTCCTGCGCACCCTGGACCCGGCGATGAACCCGGTGATCGTGATGGGGGACGCGGGGTCGTTGGGGCGGTGAGCCGGTGAGCCGGTGAGCCGGTGATCGGGCGTACGGGCGGGGCCCCTTGCCCGTACGCTGAGAATGTTCCCCGGTGCAAGTGACCCGGTGGCCCGGTGCAGGAGGAGGTCGTTGTGAGCGTGGTCGAGGACCGCGTCCTGACGCAGGACGTCTTCGAGGAACTGGCCCGTAGCGCCATACGTGCTGAGGAGGCACTGCGGCTGGAGTTCGTGAACGGGAAACTGGGGGTCAAGGCTGTGCCGGACGGGGACCACGGGCGGATCATCGCCTGGCTGACGCAGATCTGCATGCAGTCGGATCCGAGCAGGTGGCTCTTCGGCGAGCAAGGCCTCCGTATTGAGTCCTACCGCAGGGGCAACGCCCGCCCCGATGCCAGTCTCGCTCCGATCGACAGCTTTGTCGGCCAAGGTGAGTGGGCCAGCCCCGACGACGTCCTCATGGTCGTCGAGGTCACCTCGTACGACGAGGACACCGACCGTCGCGACCGCGTCGAGAAGCCGCGTGCGTACGCCGAGACCGGAATCCCCGTCTATCTGCTGATCGACCGGGACGCCTGCGAGGTGAAGGTCCACTCGGGGCCCGACGGTGTGCGCTACGAGCAGGTCGTGACGGTGCCGTACGGCAAGACCGTCACCCTGCCCGACCCGGTCGGGATCGAGTTGGACACCGAGCCGCTCAACAACTGGGTGCGCTGACCCGACGCCGTAAGAGCCCGACGCCGTAAGAGCAGGAGCCCGGGACCGCCACTCGCGGTCCCGGGCTCCCGGCGTACGTACGTCAACCGCTACGCGGGCTTCTCCTCCAGGCGGGGGAACAGCACCGCGCCCTTCGTCACCGTCGTGCCCGCGGACAGGACGCCCCAGGTGCCCGCGTCCTGGACCTTCTGGTCGGCCAGCGCGCCCAGGGACTCCTCGGCGCCCAGGGACTCCCAGAGCTTCTGCGAGGTCTCCGGCATCACGGCGTTGAGCAGGACCGCGACCCCGCGCAGCGATTCGGCGGCGGTGTAGAGGATGGTCGCCAGACGGGCCTGGCCCTCCGGAGTGGTGTCCTTGGCCACCTTCCACGGCTCCTGCTCCGTGATGTAGCCGTTGACCTGCTTCACGAAGTCGAAGATCGCCAGGATGCCGCCCTGGAAGTCCAGCTCCTCGCCGATCTTCCGGTCGGCGGTCGCCACGGCCTTCGCCAGGCCCTCCTGCACGGCCCGCTCGGCGTCACCGGCGGCCGTCCCCTCCGGCAGCGCCCCGCCGAAGTACTTGCCGACCATCGCCGCGACGCGCGAGGCGAGGTTGCCGTAGTCGTTGGCGAGCTCGGAGGTGTAGCGGGCGGAGAAGTCCTCCCAGGAGAACGACCCGTCGCTGCCGTAGGAGATGGCCCGCAGGAAATACCAGCGGTAGGCGTCAACGCCGAAGTGCGAGGTCAGGTCCTGCGGCTTGATGCCGGTCAGGTTCGACTTCGACATCTTCTCGCCGCCGACCATCAGCCAGCCGTTGGCGACGACCTTGCCGGGGAGCGGCAGGCCCTGCGCCATCAGCATCGCGGGCCAGATCACCGAGTGGAAGCGGAGGATGTCCTTGCCGATCAGGTGCACGTTCGCCGGGAACGTACCCTCGAACTTCTCCTGGTTGGCGCCGTATCCGACCGCCGTCGCGTAGTTGAGCAGCGCGTCGACCCACACGTAGATGACGTGCTTGTCGTCCCACGGCACCGGGACGCCCCAGTCGAACGTCGAGCGGGAGATCGACAGGTCCTGGAGGCCCTGCTCGACGAAGTTCACGACCTCGTTGCGCGCCGACTCGGGCTGGATGAAGCCCGGGTTCGCCGCGTAGAACTCCAGCAGCTTCGGGCCGTACTCGCTGAGCTTGAAGAAGTAGTTCTCCTCCTTGAGGAGCTCCACCGGCTTCTTGTGGATCGGGCACAGCTTCTGACCGGCGAACTCGCCCTCGCCGTCGATCAGATCGCCGGGGAGCTTGTACTCCTCGCAGCCCACGCAGTACGGGCCTTCGTACCCGCCCTTGTAGATCTCGCCCTTGTCGTACAGGTCCTGGACGAACTCCTGCACACGGTCGGTGTGCCGCTTCTCCGTGGTCCGGATGAAGTCGTCGTTCGCGATGTTCAGGTGCTCCCAGAGGGGCTTCCACGCCTCCTCGACGAGCTTGTCCGCCCAAGCCTGCGGAGTCACGTTGTTCGCCTCGGCCGTGCGCATGATCTTCTGACCGTGCTCGTCCGTGCCGGTGAGGTACCACACCTTCTCGCCGCGCTGGCGGTGCCAGCGCGTGAGCACGTCGCCTGCGACGGTCGTGTAGGCGTGGCCCAGGTGAGGAGCGTCGTTGACGTAGTAGATGGGGGTCGAGACGTAGTACGCCGTCGCCCCCTGCTTCTCGGATCCAGTGGCCGCCATGGTCGAAATCCTAACGGCCCGTTCAAGATCCACTCACATCGTTGATGACGGCCTGCGCGCGGGCGGAGGGGGCGCCCTCCGGCGGCGGGCCTGTGGAGAGCTTTGCGAAACATCCCTTCCCGCAATGCTTCCCCCAGGAAGGACGCATCCTGGGAGGGAGCGGACGAGCGTGCACGAGACAGGGGACGTCATCATGCGGGTACTGGTCGCCGAGGACGAGGAGATCCTGGCGGAGCTGGTCGCCACCGGGCTGCGCCGGGCCGGCTTCGCGGTCGACACGGTCTACAGCGGCGACGCGGCCCTCGCCTACCTCGGGCTGCACGACTACGACGTCGTCGTGCTCGACCGCGACCTCCCCCGGGTGCACGGCGACGACGTCGCGCGCCGCCTGGTCGCCTCCGGATCGCGCACCCGGATCCTGATGCTCACCGCCTCCGGCGCCATGGAGGACCGGGTCGCCGGGCTCGATCTCGGCGCCGACGACTACGTCACCAAGCCGTTCGAGTTCCCCGAGCTGGTCTCCCGGGTACGCGCCCTGCGGCGCCGCAGCGCCCGCCCCGTACCGCCCCAGCTGGAGCGGCACGGCATCCGGCTCGACACCGTACGGCGCTCCGCGTTCCGCGACGGCCGGGATCTGGACCTCTCGCCCAAGGAGTTCACCGTGCTGCAACTGCTGCTGGAGGCCGACGGCGGGACGGTCAGCGCGGAAGAGCTGCTGGAGCGGGCCTGGGACGCCAACGCCGGTCCTTCCCCGAGCGCTCCACTGCCGTTCGAGCAGGGGAGCCCCCATCCCAGGGCCGTGCGCGTCTGCATGAGCAAGCTCCGGGCCAAGCTCGGCGAGCCCGCGCTGATCCGCACGGTGCAGGGCGTCGGGTACGCCCTGTGAAGCGGCCGACCGTGGCACGGCGGCTGGTCGACGCCTCGAAGCTGCCGCGCTCGACGATCAGGACCCGCATCGCCCTCGTGTACGGCGGTGTCTTCCTGGTGCTCGGCACCGCGCTGCTGGCCACCGTCAATCTGGCCTCCCGGGCCGGTACGGAGACCGAGGCGCGGGCCATCGCCTCCTCCGCCGTCGACCTCCCGCCCGGGTACACGGTGAACGGACCGCTCATCGCCCGCAGCCCGGCGGGCGGGCCCACCGTCTACGAACTCACCGGCCACGTCAGCGACGCCGCGGGCAAGCAGCTCATGTACTGGTCGTTCGCCGCGCTGCTGGTGATGACGGCGGGTGCGGTCGGCGTGGGCTGGTGGACAGCGGGCCGGGTGCTGCGGCCCGTCCACGCGATGACCGCGAAGGCCCGCCGGCTCTCCGAGCGGACCCTGCACGAGCGGATCGCGTCCAGCGGGCCCGACGACGAGCTGAAGGAGCTGGGCGAGACGCTGGACGCGTTGCTGGCCCGCCTGGAGAAGGCGTTCGACAGCCAGCGCAGGTTCATCGCGAACGCCTCGCACGAGCTGCGCACCCCCCTGGCCACCCAGCGCGCGGCGATCCAGATCGGTCTGGACGACCCGTCACCCGAGGACCTCGTACGCACCCGGCAGACCCTGCTGGACACCAACCGGCGCAGCGAGCGCCTCATCGAGGGACTGCTCGTGCTGGCCCGCAGCGAACGTGGCCTGGCCTCCGACGAGCACGAGGAGGTCCGCTTCGACCATGTGGTGCGGGAGGAGACGGCCCGGCACCGGGCGGTACGGGATCGGAGCGGCGAGAGCCCGGTGGAGCGGGAGCCGGGCGGCGGGGGCCCCGCGCTGCGTGTCGCGATCGCGTCCTGCCGGGTCCGCGGCAACCGGCTGCTGCTCGCCCAGCTGGTGGCGAACCTCCTGGCCAACGCGGTCACGTACAACGTGCCGGGCGGCTCGGTGGAGGTCTCGCTGACCGAGGACGGGGCGCTGCTGGTGAGCAACAGCGGGCCGGTGGTCTGCGAGGCCGACATCGCCGGGTTCTTCGAGCCGTTCCGGCGGGGCGAGGGCCGGGACCGGATGGGCCCCGGGGCGGGCCTCGGGCTGTCGATCGTGCGGTCCATCGCAGTGGCCCACGGCGGTACGGTCACGGCGGTACCGGGCCCGGAGGGCGGCGGTCTCGCCGTGACCGTACGGCTGCCGGTCGAGCGGGGTCAGGCCCCGGAGCCCTCCTCACGGGCGGCGGTCCAGGCAGGCAGTCCGGCGAGGATCTCCCGGTAGAGCTCGGTGTCCGCGATCTCGCGCGGGGCCGGGCCCGCGTGGAAGAAGCCCGCGTTCGGGACGTCCAGCTTCCGCAGGAAGTCGAAGCCCTTCGCGTCCTGCTCGCCGAAGGCGACGAACTGGAAGAACAGCGGCAGCCGAGCCGCCTCCGCGAGCGCCTGACGGGCGGCCTGCTTGGCGTCCGGCGGACCGTCCGTCTGGAAGATCACGAGTGCCGGACCGGTGGCCTCCGACTTCTCGTGGTGGGCGACGACCTCCTCGATCGCGCGGTGGTAGTGCGTACGGCCCAGTCGGCCGAGCCCGGCGTGCAGCTCGTCGACGCGGCCCTCGTGGCCGGACAGCTCGATCGTCCCGGTGCCGTCGATGTCGGTCGAGAAGAAGACGACGGGCACGGTGGCGTCCTCGTCCAGGTGCGCGGCGAGCGCGAGCGCCCGGTCGCCCAGATGCTGGGCGCTGCCGTCCTTGTAGAACGGCCGCATCGAGCCGGAGCGGTCGAGCACCAGGTAGACCCGGGCACGCAGCCCGGTCAGCCCGTGCGCCTTGAGCGCCGTCTGCGCCGCCTTGTACGGGGCGACGAGCTGGGGTGCCCGCGACTTGACCCGGGCGAGGGAGGTGGCGGGCTTGCCGGGGGCGGGAACGGCGGCCTCAGGGGCGGCGTCGGTCTCCGCGGCGGTCGGGGCGGTTGCCGATGCTTCCGGGGTCTTGGGAGCGGGGGAGGCCTGAGGGGCTGACTCCGGGGCCTTCTCCGCGGCCTGCTCCGGGGCCTCTTCCGGCGCCGTCGTTGCTTCGGGAGCGGTCTGCGGGGCTTCGGGAGCCGTCGCGGTGGCCGCTTCGGGCTCGGCCTCGGCTACCTGCTTGACGTCCGGCTCGGCCTTGGCTTCCGGCTTCGGAGCGGGCTCCGGGCGCTCGTCGAGGTCGAGGTCGATCGTGATCGCCTCCGGCTCCTCGGTCGTGCCCGGGGCCGCGGGCTCGGTCGGCTCCACCGGCTCCTTCACCTCCTCGGGGGCCTTCTCCGCCTGAGGGGCCTTCTCCGCCTTGGGTGCCTCGACGGGCTCCTCCGCAGCAGCGGGAGCGGTCTCCGTCAGGTCCGCCTCGGGGGCCGATCCCTGTGCGGGGACGGTCGGCGTGGGCTTGGCCCTGGTGGCCGCTTTGTCGAAGGCTTCCGCCACCAGGTCGGCGGCGCGCGACTCGTCGCGCTCCACGGAATCGGTGGCGGAGGATGCCGGGGCCGCGGCGGACGCGTCCGAAGAAGCCGAAGAGGCCGAAGGGGTCGAAGAGGGGGACGCGGCGGGGGACGAGGGCGAGGCCGGGGCCGGAATGGACGCCTTCGGTTCGGCCGGTTCCGCCGATTCCGTCGCGGACTCGGCCGCCGAAGTGATCTCCTGCTCCGCCTCCTTGGGCTGGGTGCGTTCGGCCTGGGGCGGGACGGTGGCCGTGGTCGGCTCGTCCTGCTCCGTGCGGCCGAACACCTTGCGCAGCAAGCTCCGAATGCCCATGGGCGAGGCCTTTCGCATGAGTTGGGTGCGGTGAATGTCCGACCTGGGGGAATTCATCCCTGGCCAGGACGGATACGTAAGGTTAGCGGCCGGATCCGGCCGTTCGCCGGTGCGGCCCACCCCTGTGTCAACCGAGCCGAATCCGTTCCCGGACCGTGTCCACGGGCGTGTCCACCGTCGGCCCCCAAGGGAACAGCACTGGTCGCCAAGGGAACAGCGGTGGCCCGGACTTCACTCGCCGTTCACCGAGAGTCCCTCGGACCGCGTTGAGACGCACCTACCGTCACGCACGACACCAGACGGAGGGAATCCACGTGCGCAATCTGCTGCCGCTCATCGGCTCGCACCCGGGCGGGCGTTCCGCGCTGACCTGCCGCTTCCGCTGCGGGGACGCCTGTTTCCAGGAGACACCCAACAACAGCGACAACGAATACGCCGGCGACATCATCGCCGGTGCCGTGTCGCGCCGCTCGATGATGCGCGCCGCCGCCGTGGTCACCGTCGCCACCGCCGCCGGGGCCGCCGCCCTGACCGGCCCGAGCGCCCCGCAGGCCGAGGCCGCCGCACTCGCCGGGCACGGGCATGGTCACAAACCGTGGCCGCCCCACAAACCGGGCCGGTCCGGGGCACGTGGCCTGCGGTTCTCGCCGGTCGCGCCCAACAGGGACGACAAGGTCACGATCCCCGCCGGGTACGCCCAGAACGTGGTGATCCGCTGGGGCGAGCCGATCCTGCGCGGAGCGCCCGCCTTCGACCCGGAGAACCAGACGGCGAAGGCGCAGGCGGGCCAGTTCGGTTACAACAACGACTTCCTCTCCCTGCTCCCGCTCCGCGGCGAGCGCGGTCGGCAGGTGATGGTCGCGAACCATGAGTACACGGACGAGCTCCTCATGTTCCGCGGATACGATTCGGCCAACCCGACCCGCGAACAGGTGGAGATCGCCTGGGCGGCGCACGGACTCTCCGTGGTCGTCGTCCAGGAGGAATACCGCACCGGCAGGCTGAGTCCGGTCAGCAGGCACCCGCTGAACCGCCGCCTGACCGCGACGAGCGAATTCCGTATGACGGGCCCGGCCGCGGGCAGTGCCCTGCTGCGTACCTCCGCCGACCCCACCGGCCGCAAGGTGCTCGGCACCCTCAACAACTGTGCGGGCGGCACCACCCCGTGGGGCACCACGCTGCACGGTGAGGAGAACTTCAACCAGTACTTCGCCAACGGCAGCACCGACATGCACAAGCGGTACGGGATCCGCACGAGCGCCTCCGGGCGCCAGTGGGAGCGGTTCGACGAGCGGTTCGACCTGTCGAAGGAGCCCAACGAGGCCAACCGCTTCGGCTGGGTCGTCGAACTCGACCCGTACGACCCGGACTCCACCCCGCGCAAGCGCACCGCGCTGGGCCGGTTCAAGCACGAGGCCGCCGAGCCCCGGCTCACCTCCGACGGGCGTCCGGTCGTCTACATGGGTGACGACGAGAAGTTCGACTACCTCTACAAGTTCGTCTCCAGTAAGCGGATGAAGAAGGGGAACTCGCGTGCCGCCCGCGAGCACAACCTGACGCTGCTGGACGAGGGCACGCTGTACGTCGCCAAGTTGACCGGCGACTCGCCGGTCACCGAGATCGACGGCACCGGAAAGCTGCCCGCGGACGGCGAATTCGACGGCAGTGGCGTCTGGATACCGCTGGCCACCGGCACCACCTCGCACGTCCCCGGCATGACCGCCGAGGAGGTGTACGTCTACACGCGGCTGGCCGGTGACAAGGTCGGCGCGACGAAGATGGACCGCCCCGAGGACGTCGAGCCCTCGCCGCGCACCGGCCGGGTCTATGTGGCGCTCACCAACAACTCGGACCGCGGCAAGGAGGGCAAGCCCGGCGTGGACGAGGCGAACCCGCGCAACGGCAACAAGCACGGGCAAGTCCTGGAGCTCGCGGAGAACTGGGACGACCCGGCGGGCGACGGCTTCGCCTGGCGGCTGTTCCTCGTGGCGGGCGACCCGGACGATCCGTCGACGTACTACGCGGGCTTCCCCAAGGAGAACGTCAGCCCCATCTCCTGCCCGGACAACGTGGCGTTCGACGCCCACGGCAACCTGTGGATCTCCACGGACGGCAACAAGCTCGGCTCGCACGACGGGCTGTTCGGTGTGGCGACGCAGGGCGACCGGCGTGGCGAGCTGAAGCAGTTCCTGACGGTTCCGACCGGCGCGGAGACCTGCGGCCCGGTCATCCAGGACCGCCGTGTCCTGGTCGCGGTCCAGCACCCGGGCGAGGTCGACGGGGCCTCCGTGGAGAATCCGGCGAGTGTCTGGCCCGACGGACCGGGGAAGATCGTCCGTCCTTCCGTCGTCGCCGTCTGGCGCAAGGACGGGCGCGACATCGGCGTGTGAGCCCCCGCCGCGGAACGGGCGTGAGATCCGTAGGGCGGGTGTGAAGTCCGCAGGCCGGGCGTGAGGCCGGATATTTCTCCCGCCTCACGCCCGGCCACCACTAAAGTCGGACCCATGGTTTCCGGTGACGCACCGCAGGCGGCAGGAAGCGTCCGGGTCGATGTGTGGATCTGGTCGGTCCGGCTGACGAAGACCCGTGCCCAGGCGGCCGCCGCCTGCCGGGCGGGGCATGTGAAGGTCGGCGGCGAGCGGGCCAAGCCCGCCCAGGCCGTACGCGTCGGCGACGAGGTGCGGCTCCGGCACGCGGGGCGGGACCGGGTGGTCGTCGTCTCGAAGATCGTCAAGAAGCGGGTCGGACCGCCGGTGGCCGTGGAGTGTTTCATCGACAACAGCCCGCCCCCGCCGCCGTGTGAGCTCGCGATGCAGGTCCCCGTGCGGGATCGGGGCGCTGGCCGTCCGACGAAGCGCGACCGTCGAGAGATGGAGCGGCTTCAGGGACGCCCGCCGGAGCACTGAGGGCGCCGGCACCGGCTCTCCGTCCTGCTTCGCTGTTTCACGTGAAACAGCGAAGCAGGGGTGGCCGTCCTCTCCCGCTCAGCCCCGTACACCGCCGACCCGGGGTTTTCCGGGCCGCAGGAGTGCCCGGGCGAGCACCGCCCCCACGAGCAGAACTGCACCGACCACCAGGACCACCCAGACCGTGGTCCGCAGCGAGGCCGTCAGGGCGTCGACGACCGCGGCGGCCGCGTCCCGGTCCCGGCCCGGCACCTCGTCCAGCACCCGGCTCCGGCCGACCGCGACCAGGACCCGGAGCACGATCGCGCCGAGCATGAAACCGGCGCCCACCATTGCGGTGGCCCACAGTCCGGCTCGCAGCCCGTGTCGTACCGTCGTGATGCCCACCACCAGGACGAGGAGCACCAGGGTGGCGACGGCGGGCCAGATGCTGCAATACCGCAGCCAGCGGAAGGAGCCTCTGAGGTCGTCGGCCTGGTCGGGGCCGAGCACGGTGATCTCCGTCCGCTGAACCGGAATCCGATCCGCGAACGGCACCCCGTCACGCACGAGATCCTGTTTGACCTGATCGATCACCGGCGCCAGATCGATTCTCACGGGCTGGCCGCCGTCGCCGTCCAGGGCGTTGGTCACCGCCTTGTGGGCGGCCCGGTTCGCGGTGTCCCAGGCGTTCCCGAAGGCCTCGGTGGTCGTGAAGGACTGCACGGTCTCGTGCAGGAACTCCCGGACCGTGTCCTGGAGCGGCCCGAGGTCGATCTGGCGCATCGCCTCGTCGGTGATCACGTCCGAGACGGTGGACTGCACCGCAGGGTCGGAGGAGAGCGGCGAGACGGCTGCGACGTACCGGTCGGTGTTGTCGATCTCCAGGTCGACCCAGGCAGAGAGCGCGCTCAACGGCACCAGGACGGCGAGCAGCACGAGCAGGACCGCGGAGAAGGCGGCCTTGGACGCCGAGGCCTCGGACGACTTGGAAGACGCCGAGGCCGCTGAGCTCGCTGAGGGAGAGGTCCGCACTTCACCAGGGAATCCCGTACGGAGCCGGCCCGCTCCGGGCCGTACGCCATTCGAGTTGCCGGGCGGCGCTGGCGGGTGTGCTCTGGAGGAATGGGGGGCGAGCGACGGGGGTGACGGAAGGAGCTGTCCGCGATGGCCACACACGCAGCCGTGCCCAATCGAAGAGGCCCCCGGGCCCACGCACGGGCCCGCCACCACACTCCGCTCGCCTGGGCGCTGCCCCTGGTGCTCGGCGTGATCTACGGCTTCTACGCGGCCTTCATCCGCCGCGACGGAGGCCCCAGCACCGGCGGACAGGTCCTGCTCGGTCTCGTCTCGGGCGCCGCTCTGGCGGCCCTCTGCTTCGCGCTGGGCCAGATCCAGCAGTCGCTGCCGCGCGAGCTGCGGGCGGTTGCCTACGGTGCGCTGACCGCGTGCGCGGTCGGCTTCCTGGTGAGCCTCACCGATACCAGTGTGCTGCGGTCGGCCGGGCTGGGGCTGGTGGTCGGCGCGGGCGTCTTCTGCACCGCCTTCTACATCTTCTACACCCGCGAGAGCTGAGGTCGGAGAGTCGGGGTTACGGGGCCGGGGTCCGTTGCGCAGGGCTTCTCCGAGCACGGGCGCGGGGGGGGGGGGGGGGGGGGGGGGGGGGGGGGGGGGGGGGGGGGGGGGGGGGGGGGGGGGGGGGGGGGGGGGGGGGGGGGGGGGGGGGGGGG